>NZ_DALYZR010000009.1:163604-174029 GCF_031983925.1 Bacillus sp. (in: firmicutes) | reverse complement strand
GGTGTGAGGTGGGGGAAAAGGTGGAGATTACATCAAAGCCTTACCTATCATCATAATTCGTAAAAATCACCAAACGATTAGGTGGTATTAACTTAAATATTTCACCAGAAAGTAATATCATTATTAATCCTTGTGCAATTGCAGTAACAGAACTTCAGATTACGGATAAAGATGAAGAGCTAGAAGCGCTTGAACAATATGACAAGAAAGAACTCGTAGAGCGTGATGGCGTGAAGTATGTAAGATTTGTGCCTATTTTAGAGAAAATCAATGAAATACTAGGATTCTTTGACATTATTATTCGCGGACAAGATTTTGATCAACCAGGATTAAATGTATTCCAGCGCACAATGTTAGAAGATGCAATTCGTGAAGTATTCGATAAACATGGTATTACTTCTCATCCCTCATCTTTATATACAGATGAAGTGAAGAAGGTGGATGGACAATTAATTCAGTCTCAAGTGAGAAAGCCGGAGCCAGAGTTAAAAGAAATTTATGATGTAATAGTAGAAAACCATGGAGACGATGTGAAAGCAGAAGAGTTAATTGCTGCGATTCGTCCGTTTTTACGTGATGGCTCAAAACCATTATTTGATGGACAAAGTAATTTTGGACGCGGTGTAGAAACACAGTTAAATGAATCACGTGTTGTTAACTTTAATATTAGTCATTTAGAAGAGGGTTTCTTAAAACCGATCGCCTTCCACGTTATCTTGAACTATATTTGGGAGCATTGGATTAAGAGTCCAGAACACGCTATCAAACGAAAAGTGTTATATGTGGATGAGATGTGGCAGTTTATCGATTATGAACAAACTGTTAACTTCTTAGAAAAAGTAGCACGTCGTTCACGTAAAAGAAATGCCGGTATGTGTTGGGCAAGTCAGGACTTTGTTCGTATTTTGGAAAATGTGAAAGCGCGTGGTATCTTGCAATCTACTTTCTCTTATTTCTTCTTAGAGCAAAATAAGATTGATAAGAAAAAAATCCAAGAGAACTTTAACTTAACTGCTGGGGAGCTCGACATTATTCTCAACAATCCAGGGAAAGGTGAAGGGATTTTCCGTATAGGAGATAGCTCGGTTTGGATTCAAACAGATCCATCAGATAAAGAAATGATGTTCATTGAATCTAATGAAGCGGTACTACAAGAGCTTTTAAATAACATGAAGAAAGTACAAGGGTACGCAGGATAATAGCGTACCTTTGAAAAGGAAGGTGAAATTATGCTTGATAAGATAATAGGATGGGTTGGCGGCTTAATTGTTTCTATGGTCAAGACCTTTCTTTCTCCAATCTATAAATTAATTGATACTATCCCCGATTTAATTTTTGGTGGGGATAGTGCAAAACTAAACTTTTTATTTAAAGACGACACAGCTGGGAATGTTTTAAATACGGGATTACCAGTCATGTTTAAATTTGCAGCCTTTTTAGTCTTAGTCAGTGCTGTAATTGCTGGTGCAAAGTATTCAGCTGCTGCCATTAATCCAACAAATCGAACATATATCATTGAATATGCGAAGGATTTAATGATCGTTTCTATTTGTATATGGCATTTAGATTTCTTCTATAACATAATATTTGATATTAATACTTGGGTAGCATCGGAGTTTAAAAGAGCAATAGGAGAACAATCGCTAGATGTTTTTAAACCAGGTCAGACAATTGCCGAATTGTCTATGGATAAAAATAAGGATGATTATTTATTTCAAATTTTTGCGATGTTGATTGAAGTTGGATTGTCACTTTGGGCAAACTTCTTCTATTTAATGCGAGCGGTATCTCTATATATTTTGATGTTAATGGGACCGATTATGGTTGGTATGTGGTTATTTCCTCAAAAGAAACAACAAACTCTATATTGGATGCGTGAATTTGTTGGTACAGTACTCATCCAAGGTATCCATGCGATTACTATATGGTTGATTTTTGTACTAGTAGGCAAATCAGATAATACCATTATTAAATTAATCTTATTTGCTATGTTTATTCCTATAGGTGAAATTGTAAAAGGGTTCATTGGTTTAAGTACAAATACGGCGGGAGCGGTAAATAGAGCAGGTACGATGCTTGGAATGGGAGCCTTAGCAAGTATGGCAGGTATCGTTAAAGGGATACGTGATGACCATCGTAGTAATAAAGAGAAGACAAAAGCTAGAAAAGAAGGCGAGGAAGATAAAAAAGAAGATGCTGATAACCCTAAAAACGCGTTGGGAGCCAATTTAGGGACAGATGTAGGTACAACATCTCGTGCAGCTCGTATGTTAAAAGCAGGTCAAATTGGAAGCATGGTTGGAAAAGCAACGGGCGGACTCGCGGGGTTAGCAATGGGTGCAGGACTTGGACCAGAAGGAATGGCAGTAGGAACATTTGCTGGAAGTAAAGCAGGTGGAGTTCCTGGTGCAGTAACAGGAAGAACATTGGCAGCTGGACTTGAAGGAGTTACTAGTGCTGGGAAGCATATTGGTTCTAGTGTGAAGAAAGGTCTAGATACGTATAAAGGGTTAAATGGAGAACAATATCCAGAGTTAACAGATGAAGATATTGCACAAGACTTAGCTACGAAAGATTTTGAAAATTGGAAAGCGGATAATCCTGATTCTGCAGTTGCGAGCCGTTTAAAACAAGCATTCCCTGGTGCATCTGATGCAGAGATTGCAAAAAAAGTAGCAAAAACAAATAGTGATCAAATGTCTCATTTCAAAAATCAGCGAAAACAAGATTTACAAAATATGAAGAAAAATGCTACACCATATGGAAATGCTAGAGATTTAGTTAACGCTGCAACTAACGCATTCCAAAAAGGATATGAGGCAGACCATAAAGATGCGTTTATGAGTCAATTACCAGAAAACATGTCAGCGGAAGAGAAAGAGAAAAAATGGAATGACCATCTAAACTCAAAAGTTCAAGGATTTAGAAATCATGCAGAACAAGCGGCAATAAAAGCTGGAGCAATGCCAGTTGATGCGAAAGATAAGCAAGGCAACAACCTGTTTGATAAGTCTTATGTAAATAAAGATGTCTTTGCTTCTCAACTTGCACTTGGAAAAGTTGGGAAAGCGGTTGAAGGAGTAAAGGGAGAAACACTAGAGAGTGGCCATCAAAATATGGGACAAGTAGACTCACTTGTGGGTGCGTCCACTGCTGCATTTAAAAAGGCATATACAGCAGATCATAAGGCTGGATTCATGAAGCAATTCCCTGCAGATGTACCACAACAAGAAAAAGAGGCTGCATGGAACAAACACTTGAGTCAAAAAGTGCAAGGATTTAAAAATCATGCACAGAAAGCTGCAGAACAAGCAGGGATTGTGCAACAAAAAGATGGGACTAGCTATGCTAATAAGGAAGCTTTTGCTTCTCAGCTATCGCAACAATTACAAAACAATCCAAATATAAATGCAATGGGTGTATCTAGTGTATCTGGCATTCAAAAAGCGGTAAATGGTGTAAAAACACATAGTTTAGCAAATGGATATGGAAACCAGAAACAAAAAGGTGTAAGTAATGTTGGGAATTTAGTACAAGCATCTACAGAATCCTTTAAACAAGGATATGCAGCAGAGAACAAAGCAAACTTTATGAAAAACTTGTCTCCAACTATGTCTCAAGCGCAAAAAGTAGAAGCTTGGCAGTCTCACTTGAATGATAAAGGGAATGAATTTAAAGCAGTCGCTCAGCAAGCAGCGGTACAAGCGGGTGCGATGCCCGTACAGGCAAAAGATACGAGTGGTAAGAGTCTACATAATCAATCATATATTAATAAAGATGCCTTTGCTTCGCAATTGACGAAAGGTTTACAAAGTCATGCTAGTCTTGGAACAGTGAGTCAACAAGTAGGTTCTGGAATTACTAGTGCGATTCAAAGTGTTCGTTCACACGGTGTTGCGACAGGTGGTGCAATCAATAAAGCTGTGTTTGCAGCTACGCAAACGCAAGCGAGTATGGCACGTGCTGGAAATCTGTCTGTTTCTGAAATTGAGCGCTCGTATGCGGATGCATCAGCTAGTGTAGCAAATATTTCGCAAAGTGCTGGGAAAATGACGATTCCAACTTCAGCAGTGGGACGTATGACACAGCAAAGTAAGATGATTGGTGTAAGTATGATGGAAGGTGCCAAACATCTCGTGCATACAAAAGGTATGGAAAATGTATCACAAGCATACTTTAATGCATCTAGTGCTGTTCAGCAGGCTGGTGGAAATGCAGTACAAAGAGTGATGAGTGGAACTGCAGCTGCCGTTCATACTTCATTAGGAGGTAATGCAGCAGAACGCCATTACAATGTGACAAAAGGATTAAGCTATGCAGCAGGTGTAATTGGTGGTGCAGGTGCTTACCAAGCTACTGCACGTATGGTAAGTAAACATAATCCTTATAATAAAGCAGTTCAAACAGAAGCAAAAGAAATTCAAGAGATTAAGGGAATGGTACCAACAATAACAGATGCGACTGGAAGACAATCAGTTGCTCAAGGTGCAGTACGTCTTGTTACGACAAATAATAAATCATGGATTGAAGCGAAAGATTCCAGTGGAATGACACAAGTTGTATCTCGTTATGGTAGTGGTGATAGTAGCATTCGTTCGGGACAAGTTGTATATCAAGACTTAAATATTTCGGATGGACAATTAACGCAGTACCGTAATGGTATGAAAGCAACACCAGCATATATTCAAGATTCTAGTGGTGGGAAAATTAGTATCAATCGTTCTATCAATATTAATCCAAACCAATTAATAGGAAATCAAAATCAAAGACCTTTACAACAGAAACCAGTATTTAGTGAACCGCCACTTACGGTAAGTCATAAGGTAGACAATGGTCACTTCTATATGTCTGATTTAGACCAGGGGGGATACCAGAATGTGCAAATGGTGGTAGAAAGAGATCGTAGTTATATGGTTGCGACAACTACAGACGGTACAGTGTCACGTATTTCTCCGTTCGGAAAAGGAGATACACGATTACAAGCAAACCAAAGAATTGAAAGGGTTTGTGAAGTGAAAGATAGCAGTATTAAACCGAGAGAAGAAATCCTAGTAACTCATACACAGGACGAAGTTGTACGTACAGAGACACATTTGAATTTATCAGAACATGACCCACAAAACCTGATTCCATTTGCGCCAAACCCTCGCTTAGCACAGCGAAGAAGTAGAAATAATGAAAATGGAAAGTATGGAGTGACAAGTCTATGAGTCAAAATCCTAACGATCCAAATAACCAGAAGAAAAGTAACCCTTTAAAAGATGCGACATCTCACTTTATTAAGAAAAAAGGGATGCAGGCAAGCGGGAAAATGGCAAAAATGGCAGGAAAAGCAGGAAGAGCGGCAGCGAAAGCTGCTGCCAAACTGCTAAGAGCTGGTATAGTGAAAATTGTCGGAGCTATCGTGGGAGCAGTAGGATTGCCTGTTGCTCTCATTATGGCTCTTATTATTACTGTATGTGTGATTCTAGCATCTTTTGTACCATTTACCGATGATGAGAGTAAAACAGAAGAGCAAGTCAAAAAGTATATGGAAATTTCAATGGCACTAAACGTAGACTGGAAAGAGGTCGTCGCTTTTGACATGGCTCGGTATGATAATGATTTGACTGGAAAAGATCCGCATGATGCTATATCATATTTCTTGGATATCCAATATGAAGAATATACGGAAAAAGAGGTATGTGAGGCAGGACCGAATGGTCCTTGTGAAAAAAAGAAAAAGGAGATGCAAAAAACCAAATCTGAAAGTTATTCCGGACCAGATGTAAAAAAGATATTGGGAGATACAGATTTTAAGAAAAAAATAGATGAAATTAATGCAAGTGGTAGTAAAAAAGTAACAGTTTCTTCTCATGGATTAGAAAAAGCGATGGAGCTTGCAAAGTTTAGTGAGAGTCAAAAAGATCGTGCGCGTGAGATACTAGCAGCAGGAATGTTAGAAGGAATGTATGGACATCTGGCACCTTCTAGTAATTTTGTTGGTGGTATGTGTGTAGGTAATGTGAGCCCTGGCGGAGAACCTGTTAACCTTAATGCCAAAGTTACAGGATACCTTCCTAAAATTAAAGAAATGGCAGAAAAACATGGTGTAGCTCAATATGTTGGTGTTTTGGCTGCCCAAATGATGCAGGAATCACAAGGAGAGGGAAGTGACCCGATGCAAGCTGCAGAAGGGCATTATGGAGACTTAAGTTCATATTGTATAGGTCTAAAAGGAAGTGCTCGTATAGGGTGTATTAAAGACCCCAATATTTCTATTGAAGCAGGCGTACAAGAATTTAAAGATGTTTTAGCAAAGGCAAATGGAGATATAGCACTTGCCTTACAGAGTTATAATTACGGTCCTGGATTCATTAGTTATGCATTAGCAAAAGGTGGATATTCAGAAGAAACAGCCATTGCGTTTTCTAGGGAGCATGCTGGTGAAAATCCAGCAGGTTGTTCTGATCCTAATAACTTCCGAACCAAAGTTGGAGCGTGTTATGGAGATTACACTTACGTTTCCAAAGTTTTGAAATATTATAAAGATTTAGGTTGTGTAGAATCTGGAGATGGAGAATGGATTTCCGATAAAGGTTGGAAATGGCCAACGAAATCAGGGCGTATTACAGATACATTTGATGCAGTTCGTGGTGGAAAGCAACATAATGCTGTAGATATTGGAGCTATGACCGCTGGAAAAGCTGGAGACCCCGTGTGGTCAATGGAAGCAGGTATTGTAGTCCAAGCAGGTAATGTAAATGGTGGAGGTCTAGGTGTTTATGTAGACCATGGAAATGGTATTGTATCTCGTTACTTACATTTGAGTAAAATATCAATTGCACAAGGAACCATGGTGACGAAAGGACAAATTATTGGAGAGATGGGTGGTTCTAACTATGATAAAAACACTGGTTTCCTTAATATGAATGGCTACGCTGTTCATTTAGATTTCCAAATTCGTATTAACGACCAACCAACGGATCCAATGAAATTCTTTAAGAAAAATGATGATCCAGGACTATCATCTGGTGGTTCTCCTATTATGACGAATGACAAACGACAAAAAGTATTAGCAGAAGCGAAAAAATGGCTTGGTCAAGGAAAAGTGAGATATGTCTTAGGGGATCGTAATCCGCCAGGAGGTACTTCAGATTGCTCAGGATTTACTCAGTATGTATTTAGAACAAGTATAGGTGTCCAACTTGGAGATTGGACTGGTGCTCAAGTCGGACAAGGAAAACAAGTGCCAGACATCAATCATGCGCAACCAGGGGATCTAATTTTCTATGAAAATCCAGGGCATGTTGCGATTTATATGGGGAATCAAAAAATGATTCATATTGGTGATAATAAGGGTGTACAAATTACAGGTCTAAACTATACGGCAAGAGGACAACATATGACACAAATCCGTAATGTTATAGACTGATAAGGGATGAGAGTAGATGCAGAAAATAATCAACATTTTATCTAATATGCCTCGTAAATACTTGGTCATATTGGGGATTATCGTACTAGTGGCAGGTGTTGCCACCTATAATACCATTCATGATTATATGCTGAAATCACAAGTGCAAGAGGAAGAGCAAGTAAATCAAGATGAAATCGAGATGCTTGGAGATAAACCAAAGAGATTTGATACAAAAGAAGAAGAATATATTGCAAAAACAAAAACAGTAGAGGATTTACTACGAAAAATTTCTAATAGTAGTTATGATGTTCCATATTTGTTTACAAAGGCTGGATTTGGTATTGAACCAATGAAAATGACAAGTAATGAACGTATGCTTGCTACAGAAGCTGTTCAAAGATATTTCCTAAATGGAGATAAGTTTTACAATGCACGTATTACCAAAATTGACCGCGGGAAAAAAGTAGATACATTTCATATAGAGGTTTTAATACAACAGGTAAACTTCTTGGAACCACGACAATTTAAAATTCAGGTAAATCAATATGCGCAAATTGTAACACCAATTGAACAAATACCGCATGGACAAGAAGAAGTTCCTGTGGATTAACTGAAAGATAAGGGTTGTGAATAAAAATCACAGCCCTTATTAAAAAATATAAAGAGTACCTAAAAATATTTATTGAATATTCTTAATTTTCTGATATAATAAAGTTATGGTTAAATGGAATTTGTATATATTAGTGAAATGATATAGATGTGGAGGTAAAAAGAATGAGATTATTATTTGGAACCGCAGCAAACTATTTTGCAGGATATTCTTCTGGAAGAGGCTCGGGACTTTTAGGGACAATATTTGGGTGGGCTTTATTAGTAGGTAGTGGATACCTGTTGATAACAAATTGGGATAGTATCACAGTTTGGATGCACAGTTTAGATATTGTAACAGGATTAGATGGTTATGAAGACATGAGCAATGGATTTATATTCATATGCTTGCTTGTAAGTGGTTTTATTTTCATGCTATTGTTACCAGTCTTTGCAATTGTATTAATAGTGGGTGTGGTATTCCTGAATATTGTCATTTGTACAATTGTATTATTAGTATCACCAAGTACATATAAAAAAAATAAAGATGTGGAGAGTGAATGGAAATGAGTACAATTCTAGTTTTAGGTGGTTCAAATGGTAGAACATTAGAGAAGTTAGCGAAAAAAAGAGATTGTCAGGTGATTTTTCACGACGGAAAAAATCATGGTGGTGTAAAGAAAACATTTCGTAGTGTTATAAAAAAATGTGATGTTATTGTAGTGCAGAAAGGTGCATGTGGTCATGTGTCTATTGATGTAGCAAAAGAGTACGCAAAGAAGTATGATGTCCCGCTTTTATTTAATCAGGGTTTTGGAGGAACAGGCGCGTTAGAGATTGGGTTAAAGCATTTGCAAGTAGCATAAGTTTAAGTGGTATAGGGATTTATTTAGATTGTATAATCATATAATCCTTATATAAAATTATAAAGTTAATATTGGAGGAATCGAAATGCTATCAATACCAGAACAAAGTGTTAAATGCTTTTTGAATGCTGATTTAAATGGACAATTAGAATTAGATACGAAAGAACCCCAAAGAGGAAATGGTTGCTAAATAATTTAATACAGATAACAAACATTTTTGAATGACTGCTGTAACAGGAGATCTGCTGAATCGAAATTACTGGATAACTAAAGAGTTAGTATCAGAAATAAAAACAGGTGGGAAGAATACCCAATCTACTTTGAAACAAAAAAAGTTAGCAATAGTGAAGGGGATCTTGTTAAGCATAAACCTACACGTATATATAAAATTCTTAAAGAAGAGTAGATAATACTATTTGGATTTGAAATTTAGATAATATATGGATGTAAATGAAAGGTGAATATAATAAAATGAATCATAGTAATATACATAAATCAGGTTATGTTATACTCATATATTTTATAATGACTCAATTTGTTGGGATTATAGGTGTACAATTGCTAGCAAAGACAGGTTGGTATGATATTAAGGGAAATCAACAGCAAGCAATTCAGCAACTACTTGTTCATTGGGAACTAATAGGTTTTTTGCTCATATTGACATTCGTTTTTCTTATATATAAGAAAGAAGCGATGCGCGATTCGAAGTTATCAATTAAATTTTCAAGAGTATCATTCGGTTGGATTTTAGTAGGAATAGTTGCAGTATTCTTGGCACAGACAATTGGTAGTATATTGGATAAAAGTATATTTCACTTAACTACACAATCAGTTAATACATCAAGTAATATTGAATCTGTAGCCATTTCTCCTCTTGCTCTTATATCAATTGTAATTCTTGCTCCGCTAGTTGAGGAGCTTGTATTTCGTTACGCGGCCATAAATATATTAAGCCGTAAATTTAATAAAAGTGGGTGTATATTAGTTAGTTCATTGTTTTTCTCTATTATGCATTTTGATTTTCCTTTTGTATTTGGATATTTTCTAATTGGACTTGTACTTGCGGCAATATATGTACGTACTAATAGGTTAATAGTATCGTTTGTCGTTCATGCTAGTATGAACTTAATTGTTGTTATGTTTCAGATTTCTTGATGAAATAATTCAATTTGCAAAGAACGAAAAAACTTTCCTTTTAATTTTGGATAAAGCACAAAGTATGACTACCACAGTGTAGATAAGACAAATAGCCAGGGCTAATAAGTAAATAAAGCTCAAATGAATAAAATTATTAAGCAAAAGTGGAATATAAAAACAACTTGGAGGAAATACATATGTCAGCATTTTTAAATTTAATTGCTTTAATATCATTAATTACTTCAATCGTATTTTTCGTGAAAGGGTTCAAGAATAAACCGAAATTCAAGAAAGCCACTTTATTCTTTTGTGCAACATGGGCTTTATGGTTCGTATCAGCTATGATTGACCCGGAACCAACAAAGGTAAATGGAAAGCAACAAAATAAACAGGAAGAAGCAGAAGAAAAGAAGAAACAGGAAGAAGCTAAGAAACAAC
>NZ_DALYZR010000009.1:0-163504 GCF_031983925.1 Bacillus sp. (in: firmicutes) | reverse complement strand
AAGAAGTAGAGGAAAAGAAGAAACAGGAAGAAGCTAAGAAACAACAAGAAGTAGAGGAAAAGAAGAAACAGGAAGAAGCTAAGAAACAACAAGAAGTAGAAGAAAAAGAGAAAGAAGAAGAGACCAAGAAACAGCAAGAAGCAGAACAAGCGAAAGATAGCGGGTTAAATGAAGTGCAAGCACAAGAAAAAGCAGAACAATTGAAGCTGGCGCAAGGTCAGGGGGCGCGTAATAAAGATGTCAAGTTATCACAATTAGGAGTTCAAACAATAAAAGATGGAATCCAATATACGACACCAGTGCAAGATATCCACATTGAAGCGAAAGATAGTTTAACAAGAATTGTTGCCATTATGCCAGCCGGAACAACGAAAGAACAAGCAAAAGAAGTAGGCGATTCATTAGCACGACAAGTAGCAAGTTTTGGAACGATGGGATTATATGTTGATTTACACTCACCTAGCAAAGACTATTTAGGAGAATATTGGGAGAATTTTAGTGGTGATATTGGTATCTTTGACAGTAATGAAAAAAAGTTAGCACGTGGATACATTGATAAATTGAATCCAACTAAAATAAAATGGTAACTTTGACAGAAAATGAGTTATTTTTGAGGATGATTAGTTGCTGTTGTAGTTTGATGGCGATACTCCAAATTACAAATATCTTATGAGTATAAGCGTTTCTATAACTCTACTAGTGTAAGTTTGTACCTAATAATAGAAAAAGCTCTCACAATTGATGTGAGAGCCTTATAACTAAATTATACTATTTCATTCTGGGCTCCCATCACATCGCCATCAACTAAAAAAATGTTTGTTCCCCAAAAAACGAAACTCAGGAAGAAGCAAAAGAAGTTGTAAACGACATTACCTGGAAATCCAAACATACGGAACGATCATTCTTTCCCATGATGTTGGGGTATGGATAACTGGTAGCATTTTCGAGAAGCTAAATGTGTTTATAATAAAACTGATGAATCGGATAATATGTAGTCCATAAAAAATCCTGGCCATTTCCATAGGATGGCTAGGATTTTTTATATACAAAGGAAAAGACACCTTAAGGTGTCTTCCTCTGACTTGAACCACTTTAATTTTAATAACATCATTTTACAATCACAAATATATCTTTAATCTTTCATATAATATTTTATCATTTTTTTCGGTTAATTGCATGAAACTGGTGAAAAATAGGTTATTTTTTGTAAATTCCTTTTCTCCATATCCATTCAATGGGACCATAGCGGAAATATTTACTCCAAATTTTGCTGAATATAATTTGCGCAAAGATAATTAAAATCCCGAAGATACATAGTTGCCAGTAATATACCTGTGAGACATCTTTAAAGTACAACGAAAGAATGACAAGAGTTAGTATACTTTGGCTAATGTAATTCGTTAAAGCATACTTGCCTATGTTCATAAAGGGTTGCAGCCACTCTATATATTTTTTATTCTCACACACTCTAAGTAGGGTACAAATATAGAATATAGCTAGCGTTTTCCCTCCAAATAAAATCCATATTTGTATATCCTTAGAGTAATAGACATCCATTTTTATAAAATAGTAGATAATAGGACAAGAGAGAAGACATGAAATGCATAACGAACTCCACTGTAAAAATTTAATTTTCTTTATTACCCCCGGTATCCTTTTAAAAATATCTTTCTTACCAGCCCATAAGCCGATTAAAAATAAGCCTATATATTCAGGAATTCCTATTAGTAGTTGTTGGGGTTCCTCTATCATCAGAAAAAACAAACGTGCTTTTACTTGATATAAATAATGTGTAAATAGATTTACCGTGTGGTTGGTAGTGTTGCCTGTAAACATATATTGATAGTAAGTTGGCACTTCAAGAATAGAAGAACTTGCTTGTAAAAATACAATAATATGTAATACATAACTAACCGTTAGGAAACTACAACCAGCTATAAAAATAAGCTTAGTAGAGCGCTTATAAAAGAACAATAGAATAACTCCTGCTATAGCATACGCATGTAGAATATCTCCATACCATAGAAAGGTGAAGTGAAGTAAACCGAAGGCTAATAAAATACACAGTCTGCGAATAAACAACTTATACATGGGGTATCCTTTTGCTTCTGTATTTTTCATAAAGATATAAAACCCTACGCCAAATAAGAATGCGAAAATAGTATAGAACTTTGCTTGTATAAACAAATCTACTAAAAAACGAATCGCTTTATCTGTGCCGGAGTAACCTGCCTGATTAAAGGGATCTAGTCCCGTCATAGTAGGTAGATTCGCAAAAAGGATACAAAGTATGGCGATACCTCTTATTATGTCTAAAGATTGAATACGGGCGTTTTGTTGCACATTAATTCTCCTTTCGTACAAAGAAAAACGAGCACTATACTAGCTAGCACTCGAATTACGTCTTGCAAAGAATCCATCATAGGTAGCAGCTGACACAGCTCCTTCTAAACGTTCAACTTCTTCACCTCTGTTATAAGCTACAATAACTGGAGTACCTGGAATGTCGAACTCTTGAAAGGCACTTTGATTTTCTGGGGTAGAGATATCAATACGATAGATAGTTCTATCATGCTTTTTTGACATACGATTGATATCTGGTGCAGCCTTTTTACAATAATGACAGGTTGGTTGATAGTAATACGCAATGAACTCTTTATGGGATTGTATTTTTTGCTTTAATTCTTCTTTTGAAATATCTTTTATATTTTCAGGTGATCCTTTTACATCTGCAGCAGATACAATTGTTTTTTCAGGTGTTACTATTTCTGTTTTGACTGATTCATTTTTAGTTAAAGTAAAGATCGTGATACCAATAACACATAAAGTTGTTATAACTGCTCCGATTTTGTAGATTTTTTTCATAGTAAATTCCTCCTTAAAGTAAAAAAAGGACAAACCTCGCCCGAGTTAACAGGGCGTAAGGTTTGTCCTTCACGCTACGTACAATAGAGTATAAACATTGGAAACAAATTTTCTATCTTTATAATAACATAAGATTCATATAGAATGCTATAAGAATTTCAAAAGAAAAACTAAAGGATAACTTAATTGTAAAATTTCATGTACCAGATTATATATCAAAAACAATAAACACTACAACAAAGGTGGCTCTGTGGTGTATCCAACTGATTGGGACACTATCCTCCTCCAATAAGCATAAAATCATTCAACAAACACATCTCAAAAAGTGTATGTACTTATGCAGTGTGTCTTAAGTATATTTTGATACCTTTTGAAGTAGTTTAAGCTGCAAAGAATATACTATATCTAAAGGTGTACCTTTTGAAGTGTTTTTTTAAGATGTTCATATGTAAAAAGTAAAACTAAGTTTAGGTATTTATATAATTTGTAAAACACGCCGTTGAATATCCAAATAAAAGCGCAGTAATATCATGTATAGGTACCGATATTACTGGGCTTTATGAGTTTAACATTTTGTATGTTTTGTAAAACTCATTTTTTCTTTGTAATCTTTAAATGTGGATGTATTCTTGTAAGTAATTTTAAAATAGTTCTTTTTAAAATATTCTACCTTCTTCAATATTATTGCTAGAGTGCAAATAATTAGGGAAATACCTCTAATGTGTGATATTAGCTATATTTAAGGAACTACACAACTAGATTGAAATAATAAGATTAGAGGATAATCTCAGGTAACTAGTAGTTGCACAGGTTATATATGGTAAAATATATATGACGAATTATAGGAGGGGATTATATGAAAGAGGAGTTAGAAAGGTTTCTAAAGGATCAACAGACTAATTCTGGGGAAAATGAGACAACTAATTCAGGTGATGATACTGAAGAAATATTAGGCGATGAGGAAGTTTTAGTAGATGAAAATAAATCCTTATTGTATAAAAGCAGAATAAGAGAATTAATAAGGGATGTTGCTTTCTCAGATGGATTGGATTTACGAATATCTAAGGAAGGATTTCAAAGATATCATGATTCAGTAAAGTTTCTTTCTGTGATTTTGATGTATGAAATAAATAGTATCTTAAAAGAACAAAAGAAAAAAACTTTGAATGTAGCACACGTAGATGAGGCAATATCAAAAATGCTAGGTAGAGCTGATGCTTTAAATATTTCAATTCAGGAAATTGAAAAAGTGCTAGAAGTGCTTCAGAGTAAAAGTCATACTACGTCTATTACTAGAGCAATGGATTATTTAATTATGGAAAATGAAGGAACAGAATCTGAAGATGAAGGTAGTCTAGAAAAATGAATATAAGAGAACAAAAACTTTTCTTCACTCGAGATGGATTTAGTATTTGGGAGAAAATATGTGAACTATCTACAGAAATCACTTATGAAATTATTAATTGGTGCCTTAGTGAAAGATTAATAACTACATTACCCGCTAGCAAAGATGAATATGACTGGTTTTTATATAAAACATATCTTGACTTAAAAGAAGAGGAAAAAGAACAGGAGCTAGTAGCTAAGATTAGTCAATATTTCGAAATTATTTCTGTTCCCAAAAGTGACTTCAATGGACTACTTTATTATTTTCCAATAAATAAGATTGAAATTAATAATATATACAATTTATTAAAGGATTTAGATTTTGAAGGTATAGATCATGTTAATGTGAACCTATTTTCGCTCCTAACGACAAAAGAAGATATTATTAATATAAGATTGACTACTGATAAAATTACAACTTACATGAATCACAAAATATCACAAAAAACACATACTGAATTAAGAATTTACCCTCAAAGAGATATAATTCTGCAGACAAATTTCTCAGGATATACTCATACTGATGGTGAAAAAAATGAATTTATTGCAGAAATTCACAGAAGAATTGCAGCTAGCCAACAGGGGAGTCCAATTAAACCTTATAATTTTAGTGATCATACTTTAAGGCGATTACTAGTTATTAATAATGAAAGTATGCCTTCACGCTATAGATTTGATAATGGAATAATGAAGTTTAGTGTTGATGTTAAGCACCCAATGAGTTTCTTGGATGCTCTATGTCATGATGATATAAAGTATTTGTATGATAATTATCCCATTTCTGTGGTTAAACTAAATAGGGGTGAAGAGATTAGTTTAATTTTAGATGGATCTGAAGGTAAGATAATGTCTCGATTAAAAAACCTTCAAGTTATAGATATAGATAAATTTATAAGTGAAATCTCTGTATTACTCCGATACGATTATCTAAATCACACTTATGAAGAAGAAATGAAAAATCTTGCTCGAAGACGATTATCAGTTGGAACGATTCCTCAACGGGAAGCTGTAATTGCAACAGCAAAAAAAGAAATCGGAGAAGTGTTTGAAACAGCATTTAAAGATGAAACTCAAGTTATAGTAAAACTGTTACAAAATACTTTTTTTTACTGCTTACTTGAGAAGAAAATTATTCCTTTTGATGAAAATACTTATAAGTTAGATGAAAAAATCTTAGTTTATCTTAGCAAAATAAGTAGTCTTGCAAAGGAAGAAATAACTCAGATTTTAAATTTTCTTATTAAATTAGGTGCTGATAATGGGAATAATATTGAAAGTTTATTGGAAAGATTAGATACAGCAATACCAACAACGCAGGTGATTAATTATGCTAGTGGGCTATGAATACGAAATTCTTTCTCGTATAGCTTCTTCTTATAAGTTACAGAAAAATAGTAATAATATTGTTTTTTCTTTAACAGACTATAAATTGAAATTTCAGCAAGATGACAAAAATATCCAATATTTAGAAAAACTTGAATTACAAGGATTTATAACAATTAGAAATGAAATAGTAATCCTTAATATAACGAAATGGTGTAATTTCTTTGTAGAAATATTAAGTAGAAGGTTAGTGAGTCAAGGGTATAAATATGATATCTTATATGATGAGAAAAAGAACTTAATTATGGTATCTCAAGATGATGAAATAAACACTGAGTTACAGGTTAACTTTGATCCTAATTCTACTTTAGATAATGATGTTCAAACGATTCATTTTTGCTATCTTCCTACTTTAGAGTACTATTTACATTGGTTTATTTTAATTAACGATGATAATGCTTTAAATATTTTTTCATTTGTTATCTCCAATAAATTAAAAAAATTAAATATTGAGCGTCAAATAAGCTTTAACTTTTTTAGCGGTTTAGACCCTGAAGATATTAATCAGATATACTACGTTACCATAAAGGAATATTTTAAAGAGTTAAATCTAGACATACTAGAACATGTTTCAGATACTCAAATTCTTTATGAAACCGTTAAAACAGAAGAATTTGATGTGTATTTTGTAAAAAAAGGGCAATTTAGGATTGCTGTAATAAAGATAGAAAATAAAATAAAGTTTATAACATATGACCAAGAGAATATTTTGGTACATAACACTGATGTTGAGAATATCATCATTACTTTAAAGGAGAAGCTAATAGAAAAGGTTAATGAGTTTAATAATATACGTAATATTAATAAACTAAAGGTTATCGATAATTCTAGAAAAGTGGCACAATTACTTTCAATAATCTTGGTTCCAATCAATGGTTTAATCTTCTTGGCAAATTCTTTGAATATATCTTTCATTAAACAAATTACAGAAAATAAATTAGTTTTTTGGGGATTGGCCTTACTATATATAATCACCTTCATTTTAACTATTACTACTGTTGTAGTGCCTAGCGTAAGGATTAATACATTTAGTTGGAGCTTCTATAAAAAAACATTACTTAAGAAAATGTTTAATATCTAATTGGTATCCCGTAAAACAACACCGAATGCTAAATGTTTATTTTTTGTTTTGTTTTGTTTTGTTAGCTTGATAGCGATATCCCTATAAAAAAGAGTAGATGCTAGATATCTGCTCTTTTTATTCTAAGCACAGGGTTTTACAGAAACTTTTATTGCTACAGTAAAACTAATGATAGAATGTTATTAAAAGATAGAGATATATTGTAAAGTTGCTATTGGGTATTAGAAGTGTTTAAAAGAATTAGTTAGATAGGGTGTGTATTGGTGAGAAAGAGAATAAAAAGAAAAAATTATCAAATGGAAAAAGAAGATACGCAAATACAAAAGGATAGATCATCTTATTTACAAGATACTGCGTGGATTATCACAATTCTTACAGGAGCCATCTACTTTTTCTCTTATTCTTTTCAAAAGGGGATTAGAGATTACTATGGTATAGATGATATTAGTTTAAGTGATCTAGATGTATCTTTAATTGTTAGTTCTGTATATGATGTTTCTTCTTTGATACTCAGGATATGTATTTTATATTTTATTTCAAGAGTATTAATTTGGTGCGCAAGTTTTATAATAAACATACTGGATGCAAGGCAAAGCACTCCTAAAAAAGAAACTTTTATAAGAGTAAAATTAGAAAAATTTTATTCGAAAATAGGTGAGTTTTCAAGTTCAATTATTGAAACAGATTTAAATAAAGTTGGTAGTTTTAAGGAAGTGATAGGAACTATCTATGATAGGAAAGAGTTTGCTCCTATAAATGCAATTACAAATGGAATTTTTCTTATGCTAGTCCTTAGCTATCTACCATTTTTAGTATTAAAGGATTCATATAATTTTAATGTAGCTAATCTATTAAGTACTAGAGTATGGGCACTTTTTATCATTTTACTTGTAATGTTACTATTTTTATTTATTGTACTTTCCCTAAAAAAATTGAAGTCAGGAATAATTAAGAATGGACTTTTAAAGCTATGTTTAAGAGGGATTGTTGCTATTTATAGAAGAAACCCATTAGCTTATATTTGGAAGCAATGTAACTGGGGAATAAAAGGGATTATAATCATTATAATTGGTATAGGTTCATCATGGATTTTCTTTCAATATGGATATACAAAGGCTGAGAAAAAAGAAGATTATACAATTGTACAATATCACGGGAAAGAGTTTGTTATGTTAGATAAAGATAAAAATAGAATGCTCGCATCCCCTCTTACAATAAATAATAATCACTATATGATGTCAAAAAATGAATATCAATTAATTGAATTGAAACAAGGAAAAACAGATACTATTATATTTAAAGGGAAAAGTTTAGTTGGTGGTTTGCAGGTATCTCCTAATGAGAGGAAGGAAAGCTTGAAGGAACTAGATAAAACTATCCAGAGTATCCCTGTTTTAAGAAATTTGTTCCCAATTAATTTGTTAATTGATAAATAGCATGTGTTTAGAAAATCAACTAGTAGGATTAATAGATGTTTTTTCTAGTTAAGGGCCAAATGAGGGGACCTATCTTGGATTTTCATTGATTTGAATTTAAAAATAAAAAAAGGACTTGTAGAAATCACTACAAGTTCTTTTTGCTTTAAAGCGAATACACGGGACACATAAATTATCTCATTATTCATAACGGGGAAACCATATTGATTACAGCTTGATTCCATTATATAACAAATATTAACATCCTGGGTTTTAATGTTTGAAAATTATGTGAATTAATAAGTAAAGGTCCGCCCTTCCTCTAAAAATCTCATTTATTGATTTTATATAAACAGTTTTAAATCAAAGTTGATATTATAATAAATCAACAAAAGTGTATACATATGTAAATAGAGAAGAATGTAGGATTCTTATAGAAAAACATATAATAATATTCAAGAGTAATTAACTATAAGAAAATGAGTTCTATGTTATAACTAACTATAATTCTTGAATAGATGTAAATGTCTTATCTTTTTTCATTTATGCGATAATGAAATTAGGTATAGGGAAATTATACAAACGTTTGTTTTAAATATTTTAGCTTTGAATATGATAGTTACAGTATTCAATTGTGTGCTTAGTTAATTTCTCATTTATTATATAAATTTTATATAGCAAAGAAAGAAAGCATCCTCTATGGATGCTACAGTTTAATTAATCAACTCTAAATCAATACCTTTTTCGAGTAATACGTTTTTGTTTTTTTACTTTTTGTTATTGTGTGAGAAATTATTTTCCTTTTCGTACATTAGTTTAAATATAAATAATTTTTTTGTTACTTTAGTTATTCTCCTTTGGGTTGTCTTCTAGCAATTTTAGTAATTCAATGTTGATTTCGTGGCGTTTTTCCTCATCTTTTATATATGGTAAGAGTTCAAATATACATATGTTTGTCATTTTATCGTTAATGTATTCTGGTTTTTCATGTCCTCTTAAATAGATAAAGACTAACTTTTCGCAATGGTCTTTGTATTTGTTATGTGTGTTTGATGTAAAACATGTCCAATAGGATAATTTTGAATCTATCCATAATTTTTGATTAGGTGATGACTTAAATAAGTTGTGTAAGTTCATGTCCATTTTGGTTATTTTAAAGTCTGGTATAATCCAAACATCATCACTTATATGTGTTCTTTCTTGTGTTATATAGGTAACTGATAAACAATCAAAAACTTTTTCTATAATCTTTTCTAGTATTAGACCTTTGCTTCTTTCAAGTGGGTTGTCCATAATGATTGATGTATAATCTATACCAAATTCATTTAAAGCGTTATAGTATGAACCAAAATAATTCACACAAGATTTATATACTTCACTATGATTGTTAATTAAATACATAGGCGTTAAACTGATTCCTTCATTATGAAGGTCTAATAATTTATTTTTCACTTTTTCTTTAGACCATACTTTTCTTTTTGTAATATTGTAGTAGTCAATTCCAGCCTGTTTAACCGCTTCTTCATAAGAATTAAAATACCATTTACATGCGTGATGTAATTCATTGTATTTTTCGGAAACGTATTTGGAGGTTAAATCTTCACCTTTATCGTTTAGTGATTTAATTTCATTTAAAATTTTTTCTTTTGACCATGTTTTTGTTTTTCTAATATCATCATAGTTTAAATTTATTGATTCGATAGCAATTTTATAAGAACCAAAAACGCGTTGGCAACTTGCATGCAAATTTCTATATTTTTGTTGCATGTTTTGAGATGATATATCTTCACCCTTTTCGTATAGATTTCTTAACTCGTTTTGTATGTCTACGGGAGTGAGTTTTTTAACTTGTGATATATAGTTATAATTAATACCCAAATATTCAATTGTATTTTTATATGAACCGAAAATATTTACACATGCATGATACAAACTACTGTTTTTATTTATTATATTTGTAGAATTTAATTTTTCACCACTATCAATGAATTTTTTCATTTCTGTAATAACTTCTTCTTTAGTCCATTTTCTTTTTGTTCTTTTAATTCCTTCCCTTTTCACTACTGTTTTTATCCCTAATTGTTTTAATGTTTCTGTTAAGCCGTCCATGTTATTTCTAATGTGGCCATATTGTGTTTTGTAATTTTTAATTAGATAACGAGAAGTTATGTTTATTCCTTCTGAGTCTAATTTTTTTAATAGTGTATAAATTTCATTATCATTGTGTAATTTAGTTGATTTTTTCACATATCCAATTTCTTTTTTTACTTTTGTTAAACCTCCCATATATCTTGAAATGTAGTTCAAATAACTATGATATCCATTTTCTTGTAAGTATCTTTGAGTTATTTGTATATCTTTATCCATTAAATCTTTAAGGAATTTAATTGTTTCTTCATGTGTTAATTTTGTTCTAACTTCTGAATTTGTCATTATTTGTGCAGTCCCTTTACGATTTTTTATTGTGAACGTGATTTCGACGCTAATCTTTGTCCCTATTGACAAGAGATCAGTGATAGTTGAGTATCTTACATCTTCCAGGGCATTTAAGGGTAAGATGATTCTTTGTTATTGATTAATGATCCAAACGTGAGTGTAGTAATTGATTCTATTTTACATCTATTATATTAGAAAATTGCAGGTTTATCTTGTTATAAAAAGCATCTGTACATGTGATAGCGCTATGTTGCTGGTCGATACCAACAACATTCATATAGCTAGAGAGTAAATAACCATCTTCATAATATGTAATTAGTATTTCTTCTTCAGATAATAAGGAACATAATAATATGTTCTCGATCAGTTCTTTTTCTTCAGCGGTTAAGATCGGCCGAGTCACTTTGTTTTTCTCTTTAATGATTTCACGGATACCAGCAAATTGTTCAGGCATTGCTGCGAACGGAGACCATTTGACCATACCTCTTCCTTTTGGCATATTAGCGTTATTCACGATCTATGTCCCCCTATTAATGTGTTTCTATGTCTAGCTGTAGCGCTATGCGTGTAGGAAATCCCTCGTAAAATACTGTTCTTCCCAAATCTTGTGCGTATTTCATCCATTACTTTTGTTAACCTCACTTCTTGTTCTCTCTTTGGTACGTTATCGAAAAGAGAAATTTGTTCTTCTCCTTCTTGAAGTAAGTTTGTTAAGGATACGTTTATGCTGCGAATAGGTTCGCCAGTATATTGTTGATGCAAAAAGTATGTACAGATATTATAAATATCCATTGTTAGATTTGTTGGGCGGTTTAAAGTATGCGTTTTTCTAATGCCACCGGTATAACTTTTGCTATAACCGACAGAAAAATGAACGGTTTTAGCAAGCTTATTTTGTCTTCTAAGCCGATAACAAACTTCTTCTATATGTTCCAGTAGAATAATCGGAAATTCTTCTATTGTGTAGTCACGCATTAAAATTTGGCTTTTCCCAATAGAAGTTGTGGCAGGAACATATTTTTCTGAAATGCGACTAAAGTCGATTCCGTGGCTATGTAAGTGTAATTCTTCTCCAATCTTGCCGAAACTTTGTTTTAAGTATTTAAGGGGATAATTGGCTAAATCTCCAATAGAGTATATTCCCTTTCTATTTAACTTTTCTTCTGTTTTATATGATATGCCCCAAAATTTATTAAGGGGTCGTATGCTCCATAGTTTGGTAGGTATATCCTCGTACTGCCAAAAAGCAATTCCATCTTTGTTCTTCTTAGCTTCAATGTCTAGGGCAACCTTACTCATGAGTGGGTTAGGAGCAATTCCGATGGTGCATTCAATTCGTGTATGATCGTATATTTCACGCTTAAATTTCATTGCGAATTCATAAGGATTTTGGGCAAATAAATGAATACTGTCCGTAATATCCATGAAGAATTCATCAATGGAATATTGGTGGAAATCCTCAATAGGAACGTATTGCAAAGCTAATTTTGTTATGTAATTGGAGCATTTAATGTAAGTACTCATAATTGGATTTACAACAAGAATATCTTTTCTGCGAGGAATCTCGTATAATCTTGCCATCTTCTTTACACCTAATGCTTTTAATGGTGGGGTTGCAGCTAGAACGATTGAACCATTTCTATTCACATCACCTACTACAGCCAATTTTGTATGCATAGGATCTAATCCCATTTTGATGCAACTAACTGAAGCGTAAAAACTCCGTAGATCCACACATAAGATGATTCTATTCGGTAGGATTGAATAGTCATACACTGTGATTCCCCCCTCTTCATAAAAGAACGTCTGTTCTTATTATACACGAACCTACGTTCTTTTATGAAGAGGGATTTAAAATATAATAGAAAAGTTTATAATATAGAAAGGAATTTCACGATTAATTAATGGCTGTAACAAATTGCTAAACAAGGTATTGTATCCTGGGGAAATATCGAATCTTTAAGTTGAATTAACGTCATCTTGAAAGGTAATTTATATATGTTACCTATATACTTAACATATATAGTTTGTATTTGGTATGATGAAAACATATAATGTGATACTTAAATGAAATGAAAGGGGATTAGGAAGTAATGACAGTAATAATCGGAGGGATTTTTGAAAACTATGTGCAAATTTCTGCTGATCGTAGGAGAAGTATATTTAATGGAAAAGAATTTTCACATTCTATAGAGGAGTGGGCAAATAAAATCATTCAGCTTTCTGATCATATTGTTTTAGCTGCATTAGGTGATGTTGAAGCAACTGTGAAATCTAAAAAGAGACTGATGCAGGTGTTTCAACAAAATCCAAATATAAGTTTAGGAGAGTTGGTTGAAGAATCGCAGTCTATTTTCCGAGAAGAGCTTATGAACAGAAAAAAAGAATATGCGGAAGAACTTCACAAAAAGAAATCTTTCATTTGCAGGGTCTTTTCTAAAAAGAAACCATTAGAAGAAATTAAGGTAAATGCTGCATATTTAATTGGGGGCTTTGATCACGATAAAAATGAACCTTTTCTTTATGTATTTGGAAATATTAATAATTATAAATTAAAGGACTTGAAAGCTCCACATTTTGTCCCTTTAGGTGAGTGTATGGATGAAATAAGAAACCGATTAGAAGAAAGATTACATGTTAATATTTCATTAGGTATGTGTATGAAAGAATTTGGAGAAGAAATAAAATTTGCTGCTAGTAAGAAACAATCCGTTAATGAAAATGTATACCATTGTACAATCACTAAAAAAGGGATTACTTTCAGGGAAACTCCACCTAAGCCCGCAATATAGATGGTTATGAGCAAACTTCTTTCTAAAGTAGTGTATGACTATTAAAGGGAGTGGAAGATAAGTGGATAGTGAGTTTTTAATTAAGATACCTGGTAAGGGGCTTTCGTTGGAGGAGATAGCATCTTCATACCTAGAATTGATAGAAGATGATTTTAATATAACAATTGAAGAAATGGCTGATTATCTTAGTTGTAGTTATGACTATGTACAAAGGAACATAGCGCCATGCATCTATCATGTATATATTAACTCTGTAGCAAATAAGGCTTTATTTACACATTGTGAGGGTAGTAAATATGTGGAGCTGTTCACGAAACGTAAATTATTTTCGCGAAGTGAGTTTCAACAATTCTTGTTGAAAGAGTCAGTTTTGCTTGTTGATCGGCAACGGTATTACTTGGACGAGTTAAGCATCGCATCCAGGGAGAAAATGATGAGATTAGCTAAAAAACAAGAACAAAAAACTACTACTACAAAGATGTTTGAAACTATAGCGCTACAGCAGACAAGTCTTCTATATTCGAAAACAGATTTAATGAATAAAGTTGTTGAAGAGTTTCCGGTTAGCGAATTACCTATGGGATTATATAGTCTCAAAGACTTATTAGATGGTATAGATGATCTGAATTTAAAGTTTCGATATAAAGTATCGGTGTATCGATACCTGGAGAAACAAGGGATTCCAAAGGTGAAGATACAATCATTAATACGATATAGAAGAGAAGATTTAGAAAATACTGCTGTGTATTCGCTGCCTTTAATAGTAGATAAAAAAGAAATACTAGCAAGTATTGAAAAAATGCTAGGGACGGATGTGTAATTCACTGAGTTCTTAATACATGAGAATTGTATATTCAATGAAAGATAAAAAGTACGTGAGAAGAAATGAAAAAGAAATGAAAAAGAAATGAAAAAGAATAATTTATAAAAAGGACTCTTGTGTGTATTAGGAGTTCTTTTTATAAATCTTTTTATATATTACTGATAAAGGTAACATATAATATAATCTATTAATTTCCATTCTGACAAAATACAGCAAAGACCGTGCGAGCTTCGTCGATGGATTTTAAAAGGGATTATTCCTTCAATATGGAATTCCCCTTATAGGCCTCACGACACCATTTCGGGAAAATTGTACGCTAAGGACTACAGACCTTTGTCATTACAGTGTTTCTTTTAGATGAGTATATGTTCATAAAGATAAAATACAAAGTTTAATTGAACACTGATTTATATACACACTTTATGAACGCGATTATAGCTAGAAAGCATTGATATTATTGAGTTTTATCGTCTGTCCATAAACATAAGGTTTTCTGGACAGATGTCTCTTAACGTACAGGAAACGCTTAAAATGTGTCCAAATTGTGTTTAAACGTACAATTTTCCCGAAATGGTATGGTGAGGCCTATATGATAATCAAAAATTTTAGAGATATTAACGAATAAAATATGACTGATTTTAAATAATAAACTTTATAATAGATTAAAGAAACTCTTCTTAGTAATTTCCATAGGTGAGGTTGTGAACTATGTAATGGGAACAGATAAATTTAATAACATAAAAATTGATAAATATGAAAATTTAATCAATGTTTTAAAAACAGGAGATATTTTTTTATGTTCAGGTAACTATTTGGTGAGTAAATTAATTAAAAAGGTTTCTGAATCAATGTTTAGTCATACGGGGATTATTGTAAAATGGGGAGAACATACGCTTATTATGGAAAGTGTTGAGGACGATGGAGTCAGGATAGTCCCGCTAGAGCATTATATAAAAAACTATGAGAACTCTAACAACAGATATAATGGTTCATTATTTATTGCTCGTCATGAATTATTGCAAAATGTTAACGATGATAGTGAAATGATTAGAAACCTTATTAAAGTTGGCTTTAGTTTATTAAACAGTGGATACGATAAAAATGAAATTGCTCAAATTGTTGCTCGGATAGGGTTAGGAATAGGGAGACACGAAGACAATAATGAATATATATGTTCCGAGTTTGTAAATGAGTGTTTTAAAAAAATAGGTGTAGAGTTTCTTACTGACTCAGAGGGATTTATCTTCCCTGAGCATATTGCTGCTGATCATCATGTTCTTCCTATTGCGCAGATAGAATAACAAAAAAGACACTTACTTTATGGGAAGTAAGTGTCTTTTTTGTTATATTGGGTTATTAGAAAAAGCCCTAGCATGAGCTAGGGGACAATTTCCGTGTGGTAGTAAGAAAGAAAACAATGTTCATTGTACTTTATATTGCGATATCTATATTAAATGATTAAAGGTACCTATTTAGATGTTCTACTTGTTTCTATATATTCTAAAATGAAAAATATCAATCTAATTCATTTCATCTTAGAAGGATATTTCCAATCTTTTTCTTTTCGAGTATTTAGAGCAAGTTTAAATGAATTTGTAGAAAGTGTTTGTTTTTCTATTTTCTCTAATCTCTCATCTAATTTTTCAATAGCTTCTTTTGTTTCCTTCAGCTCTAATTTAATTTCTGTCAGCAAACGGAGTATTGAATCTCCTTTTGTCATTTTCAACAGTAATCGCTCCCTTACTTATATTAAAAGTGTTACTTTATATAGTTGAAATTTCAATTAAAATGGAAGTAGCTACATATAGTCATATTGAACATCCTTTTACTTATTTATAGATATATAATAGCAATACTATTGAATTTCTAGCCATTTAACTAAATAACAATAAACTTCATGAAGTTTATTGTTGTTCGTCTTTAACTCTAATTATATAATCAATATATAAGGTTATTTGTTGTTAGTGAAACATAAGTAAACAAGGGGCGCAAACACTAGCAATATCAAAGGAATAGTCCCTTTGGCTTCACTATTATTTCTATTTAGTGTTAAAAGGGGATAGTATAAAAAATAACCACCTGGTCCTATTTAAAAGGAGATAATTTATACATGTTAGAGACTATTGAAATGAGAAAAAAACAACACGAAATAAAAATACATAAATACAAAAATATACAAAAATACTATAATTCATTTTTGTTTGCAATCTCAATTATTTATTTTCTCTATTTCATTATTATTGATCATTCTCTTTCAGCACATCCATTACAATCTTTCATTATTGGTTTTACTCTTTGGAGTATAGGCCTAGCTATACATCTAAAACTTTTATATGAGAAAAAGGGAAAACGAAAAGTCATGAATATAGAAACAATAAACGAAATGAAAAAAAATAAATATATGAGTCCTGGAAGAAAAGAACGTTATATTAAAGATTATAATGCTTCCAAAAATGAACTAGAAAAAATAATGACTTACGCTAAATTTAGCTTAGAAGCTAAAGAAAGGGAAAATGAGATAAAAGGCGACAAAGGAATTTAGATATATAATTGTAGTATTACATGCAGATAGTAGCTAGAAATATAAAAAATAAAGGGGGGATTTAAACATGAAATCAACAGGTGTTACAAGAAAAGTAGATAAATTAGGGCGAATTGTTCTTCCGAAAGAGTTAAGAAAAACATTAGGAATTGCAGAAAAAGATCCTATAGAAATATTTGTAGAAGATGAAAAGATTATTTTACAAAAATATAAATCTTATGATGCTTGTGCAATAACTGGTGATATTTCAGAAAAAAATATATCATTAGCAAATAATAAAATTGTTCTTAGTCCAGAAGGGGCGGAACTTTTAATTAAGGAAATCCAACAGCAATTGGTTAAATAACAACATTCTTCTTAGTACATTACAAAGAAAAAGACATCTCTATAGATGTCTTTTTCTTTGTCTTAAACCAACATGATTCTAAAAACACTACTTTTATAATGGCAAATATATTAGCAATATTTCATATCACATTCATTTTAGCATAAATAATCACACATTCTATATATATGAATATAAATTCAAGAAAAATACATAATTTCTTTTAGAAAACGAACGTATTCTCATGAAACGACTTGATTATTTAAGTTAAGTGGGAATATAATAAGAACAAACGTTCTTGTTTTAGGGTTAATGCAGTGTATGGCTGTTTATTTTTCCGAGCAATACAAAATTAATTGTTAATATGAGCTATGCAGACAAAAGAAGAAATAGATCTTTGGCATTATAAATATGTAATTATACTATACAGGTTTGTTAGAATAATTAGTTTGATGCATTAAATAAGATATTAGTTGCTACTGATGGATTTCATTTTAATAATTCAGATTATTTAGATCGTTATGTAGAGTTTATCATTCACAAATATCAAAAAGGTATGGATAGATGATCCAAACACATACCTTTTCATGAATTTCAAACTTATTTTTTACCTTATGATAGAAAGTGCTTCTTAATGAAATATGTATAATTAATAAGAACATCCAGCGCTTCTTGTTGCTTTTCAGCAGGTATATCTGCTAACGCTACTTTAATAGATTCTAATTTACTTTCTAGAGGATTATTTCTTCCGAACAATTCATCTATGAAGATATTGTGTAGCTCTGCAATCCGCATTATCGAATCTGCATCAGGATCAGCTTTTCCATATTCCCAATTTGCATAAGTAGTACGGGCGATGTTTAGGCGATGTGATATATCGGCTTGCGTATATCCTCGTTTTTTTCGCAATTCAGCAAGTCGTTTGCTTAAATGGGACATATCTTTACCTATTCCTTTCTGATTTATAACGTTAGTGTAAATGTTATGATGAAAGAGAGATATTTAGAGTTCTATGAGCAGAAAAATAGGAAGAAAACGATACATCAATCGAGTTTCTTCCTATTATATATATACTTACTAAAATAACGAATTTCCGATATCTATTGTGGCCAAGTTTTGACGTCTTGTACGTTCTCTTAAATAACGTTCCGTCGTCATAATAGACTCATGTCCTAAATAGTCACGTATTTTCTTAAGTTCGACTCCTTTTCCCATTAAATGATTGGCGAAGAAGTGTCTACAGGTATGAGGAGTTATTCTATCTTTTCGGTAACGCAGAAATGGTAAATTAGTTTCTTCAATTTTTTCTGCTACATATTTTGATAAGTAGTCGGCCCTATAATGAGAACCATCCGCTTTAGGTAGAAAGGCAGATGAACTAGAGGCATCTAATTCACTCGTTTGTTTTCGTAATTGACGAAGACGACAGAGATCGTTAAGTACATCTTCAAAGATACGAACTTCTCTCGTTTTATTTCCTTTACCAACTACACGTAGGAGATAAACATTTAAAGAAGGGTGGAATGCAAGGTCAGCCCACTTTGCATTTGCAACTTCCTCAATCCGGAGTCCAGTAGTTGTAAGAAGGAAAAACAAGGAATACATAAAGAAATTCGTTTTCTTCAATGTATCTAGAATTTCGTTCACTTCTTCTGGAAAGAGATCACGATTGACTAGCTCTTCTTTTTTTACAGATACTTTTTTGAGACGACTACTAAAGTTGTCAGAGAGTCCATTGTTATCATACACATATTTTAAAAACTGCTGAACCACTGTTTTCTTTCGACGTAATGTGGTGGCCGCGTACTTCTTACTTAGTTGATAGAAGTAGATTTCCATATCATTATGGGATAGCTCCTGGATGGTTCCAATGGTTTCTTTTATGTAACGAAGAAAATGAGAAAGATCGTGCAGATACTGTTGTTTAGTTCGCTCACTTCTTTTTTTCGTTAAAGAAGGCTCATCATGTAAAAATAAATAAACTAATGATTCTTCACTTAATTGGGAGTAGTCAATATTACGGATACCCAAACCCATAATTTTTTCGAAATGACTGCTATCAAAAAAATCCGATTTAGATTTTACAAGTTGATTATTATGTTCGTAATTTATAATATTCAAATTTACACACACCTTTTAATAGAATGAAAAGATACACATATATTTTTATAAAATTTTATGATTCTAATTATACCACAATAAATACATAATTTACTTAGTTAAGATATCAAGTAGTTAACGTAGCTTATCACTCAATTCTTCTTCTTAGAATACTTTAAATATTCCTGATTTTCATAGTAGATAATACACGTACCTTGGCTGTACTCCAACGTAATAGTTGATATAAAACTTACGTTAAGCAAATTTCCACGAAATTTTCACTATTTGATTCTTTAAAAAAAGTAGTAAACTAAGTAATCGGTTCCTTAACGTACAGGAATCAGTTTAAATGTGTCTAAATTTTGTCTAAATGTACAATTTTCTTTTTTGGGTATGGTGACCCCTTATTGCTCCACCAGGTATAGAAAATCCAGAGTGGGAACCTATTAGAAAGTTTATTTATAACGACAGTACATGCAAAAAGAAAAAATCATTTAAACATTTTTTACATTATCTTCACGCGAATGGGGCAGATTCTGACTATCTTAATCCACACTATTCACAACAATATATTCAAGGAGAAGAAGAGTTTGTAACCAATTATATATATTTAGAGAATTTCTCTAATGAAATCTCAAAAATAGAAAACAAATATAACTTACAGACTATCCCACTAGACACATTAACGAGATCATGGCATCATCAGGCGCCTAAGATGATTCATAAGGGAAACTACGCTGAAGCTGACATTACAGATCCATCTTTCCCTCGGCTGCCGACATATCAGAGCTTTTATGATACGGAGGCTATAAAATTAGTTACAGATATATTTAATGAAGATTTTGAAGCGTATCATTATCTTAAAATGGATATTTCTACAATATGAATCAGTTTCAGAGTACTTAAATAATAGTCTTATTTTTAATATGGAAAACACCGTGAACACTGTTATGGTGTTTTTTTGGGTTTAACACTATATTTTTAACTTTATATAATCCATATACCTTCAAGATAAGATGTATTTGTAAAATAATGTATGATTATGACCCATTTCTACAAGTATCTCGGCTGAACCCCTCTAGGTTTTTCTGTGCATCCTTTATATATTAAAGAGCCGATTTACTCTTAGCGGGGTAAATTCTGGCTCTTTTCTTATATATATTCTCTTAGCGTGGTTTTTTTCCGAAATGCTGGCGGTACCCCTAATAAAAGCTGCAGAAGATTCCCACTTTAATTTTCTAACTGTATCATTTGCACGCTTTTATCGGTGGATAGGATTTCTTTTAGCTGTCTTCCTACCCGGATTTTGGATGGCATTACTTGCTTATCACCAAGATCAAATTCCTTTCCCTCTTCTTGCGACTGTGACTGTTGCAAGATCAGGTCTACCATTTCCAGCACCACTTGAGCTTATAATTGTTTTGTTCCTTTTTGAGATGTTCCGTGAAGCCGGTCAAAGATTACCCTCCCCCCTTGGTCAAACCCTTTCAGTGGTAGGCGGACTAATCATTGGGGATGCTGCAATCCGTTCGGGTTTTATCTCCCCTTCTGTCATTGTTATTACTGCTTTATCTGCTATTGCGGGATATACCTTAGTAAACCAAATATTAGCAGGAGCAGTATCCATACTCAGAGGGTTTGTACTATTATGTTCAATTTTGATGGGGTTATATGGATTTATGCTTGCCGGATTCGTAATCGTTCTTTATATCTCAAGATTACGTTCCTTTGGAATCCCTTACTTAGCTTTAGTTTTCCCAAAATCTAGTTCAGATTTTTTCAAGGGATTGTTTCGTTTACCGTGGAGAAGTTATAGACATAGAGTTGATTATCTCCGAACCAATGATAGTTCTAAAACGGACGAAGGAGAAGGAAAACAGTGAAGCTGCACAAAATAAAACTAATAATTATGATGCTTATCACTAGTGCAATGTTATCTGGATGTTGGAATATTAAAGAAGTTCAAGATATTTATTATGTTGCAGCTCTTGGTATAGATTTTAAAGAAGGAAAATATATAGCTTATGCTCAGTTACTTGACTTTTCTAACGTTGCTAAGTTAGAGGGGGCTAGACCTGATAAACAACCACCAGTGTGGATAGGAAGAGGTGAAGGTTTTACCATTACGGAAGCATTAAATCAATTATATAAGGATGCTCAACAAAGACTTTTTTGGGGACATGTATCTACAATAATATTAAGCGAAAGACTGCTCAGACAAGATATTAAAGACTCTATTGATTTTATTAATCGGTACCGAGAAATACGCTATAATATTCTCTTATACGCTACAAAGGAACCCATTGATGATATACTTAAAACAAAAGCCTTTTTTACATTATCGGGGTTGTCTACCATTCTCCATGAACCAAAGGAAAGGTATAAACAACGGTCTTACATACAACCTAAACAATTTTATCAATTTATTAGAGATAGTGATCCGATGGGGCAAACTGCTTATATCCCATCACTTAAAATTTCAACAGAAAATTGGAAAGAAGAATCCAAAAAAGCACCATTATTAAGAAATGATGGAGCGTTCTTTGTAAGGAATAATCGCCTAGAAGGATGGCTTTCTGAGACTGATTTAAACGGTCTAAGATGGATGGATGAAAAAAACGTTCGATCTCCTGTGTGGATTATTGAGAATGATAGCGCTGTTGTTTCCGTAGTGATAGAGAAACCTAAGATTACAACTTCCCCTATTATGAGTAGTAAGCCCATACTTTTTAATATTCGAGTTGAAGTTCAAGCTGGAATAAATGAGAAGATCAAGGAAATTAGTGATAAAGAGTTGATTACAAAAACTGAAGATATTATCAAATTAGAAATTCTAAAATCCTTTGAAAAAGGAATAGAAATAAATGCAGATATCTACAAATTAGGTGAATCATTATACCGTCAGAATCCAAGAAAATGGAAAGAAGAAGTAAAAACAGACTCGTTTTACTTAAATGAACACAGTATAAAGAATTTAAAAGTTAAAGTTAATTTAGTTAACTCCGGAAAGTTGAAGTACCAAGATGGATCCTAATATTAATTCAAACGGTATTTATAGTTTTTTAAAAAGGCCTAAGCTCTTGCAACACCGAGAAATTAGGCTTTTTTATATTGAATTCCTTAACGTTGTAAATCCGCATTTTCCTGACGCTACCCCTATATTAGGTTGCGCATGCATTGCTAAAATAGGATTAAGCCGGGTAAGATATAATTATTTTTCTAAATAGTCTACTTTATAATTATTTAATCCGTATATTTTGTTTTTAGGGATAATGATTTTGTTTAGTGTTATACATATTTCTTTTCTACTGTATAAACCTTGTCTCCTCCATGAATAATAAACAAGGGATCTAATTTAGCTGCTCTTTGTAATAAAAGTTCGAATTCACCACCCATCTTAAAACAGCTACCTTCAGGTCCGTTGCATCTGCTGTCTTCAAAAAACACAAAATTAAATTTATTCTTACAGTGTAATTTTTTCATTCATTCTTTCAGTAAATATTCTGAACGTCCATGTAGTGTCATAAACATCTTTTCCTTTCATAAAAATCAATAATCTATCTTTTTAATTACATGAAGATTAATTGTTAAGTTAATCAAAAAAATAAAGGTTCTATAATGAATCTTGAGAAGCAAAAATAATTGAAATCATTTGAGTATAGAGATGAAAAACTTAGATGTTGGGAACTTGTTTTTTGTGGCATCTTCAACCAGTGATGTATAGGTGCATCTTCTATGCCTCGAGATATCGCTATCCAAACTTTCTTTTCACACAGTGGGCTTATTTGGATTTTAAGTGATTTGATATGAGATTTATTGTGTTAGCGCCTTTACTAATTTTTATTGTATATAAGATAAAATGAAGGAATGGTGGAAATGAAATGTCTTTTTAAAGTTATAACAATTGCGCTTATAGCTGGGGCTATCAGCGGTTGCTCTGAGTTAGCGGAGATAGAAGAAAGAGGCTTTGTAGTAGGTGCCGCTTACGATATTGTTAAGGAAAAGAAATCTAATCCAATTATGAAAGGGACGTATCAAATGGTACTTCCCAGTAAGTTAACGCAAGAAGGTGGAAAAGGCGCAGGGAATAATTATATTGATGTGAGTGCAAAAGGAGATAGTGTGTTTGAACAAATACGAATAATCGCTAAAAAGATTAGTCGTACTTTATTTTTTCCACATATACAAGTAATCATTTTTTCTGAAGAATTACTATCGAATCCAAATGTTTTACAAAATACGTTAGATGTATACATTCGAGATCATGAAATGAGAAGAAATATTCGTCTATTTGTTTCTGAGAAAAATGCAGAAGCAATCTTGAAACAAAATGCAAAACCAGAAAATTTACCGGCACAGTATATTGATATGCTAGCTGAACACCCTCCTAAAAATGCTCAGATGGTTGAGGCAGCAAGAATTGGTGACGTGCAGGAAAAGATAATTTCAAACCGAAGTTTTGTACTACCTGTCTTAAAACCTACAAAACAGGGGATAGAAATGGATGGGGCTGCGTTGTTTCGTGGGAAGGATAACAAGTGTGTTGGAATGTTAAACGGCGAACAGACAGTGGGAATAAACTTTATAATCGGTGAAAAATTAGGAGGTTATTTTACCATACGTAAAAAGGACCAGCTTATTACATATGAAATTCATAAGCTACACCGAAAAATACAGGTATTTACTGAAAATACTACAAAACCGAAGTTTGATATTCATCTATTTCTCGAAGGTGCTTTAGCGGAGTTGCATTTTAGTGATCATAAAAAATTCATGAATGAAAAACGCTTAACGAAGGATATTTCAAAAGAGGTGGAACAAAGGATTCAAAAATCAATAAAGCTTGTTCAAAAAAAATATAAGGTAGATGTATTAGCGTTAGGAGAAGTATATAAGCGGCATAATTATAAAAAATGGAAGAAAATACGTAAGAATTGGGATCAAGGCGAAAATTATTTTAGTGATGCCCAAATTAATGTTCATGTTCATTCAATAATTGAACATTCAGGTTCAGCTTTACCCAAGAAAGTAAAATGAGTTAATTTGATTGGTTACCGAATTAGATATTAGCTGCCAAATATCAATACTAGCTATACCCCGTATTATATATTTTATTTTCATAACTTCGATTGCTTCATATACATTACCTGTATTTCTTACATAAATTATATAAGTGAACAAGCTTTTACACTTTTCTTTCAATTTCACCTTTTACTTTTCTTAATATTTTCTTTTCAACTAAAAAATTGACTGAATAATTTTTTATCAGAGGTTTGAAATAGATTAAGTAACTAGAGGTACCATGTCAAAAAAGCTTGTAATTTGGATAACATCCAAATTACAAGCTTTTTATTTTTTATTTAATTACTGCCACCAAATCCAAGCCCAAAGGTAATTTCTTATATTTCGAGGAGTAATGCGAATGAAGCGTTCACCGTCAAAGAAGCAATTTAAATTTGGAAGTGTTTCATCTGGATTTTCTGGAACAAAGGTGACGATGTTCTCGTTACTTGTAACGGTTACTGTAATTGGTGGATCGGTAGGCGAGACTTGAAGTTGTAACGAAATATTGGCCGTATTTTTAAACTCATTATTAACAGGTGGACTTATTACTTGTACTGTGAATAACACGATAATTGTTTCGTTTGGCTCTAAATTAGTGGCAACTAGGAAACCGATATTCGGATTCGCTAGTGGAGAGCGTTCACCGTTAATAAAGACAGTGCCGTTTATAAATTGTAAACCTGCTGGAATAGTATCTTGTAACGAAATATTTGAGAGTGAAATTTTGGAAGTATTTGTAATGCGTACCGTGTAATCAAAATATTGATTTAAATAAGCTGAGCTGACGGAAGCATTTTTCGTGACTGTTGTAGTTATAAATTGAACTGGTATACGAACAATATTTGAATTAACAATGAAAGTAATAATTGGATCCTGTGGTGTCAATTGAAAAGCAGCGGTAACTGTTGCAGAATTTATAATTGTACTGTTTGAAGGAATAGAAGTTACGAGGACTTGAAATGTTATAGTTGCTACTGTACCTGCAGATAAAGAACCAATATTAATACCAGTGTCTGGACGAACATTTGGAACCGAAGTACCGTTAATAGTTACGCTGTTTTCTATAAATGTTGTACCAGCTGGAATTGTGTCTATAACAGAAGTACTAATTGTCGGAATTGTGGAATCATTAAATACCTCTAATGTGAATGTAATAACATCTCCTATAACGACGATAGATTTGTCTGCTGTTTTCTCAATGTTAATTATTGGCTCGATTAATGTTGTTGTAACGGTATTTGTTTGCTTTGTAATTGTAATAGGTGGTTCATCTGGATCAATGATAACGGTATAGGAAACAGTAGCATCGTTATTAATTGTAGGTTGAAGAGTAGAAGAAGATATTGTCACTTGGAACGTAATAATGACAGAGTCATTATGAGCAAGATTTCCTAACGTAATACCATTTTCCGGATTCTCATTAGGCTGATTGATTCCGTTAATCGTAACACTACCAGCAACAAAAGTCGTATCTATTGGTATGGTGTCTATAACAAGAAGGTCTTCAATCGTTACATTACCGCTATTCATAATCGTAATTGTATACGTTAAAGTTTGAGCAGGTAAGGCATTCGTTACATCAACAGATTTTATGGCAATGACATTATCATTTTGGACAGTAGTTGTGACGGTATTTGTTGTAGTCGTATTTGTAACGGGTACGTTATTTGGGTTGACTATATAGTTAAAAGTAGTAATTGCGTTGTTGTTTAGTTCATTTGGTGTTGGAATAGTAGTCACAGTTACTTGGAATGAAACGATAGCATCTCCATCTACAATTATAGTACCAATTGGTATGCCGCTTACTGGATTCACTCCTGGAAGAGTTTCTCCGTTTACAATGACGCTATTTTCTATAAACGTAGTACCTTGAGGAATAATATCTTGAATGATTACATCATTTACTGCAACATTACCGGTTTGATTTAGTGTAATCGTATACGTTAACGCATCACCAACCGTTGCAAATGCAAGGTCAACAGTTTTATTACTATTCAAAGTCGCATGATTAATTGTTGTTACGGCAGCTGATGAAATAATAGTTTCGGTAATAGGCGGCTGGTTTGGTAACGTGTATTGGTATTCAATTGTACTCGTATTAGAGATTGGATTTGTTTGCGGAATTGAAGTAACCCGTACTTGGAATAGAATAGTTGCTGTCGTATTAGGCGGAATGTTATCAAGTTGTATCCCGCTAAGTGGATTATCATTTGGACGAGCGCTTCCATTCACAATAACACTATTCTCTATAAAGCTCGTATTTGCTGGGATGATATCTGTAACGATAATATTTTCCACTTGTATATTCCCATTGTTTGTGATGGAAATAGTGTAAGGGATAATCGTTTGTAGGTCAGCGTATTGGATAGGCGTTGTTTTTGTTGCAATTATATTAGCAGAAATAACTTCAGTGAAGGTAATATTACTAGTTGATATTTGTTCTTCGCTATTAATTGTATAACGAGAAGTGGATTGATTTTGAATACGACCACTAGCTGGAAGCGCTACGACAGTAACAGAAAATGTGACTGGGATAGAAATGTTAGGAGCAATCGTTCCTAACAATATACCGGTACTTGGATTGGCATTAAGCTGCGGAATGTTATTTACTAAAACGCTACCGTCTATAAAGGTTGTTCCACCAGGAATATTGTCTGTAAATACAAGAGCAGTAGCATCCGTATTCCCTGTATTTGTTAAAGTTGTTGTATAAGTTAAAACATCACCAATTGTTACAGAAGTCAAATCAACAGTTTTAAGTGAAACGATATCAGCATCATTAATTTGAACGAAAGTAGTGTTGGAAGTAGTCGATTTTTGAATTGGTGCAAAGTCAGGGTTGAAAATAAAGTCGTAGACGATGTTTGCAGTATTAGGTGTTGGGTTTGCAGCAGGTAAATTCGTAACCGAAACTTGGAATGTTATTGTAGCTACTTGACCTGATGTGATATTCGGGATGGAAAAGCCGATATTCGGATCTGCTGCAGGAAGTACAGTGTTGTTAACTGTTACACTCCCCGAAATAAATACTGTTCCATCTTCTATAATATCAGTAAAAAAGATGGAGTTAGTTGTAGTGGATCCGTTATTTTGAATGAGTACTGTATATTCAATAGTTTCATCAATATTAGCTAATACTGTATTAGCGGATTTTGTAGCGATAAGAATGGCATCAATAAATTGTATATTTGTAGTATTGGAAGATGTCGTTTCTGAAATTGGTGGTAAGCTTTGGTCTGGCTGATACTCATAGTGGATGACGGCGATATTATTCATGTTATTTTGAGAAGGTATCGAGTCTACATTTACTTGGAATGTAACGATAATTGTATTGTTTGGAAGGATAATATTAAGTGAGATTCCGGTACTTGGATTTTCGTTAGGTCTTGGTATGCCATCTACAAGAATGCTATCTGGAACGAATGTGGTGCCAGCAGCGATTGCGTCAATTAGGAGAGTATTTGTAATAGGTACTGTACCAGCATTTGTAACTGCGATGGTATATGTGATAATTTGACCGATGCGTGTAATGGATCTGTTAGCAGATTTAATTGCACTAACATTTGCTGTACGGACTTCCGTGTTTACTGTATTTGATAATGATCTACGCTGAATAATTGGAGAACTAGGGTCAATTTGGTATTCATATGAAGTGTCTGAGATGTTAATGACTGTATTGTCTTCAGGTATATTTGTAAGTTGTACTTGGAATGAAATAGTGACTGTTTCATCTGGTTGTATCGTGCCGAGAGTTACTCCATTTTCAGGATTCGTACCAGGCTGAATGACATTATTTATTGATAAGCTATCTTCAATGAATATTGTCCCTTCTGGAATGTTGTCAATGAACACCGTATTGTTAGCTGGAACCGTTCCGATATTTTGTAGTGTATTTGTGTAGGTAATAAATTGCCCGATGGAGACGAAAGTTACATCTGCGCTTTTAACGGAAATAATATTCGCATTTTGAAGTGATGTTGTAACAATGTTAGAATTTGCAGAGCGATTCACTGGTGGAGCTGTAGGAATACTTATATATTGGTAAGTTACTGAAGATTGATTTACAATTTCGGTTTCAGTAGGTGGATTATTTGTTTGTACTTGAAATAGTATTGTTTTGGAACTGTTTGGTGGAATCTTTCCAATTGGTATTCCGTTTTCGGGATTTGCATCAGGCTGAAGTACACCGTTAATTGTGACACTGTCGAGAACGAATGTAGTCCCAACTGGAATCGAATCTGTAAAAATAATATTTATTGCGTCAACATTGCCGCTATTTTTCACTTCAGAAATATAAAGTATAGTTCCGCCAATATCTACAGTTATTGGATTGGACGTTTTTGTAATTGTTAATTGTGCTTGCACGAAATTTGTAATGACAATATTACTTGTAGATGTTTCAGTAATAGGCGGTTGCCCTGGATCTGGTTGAATTGTATATGTTGTATTAGATTGATTTGTAATCGATTGTTGCGAGAATGGATCGTTAATAAGAACTTGGAAAGCAATAAGGTGAGTAGCGTTTGCTGCTAGGTTAGGCAAAGTAACACCTACATTTGGATTGGCACCAAGTATAGTTGTTCCGTTAAGTGTAAAACTATTGTCTACGAATGTAGTCCCTTCTGGAAGCGTATCTGAAAATATGAGATTCGTAGCTGGAATATTTCCGGTATTTTCTAGCGTTATCGTATAGGTCAAAATATCACCTGTTGTTGCTTGTTGTGCATTGACTGCTTTTAAAGAAAGAACATTCGCATCCGAAATTTGTGTGAAAGCTGGATTAGACGTAATTGTTCGAGAGATGATAGGAGCAGTTGGATCAGCGATAAAAGTATAGTCAATACGAGCTATATTAGAAATTGGATTCACGCTTGGAATGGATTGAACGATAACTTGGAATGTGACGGTGACGATTTCCGAAGGTGCAATGGAGTTTAATGAGATCCCTACGTTTGGATCAGTACCTGGAGCTGAAACACCATTAATGGTCACACTATCCGGAATAAATGCAGTTCCCTCTGGGACCAAATCTGTTAAAGTAACTGTATTTGCAGTTGTATTCCCGTTATTTTGAACGACTACAGTGTAAGTGATTGTACCGTCAGTAGACTGTACGAGGGAATCTGTATTTTTAATTACAGATAGTGATGCATCAACGACAGCTGTATTAACCGTATTAGATGAAGATGTTGCTGTAACTGGAGGTTGACTTGGATCGACAATATATGTGTAACTTGTAAGTGCTTGATTTATAATTGCTCCTTGTGGCGGAATAGAGTTTGCAAGAAATTGGAACGTAATTGTAGCAGAATCACCTGGTGCGATAATGCCAACTGGAATACCGAGAGTTGGACTTGCATCTGGAAGTGAAATTCCGTTAAGCGTAACACTATTGGGAACAAATAATGCCCCTTCAGGAACACCGTTAATGAGTAATACCGAGTTTGCAGGGAAGTTTCCAGTGTTTGTTAATGTTGCTGTATACGTAATTATATCTCCGATAGATACAATTGTTCGATTTGCTTCTAAAACCGTTGTAACAGTAGCATTATTAATTTGTGTAGAAGCACTATTAGAAGTAATTGTGCCTGTAACAGGAGGAGAAGTCGGATCAACAAGAAATTCGTATTGAACGGATGCAACGTTTGTAATTGGGTTTGAAGGCGGAGTAGATGTAACTATGACTTGGAAAGTAACGGTTAAGGAACTGTTCGTACTAACGGTTCCGATATTAACTCCGTTATTTGGATTTGCACCTGGAATGGTACTTCCATTTACGGCAAAACTATTTTCAATAAAGGTCGTTCCAGCTGGAATGAGGTCTGAGAAATTTACATTCGTAGCGTTTGTACTGCCGCTATTTTGTATTAAAACTGTATAAGTGATCGTGTCTCCAATATTCGCAAAGGCTGTACTAGCAGTTTTTACAGCTGAAAGTATTGCTGAATGAATAGAAGTAACGAAGACGTTCGTTTCCACATTGCCAGGCTGAGCCTGTAATGCATTGCCTACGTTATATTGGAAGTTAACAAATGCTAAGTTTTGGAGTTCAGGTGTGAATGTTGATGGATTGCTTACGATTTGAACTTGGAATATGATTGTTACAGTTTGATTTGGAATGATCGTATTTATGCCAATACCGCTGGTAATAGAAGTGGATGGTAATGGAGTGCCATCAACAATAACGGATCCGGCAACAAATTGTGTCCACGATGGTATCGGGTCTGAGAAAATAACGTTATTGGCAGGGATATTTCCAGTATTCGTAATTGTAGTTGTATACGTAATTGTATCACCAATCGTTGCAAAAGCTTTATCACCGATTTTAGTAGTAGTTAAAATAGCACTTTCAATTGTTGTGATAACACTATTTGAAGTAATGTTTTTTGAAACAGGAGGATTATCTGGATTAACGATATGCTGAAAGCTAACGCTAGCTTGATTCGTAATTGGATTAATAGCCGGGATTTCATTTGAAGTAATATGAAATTCTACAATGGCAGATTCGTTTGGCGCGATATCACCAATTGGGACACCTGTAATGGTGTTTGCATTTTCGATAATAGTTCCATTAAGTGTAAAACTATTTGGTTCAAAGGAAGTTCCGTCTGGAATAACGTCGGTAAAAATAACATTCGTTGCATTAACATTTCCGCTATTTGTAATTGTAACGGAGTAGATGATATCTTGCCCAATATCTACTGTTGACACATTTGAATTTTTTTGTGCAGTAAGAATAGCACTATTAATTTGTGTTGTCGTTGTATTAGATTGATTGGAAGTTGTAATAGGTGACTGGTCTGGATCAACAATATAACGATAAGTGGTAAGAGCTGAATTAGAAATAGGGTTGTTGATTGGTAGGGTTGTAACGGTAGCTTGGAATGTGATAATTGCTGCAGTACCACCGTTAATTGAACCGATATTTACACCAGTAGATAAATCAGCATTTGGAATGGTTTGCCCATTAACTGTGAAACTGTTTGGAACAAAAGTTAAATTGCTATCAAGCGTATCGATAACGGTAACATCAGTTGCAGTCACATTCCCTGTATTCGGGAGGTTAAGTGTAAATGTTATTGTATTACCAACATCCGCAAAAGTAAGATCTGTTGTTTTTGTACTTATAATATTCGCGTTGTTTATTTGAAGAAGCGTAGTGTTGGAAGTAGCCGCACTTAATACTGGAGGATTAACAGGATCAACAGTAAACTCATATGTTGTTGATGCTGTATTTGGTGCTGGATTAATAGGGGGAATGCTGTTCACTGTAACTTGAAAGACGATACTATATATTTCATTAGGCGGAAGTGTTGCAAGTAATACACCTGTATTTGGATTCGCGTCAGGTTGTAAAACACCATCGACAGTTAATGTGTTAGGAACAAATGTGACTCCATTTGGTAATACATCTGTGAATACAATATTAGTTGCATCTGTATTTCCTATATTCGAAATAGAAGTAGTGTAAAAAGCAGTTTGCCCGATATCTGCAAAGGATACACTTTCATTTTTCGTCATGGATAATAGTGCTTCTTTAATTTGCGTTGAAACAGGATTGCTAATTGAAGTTTCTGCATCAGGCGGTGAGACTAATTGGTACGATGTTGATGAGAAATTTACAATGGGGTTTTCAGTTGGTAATGACGTTACAGTAACTTGGAACGAAATTGTTACTGTAGTCCCAGCTGTTATAGTTCCGATATTTACACCGTTCACTGGATTTGCACCACTTTGAAGAATTCCATTAATAGAAAATGTGTCTGCAATAAATGCTGTTCCGCTCGGTACGGTATCTGTGAATATAACATTTTGCGCAGATGAGTTTCCATTGTTTGTTAAAGCGACAGTATAAGTGAGTGTGTCTCCAATACGACTAAAGGATTTATCGACTTGTTTTAATGAAAGAATGGTAGCTGTATTAATCGTAGTGAACACTGTGTTTGAAGTAACGGTCCTTGAAACAATAGGGGCATTAGGATCAGCGATAAATGTGTAAGAAGCAGTAGCGGAATTGGCAATAGGATTTTGGGCTGGTGTAGAAGTAGCGGTAACTTGAAATGCTATAGATATTGAGCTGTTAGGAGCAATTAATCCAATTGTAATACCTGTATTAGGGTTGAGCCCGATTTGTGTGATGCCATCTATTGTAACGCTATCAGTTATAAACGTCGTACCATCTGGTATGAGGTCAGTGAAAGTAATATTCGTAGCGTTTGTATTACCGCTATTCGTTAAAATTGTCGTATAGGTAATGGTATCACCTAGTGTTACAAGTGTTTGATCTACAGATTTCACCATCGTTATCATAGCATCTAGTACCGGGTTTGTAACGATATTTGTTGAAATAGAAGTTGTAATAGGAGTTCCGTTTGGATCGACAGTATAAGAATATAAAATTGTGTCATTACCCATAATCGAATTTGAAGGGGGAACAGAAATAACATTTACTTGGAAAGTAACAGTTACTGTTTCACCCGGTGCGATATTTGGTATAGTTACTCCCAGTGCTGGTTGTGCACCAGACTGCTGAACGCCATTTATCGTGAATGAATTTGGTATAAAGGTAATGCTAGCTGGAATAGCGCTTGTGAAAGTAATATTCGTAGCGGCTGTATTTCCTGTATTTGTAATAGTAGTTGTATACGTAATCGTATCTCCAACTGAAACGATAGATTTATCAGCACTTTTTTGGGTTGTTAAAATTGCACTATTAATAGTTGTCGAAACAGCATTAGATACATTCATTTGTGATACGGAAGGTTGGCTAGGGTCGACCACATGTGAAAATTGTACAGAACTAGAATTAGAAATTGGATTTATACTTGGAATATTTGTAACAAGTACGTTGAGAGTAATCACAGCCGTTCCGTTTGGATTTATATTTCCAATCTGAATCCCGTTAGCTGGATTTCCGATCTGCTGTGTACCAGAATCGTTTGTAAGAGTGCCAGATATGAATGTCGTTCCGTCAGGTAAAATATCTGTGAAAATTATATTTTGTGAAGTGACATTTCCAGGGTTATTTAATGTAATCGTATAAGAAATTGTATCGCCAATTGTTGCGAAAGTTTTATCTACAGATTTAACAAGTGTAATTTCTCCGGAATTTATTTGTGTCGAAACCGGATTGGATGTCGTACTTCTTGAAACGAGTGGTAAATTAGGTCCTGTCATAAATTGATAATCAATAGAAGCGCCATTTACAACTGGTGAGTTTGGCCCCCCAGGTCCAATTGTGAAAATTGGATTTGGAATGCTAACTACTTGCACACGGAAGGTAACGTTTGTAAAATCTCCTGCAATAATATCCCCAATTGGTATCCCATTCGCTGGATTTACCCCAGGTAATAAAACCCCGCCTACTCGAACGCTATCCGCTATAAACACTGTATTATTTGGAATCGGATCTGTAAAAATGATATTCGTAGCAGTTGTGTTTCCTATATTCTCCAATAAAACAGTATACGTTAAAAATGAATTTCCAGGTGCTACGTCAGAAAATAGTCGATCCACACTTTTCGTTGCTTGAATAATCGCTTCGTTAATTTGAACTAAAGTTGGATTACTTGTAGCTGTTTCTGTCACCGGCGGCTGGGTAGGATCAACAATGATCGAGTATGTCGTGCTAGACTGGTTCAAAGTTGGATTTGTAACTGGTATTGAGCCAACGATAGCTTGAAAGCTAATTGTTGTCGTTCCTCCAACTGGAATTGAGTCTAAAGAAATCCCGCTATCTGGTCTAAATCCAAGTTGTGGGATGGTATTAATTTGTACGCTATCAGGAACGAATGAAAGTTCAGGTGGTAATATATCGATAAAAACAGGTGTGTTTGCGGTAGTATTTCCGCTATTGGTGAGGGTAGTTGTATACGTAATTGTATCTCCAACAGCAGCAAATGCACTGCTTGCAGTTTTTGTTGCGATAACGGAAGCAGTATTTACTTGTGTAAAAGTTTTATTAGATTGAACTGTTCGTGAAACTGGCGGTTCATTTATACCTACAATAAAGCTATATTGAAGCGATGATTGGTTTGGGATTGGATTCGGATTTGGGAGTGATGTAATGTTTACTTGAAAACTGAGTGTAGCAGATGCATTTGAATTCAAGTTGCCAATATTGATACCATTTTGTGGATTTGCATTAGGAATAGTTGTTCCATTTACCGTAAAACTGTTTGGAATAAATGATGTACCATTTGGAATTACATCTGTAAAAATAACATTGTTTGCGGTAGTATTACCGGAATTAGTAATGATAGCAGTGAAAGTCAGTGTATCTCCAATAGTAGCAAATCTTGAATTGACAGTTTTATTTATAGAAAGAGTTGCATCAATAATTGGCGTAACCGTCGTATTCGTAACTGTACTACCAACAGCGGGTGATTGGTTTGGATTTACGGTATATTCATAATTTACAAGAGCATTATTTGTTAATGTGCCACTAGGTGGTATCGCTAAAATTTGTGCTTGAAAAGTAATGAATACAGTATCTCCTGGGGGAATATCTGCCAAGTGAATACCAAGTGATGGATCTAACCCTGGCTGCGGAATATTATCGATAGTTACAGAGTTTGGCACAAATGAGGCGCCTGCACCGAGTCCATCTGTTAAAACTGTAGCGCTAGCAGGGATATTCCCTGTGTTCGTAACTGCAATCGTATAAGTAACGATATCCCCAATTGCAGCTGTCGGTGTATTCACTGACTTCGTAGCGACGATTGTAGCGTTATTAATTTGAGTTGTTATTACGTTACTTAACGCATTGGCGGACGCTGGAGGTAAGTTAGGATCTATGACATATTGGTACGCTGTATTGCTTTGGTTCGGGATTGGATTTGGACTAGGAATGGAATTTACTATTACTTGAAATGAGATTGTTGCACTTGTATTAGGGTTTATTGGATCAATTGCAATTCCACTTGCTGGGTTTGTATTAGGAAGTGTATTGCCATTTACTGTTACACTATTAGGAATAAATGATGTTCCGTTTGGAATTACATCTGTAAAAATTACATTTGATGCAAGTGTGTTCCCGTTATTCGTTAAAGTAGTTGTATACGTAATAATATCATTTACGTTAGCAAAGTGTTTATCTGCCGATTTTACAGCGGCAATCGTAGCGTTATTAATAGTTGTCTGTACGGTGTTAGAGGCCACCATCTGCGTTACAACTGATTTGGATGCGTCGTATGTGTATTGGAATGTAGTGCTCGATTGATTCGTAATCGGATTTGGACTAGGAATAGTTGGTACAGAAACTTGGAATGCAACAGTACGTGATGAATTCGCTCCTATCGTCCCAATTAAAATGCCATTAGCAGGGTTTGCATTTGCTATAGGGACACCGTTAATCGTTACAGTATTAGGAAGGAAGATGGTACCAGCTGGAATGATATCTGTAAACGTTACGTTAGAAGCAGGGATATTGCCGTTATTTGTTAAAATTGTTGCATACGTTATGACAGCGCCAACATCAGCGAAATTTGTACTTGTTAGTTTTGTGGCAACAATATTAGCAGTATTAATTTGCGTCGTTACTATATTGCTAGTAGCGTTTCTGACAACGGCAGGTAAACTTGGATCTGCGATAAAGCTATATTGAAGTGCAGCGCTATTTTGAACTGGATTTGGTGAAGGTAAACTATTTGCACTTATTTGAAAAACAATCGTTGTAAAACCACCTGAAGGAATGGAGCCGACTTGAAGACCGGTACTAGGGTCTGCACCTTGTTGTAAAGTACCACCTATAAAAATACTATTTGGTACGATAGTGGAGCCATTAGGGATTATATCGGTAACAATAACATTATTTGCTGTAGTATTGCCAAGATTAGCTAAAGAAATTGTATATGTGATTGGTTGCCCGACATCGGCGATAGTTAAATCTACTTCTTTGACAATCACTACATTTGCTAAATTAATTTGTGTACTTACAGTGTTACTTACAGATGTTTCTATAGTTGGTGGATCGCCCGGATTTAGAATAAAGCTATACTGTGTACTAGATGAATTTAATGTTGGATTTTGTGTTGGTAAAGAGGTGACGGTTACTTGATAAGAGACAGTAAGTGAGCCATTAGCAGCAATGGAAGGTAGTGGAACACCTATATTTGGATCTGCGTTATTTTGAAGTACACCATTAATAAGAAAAGTATTTGGAATAAAGGTAGTACCGTCTGGATTCGTATCTACGAAAGTAGGGCTATCAGCAGAAACACTTCCTGCATTCGTCAAAGTAACAGTATAAGTTAATATATCCCCTACGGTAGCGAACGCTCGATCCACTGTTTTGGCTGAAATGACATTTGCATCGTTTACTTGAGTAAATGTAGTGGTTGAAGTAGTGTTCTTACTTACAGGTGAAGTGTTTGGATCAACGATAAAGTTATAGGAGATGGAAGCGCTATTTGAAATAGGGTTTGGATTTGGAATGCTAGTGATTACTACTTGGAATGAAGCTGTAATTGTAGTATTAGCATTGATGCTACCAATATTGATGCTAGCTGGTGTAACGCCTGGCTGAGTAACACTGTTAACTATAACGCTGTTTGGGACAAAAGCGGTTCCATTCGCAATTGAATCAGATAGTAATACATTGTTCGCTGCAACATTTCCATCGTTAGTAAGAGCAAAGGTGTAAGTTAATACATCACCAACTTCCGCAAACGTTTTATCTACAGATTTATTAGCATGGAGATTTGCTAGTCTAATTGTTGATGTAACAGAATTAGAATTTGCTGTTTTTGAAGTCGGTGGCAAACTTGGATTTACAGTATATAGATAAGAAGCGAAGGCGTTATTAATGATAGGATTTTGGGTCGTAATATTGATGACTGTTACTTGAAAGGATAAGGTGAAAGTAGCTCCTCCTGGTATTGTACCAATAGGTACGAAAACGAGTGAATCTACATTTTGTAAAACACCGTTGAGTGTTACCGAACCTGGTGTTAATATCGTTCCATTTGGAAGTGAATCTGTTAGCTGTACGTTAGTTGCAGCTGTATTTCCACTGTTTGTAATAAGGATTGTATAACTTATCGTTTCGCCAATTGTGGCAAATTGTTTGTTAGTTGATTTTGTTAATGTTACATTCGCATTATTAATTTGAGTGGAAACGAGATTAGAAGAAATGTTTTTTGTAACTGGTGATTGGCTAGGGTTGACGGTATATTGATAAGAAGCGCTTGATCCATTAAATACGACGTTTGACGCGGGTATTGTATTTACTACTACTTGAAATGAAACATTTTTTGTTGTACCAGTTGGGATGGATCCAATGTTCACACCGTTAGCGGGATTTGCGCCCACTTGTGTCGTGCCATCAATTGTTACACTGTTTACAACAAAAGTTGTTCCAGTAGGAATGACATCTGTAAAAATAACATTGTTTGCATTCGTATTACCTGTACCTGTAAAGGAAACGGTGTACGTTAGTATATCACCAATATCTGCAAAATTTTTATCTACTGCTTTCGTCATTGTTACAGTAGCATTATTCACTTGAGTGGAGACAATATTCGTCGTATCAGTCCCGCTTACTGCCGGTTGATTTGGCACAGGAATGTATTGATAAGTTGTTGTACCACTATTTAATATGGGATTTGTTTGCGGGATAGAAGGAACGAATACTTGAAATGAAACCGTAGTCGTAGAATTAGCAGCAATAGATCCAATTGATATACCAGTAGCGGGATTTGCGCCAGCTTGGGTAACTCCGTTCACAGTTACGCTCCCTGGAATGAAAGTAGTCCCGCTAGGAATCGGGTCCGTATATATAACATTTGTTGCAGCGATATTTCCTATATTAGCTAAGGCAATACTGTAAGTTAGCGTTTCACCAATATCAGTAAAAATTTTGTTAACTGATTTTGTACCATTAATATCTGCCAGGTTAACTTGTGTTCCAGCAGAGTTGCTTGTTGCCAGACCGTTAAAGGTCGTTCCTCCGGCGATTGGTGTATATTGAAATGTAATATTAGCAGTGTTAGAAATCGGATTTGGATTTGGCAGAGAAACGACAGTCGCTTGGAAAGTTACTGTACGAGAAGCACCATTATTGATTGTTCCAAGAGATATACCAGCGGCAGGATTTGCATTTGTTTGTGGTATGTTATCTACCATTACAGTGCCAGGTATAAAGGAAGTCCCATTAGGGAGAATGTCTGTCAAAATAACGTTATTGGCGGGAAGAAGTCCGGTATTAGGGATAGTAACTGTATAAGTGAGAATGTCTCCAATTGTAGCTACACTTTTATTCACGCTTTTCGTTGCTTGTATATTAGGTGAGTTTATATTAATTTGTAAACCGACTGTATTTAACATGTATGCATCTCCGTTAGTTGTTAAACGGATTGCGGCAGATACTTGAGAATTTGTTAAATAGGGAGAAATATCAATGGAAGTAATGTCCCAGCCTTGTCTTCCTGCAGAGATGTTTGTACCTGAAGAAGCACTTTGATTTCGCGTTCCAAATGTCCCTGTTGTATCTAAGTTTCCTGCAGCATTATTAATTTGGGAACCGAAGAAATTATTTATGGCATTATTTGGTCCGGATAAAGCGTTTAATGAACTGAAATTTGGTCCGAATAGAGCCTGATCCCCAATTAAATCAGCATCCCCTTCGGTAGAACTCAAAAATAATCGTCCGCTTACAGGTCCTCCGGAAGGTGTTAAAAATCCTGAAACAGCTACATCTGCACTACCGGTATCAGCAGAAACACGGTTACCCGCTACATAAATGGTTAAGTTTCTTGCTGGCAATGTCCCATTTTGATAAGCGACAATGAGCGTCCATCCAGAAGAATTGATAGCCCCATTAGAAGCATCTAAAGGATCAACAAGTCCAGGGACAGAGCCAGTTGTATAAGAGCCAGATCCAGCAGCTTGAACGAGAGATGTTACATCTGCAGAACGTGTATAGAATCCAAATGTGACAGATCCAGAAACGAAAGTTTGATTTGAAGCTGTAACAGCCGAAGGGGTAATTGGGTATGTTGAAACAGGTGTAGTAAAAGAAACAGGGTTTCCTAAAACACTCGTAATGTTTTGATCACGAGATAAATAGTTTCCACCCCAAACGAGTTCTGCGTAAAGAATCGTACTACCAGCAGGGATATTTAATACAGCGGTAGAACTATTTTGTGTATAGTTTAACGTTGTACCAGCAGGAAAAGTAGGTACTTGTAAAGCGGTATTCGTAGTTACGAATGCACCAATTGCCCCGATTGTACCAGCACGGTTTTGGTTACTAATTTTACTTAAACCTAGTGTGTTCCCTGTAATCGCAAGTGCCCCGTTAGTAGTGGTAGAAAATCGATTCGTAATGGGCATTTTTTCACCTCATTTGCATATAGTTTTGGTCAAAATACGATATGCATATAAACAATCAAAAGGAACATGTATAATTGAACTATAAATTCCTTCCTTAATCATTGGAAGGAATTTAATAGTAACAAGGGCTATTTTTAAATCAGTTAATATTAACATTAAAGGAAACTCCAGGGACACAAACATTGATTTATAAAACTGCATTTGTTCCTCTATTTTGTTTATTTTGACTTTTGGATAGCACCACATGCCCATCAACTTAAGAATTTAGAATTACCCCAAAATGAAAAAAATAAGCTTTTTGTTACTTAATAACGGTGTGTCTGTAGCCCTAAAAGGGGCATTTAATTATTAGAATATAATTATTACATTATCGCATACAGTAAAACATATATTTAATAATAGGAAACAGGATTAATACCTTAGCTAAATTTAAATGATTCGTACTATATCTATCAAGAAAAACCTATTCAAGATTAATTAAAATTCAATTATCTGAGCTTTTTTCAAATCAGCAAACCATTCACCTATTATATCGTTATGATGCTTAATAATTTGGGATGCCGATAATAATGTAGTGTCATATGTACTATGCCCATCTTCAACAAGAGTAACATCATACCCTAAGCTATATGCACGTCGACACGTCGCATCTATACATATTTCAGACTGAACGCCTGTAATCACAATGTGTTCGATGTCCCTTTTATTCAATTCTTGTTGAAGACTTGTTTCATGAAATGAATCAGGGTGGTTTTTTTCAAGAACGATATCTTCAGATAGTGGAGCTACAGATTCATGAATTGCCCATTCCGGATTTCCATGCTCTAATAAAGATCCTGTTTTCCCATTAAACTTCATGTAAAAAATAGGCGCTTGGACAGTACGAGCTTTATGGATTAACAATTGAATGTTTTTTAATAATTCAATTCCTTTATATAGCATTCTTTCTTCTTTAAATGAACCCACTTGTACATCTATAATAAGCAATGCTGCATAGCCTTTTATCATAAACGACCACCTCACATTTTGATTAAAATCATACAAGTAAAATATGTATAAAATAAGTATCCATTTTTAAAGTATCCAAAATGGATAGAGAATATAAATATGTGGAATCATGAATTTTTTTATCTTCAAGCTAGAAATGAATACATTAATAAAGTTTGTATTGCTTAATGTAGCCTAGAGGTGTTTGAATGTAGTGAATTTCGCACGTACAGTGTTAAGTGGCGCAAAAGATGGAGATAACTTCAAAGTCTTACCTATCGCAACGATGGGGATGAAGAATGACCATAAATAGAACCTGTTGTTTATAACAGGTTCTAATCAGAGTTATAGGCTCAATTACAGGAACTACAGATCTACTGGGGGGTAGTGTAATTCCTGATTAAAATTAAGATATGTTAAAAAATTTTAAATATGATTAATCAAATGATAACTAAACAAAATCGTTATTTTAAAGTGACTCAAAAAAGAGCACAGATATAAATGTGCTCTTAGAGAGGTAGGTTAAGTATCCTATTGGCCATTGTTCAAAGTTAATATATGTACGTTTAACTAAAAAGTGAAAAATAAAAACAGGATAGTTAGAAAAAAGCTAACTGTTTCATTGCAACTTGTAAAAAAGAATGTGGGAGGTTCAAAAAAGAAACTATATATAATTATACAAGTAAAACAGAATTGTACAGCATGAAAAGGAGCACTACATAAGTGAGTGCTCATCGATAAGGAGGTAACTTTTTTAGCTAAACACCCTTCTTAAAGAATATGCTGGAAAAGTGGGAAATAAAACTAAAATATAGTAACTAATGATGTTATGAATAACAATTTATAGGGAGAGGTTTAATGTTGTTATTATTTAAATAATAAAGCAGCTAGCTCAATGAACTAACTGCTTTATTGTCCAACAATAACGATACCCACAATACGTTGTAACTTAAAGTTACAACTATAGTATAAACGGAATTAAAAATATTATGTAAAATTAAAAGTGAGCTAAATAAGGAAACTAAAAAGAGCACTAGGTACAAGTGCTCTTTAAAAGAAGACCCTATGAGTTAATAGCTACATATCCGTAATATATGATGACAAACAAGTTAATATAAAAGAGCATTCAGCAGAAAACTAACTGCTCATTCCTAGAAGAAAAGGAAAAACAAAATTAAAGAAGTCACTGTGAATTCAAGCTGCATCAGCCCATCTATAGCATTGGACATAATGAATAGAAACAATAAGGTCATTAAAACTCACTTATAAAAACGTAAAGGAGGCACTGCTTAAATTGTAGTATCTCCTTTTAAAAAAGTTAAGTTCAGCTTTACTTCTGAAATCAAAACAGATAATAAAGTTGTTTATTTCCTTGTGAAACTAAAGCTACCATATAGTTGAATAATATAAATTGTTTTATTCGAATATATAGTTTTAACATTGACTTTCCGTCCTTATCCAATAACGGAGTAAATTCCCCTGCATATCCACTCAACTAAATAAATGATGAATTCCTATTTCTTTATCTACCATTATTACTCGTGAACACATAATTTAGAATTTTATTCGGAAAAACTCAAAAAGGCAGCTAGAAAAAACTAACTGCTCTAGTAAATACTATGAATACAATGTTTATTCGTATTCAAACTTGGATTACCTATATTGTTAACATGCCCTAAAAATTTATTCAATAAAAGAGCAGTTAGCCCAGTCTAACTGCTCGATGCAGAGGTATTGTATGCCGAGTTATTGATTTTATTCAAGGAATAAAGAAATTGTATTTATTTGAAAAATATAGTTGAAGAATTTTATAGAGAAAATGTAGCAAATTCTATATTACAAGAGATACAAGGTGTAGCTCCAATAGAAGACAGAAGTACGAAGACCTAAACAACTTTCTGAACCAAATTTTAGTAAGGCTTCAACTAATTTAACTGCATTTGAAACAAAACTAAATAGTAAAACCTAATTAAATGTGAAATTCAACTAAAATTTAATTCTACATAAGTAACAAAAGATATTCATGAAAATGGATACTTTCTCTTCTAAAAAGTATCTATTTTATGTCCATGTACAAGTGTAGAAAGACATAAAAGTCTAAACTAAAATCTCACAAATAATTGTTGATAAATAGTAATTACCATATAGCAATAGGATTTGTAAATAATAATCAAACCACATACCTAAAATCTCGAAGATTATACTTTAATGAAAAGAATTCGAGGACTTTTTGCAAAGTACGAAAAATTAGAACGTGAACTTAAAGAAGTTAAATATTGCTTGTTGAAAGCAATATTTGTAGCACATAAGATTAATACGTAAAGCAATTATCTTTATATAATCTTGATATGAATTTTACTTTGTCTTTCTATAAATATGATTTTATCTAAATATAAACAAATTACACTCTCCTTATAAAGCATCGAGGAGAGATAATGATGAATCCATTTAGAAAAACAACCCTGTTTGTATTTACACTATCAGTATTAAATACAAACATTGGTATGTCACATGGTGATATTCCTATATTTACTAAAATACAACCTGCAATACCACAAGAGGAGAATGCAAAATCAGAAGTAGAATATATGAGAAATGAATCAGTAGAATCAGAAAAGGTACTTGAAAAAGAAAATAGGCCCATAGAGCAAGAAAAAGTGATAGTAAGGCCATTGGATGTGCCGCTGATTCTACAAAAACCAGAATTAATGAGAGGTTGTGAAGTAACGAGCCTTGCTATGGTGTTGCAATTTTCAGGTGTACAAGTCGATAAGATGGAACTCGCTGCAAAGATAAAGTCTGTACCATTTCAGGGAAAGGGTATAAAGGGGAATATGCACAAAGGGTTTATTGGGGATATAGCTACATTTGATAAACCTGGACTAGGTGTTTATGTAGAGCCGATTTTAGAATTGGCAAAGGAGTATGTTTCAGAAGAGAAAGTGAAGGATCTAAGTCACAAAGAACCTCAGCAAATATATGAGGCGATAGACAGAGGGCAACCTGTATGGGTATTAACAAATGCCCGTTTTAAACGGTTACCTGATGATGAATTTTATACATGGCGTACAGATGCAGGAGAAATGAAAGTGACATATCACCAGCATAGTGTCGTTGTGACCGATTATGATGAACAATATGTATATATTAAAGATCCACTAAAGAAGGACAAACACAGAGCAATTGATCGGAATAGTTTTGAACAAGCCTGGATTCAAATGGGAAGACAAGCGATGACAGTTTCAATGTAAAACGAACGTAGATTGGATGAGAATAGAGATGAAAAAAGTTTTAATAGTTGAAGATGAACAGATTATCCGAGAGACTGTAGCCCATTATTTCTCGCATGATGGATATGAAGTAATTACAGCGGAAGATGGTCAAATTGGGCTAGATTTGTTTGCTGAACAAGAGCATAATATCAGTTTAGTTATTTTGGATATTATGCTCCCATTAATGGATGGATGGTCAGTGTGTAGACGTATTCGAAAGAATTCTAATGTTCCTATTATCCTATTAACGGCACGAAGTGATGAAGATGATACGTTACTTGGATTTGAACTTGGGGCAGACGATTATGTAACAAAACCATTTAAACCGTCTATTTTATTAGCGAGAGCAAAACGTTTGTTCAAAGATACAAATCAACAAGTACAATATCAGGACTGTATTAATTTATGTGGTATTCGCTTAGATAAATCAGCACGTTCTGTTTCAATAGATGGACAAAAAATAGATTTTACACATACAGAATATGAAATTTTACACTCTTTAATGCAACACAAGGAACAAGTACTATCAAGAGAGCAGTTAATCACAAATATTTGGGGATACGATTATGATGGAGATGATAAAACACTAACTGCACATATGCGTAATGTACGATTAAAACTTGGTGAGAAAGCAAAACACATTATTACAGTTGTTCGTACGGGTTATAAATTTGAGGTAGAAAAATGATGAGAAAGAAGATTGTGTTTCAGTTATTTTCTCTTACCTTTTTACTATGTTGCATGATTATCGCAGCTATCTTTTTCGGACAAATGTATGTGATGAAATACTTATATATAGATAAAGAAAAAGAAAATGTTCAGAAGCAATTACAACGGTACTATACATTTTATGAAGCTCATAAACAGGATGAAAATACACTCCAGAGGAAGGAACTCTCGTATGCTAATCAGCAGGGTATTATGATTGCTAGGCTCGATAAAGAAGCCAATATCAAGAAATTACCATCAGGAGATCATTATATAAAAACAGTTGATAAAAATGATTCGAGTCGATCCTCTAAGGTTGTGTTTAATAATTTAATCAATGCAAAGAAAGATATGGATCCTAATTTCAGTATATTAATTACAAGTTTACTCAATAAAACGACTAAACTAGCTATCATGGATACAGTAAGTAAAAGATCGAATAAAGACATAGTGATTCCTACAACATTGAGAATAAAAGGTTATGATGGAAATTTTGTTGCACCTACTTATTATCAGATTGATAAATATATGATGTCTGGTGCTAAAAATGGTATGAAGGTTTTTTCAAAAGAAGAAAGTGAGAAATATTATTTCTTAGAGGGAATTGTAACAGAGATAAATTTCCCAGTTTACTTCAATTCAAAAATGAATAATACATTGTATAGTAATGAGGTGTTTGCAAATCGTATTTTGCAATTTCAATCGGAATGGATCAGCGATAAAGTGAAATTACAAGGAGACGAATGGGTTCAGAATGAAATCAGTATAGATGGAATCAAGTATCTAGAAACGATAAAACCACTCATGCAAAATGGACAAGTAAATGAATTCATTTATACATTGTCTTCGTTACAACCGATTACAAAAGTGACAGATGTAATGAGTGATTATTATATATATATTATAGCATTTGTGCTGATTCTATCGCTGGTTGTATGTTTATATTATTCAAGAATTATTACCAAACCATTACTAAAAATTAATGAAGCAACGAAAAAAATAATGCAATTTCAATTTCAAGATAAGCTTTCTATCAAATCAAAAAATGAAATTGGTGAGCTTTCCTCTAATATTAATCAACTCTCAGAAAGAATGGAAGGATATATCAATCAGTTAAAAACAGACTTAGAAAAAGAGAAAAAATTAGAACAGACACGAAAAGATTTCATTGCAGGCGTTTCGCATGAATTAAAAACGTCACTCAGTGTCATGCAAATATCTGCATCTATGCTGCAAGATGGAATCGCGCCTGAAATGAATCAATATTATTGGGAAGCATTAGAAAAAGAAATAGAGAAAATGAATGTGTTAATAGATGAAATGTTGAATTTGGCTAAATATGAATCCGGAACGTACCAAATACAGATGGAGCAGGTTAATATAGGGAATTTAATTCAAAAGGCAGCAAAAGATTTACAAGTTCAAATTAAAGAAAAATCACTACACATCAAATTAAATATAGATAATGTTTGTGTTAAAGGTAAAACACATCTGTTAGAACAGGTCATAACAAACTTGTTTACCAACGCGATTCGCTATACAGATGCGAATCGAACCATTGTGATAGATGTAAACGAGAAACAACATGACGTATATATAGGGTTTGAAAATAAAGGGGCACATATAGCAGAAGAAAACATAGATAAAATATGGGATCAATTCTATAGAGTGGATAAATCAAGAAAAAGAGTATATGGTGGAACGGGTCTTGGACTTTCAATTGTAAAAAATATATTAGATTTACATAATGTAAAGTACGGTGTAACTAATACAAAAGATGGGGTATTGTTCTACTTCCATTTAGAAAAATGGGATACAAAGTAGTAAGATGTAACATTGATATTATAGATTTTACTGTGGTGTTAAAGGCGATTTACATTCATATAAATTATTTTTAAAAAGGTGCGGAGTCAACTGAAATGTACCCTTTAAAATGGACAGTTTAATAAAAAAAAACTGAAAAATCAAGCCCGGAAAAGATGGTTCCGATATTCAATCGGAATCATCTTTTTTAATGTTCACTGATAACGATTATAATTATACCCCTCCATCTATTAATGGTATCTTTAGTAAAGTTGAAGAATATGTAGGCTAAAGCGTCCATAGCGTTGCTTTTTTTGGTTATATAAGGGTAATATCATATAGGAGTAGAGGCCATGCATATTTGCACCAGAACCGGTTAAAATTAAGGTGGTTCAGTTAGAGAAAGGAACTTTATGGTATCATTTTAGCGAGTTTATTTATATTAAACTATATAAATAAGAAGTTGCATAAAGGTAAGTAAATATTATAATTGATTTTGAACCATTTAATCCAACAATAAATGACATAGCGATCAAACTTACTATGGTACTTTTTATACCGTTATTCTTAGCCTTGCTTATCAAAGTCATACTTATGAAATTTATGAGAGAATCGATTGCTGGCAGACTAGCATATCTATCTTGTCTATTTTTTATGTACTATGTATTTAAATTTGTTACAGAGTAGAAAGACATCTTAGGATGTCTTTTCTTTATAAATAACAGTAATGTAGTATTTAAGCCTATACGTTCACACAAGATTACATGTATTTAGTTCTGTATATCAATAAAGTTTTGGAACTTGATTTTCTTATCCAATCAAGTTCCAAAAAACTCTAAACTAAAAACTTATAAAGAATCTTTGATAAATAGCCATTATTATAAATTTTGTAGGTACTTTCATGTCTTAATAACAGGACATGAAAGTCTAAACCTTTTGAACATAGGACAAAAAACTCTAAACTACTTAGCCAGTAATATCTTTAACTTATTTTATTATAATAGATGAAAATAATGATAAAATTATACCTTTTTCCTAATTGCACGTGTGAATATTCTGATACAATAGAATTAAATAAATTTAAAGTTAGGGTGAAACGTAATGTGGGATAGTCATTTCCATGGTACTCCAAGTAAAGTGATAGTTGAAGAGATTTCTTCGGAAAACAATAGTGATAAAACTTTTAAAGTTGGACAAATATATTCACATCCATTATATGTTTATAAGCTAGAAATTTCTAAAATTGAAGCGTATAAAGGTGAAAGTTATAGTTATAGAAATGCTTCTATATTTGTAAAGCCTTGCTTTTTTAATAGGGAAAATGAAATTGTTAAATTAGATGAGTATGAGATGACTACAGAAGAATTGAACGCAGACAAATGGTGGATTGAATCAGAAAAGTAGAGGTGAGAATACTATGATTAATTTACTTATAAATACAGGTCTTTCTAAAAAGCTGTTAAGTGAATGGCATCCTATCAAGAATGGTCACTTGAATCCTGAAGATATTACATATGGAAGTTACGAATATATTTGGTGGGAGTGCTCTGAGGGACATGTTTGGGGATCAACTCCTAATGATAGGCTGAAAGTTGAAGATGAGCTTTGTCCAAAGTGTATGAAGAAAAAGCAGCAGCTAGATAAATTAAACAATGTTAATAAAATAGAAGCTAAATCACTTAGATGTATTGATCCAGATTTATCTAAGCAATGGAATTTCAAAAGAAATGCAGATGTAACACCTGATAATGAGATGATTGATGAAGAGAATTGGAATGTTAGATGGTGGATATGTGGTAAGGGTCATGAGTGGAAGGAGTCTGTTAGAAGTAGACTTCATGATAAAACTGTGTGTCCATACTGTTCAAATAAGAAAGTTTGCAAAGACAACTCATTAGCAACAATGTATCCAGAGATAGCAAAGGAGTTTTGTATCTTTGACACATGTTATCGGCAGAAATTCCGAAATCCATATGAGGCAATTTATACTTCAAATGAAGAAGTAATGTGGGTTTGTAAAGAAGGTCATATGTGGAGAGAAAAAATAAATTTAAGAGTGAAAAATGGTAAGGGATGTAGAACTTGTGAAAAGTATCAACAGTCAATTGCTCTTCATAACCCAGAAATAGCAAAAGAATGGCATCCTACAAAGAATAAAGAAGTATATGGTGTAACAACACCAGAGGAGACATCTACCAGATGTAACGAAAGAGCATGGTGGATTTGTGGTAAGTGTGGACATGAATATAAAGCAATGGTCAAAGCTAGACATGAAGGGGCTGCAAAATGTCCGTCATGTTATCTTCCAGAACCAAGGGTAAGAAAAAAGAAAAGAGAAGCTTTATTTCAAACTTATAATAAGATGGAAGATAATAGGGTTATCTTTGAGAAGAATTTAAGAGGAAAATTTAAAGATAGTGAAGGATAGCTTGAAATCTTTTTTCAAATTTGTGCTGGGAAGCTAAAAAACTAAAAAAGTGTCCTTTTTGCTTTTTTAGTTTTTTACATTTTATTTTGTGGAAATGAATTTAAATAAAAGCACCTATAAATCTCTAAGGTGCTTATTTTACTATATCTAGACCTTGCTATTTTGTGTAGCAAGGTCTTTTATTATATGTTCTATTTATAAAGTGAATTTAGTACGATAGAACATTTTCAATACTCCTAGAAATCATAGCAGTGCTTTTTTGTTATAAAGGATAATATTATATAGGAGTAGAAGCCATGCATATGACAAAAAAGAACAATTTCGGTAGGAATCCTGATTGTTCCCTGAAATGCGTCTTATATTTGCAAAAGAACCGGTTAAAATTAAGATTGTTCAGTTGGAGGAAGGAACCTTATGGTATCTTTTTAGCGAGTTTATTTGTATAATTTTATTCTTTAAATAGAACGATAAGAGAAAGGTAAGTGAATATTATAATTAATTTCGAACCATTTAATCCAATAATGAATGACATAGCGATCAAACTTGCTATGGTACTATTTATACCGTTATTCTTAGCATTGCTTGTCAAAGTCATACTTATGAAATTTATGAGAGAATCCGTTGCTGGCAGGCTAGCCTATCTATCTTGTCTATTTTTTATGTACTATGTATTTAAATTTGTTACAGAATAGATAGGCATCTTAGGATGCCTTTTTTATAAATAAAAGTAACGTAGTATTTAAACATATACGTTCACACAAGATCACATGTATTTAGTTCTGTAAATCTATAAAACTTTAGTTTGGATTTTCTTGGCCCAAGCTAGTCCCAAAAATGAGAGTTTAGAGTTTCATGCCTTTGTACAGTACATTAAGATAGGAGGGGAGTTTAACTCACATTTCCTCAACTGTTCGTTAAATTCCTATTTAACGAACACTTTATTTTTTAATATATATATTATATAATATTAATTGTATTAACTTATGAAATGTCATGTATCTAAATATAAGCTTTGTTTATTTAGATACTCCTCAAATTCTAATTGTATATAAAATTAAGGAGTGAAAGTAATTGAAACTAACAAGTGCAATTTTAGAGATGGATTCTAACGGAAATATTCGTAAGGAAGATAACATGGCTACAATCATTGCAAATACAGACACAGGTAATTCTATTCGTTTATATTGTAAGATTGATCCAGAGCAGAATACTATTGTTGCTTTTAACACGGCCATTATGGGGATTGTCTGTCCTTGTTGCTATTCAAACACATTTACATGTACTACACTTTATAACAAAAGACATAAGTTACTTCGTGAAGCATATGAACTTTTAAACGAAAACCATGCTATTGGTTTAAAATTACTTTATGACCATTTTGGAGAATTAATAGTTGAATAAATTTAACAATACAGTAGTTCACTATTCAATAGCACATATAATGTAATAAAAAGCATTAGGTTGACAATAACTTTATTACATAAACTATTCGTTAAATTATGTATTTATTTGGATCCTTGTCGTTTTATATATTAAAGTAAAATTATTTATTATCGCTCCGTATGTATTTGTTAAAAAAATTCATTTCAGAAAAACCTTTAAAATTACTTATTTCTTCTATTCATAAAACATCTTCAATGATATAACAATTTAGAAAATGCAAGAATGTGCATGGATAATAAAGTTGTCTAAATTACAATAAAGCCTTTTAAAAATAGAATAGTTATTTAACAGGCTGGGCTGAATTAGGATTTTATGCCCTCTATTTTATTTTGTGCTATTCAATAAAAAGGAATATTGTAACATTTCTTGTTAAAAAAAGGGCTGTATGCAGGAGGAGTTAATTAAATGTTAGGATTACCCTGTAGTAAAGTTTTTTAGTTTTTTTGACTAAGGAATAGGAGGTAGAATTCTTAAAAGAGAAAAAATTAATTGAAAAACAAATTGGAGAATACATTTTGGCAATACACCCTATTGTGAAAGTACTGTCACTCCAAACTTGAGTGCAAAACCTAATATTAATATTGCACTTGAATTAAAGAATTTTGAAAATGGTTTGAAATGTATCGCTAAGTTAGAACAGCTATATTATGGGTATAGAAAAAGAAAAGGTGTATTACTTGAAAGATATTATTTTAACTAAGGAGAACCGAGAACATATCAAACCATATGTATGAAAAGGGTAATAAATATTTAATTGAGCAATTGTGTTTTAGAGATTACTTATGAAATAATAAAACCGCTCGAATTGAGTATGAGCAGTTAAAGACTCAATTCGAGCGGGATAATCCCGATAATAAATATAAGTATAAGTATTTAGATGATAAAACAAACTTAGTTAAATCTGTATTCGCTAAAATAACTAATTAAAAAGGAGGCTATGTGTAACTAATCACTTTCCAAATTTAAATAGCTTTATTTTTCATGAAATATCGTTTTATGAAAGCATTAAAGCAATTTTTAAACAAATACAATAATCGCCTATCAAATTTATTGATAGGCGATTATTGTATTTCTAAGAACAAAATTAAAAAACTTTATTATTTCTACACAAAAAAGATTCTTATACATTTGTAAGGTAAGAAAGTAGATTGTTTTGTTTTTATAAACGATTTACAACTTCAAGTAAAAGAGCCTTGCTACATACTATTGTACAAAGACTCTTTTATATTTACTCAAATCTACTCACACTTTAAATAAAATGGTTTAATTCAACTTTACTAAAGCTCTATTAGTAATAGATAAACAGTATTATTTTTCAATAATATCTTCTAACGTAGGTAATGATGGGATAGCACCATAATTCATACATGTAATTGCTCCCACTTTGTTTGCAAATTTAACAAAAGTGTGTATTTTTTCTGAGTTTACATCAAATATATTTTCTTCCTGCGCAAATTGATAGAGCATAGCTCCTACAAAAGCATCACCTGCACCTGTTGAATCTACTTGCTTTACAGTAATCGAAGGAATAAGTACTTCCCCTTCATTTGTTGCAATAAGTGTTCCTTGTTTTCCAAGCGTAATGGCAACAGCATTTGCACCTGTTGCAAGTAAAAATTTTGCAGCATTAATCATATTTGTTTCTTTTGAAAGCATTATCGCTTCCTCTTCACTTACTTTTACGAAATGAGCTTGCCCAATGAAAGATAAGCAATCCTTAGAAAATTGCTCCTTATCTGTAATGAGTGTATCACGATAGTTTGGATCAAATGAAATGAAGTGATTTTGATCTTTAGCGTATTGAAATAAATTAAAATATGTTTCTTTCAAGTTACCAGGTAATAAAGCTGTTGCAGAACCAAAATGAATAATATCATTCATTTTCATCTTAGAAAAATCAATTTGTTGAAAATGATATTCTCCATCTGCACCACGCATGAATGTAAAATCACGTTCCCCGTGTTGGTCAATGGAAACGAATGCTAATGTTGTTTGTTTTTCTTTTACAAGCATAGAAGTATCAACATTATTTTCTTGTAATGTTTTTTCAAGAAATGTCCCAAAAGAATCATTTCCAACTTGCCCCATAAAGGAAGCCTTACCACCTAATTTTGTAATTGCCGCCGCAACATTTGCTGGGGCACCTCCCGCTTTCTTTTCAAAATATATACCTTCACTTAAAGATTCATTGTTGCAACAAATAAAATCAATTAACAATTCTCCGATGCAAAAAACTTTCTTCATTCTAAACCTCTCCCAAGTTTGTATTGTGTAATTTGAAATTCCATCTTTTCATCTGCGAAAAGTGAGATGCCACTTTCTAAATCTTTACGAGGAAACACACGTGATGTAAAGACAGTGTCTCCATCACATAAGAAAACTTCAACAATACTTTGATCAACAAAAATCTGCATACTCATCGAATCTTGAATTTGAATTTGTTTGCAACGTGTATAACCGTACTCTCCACCAAAACGATGTTGAAAATTTCCACGTTCAACTGAAACAGTTCCCTTTTCACGATGAAAAGTAATAGGGAATGATTCTTCCTCATGATGAAATAACGAAATACCGAAGACATTAGCCTTTTCCACTTGTAGTTGTACTTCTAATTCGTAAGAGCGTTCTTTAAGGAGGTCTAATAATACACATGTTTCATTCTGCACACAACCTGATATAGACTTTGAAGATGTACGCAATTCTTTCAATTCAGAAACAGGTCGTTGCTTTAATATATTCCCTTCAAGAGTAAGCTCACGAGGAATAGTTAAACAATGTGCCCACATGAAATCATCTGAAGGGTATGATATTTCACTGGATCCCGCCCAGGCAAACATAATGCGTCTTCCATTGGAATCTTGTAATGTTTGCGGTGCATAAAAATCAAATCCTTTATCTAATTCATTATAAGACTCAATATGAAAATATAAATTCTCTAAATCTAGTGTTCCAACTGCATAAATGACATTATAAACATTTTGGTAACTATCCCCTTTTCCTTCAAGTCCTTGTGGGGAGAAAACCAAGATGTCTTTTCCATCTAAATGGAAAAAATCAGGACACTCCCACATGAAACCAAAATCCTTCAAGTTAGTTTGTAGTTCTCCATATAGTTCCCAACTAAACAAATTTTTTGAGTGATAAATGAGAAGTGTTCCTGTCTCATTACTCCGTTGTGCCCCAAGGAGCATATAATAGCACCCATTATGCTCCAAAATTTTAGGATCACGAACATGCCTAGTATATCCAGCTGGGACTCCTCGAATAATCGGATTATATGCTATTTTTTCTATTTCATATTTGTTATTCATAAGAGCCAGACATTGATTCGCATTACTGGAGCCATCGTCATATTTTACATTTCCGGTATAAAATAAATGAAGTATATCATTTTTCACAAAAGACCCACCAGAATAAGCACCATGTGATTCGTAATCTTCTGTTGGCGTAATGGCCACAGGCATACGCTCCCAATGAATGAGATCTTTCGACTTTACATGCCCCCAATGCTTCATTCCATGAATCGGAGCAAAAGGATACCACTGATAGAATATATGATATTCATCGTTATAATAAGATACACCGTTTGGATCATTCATTAATCCATATGGAGGATGAATGTGGTAGATTGGCTTCCAAGAGTCTTGGTTTGCAACTTTTTCAAGTGAAGTCAATTCACCTTCTTTTGCATCCTGTATTTTTCTATATTTACTCATCAGGTATTCACCTCAAAATATTAATTCTTTTCTTTATATAAAATAATTGTTGCTACAAAAGCTGTAATTACCGCAATCACAAAACCAATTATATAATGGACTGCATTCATTACCCCTAATGGAACTACAATCGTAAGCATTGGAATTCCTGTTAAACCGTAAGCATTTGCTGCAACATTCATAAACACAACATATGCTCCGCCTAAAGCTCCACCAATTCCCGCACCAATAAATGGTTTTCCTAATTTTAAATTCACACCAAAAATTGCCGGCTCTGTAACACCCAAAAATGCTGATATTGCAGACGGAATTGCAATTCCCTTTGTTTTGGTATTCTTTGTTTTAAAGTAAACAGCTAGGGCTGCTCCACCTTGTGCAACATTGGCCATTGACCATATCGGGAGTAAAAAATTCACACCAATTTCTTTATTTGCAAGCAATCCGGCTTCAATTGCGTGGAAACTATGGTGTAAACCTGTTAATACAATAGTTGAATATAAACCACCGAAGATAAAACCAGCTATTGGTCCTGCAACTTCGTATACAGTATTTAAAATGTAAGTAATTCCATCACCTATCTTATAACCCGCAGGACCAATAATAATGAGCGATAGAAAACCTGTAATCATAACTGTTAAAAAAGGTGTAATTAATAAGTCTAAAGTATTTGGTACATGTTTTCGTAATTGTTTCTCTATAACACTCATAACGTATACACATAATAAAACTGGAAGGACTGTACCTTGATAACCAATCATATCAATATCCATACCAAGAAAATGTAAAACTGTTGGCTTCGCATTTACAAGTGTCCAAGGGTTCGTTAATGCAGGATGAGTTAAAATCCCACCAATTACAGCTCCTAAGAAAATATTACTACCAAATTCCTTTGCAGCACTAACACCAAGTAAGATTGGTAAAATTATAAAAGTAGCACCTGAAAATATATCAAATAATTGAATCATAGCATGATCAGCCGGCACCACTTTAAACGCTTTCAACATTCCTAGTAGACCCATTAATAAACCGCTTGCTACAATTGCCGGGATGATTGGCACGAAGATATTAGATAAAACTTTTGCTAATCGAACAATTGGATTCATATTTTTCTTTACGACTCTTGTATCTGTTTGCGAATTGATTTGAGATGAGCCAATAAGATTTGCAAAAGGTTCATATACCTTGTTAACAAGTCCCGTTCCGAAAATAATTTGATACTGCTCACCTGTAGAGAATGCACCTTTTACCCCTTCAATGTTTTCGATTTCTGTTTGTATTACTTTTGAGTCATCCTTTAAAACGAGGCGGAGACGTGTTGCACAATGCGTTGCACTTACAATATTTTCTTTTCCGCCAATATGCTGTAATACACTGTTAGCAATTGCTTTCATATCCATCCGAAATCCTCCTAAATATTTATGGAACCGGTTCCGTAAATATTCAAAATAGGAGACAGGTTTTTAAATGTAAAAAAATCCTGTCTTAACCTTACCGGAATGGAACCGGTTCTACAATAGATTATAGAGCGCTTTCACACTTTGTCAACACTTTCTCGAATTTTCAATTCATATTTTGAACTGATTATTTTTGGTACTTCCTTGTTCTCAACTAATTGTATAATAGATGTCGCTGCAACAGTACCAGTGTAATGGTAATCAAACGAGACGGTTGTTAAACTAGGATGAATCATCTCTGAAATATCATATCCTCCAAAACCAGTAACTGATATATCTGCTGGTACAGAAAGCTTCCTTTCATGAATCACCTTAATTGCCCCAATTGCAATATTATCTGTTGCACAAACAATAATAGTTGGAAACTGATTATTTAAAATGTCTGATACTTGTTTCATAGCATCTTTCACTTGAAATGTTGTCTTATAGTATGTAACATTGCATGATGGGGCAAACTTTTGAACTGCTTTTTGAAAACCTTGTTTTCTTTTTATACCTACCGAAACATCTTCTTCCGTCACTCCTACATATGCAATATCACAATGTCCTTGGGATAAAATATAAGATCCCAATTCAAATGCTGCTTCAAAATCATTGTGAATCAAACAGTATTGATTTTCGTATTGCTGGCCAACAAACAAAATAGGAATTTGTAACTTACACAAAATTTTATTGTGCTGAGCAGTTAATTTTGTGGTTAATAAAATGATACCAGCTACTTTTTGCTTTACAAAGTTTTCAATTGCTTCTATCTCTATTTCTTGGCTTTGGCTTGCGTTTGCAACAAGCATTTGATAGCCATGTTCGCGAAGTGAGATATCGATTCCGATAAGTGTTTTTGTTGTTGCAAAAGAATCTAACCGAGGGACGATTACTCCAATTAAATTTGTGGTTTTCGCTTTTAAACTCCGTGCAAATGTATTGGGAGAAAAATTTGTTTCTTGAATAATCAATTCAATTTTTTGTTTTGTTTTTTCACTGACGTATCCACCGTTCAAATAACGGGATACAGTACTTTTTGCAACACCAGCTAATTTTGCAATATCTGATATATTATTTGCCATTATTCTCTCCTCACTATCATTATTGATAGATGTATAGAAATTTGTATACTATTTATTAATATTAACTTATAAATAATAAATTTTCATTTATTATTTGAGAACAACTATTTCAGTTAGTTTTTCTCTTTTTTATTTGATTTAATACTTAATACCTCTATACTTTTATTACATAATATTCTAAAGCCTGTTATAAGAACTTTTCTTGTCCCATACCAATATCCATGGCATTTTGCATTACTTCTTGTTTAAATTCATAATCTGTATGAAAAGTTTATGGCTCTACATTACTTTATAATATTTTGATATACTCCATCGCGACATAGTTGAAAGGAATTAAAATAATTTATTATATACTAAACTAAGTACTACTACTTCAATACATTGTTAAATGTTGGAGTAAATAGTTAACTTACAAGATAATCATAGCACTTGTTAAAATTTGGAGATTTTTAATTTCTCATTACTTAAAATCTAGGTATATATTCAATTACTGCTCATTATGCTGCAATGATGTTTCTACTATAAATATAATTTAAACTAATTACCTTTTTGAGACTAGATTTCAGTTTATCCCTTAATCTATCGAATACTATAATTCATGTTATGTTTACTAACTGATTGGATAATAGTGATCCCGCCACATGCCCATCAATTTAAGAAGAGTAAACACCCCTAAATTGAAAAAATAAGCTGACTTCTCAGAATAACTAACTATAGAGAAAGAAAATTTTCATTTAGAGGGTACTTCAAAACCTTAACTTAATAGTAATGTGATGCTACACCTAGTTGAGATAGAATATCAGCATCCAATAGTTCGTTAAAAGTGTATTTAACGAACAGTTTGATGGATTTCATAGAATTGAGTATAGTAGAGGTATCAATCATATATTGATACCTCTCTTCTTTTTCAAAGACTAGTATGGTATCCATATATGTAATCAAGCTATTTATTAAAATAGTATTCTAGCTCAAAAATTTGAATAGTTAGTTTAAGTATTAGTTTAAAAATTTATTTACATTATTTGATTTGAGGTGTACAACATGAGTAACCAAGAAAAAGAAAAGTTTAAAATCCTAATAGATAAACATAAAAGTAAAATGCCCTGGTATATCATAGAGTATGCAGAAATGAAAACAGCCCTCTCCCCCGCTACATTGTATGCTTACATTACTGAATTTGAAAAGTTTCTAAACTGGCTTATAAGTAATCGATTAGCCGTTGAAAACGGTAAGGTTGTCACTAATATATGTGATGTACCAATTTCAACACTAGAAAATCTACCATTAAATGAAGCTAGAACTTTTCAAAGATATCTCCAGGGAGAAGGTATTGAGACAAGAGCTATTAACAGAACTTTCTCTGCTTTAAAATCTCTATTCAAGTACTTAGCTCAAAACACAGAGAATGAACAAGGGGAAAATTACATCTCACGTAATGTAATGGAGAAAATTGAACTGCATAAGGAGAAAGTAGATGCAGCAGCAAGAGCAGATGACGTTGCAAACATGATATTTAATGAAAAAGATGATGTAGCTTTTCTCCAATTTCTAGCAAATGATTATGGTGAAATGTTGAAAGATATATCACCAAAAAAATATAACTTTTTTCAGCGTGATAAAGAAAGAGACATAGCCATTATAAGCCTTATTTTAGGCACTGGCCTTCGGGTTTCCGAGGTAGCTAGTCTTACTATCTCTAGTATAAACTTCCGTCAGGGTACCGTAAAAGTGACTCGTAAAGGTAATAAAAGATCTTCTATATTAGCCACTCGCTCTTGCTTAGATGATGTTCAAGAATATATAAAGGTCCGCCCTAGTAAATATAACTGTTCTCAAGATGAAGATTTACTTTTCGTAACAAACTATAAAGGGAAATATACGCAGCTAACTGTTAGAGCTATACAGAAGTTATGTGACAAATATTCAAGTGCATTTGATGAGAAGCGTAGCCCTCATAAACTACGACACACATATGCTACAAATCACTATAAAGAAAACAAGGACCTAGTATTATTACGTGATCAACTTGGCCATACTTCTGTAGAAGTTACTAGTATCTATACAAATATAAATAATAAGAAGAAACGTGAAGCTATTGATCGATTAGAAAAAAGACAGTTTGAATAATAAAGGAAAAGCATCCTATTTAGGATGCTTTTCCTTTATTATTCATTATACATATCACAGCTTTTAATCAATTAAAGCAAAATTCAGTTTTAAAATAAAATTTTTAATAGATTTTATTTATTTATTTATTTAAGTAATATATAAATTATCACTATTACTCTTGTTTATTATTTAACTACATGTCATTTTTATTCTTTGTTATCTATATCATTATCAGTTCTATCACGAATGCCTCTTAAATCTAAATAGGTATACGTTTTAGTATTTTCTTTTAAGAGATAATCTACATATTGTTCAATAGACGCTATCTTCCCTAATTCAAAAGCAACTCCTTTAAATTCTTCAAGAAATTTAGATAAATTCACTACAATAAATCTTTTTATTCTCTTATCAAATAAATCTAATTCATTTCTTTCAAAATGATCGTATGCATATCCATAATCTAAAAGTTCAGTTCCTATAACAGAATCCATTCTATTTAATTCATTAAGTACCATGTTCTGTTCATTTTCTGAATATAAATGTGATATTTTAAAAATATTTTGTAAGCTAGGAGCGATTGGTATCGCCTTTCTAAATAACAATGGCCCAAAATTTTTTAATAATATTCTGCTGTTTACTTTTAAATAGAATTCCAAATTTGAAAAAGGTTTGATTTTATAATTTACATATTCTTTCTCATATGCGATAACACTAATTCCTTGCTTTTCAAAAAGCCTATTAATTTTAGGGATTAATGATTCCAAAAAATTCGGTTCTAAAATTTTATGTACTATATCAGAAGTGACATAACCAGTTTTTTTTATATGCTTAATTGTTTCATAATCATTTTTTAATTGAAGCCATTTAACAATTTTACGTGTAACAACATAATCCTTTAGTTTGTTTTCCGTTTCATAATCCCTCATATTGCTCAAAAAAGAATCCCTTGACTTTAAAAGTTTAGAAATCTTTTTTATATCAGCTTTTCCAACCCGTCTTTTTAAATAGTTATTATATATCTCTTTTAATTCACTCCCAATATCAAGGTACTTATTCTCTAAAAATTCAGGAATTAAGACGTGATACTTTTCTAATTCAGATTCCCATGACGATACTATTTTTTCTATACCAGGAAATTTTAATGTTAAACTCTGAATACGAGATTGTCGGTGTGCACGTCTCATAACTTCTGCTTTAGTCAGACCAGAAGGATATTCTAATGAATGAAATGCTGTTATACATTTACTTCCCACATTCATTTTCATTCCATTAAATTGATTTTTGATATGAAAAATTAATTTATTTTTCTGCTTACACAATGTACATTTTTTCCTTTTTTTCTCATCTTCAATAATCTCATAAGGATTTACATCACCAATCCACTCATCTCTGCACTGATTTATAACATTTGCTAATGTATCATTAAATAAAATAATTTCATCCTTTGTAAAATAATTAAACCCTTTATCAATTTCATTGGACGGACTATCCAAATACGTATATGCTAATTTATACAGAGATTGAGCATTTTGCTTTGCATATTGACTATATATTAATAATGCACGATTATTTCTATTAATGAATAGATTTCTTGCATTTTTTGATAAAGTATAACCTTCTTGCAATGAAACAATTTTAGAATTTATCAAATAATCAAACCACCCTTTTTTTGTATTAATAACCTTAATTTTACCATAAAATCTAATTAATTTTCAAATAATCAGATTTTAGTTGCGTTGAATTTTTAAATTTCTTCAAATTAAACATTAATTCATAATTGGCTTGAAAATGTTTGTATAGGGTTCATTAATATCTTAAGAAGCATCTATAATGTAAAATAAAATACTAATTGAGTAATTAGAAAAAACATTTTACGTACTACGACACGTATGTTACAATATCCACTTCATCCTTAATTAACTAGGGCTTTCATCCATTTAAAAAACCATCGTAATGAAAAATACGATGGTTTTCTTTTATTTTTTATTAACCTTATTCTCCACTAACAAGTTGACTTTCATCAAAGGGATTCATTATCAATATGTATTTTTTATTACCCAATCTCAGATTCACCTTATAAGGTCTATTCAAATTAAACATGTATATCTCTGGTTCAAAGTCATGTTTAAATTTATAACGACGCGCCGCATTTTCAATCACTATATACACATACTCAGCAAAACTATCTGGTTCCATACAATCATCCCATATTTCTTTCCACTTCGTTTTATCGACAACTACTTTATTTTTAAAATCAAGAGATAGAGTACTATATCCCATTAAACTTCCACTTCCTTTTAATATCTTATCTGATTATATAAGACTAACTTATTGGCATTACTTATAAATTGATTCTTAAATTAAAGAAAAACCCTCTAGTAACGATATTTCAAATCTAATTTGTCATAGCTGTCATAATATGTTCTACCGAAAGCATAATCTTTTTTCGATCCCTTTTTAATAATATACCCGGTTTCTATAAATGGACTTCTCCTATTTTGACAATGAGCACTACGATGCCCGTCTCCTCGTCCATGAAGATGCCATGTCGCACAATAAGGGCACCAAACTGCAAGATTTCCACTTTCATCTCTTTCATAGGCTAATAATACAGGCAATGATCTTTCACTTTTATTTAATCTCATATGTATCCTCCTAAAAAACACGATTTTAAAATTATAATATAAAGAAATAAAGTTTAATGATATATATGTTATCTTCCAATTACAAAAATTTCTTTTATAATAACTTCAGCTGAATATAGCCATCGTCGTTATCTTTTAAGTTTTCTTTTTGCTCCTTGTTCTTGCTATTTTTCTTTTTTAATTCAGCTTCTATTTCTTTTTCTACATGGAGAATCTTGTCTTTCATAAACCACCGTGGTAGTCCTGAAGGAAAATACTTTCTTTCATAAGCAGTGCGTTCTTTTTTAGGAATACATTTGTATTCCTCCCAAAACCTATTTCTAAAATTATCGATTTCATTTTTTGTTAAAAGTGGTATATCATCATAATCTTTGTTTAAAAGTTCTTGTTTTCTATATAATTGCTCTTTCTGTAATTGAATGCGTTTTCGTTCTTCTTCCTCTTTCTTTATTTTTTCTTGACGGATACGTAGCTCTTCTTGCTCCCTTTGTATTTTTTCTTTTTTTTGCACTTTATCTAACTTTTGTCCATACTTAGTCAAAAGCTTTTGATAAAATATTTTTTCCTTAGTATTATTTGTTTCCTGTTCATAATGTTGCTGTAATTCCTCTACAAACTCATTTAAACTTCTACCCTCAATCCATTTTTTATAACTATTTTGTTCCTTATTAAAATACATTTCATAATCATTCTTATCACTTAAGAAACGTGTTGGAAATCCTTTAAATAAAGTTTTTACGACTATATACCACTTATGGCACTCTTCATTTAAATAGTTCAACCAAGAATACCACTTACCGATTGAAGATAAATGAAATTGAACCTTTTCTGCCTCCAAGCGGTCTACTAGCATATTAAATTCCTTTTTATATTGATTGTATAAGTCGTTCATATAATCCTTTGCCATTTGTTCAGCCAATGTTTCCTCTTGCCTTCTGCGCTCCTCTGCTTTTTGTTGCTCTATCTCTAGTAGTTTGTTAGTATAGGCTATTTTTATTTCTTCTCTTGTTTTTCTCGCTAATTCTATACTATTTAATGCTTCCTCTATCTGCCAGGCTTTATCAAACTCAATAGCAGCATCTACTAACTTCGTGGGATCAGAATCACTTCTATGAATTTGGCCTTTAAATTTTTCATTTAATTGAGTACTCTTTTTCAGCCTCGTATCATTTTCACTATTTGGTGCACGCAATAATTCTGTTTCTAATAATACTGGTACAATGTCAGACTCTGCTATTCGGTTAACCAGAAATATATCATCTTGTGTTGAATGTTCTCGGTTCTCTAATAATGCATCTACCCTTAACTTAGAACTTTCGGGAGTTCTTCGAATTAAAAATACATGTCCATTATGATCAACAGTTACAATAACATGGTATACATCCATCAAATAGTTAAATGCTTTATTATTTTCCCCTGTTACAAAGAAGTACTCCTCTTTTAATGGAGCAATATATGTATACTCATATGAATTTGTTTCTGGATTAAAACTACTAATTCTTGTGCCACTATAACTATCCGTGTATATTTTTTCACCATTTACTTCTTTTTCCTTAGGTGGAAAGAAACTATCTAGTATTAACACCCATGCAGTTGGTACATTTTCTTCAAAATATATATTTGTTCTCTTTGCAATATTACTAGTCCGAATATTTGACGCCTGTACCTCGATTGCCAGCTTCAGCTCTTCTTTTCCATCAATTGTTTGCAGTACTGCTACGTCGGCACGTGAAATGTCTTTATATCGTTTCTCTTCTTTTACGATGTAACCAGCCTTACTAAATAATTCATATAAGTATTTCTTAGTTCTAGCATGTGCCAGTGATTCAAATGAAAAACATTGTTCTTTATCTAAATGAAAAAAATATGGATTTTTATTAACGGCCTTAGATCCTTTATTAAACGACATGATGTCTTCGCATATAGGGCATATTGCCTGATATATAGCTTTTCTTCCTTTAATAAGCTTAGCTTCCTTTTCATTATCTATAATCATAGAATCTAACTCTATATAACTTTTCTCCTGAAATTCTATTAAGTTACCACTAGGAAATATTTTTTTCCAACCATCAAAATACTTAATGTAAGAATACTGCATTTAATATACACCCTTTCAAAGAGGAATATTATTACCATCCATTTAATTCATTATAATACTATTCACGCATTAAAATTTATGAATATATACATTTAATTATTAATAGAAATTCTATGCTTACTTATTTTTATCTTCTGATTCTTATTAATAAATAGTTTAAAATCAACTTCAGATTAACTTTATTTTGCTATGATGGTAATAATTAAATAGGGCTAGGTTACTTCTATGAGAGGGGGGAATTATTTGTACAGAAACTTGTTGAATTTTTCATTATATTGTATTCTAAGTCTTTTTATATATTTAATAATTTTTTTTATCGCTATAAAACCTGCTATTATTAATGCTACGTCCATAGATTATAATAGGGTGCAATTTGTTTGGCTGTTACTTCTACTCATTTTAATTTCGATGATATATGGATTAATAATAAAAATATTAATTCGTCATAATTCTAGATATTCTCATTCAATCAAAAATGAAAGTATTTTATTTATATTTAGTCATATTTTCACTGCTCTTATTCTCTTTTTTTTTATTTCTATTTAGGCTTTTAAACGAATAACAAGTAAGATATGGCTTATTTTATTTTTATAATTGATTACCGAGAAATATTGAAAAATATATCACCACAAAAATATAGTTTTTCCGGCGGGATAAGGAAAGAGATATAGCCATCATAAGCCTCATTTTAAACAATAGACTTCTGGTTTCCCATGTAGCTAGTCTTACTATTTCTAGTATAAACTTCGGTCAGGGAACCATAAAAGCGACTCGTAAAGGTAATAAAAGATAGCCACTCGTTCTTGCTTAGATGATGTTCAGGGGTATATTAGGATTCGTCCTGATAAATATAACTGCCCTCAAGATGAAGACTTACTTTTTGTAACAAATTATAAAGGGAAATATACGCAGTTAACTGTTAGAGCTATACAGAAGTTATTTGACAAATATTCAAGTGCATTTGATGAAAAACGTAGCCCTCATAAACGACAGCACACATATGCCACCAATCATTATAAGGAAAACAAAGACCTAGTATTACTTCGAGATCAACTTAGACATACTTCAGTCGAAGTTACTAGTATCTATACAAATATTAGTAATGAGAAGAAACGTGAAGCTATTGATTGTTTAGAAAAAAGGCAACTTGAATAATTTAGCATATAATTCCCGAGAATTACAGTCTAGTTCATCTATTCACTAAGCACCTGTTGTAGAACGAAAATTGAGCGATTTAAATTTAAAGAATTGAACAAACATACCCCCGTTCTATATATAGGACGGGGGTAAAAATATAGTTGCTTAATCTCGATGTGAAATTGAAGATTTTTTTATCCAATGAATTAATTCAAAGGTACTAATTCTAATCGCGTAATTTATATTGGATAAATTCTATTATTAATCCTTGTAATTTGCAGCGATTTAGAGAGTAGATTTAGTCTTCAGAAGAGCTTCTTCTAAATCTTTAATTATTTTCGAATGTAATAACATCCACTTTTCGGCAGTATCTGGTTGACCTCCAAAGCTTAAAAAGAAGTTGTTCACTGTTTCTACCACATTTAGATCATTAAGTTCCATATGAAGATAGTAATGTCTTAAACATCGAATCAGATTTAAGATTTCAAAAAGTGTACGATGTTCTTTATATATACGCCCATCGATATCTTTCTTTTGCTTTTGCTCTTTGTGAAGTGATTCAAAAAAGATTTGCTGCATATAATTGATAAAATTCTCGAATTCGCGGTTGCTTTTACTTAATTTAAGGGAAACTAAATAAGCAATATTCCCCATGTTCTTAGGATGTAACTTGAAAATATCTATAGCAGTCGTATTCTCCATAATATCAGTCTGAAGATTTATGCATGCTATTAGTTTATTTCGATATTCTTCATCCTCTGGGACAAAGAGGATTCGATTGACTGAGGTTAAAGTAGTGTAAATATCATTGCTCTTTTTGTAGTTTGATTTATAAAACTTCAACACATCATCGTGGATTACATGGAAATCGTTTAGTTCGATATCTTCTTTGTTTTGTTCAATAAATCCCAAAATCCCTTCAAGTACTTTTCCTAAGCTGCTTGCGTCTTTTACGGCTATATTTTTAAACGCAGATACTATTTCTTCTTGAAGTCGTTCAAATGGTTCTTGCTTAATTTCTTTTCTTACAACATCATTTAATAAAGTAAATAAGAGTTCCAATGCTTCTATATTCGATATCTTTTGAATTAACATTTGTGAAGTAAAAGAACCATATTTTTTTTGTTTTCGAATGTAATTAATGTAATACTCAATACCTTCTATATTTTGATAGTTTATTAAATGTGCAGCACTCTTTAAAGCTATATTGTCTTTTTTATTAAGACTTTCTATTAAAATATCTTGAGTTTTTTGAGGTTCGAGCTGACTTAAATAAGCGGCACATGTATCAAAAATCTTCTCGTCTTCAGTGGACACCATTAACTCTTTTAAGTATGAAATTTCTACACCTAGATAAATTAAAGTTTTTAGACATTCCAACTTATCACGATTAGAAAGATTACTGTTACTAAATAATTTTTTTATTATCTCTATTGAATCCCTTACCTTATACTCTTTACAAAAGCTTAAATGATTGTATAGTATTTGCTCCCTGATGTCTTTATTTATTAGGTTCCAAAGGATTCTTTCCTGCATTAAAGACAAACTAACATATTTTTCTATATATTTAATTCCCACATGATTGTTTTTAATAACATAATCAAATGATATCATATCCAACAATATGTTTTCCGGATATTGAAGGTTAAACAGTCTTTGGAAAAACCATAATGACACATATATTGAACCAAATGTTACACTATTTTCGTTGTAAGTAATTGCAGTATTAAAATCAACGTGTTTTATTTTGTCATAGCATATTTGTGAAATTTTCTCTCTTTGTTCTTTAGAAAATTCGATATTCGAATTATTCGTTTTTATTTTATACGCCTCATTCAGTGTGAATACATCATAATCTGGAATTAATGTTTCGAATTCATCAAATGTAATAGGTTTTATTTTCAATATTTCTCTTAAGCACCGCAACATAAAACTATTATATTTCTCATCACCTTTTAAATTATCCCACATTTTATCGATTTCCAAATCATCGAAACATAATGCTTCTTTTTCTTCACCTATGAATATGTTTTTAACTTCTGCTAAAAACTTTTCTTTTGAGAAAATAATTTCAATAAATTCCATTAGTTTATTGTTTTGTATTTCTTCATAATTTTTAGAAGTGGGCTCTTCGATATTAAGATCATGTACTAATTTTTCTACGAAATCCTCCTCTTGATGATACACACGCATTTCAAAAATTATTTTCATTATTTCATTTTCAGATATTACATCATCTTTTTTATCGGAAATAAGTCTTAGTATATTCTCCTCTGTCATCGATAAAGCAATTACTTTGTAATAATAACGATCTTTTTTAATTTCCGCACGATTGTAAAAACTATCGAACAGCTGATTTAAAGTACCTGAAGCTACAAAAAAATTGAAAATAGTATACATTGCTTTGTGCGGAGATATGATATCTGATTTCCTTAAAAGTTCCCGCATCTTATTCCAAACAACCGAAGATTCCTGATAAATTAATGCTTTACCTACTATGCTAGGTATTAAATCATCAATATGAATATCCCTTAGTATCTGGGTGTTTTCAATAAAATAATCCAGTAGTTTTATAATTGCATCTAGTGATTGCAGTTTTTCTATACAATCATAAATAGCATAGTTTGATAAATGAATGGTTGAATCAAGATTAAAGTGCATTAAAGGAATGTGTTCAATAATAAATTCAATATAATCATCCACTGTTGAATATTTAGTTAAGAATCTAAAAAAAGAACCAATTAAGCCTACATTTTCTTTTTCTTGAAGAATAGGTAATACAGCATTAACAAGTTCATTATCCACCTGGTACAAACTTGTTAAAGTTGATAAGCTAACTGCCCGCAATTCAGTATTAATATCTATGTTTAATACAAGATCAATGAGTTTGTTTTTTAAATCCATTTCTGCATATTCTTTGAAGTATCGAATTATATAAACAGCGTTGTATTTATCCATATTACTACTTGAACTTATGATTTTATCCTTTAAATAACTGTATGTTTCATTATTCATCGCTAATTTTGCTAAATCAAATGGATTATCTCCTAACCAAATATCACGGGAGGAGTATCTCTCATATAGAGTTTTAAAAATTTGATTACGTTGTTGCTTTGTTAATCTTCCAACTTCTAAATCTAAGAGCATTGAAGGATCTATAGTAATTAGATTTTCAATTAGATCTTGGCTATCTCTCAAATATAACAAAAAAGCTACAGTGTTTTTCCATGATGGCAGAATATTAAATTCAGGCAATCCATCTATAGTAATTAATTGTAAAATATCATCGAGGCTCTTATTTTTTAAAGCGTCTGCAGCAAGATACTCATTGTAATTATTATGAATAAACTGGAAACTAATATTATTATTATTAAATCTTTTTTTAATTATAGATAAATTTTTAATGACATGCCTAGTTTCTTTATTAGGGATAATTGTCATAAGCTGTTTATTTGTTAAGAAATTTGATTGGATGCTTTCCATAACTAATGCTATTTTTTGTAAATTGAAGTATACTTTTTCTAATTCATACGATTCCTTAAATAAGATATCTTCTTCTAATTCATTTAGTTTTTCATTGATTGAAGATTTTATAACTTCATTAATAATTTTCGCAGTATTTTTAGGGAGAGAATTATTTATTTTATAATAATCAATAATTGCATTTAGATTGAATGGATTTTTCATAAATTCCATATAATTAAATATTTTAGCATCCTGTAGAAGTGCATTATATTTCAAAGGTAATTTATTTTTTACAAATTGTTCAATATCACGGGAGGAAAAAGGTAATAGTTGAACCAATTCTGCATTATTAAAGTTATTTGAATAAGCATTTGAGCGAGATGCAATACAAAAGTGTGAATCACAAAACTTATCCCGAAAAGACTGCAATTTTTTTATAAGTAATGCCTTATTTTGGACTTGATCAAATTCATCAAATAGAAAAAGAAACTTTAAATCTTTAAATTTAGTAAAGTCTCCATATTCCTTTTCTAGTAACATTTGAATATCTTCATCTGCATACATATTTAATGAATAATATAAGGCAAGATAGTTGTTACTTGGATCGCGATTACTCATAATTTCATAAGCACTTCTTTTTAAAAATATACTCTTACCTTCACCTGCATCCCCAAGTAATACAATAAACTTATTACTTTTTACTAAATCTAATAAATTCGAATCTTTAGTATTTCTCATATAAAGTAAATCCATAGGGATTGAATCTTTAAATGCTTTACAACTAATAATATTTCTTTTGATTGATTCCCCTGTTTCCTTTGTTAAATCTATAACCTTTTTTCTTAAATCATCCAAATCATTCAGATCATCAGAAGCTCTTTTGGTAACCGAAACATCTTTTTCATTACGCATAGCTAATACCACCTTTTGTTAACTTATCCAACTCTATCAGAAAAATTATATCATATACTGTGTTCACGAATTTTAAACAATACCCAGCTTAAAACATCCGCGTGCTCCTGAGGTTTCAATCTACGGTTATGAACCTTAATCTTCTCTATATAAGCCTCTCTTAATCAATTTTATATGGTTTCACGCTGTTTTTGCTTAGGTGAGATCATTTCTTATTGGTTTGTAGTAATTGACTCTTAGAATTCCTTATGTGATTCTTCATTGATCGCTCCTCCTATTTTATTTTTATTTACTTCTTATCCGAACCGAAGACACAGCGCATTCCAAATCGAGGCACAGCATATGTAGTTCCAATTTTACGGATTGAGCCTTTTGGGAAATCATTTATTCTTTTACGTAATGTTGATGATTCAATTCCCCACTCTTCTATAGCACCTGTACTACTCATAATTTCGTTATCCAATAGATTAAGGTCTCCCCGTTCTACATCTTCAAAATTAAATCTATCCATCTCTAACTGCTGCAGCATGTCTCTTTCGTCCCCTTTTACAGCAAATAAATTATAATCCTCTCCCTGATGGACCTCTTCTAACACTTCTACGTTTAGATACTCATTGGCAGCTACCTCAATCGTACTATTCTCAGATATATAATAGTAGCTACCTTCTTTTACTTTGAATATAGCCTTATTCCATATACCATCTGCACCAGTACCTTCAAAAATCTGTTCCGCTTTTATTTGTTGATTGATTTTTCTGAATTTTGTTGAAAAATAAAAATAAAACAGTTAAATACAATGGGGATTTTGCTACAATGGTAATATATAACATCAGTAGACTTCTATAGGATGGGGGAATAAATAATGATTGTTTCAACTAAGGGAAACAATGAAATTACAAAGCTACTAAACGATTGGTATCTTGAAATCCGCTCAAGACGTATAGGTAATGCTCATCAATTAAAAGAAATAATTGATACTAAGATTCATAGTATTGAAGAGGATCAGAATTTATTGCTCTACTACTCACTACTAGATTTTAGATATCAATTTGTAATTGATAATTTAAGCGTTTCAAAAAGCAGTTTTGACAAAGTTGAGGCTTTTGATATGCCTACAGATAATTTCTTAGCTTATTATTATCACTTTTTCAAAGGAATTCATGCCTCTACTATTGGAGAATATCAAATCGCAAAAGAGAGTTATGAAAACGCAGAAAAACTTTTAGACTGCATTCCTGATGAATTGGAAAAAGCGGAATTTTATTATAAAGTTGGAGCTTTCCATTATGATATGTATCAAGGGCTCTTATCTTATAAAAAAGTATCAGAGGCAAGGGAAATCTTTGCTCAACATGCTGGGTATGAAATTAATGTCGCTTTTTGTGATAACCTTATAGGCCTAGCTTGTACTCATTTGAGAGAATGGGAACTCGCAGAAGAGTATTTTACGAAAGCAATGGATATGTTCCAAAAAATAGACGAAGAGCAATTTATTTTAATGGTGCGTCAAAATTTAGGGTTAATGTATGCTACTCAAAACCTCTCGTCATTAGCTATTAGATATCTTTCAGAAGTAAATCAAAAAATGCCTAACAATTATAAAGCACTATTTATTGAGGCAAGGGAACATATGAAAGAAGGAAATCACTCCGTTGCAAAAGATCTCATAGTAACAGGACATTCCATTTGTGAAGAGGTTGCAAATATAGAGTATCTGCACCATTTTAAAATATTAGATGCAATGAATGGAGATTTTCCTGCCGAAACACTTGAAAAGACAGTGTTAGAAGGCGTATCATATTTTAAAGAGCAAGAACTTTTCGAATACATTAAAGAGTATGAAGAATATCTTGCTACTGCATTTTATAAAGAAAATAACCATGTTAAAGCAAGTCATTATTTCTATTCATGTTCTCAAGCAGGAAAAAAAGCTTTTGAGAAGGAGGCATTAAAATGAAAAAGACAATGCTCGGTTTAGTTGGTGTAATTACTATTTTTACTTTAATGTTTGGTGCCCAATCCCCTACAGAAACACAGAAAGCTATTGATGTTATTCAATATGCACACGGAAATCATGGTGGTTAAAGTCTTAATTTAATTCATTTTTCATAACTCATGCATTATGAAAAGGGAAGAAATTTTTCTTCCCTTTTTTAGATTATTTTATTTTGTATATGTTATTTTTCTATTTTTACTGTCTAAACTTTGTTGTCTATTTATTATAATTCTTGGTGAATCGTTAGAATTATAAATTATTGTACCTAAATCTAATACAATAGATAGATTTTCATTAATTCTGTTCATAAAATAATCATCAGGTAACCAACCCAAAATTCATTAAAGTTCCTCCTTAAGTACATTAACGTGACAAAACTAGATTTCAGCGAGAGATACATTTTGTCATTGAAGGTTGTACTTTTTTAATTAATAACACCATAAAAATTTGTTAAATTAGAGATAGGTTATTATTGCATGGATATAGAAAGATACTAGGAGTTGAATATAATGAAAAAAAAGTATATTGAATTTATCTTAGAAAATCAGGAACATATGAAAAAAATACAGGAATTAGATAATATATCTAAAGAAATTGGAGATCATTTACTTGGTAAGATCGAAAGAACTTCTAATGGCATTTTAATTTCTGAAAGTAAAGTGCATGACTTGAGCTATCTTGAAAGGGAACTTGAGCGATTAATTGAAGATAATTACTTCATGGACAACGATTGTGATTGCTTCGGTATGATAGAGCAAGGATATATGCATGCCCTTTATAACCATTTCCCATTAGATTTGATAGAAGCTATAACCACTGAACAAACGAGAAGACATACAAGAAAAAGGCATCCTAAAAAGAGTTGGGAAAAGCTAAGATCTTATGGATTGGAAACGGTAGATAAAAGGAAGAATACGAACATCGCATTTTAATACTAAAAGTTTAAATTAAAAAATGACTCCCGACAAATTAGAAAAGACAATTAAAACAAGAATGTTGTATAATGTTGTATTTTGATAAAGAAGACCTACATGAATATGTATTAGAATAAATTAAAAAATTTGTGGTTTTATTCCTTCAAGAAAATAACCGTTCAAGTGTATATGTTATAAAAAAATATAATTACACCATTCCTTATACATTTATTAGAATGAGTTAAAAAGATTGGGACATTTAGAGAGGAGGCGCAACTATTAATGCATACACAAGAAGATTTTTATAAGAAATTAATAGAGGAACAAAGAGTAGTAACGATATTTTTAATAAACGGAGTAAGAGTACCTGGAGTCATTATTGCTGTTGATAAATTTTCAGTGCTAGTCTCCAGTAACGGAAAGCAACAATTCCTTTATAAACAAGCTATTTCAACGGTTTCTTTATAAATAAAAATCTGCTTAAAATTGAATTTTGTTAATTTAAGAAGTTGTAAAAATAAAAAAAGGAATCCTTAGTAAAAGGATTCACCCCAGGAAATATAGATAAATAAAAAGAATTAAGTTTATTATAAAATAAAAGCATACTAAACATATTGAGAAACAAAAAATATTGAAGGTTGATAGCAAAGATTAATGTTTGCTATACTAAATGCGCACAAATATATGCAAAATCACAAATAAAATAAGGGCAGCTATGCTAGGCTGCCCTTATTTTATTTTTAATTTCATAATCCGCTATTTAATTTGAGGTATTTATAAACCTAGTACACTAACAATCTGACATGCTTTGGAATTTGCAATATGATAGTACATCTCTAATCCTCTTCTTTCGGAGCGGAGAATCTTGCCACGCATCTTAGATAAATGCTGAGATACAGTTGATTGAGGGACATCTAATAGCTCTGTTAATTGTGTTACATTACAAATTTTGCGGTGTTCTAGCTCCTTCACAATTTGTAATCTAACTGGATGAGCCATAATCTTTAATAATTCTACATCCGCCTCTGGGATTTTGTACATTTCATTACTTGCTTGAATAGTTGTCATTTTAATTTCTCCTTTTATAATTTCTTTTTGTTTTAATTATCTATTTTTAAGTATGTTTTTTTACTTGAGTACATTGTTCATAACCACTATATTGTTTGTTCTTTTGTCTCTGTATCAGATTTAATATATAGAAGTATTATGATGGCTAAAAATCCAATAAAAGATAGCATAGGTATTGAGATGAATCCGAATAAATTTAAGTAATCCTCTGTACAAGAAACTCCTACTGAACAAGTCTTCATCTCACTAATAGGAAACGCTTGAATTGTAATTTGATAGACAGATAACATTAAACCGATACACGCAAATGGAAATGCATACGTGCTGACGTGCGGATCTTTTCTATACATTCCTATCCCCAGTATTAATACTAATGGATACATGGCCATTCTTTGGTACCAGCACAAATCACATGGCGGCAGCTTCATCCATTCACTAAAAAACAAACTAATTAACATTGCACTAGTAGCTATCGTCCAAGCAATTGCAATGTGGTACTTACGAATCCATTCCATTTTATGTTCTCCTCACACGATTTTAGTTGCATTGAAGGTTTTATAATAAGGATGTGATATTATCTCAATTATCTATTTAGAATGTCACTAACTTATTTCCGTATTTGGAATAACCGGTTTCAATGGATAGTATCCAATCATTTAGATCTTCCCAGTCATACCCCTTATCTTTCAACTCTGGTGGAAAGCAATTCTCAAAATCATCACGCATTCCGTACATAGTTTCTAATGCTGTTTCTAGTGGACCGAATCTATATACAATATGTGTTTTCACTCGTTTGTTTTTCTTTTCTGCTACAGCCAAATATACATATCGTCTTTCCTTTGCTAAAACAAACTTCAAGAACCCTGGTATTTGACTCATCTAAAACATTCCCCTTTCGGTTTTCCTTACCCTTTTCTGTTATATACGAGTAAGGAAAACAAGCGCTTTTGCTGTATTAATTTAAGAGATGTCTCATTTTTTTGCTTTGAAAATACAAGAACACACTCATTATGACAATATTTATCACACCAGCTGCAGCTCCAATTTTTGATATAACATACACATATTCATTACCGCTAAATGAAAATAGACTCAAAAAAATAAAGAAAGTAGAAATAAAAAAAGATAAGAGCATGTTTCTTTTGTTTCCATTCATTCAAGAAACCTCCTTTTGGAATAAGTATTGATATTAAGCTGCATCATTACGGTTATAATGCCGATTCTTTTCATCTACAAATCCTTTAATGCTCCACACACCAGCCTTTAATTCTTTTGCTTTTTTTTCTGCTTCTAGCATTTCAGGTAGAAATGTAGTATTAGGTCTAGAAATATAGGCTATAATCCCATAACCAGACTTGACCATTAATTCATTAATATGTATTCCGTTACAAAATACATAAGCCAATTTCCTACCGTATTTGTCTTCTTTTTGTCCCCGATCATAAACCAAAGTGACACTTTTCCCTTCTAGCTGTTTCTTTAAAAAGGAAGAGGCTTCTTTTCCCATCTTTTGTGGTGGGATTTTTTGAGATACAGACTCAGGAGTATCCAATAACAGTAACCTTACCGTCTGTTTCTGACCCTTTACGTTCACGTCTATCGTATCTCCGTCCTTTATATGTAATATCTTCCCTTTAACAGTCTCTAAGCCTTTTATTTTCCCCTTATAAGCTTCTGGAATATCAACAATACCTTTCCCTTCCACGTGCTGTTGTATACCGTTTTGTACTGCTTGGGCAGGTCTTGAATCATTTTTTGTTTGCGTTGAATTGCTACATGCTGCCATTTGAAATACGAATGATGTTATACAAATAGCCTTAATCCATATTTTCATATCGAAATTTCTTCCTCCTAATCAAAATACGTGAATAGCCGCATCTAAAAAACAAACGGACTCTCTATTGTATTTACTTCTCGATAATTACAACATAGGCAAAACTGTATCCATTTTGGATAATCATTATAAAGCGCTCTAAATGAGCGTTTCTTACAACTTGGACATATTGAAACTATATTTTCTTCATTCTCTTCCTGACTTTTCAATTTTTCAAAAGAAACATTAGTAGATGCTATACTAGTGGTACACAATATATATCCCCCTTTTGAGTCTTGAAATTTCAAAAACAAATAAAAAAGGACACACCTATGGCATATGTATGCGTAGGTGTGTCCTTTTGCAAGATAGTTTTAGAAGTATTTTGTTACTTTTATCATATCATAGTTCTAATTAATTTTATATATGAAATTTAAGATTTTGCGATATTATTTCTTCTTCTCATATATAAACGAGACTCTCTTCTGTGAAGAGTCATATGTTAATTTCGCATCGAATGATTTTCCTGTTTTTTTCGATATAAATCCTTTTATTGTATCCGTCATATTCTTTTCTAATAATTTTTTTATTTGACTAGCTGTAATTCTTTTTTCAAGTATCATTCCTGAAACAATGAAATCACAGCCCTTCTTGTATTGTTCGCATAGATAGTTTGTTTTCCCTATTATGACTCTACTCTGGCATAATGGACATTTACCTACTGTACGATCATCTGTAGTTGGAAATTCAAAACAAATACTAAGATCCGGGTTTAATCGAATCGCAGCTGTGAATTCTCCTTTTCCCCCACTAAAACCACTAATGAAGTCTGTTACATTGTTATTAACTAGCTTTTTAATCTGGCTATCGGATAATTTCTTGCCTTTAATTTTAGCCGGCAACATAAAATCGCATCCGTTTTGATATTCTGAGCACCCAAAAAACGTTTTACGGTTTAGGATTTGTCCTTTTTGACACTTTGGACACTGACCTAGCGATAATTCTTCAACTGAAGGTAGATTAAAGCTGACTTCACCGTTAACAAATGCTAGATAAGCAGAAAACTCTTTGCCATTAGATTTAAAACCTTTTATAATGTCCGTTTTATTTTCTTCAAACAGTTTTTTAATTTGTGCTGCAGGAATTGTTTTTTCTTTTATTCTTTTGGGTAATCCAATGTTACAGTTTGGATGATTGCTACACCCGAAAAATTTCCCTCTATCTAAAATTATTCCATTTCCACAAGGACATTGGCAGACTTCTATTTGTTGCTTCCAGGTCTCTATTAGGTTGTGCGAAACCGTGTCAGGTATTCTTATAATCTCTTGTGTTATTTTTTGTACAAATGTATTTGTTTGGGCAATGAAGTCCTCATAACTCATTTCATTTTTTTCAATACGGTGTATCATTCCTTCCATTTCAGCTGTGTATAGTGGATCTTTAATTTGCTGAACAGGAAATTGTTCAATAAAGGCACGGCCAATTGGAGTCGTAGTAATTTTCCCTTTTTCAATGGCTATATAGTTCTTCTCATGTAAAGCTGGAATAAAGGTTGCTTCGGTTGCAACGGTTCCAATTCTTTTCCCCTTCATTAATTCCTTTAAATGTTCATCGTCAATTTTCCGTCCTGCTGTTTCCATGAAAGTCAGAATTGAGCTTTCTGTGTGTAGAGCTGGTTTCTTTGTTTTGGATTCCTGTAACTCAAAATCGCAAATTTGAAGTTCCTGTCCTTTCTGCATGATAGGAATTTTAAATACTTCCACACTTTCTTCCTCTATTTCCTCTTGAAACACTTCTAGAAACCCTTTTTCTCGAAGTACACTTTCTTTTGTTTGATAGTTATTTCCCATCGCGTCAATAAGCGATACTTCTCTTACCAGGTATACTGCAGGACGCATGAAATTACCCACAAAACGTTTTACCACGAGGCTATATAGTTGTTTTTCAATCTCTGGACGACCTTCCTCTTGATATTGTTTAGTCGTCGGTATAATAGCAAAATGGCTTGATACAAGCTCATCATTGAACGTTTTATGTTTCACATCAATTGCTTCAATGTCGACGGATTGTACCAGTAAAGAATACTGACTCTTAGCTAGTGCCTGCATAACACCTTTTACACGGTCCACTTGTTCTGTAGGTAAATGCCTAGAAGATGAGCGAGGGTAGGTTATGAAACCTTCTTCATACAAAGTTTGAATGTGTTTTCTGGAAGTTTCAGCATTAATTTGTAATTGCGCATGAGCATCTTTATACAGGTCTGTTAAGTTATATAGTAATTTAGGATTCTTCTTCCTGGTTCCCTCTTTAAACTCTTCTACTACAAGATATTGTCCTTTTAAATCTTCTCCTAAACTTCTTAATGGCGATGGGTTTAACACTTGGTCTTCTGTTTTCATAACCGGTTTAAGTCCTAAATCTGTTATTAGCTGCAGATGATAATAAGATTGTTCTTTATAGTTTTCAATTGCTAATTCGCGTTGGCGTATCTCATTTAATAAACACATTTGTACACGGCCGGATGACAATAAGAACTTATTTTGTGCTAATTTTGTGGTACATCCCCTGGTTATATTCATCCCTAATAGATAATCCAGATACTGCCTTGCTTTAGCAGAATACGCGAGTCCATCGTATTTAGACGCACTTTCTAATCGATTGAGAGCTGTCTCTAATTCTGCCGCTTCAAAAGAGGATTTATATACACGAGATTGCTTTTTATTCACACCTGCAAATTCATATACTTCCCTATAAATTAACTCTCCCTCGCGGTCCGCGTCACAAATGTTCACCGCATGGTCAACATCAGGGCGTTGCAGCAGTTTAACAAGGATTTGTAATTGTTCAGCATTCTCTTGTTTCACCTTATAAGCTGGCTCATAAATTAAAGGTAAGTGTTCTAAACTAAACACTTTGTACTTTGGATCCATCTCTTCTGGATTTTTTAATTCCAGCAGATGCCCACGGCACCAACTGACAATATAATGTTCATTTTCATAATAACCATAATAAGGTTTGCTACCAATGTACTTTTGTGAGTGACGGAATCGTGGCGATTTCATAATTTCATTGGCCACTTTTGGTTTTTCGGCAATAAATAATGTTTTCCCCATAACTTTTTCCTCCTTAAGCAAAAAAAGGACACACCTACGCTATGGTTATGCGTAGGTGTGTCCTTTTGCAATATGATTTTTTCAGTATTGGATTACTTATATAATAACATTTACTCTATTTATATACAAATCGAATCAATGTTCAATGAGACTCCTAAATATCTATCAGGTTGTTTAAACTTCGCAATGATTTTGTGAAGTGCCGAGCATTTCCCCAATTTCAATACATCTATTGTTATGTTTTAACCCCGATAATAGATAGATGATTAATAACGAATATTGCGACAATCCCTTGTATATCAACAATATCCTGCTTTTTTACCAGCAAATTAATGTATTATGTAACGGTCTTTGTGTTACACCCTTCAAAGCATTCAGGATGCCTTTGTATCAATGTTTTTTAACATTCGATACTACCTTATGGAGCGTATACACCTGGTAAATTTACCGTGTATCACTTCTCCATTTATGGCGTGGAAATCCGCCGAAAATTTAATAATTCACACTCCTGCACCCAGGGTTTCTTAATGATTTGTTATCTTTTTAAATACATCTATTAGTTTGTTAAACCCTAAATAGAGGGTCCTAACCGACTTATTAATAAGTATTTCAATACATCTATTATTATGTTTTACCTACCAGGTTCCTCCTTTTATATAAAAAGAGGACGCATTTCAATACATCTATTATTATGTTTTTCCTAAGATTCCTACTCATATGGTTACTTGGCTGTCCGCATTTCAATACATCTATTGTTATGTTTTATCTCGATAATATATGGATGATTAACAATAAATATTGCGACAATCCCTTATATATCAACAATATCCTGCTTTTTTATCCGCAAATTAATGTATTATGTAACGGTCTTTGTGTTACATCCTTCAAAGCATTCAGAATGCCTATGTATCAATGTTTTTTAACATTCGATACTACCTTACGGGGCGTTGACACTTGGTAAATTTACCGTGTATCACTTCTCCATTTATGGCGTGGAAATCCGCCAAACTACTTCCTACTACATTATTTAATTAATATTTTCCATCTGCTCTATATACTGTTCTTTATATTTTGTTAAATTTAATTTTTCTTGTAACTTCAATTGTTTTTGTATTACCTTCTCAATATTGTACACAGAAATGTTTTTGGCAGCATTGTAGTCTGCATGAACTTTAAAACTACATTGCTGACATTCAAAGGTAGATTGATTTTGCCGATTATTTTTATGGATATACCCACATTCACTACATCGTTGACTTGTATAGGATGGGTCAATTTTCACCACTTTAATCCCATATTGATTTGCCAGATTCTTGATTTTTTCCTGCAAATCAAAATACGTCCAATTTTTTAGGAATGTTTGTTCTTTACTTATTCCTTGTAAATCCTCTAATTGTATAGTGCCACAATTATATTTTAAGCACTGTTGCACTATATAATTGGCATACTTATGATTCGTAGCATTTCTAAACTTGGCTATTTTATCATTTAGTACTTCAATTGGTTTAATTCGTTTTTTACGGCCTTTCCCTATCCTATTTCCACTACAATACTTACCTTGGCGTAATAAACTTATACGTCTATGCTCAATTTTTTTTCGAAAAGCCTCAATTTCTTCACCACTAATTGCCCCTCTTACCAAACCTTTATTAAACGCAAAATAGAGAACATTTATTTTCCCCATATCTATGCCCATAATTAAATCTTCATCAAATTTAAGTTCTTCTTTTATATTTGACTTATAAGTAATAGATAAATACCATTTCTTTTTATGTTTATGGAGCATGCAAGCGCCTTTGGCATATGTACTATCAATTATTCTATCTAAAATTACCTTCATACTATTTTGTTTTCTTGTCGATAATTTCACTAAAATTTTACCATTGGGTAAATCGTTTTCTTTTATAAATTTTGATGAAAAAAGAGATACGCTTGCGATATAATCACCACTCTTTTCTTTTATTATCTGAATAGAGTTTCCATGAATATCAATTGGTAAATTGTTTCGGAATGAAGGAATGGACATCTCACCACTCCAAATTTCTTTTTTTCTACTATTCCAGGTCTTAATTGTCTTCTGTAGAGTAGTGGACATATTGGCTTTATTAATATCTTGATATTCTTCTTTTAACTGATCATAAATATATCCACTTATGGTTTTTTGAGTACACCCATATAATTGTTGGGCACTTGGATATTGGCCAGTATCCTTAAAGTGCTTCAATGATTGATTATCATATTCCCACAATTTTTGTATAGTTCTATTCCCAATAGTTCTAAAATGATATGAAAGTGTACGTAAATATATTTCAAACGTCTTCCATTCTATATTTACAGGACAGACTATTTGGTATTTCATTACTTTTACAGCTATGCTCAAATATGTCACCTCACCGTTATATTAATCAATACATCAATATAACCGTTTTATTAAAAAATATACTCTGTTTAGCTTTTATCCTTATTTGTGCTGCATTAAAATATATACTAAAATGTAGTACCCTGTCCCACTCGTAACGGAACTAATGTTTTAATATTTAAAGAAAAGACGATTGTTTATCATAAATGTAAGGATATTATTCTAATTCGAAAAAAATTTGCCATATAAATATCCATTCGACAATATATTACATTTTATAAATGTATATTGTGTTATGATATCGAAGGATTTATCTACAGTAGGAGGAACGCATAAATATGTTAAAAAAATTATCAGTATTTCTTATTGGTACTTTGCTATTATTTGGTTTAGCAGCCTGTGATAGCATCAAATCGGTGGCTAGCGATGTTACAGTAGGAAAAGTAATTGAAGAATTTAAGACTGCAGGACTTGAAGCAGAACAGCCTAGTGATCTACCGGAAAAAGAATTTGGGAATACTAGAAAAGATGCGAAACGCATTCTTGTACCAGCACTAGGAGAAGATAGTGGTGGTAGAATATTTGAGTTTAAAAACAAACAAGATCTTGAACAAGCGAAAAAGTACTATGACGATTTAGGTAACGGTAATCAAATGTTATTCTCTCATACTTACGCAAAAGGTAATTTTCTTTTACAAATGAATGGTGACATGGAAGATGCCCAATTTAACAAATATAAAGAAGTAATGGACAAAATAATTAAGTAAGTTAAGGAATCCGCTTTCATTTTTCAGAAAATATGATATGATTATATTTGGATGGTAGCTCGTATAAATCTTATTAAATTTAAAGTGGTTATCAAGTCGAAGAAAAGGCACTCAAATGAGTGTCTTTTCTTATGGACAAAGTAATATAAATTATATTATAAATATATAGTAATTATAAGTAAATGGGGTGTATATCATAATTAATTTCGAGCCATTAAGTCCAGTTATGAATGACATAGCAATCAAACTTGCCATGGTACTATTTATACCGTTATTCCTAGCATTAATTGTCAAAGTTATACTTATGAAATTTATGAAAGAGTCGATTGCTGGCAGAATTGCAAGTCTATCTCTATTATTTTTCATGTACTATGTATTTATATTTGTTGCAGGATAAACAGGTATCTTAGGGTGTCTGTTCCTTTTAAAAGTTAGAATCAAAGTGATTTTATAATTTCATTGGCCATTTTTGGTTTTTCTGCAATAAATAACGTTTTCCCCATACCTTTTTCCTCCTTAAACAAAAAAGGACACACCTACGCTATGGTTATGCGTAGGTGTGTCCTTTTGCAATATGATTTTTAAGTATTGGATTACTTTATATGATAACATTCCCTCTATTTATATACAAATAGAATTAAGATTCAACGGAACTCTTTAACATCTATTGTTACGTTTAACTTCCGATAATATAAGAACAATTAGCATTAAATATTGTGAAAATTCCTTAGAAAACAACAATATCTTGCCTTCCAACCAGTAAACTAATACACCGGTCTTTAAGTTACATCCTTCAAGGCATTTTCAATACTCACATATCAATAATTTTTACACCTGACATTATCTTGTAAAAGATTAGCATCTAGTGAAATTAATTGGTGTAATTTTCCATTTATGATGTGGAAATCCACCAAACTATCCCCTACTAACTTAATATTTTATTAGATTTAATTTCTCTTGTAGTAAACTATAAAATATAAATATAGCAGTTTACATTATACTTTAATATAAATGCCGTTGATTCTCTACAAATCATTAGATGACATCAAGTTTACTTGTTTATGTTAATCATACATCATTTCTACAATAATGGTTATCAGTATATCTAAGCTTTAGATGCCTATTATAATTTCTCTGTAGCTCTTTGTATCAAAAGCTCATTACTGAATCTGAAAACTTGCATTCTTGTTTATAAATCTAATTTTCTTTATCAGGTCTTCTAAATATAAAAGTTTTGTGTATCCTTGTAATTCAGTTGAAATTAGTAGCCTTGCAATAGAGCACCTATAAAAAGTATTTATAGTAACAGCAAATAGTAACAATAATACCTACTACAGCAAATAGTATACTCCCTAAACTGAATGTAGAAATTTTCATTTGAAATGTTTTGATTTCACCTATCTCTACTCCCGCATTAAAATACTTATCAGTAACTTTAGCAATATTCTCTTGATAATTAACAAAATAAGGTACTAACCAAATATAACACAAGAGGACGAGGCTTCCTATAAATAGTGCATCAATAAATGGAACACTCCAATTTAATGAAACAATAAATATTATAGTGAGCTCTATTAAAATAACAAACAATATAATTATTATATTTTTAACTTTTTTGGGAAGTGTTTTAAATAAGGTGTCATTTAGAATTTTTTCTATTTTAACCCATAAAATACTGAGTAACAAAATCAAGCCTAATAATATAAAACTTACTAAAATTTTAAATACAGCAAAGATAAAAATATACATAATCACACCTCAAAAAGTTAAACATGTTATTTTATTAAATATTTGAGTTTTTGTTCGGTATCGCTCAGAACTCATTTTTGCTTTATTTCTTTATAATTATTATTTGCTACATAGTTCAAGTTTTTTATGTTCTTAAACACTTTTTGTAAAGAAGTTATAATTTAATGCTATTAAAGAAGTTTTCAAAACTTACGTAATACTATAAATAAGAAAGTTTATGGAGCTAATCCAAAATAATCTTTATAAAACACCAGAAACCGTAAATGTTTATATTGCATATATAACTTAACAATATTTGACGTGAATTTGTACATTCGGAACCACTTTTAATTGCTAGAGTTTAGAATTAACTTGGAGGAAGTTGTTTTATTAACGATGTAAGATATTGTTTCCCAAAATTCTTTTTCTAATAAGTATATATCCTCTAAGCACTTTTGAATTTCAATTAAATTTTTTCTTTCTTTAGTTCGGCCTGTAACAAAGAATTTTCTACCAAGTAATTTGTACAACTTATTGATTTTTTGCATTTTATTAATACAGGAATACTGCTCAATTTCTTTGAAATACGAAGAAGCTTCTATTAAAAATTCTGTATATAACTTTCTAAATCCACTTCCCCCACTTCCAATTTTCTCAATCATCATATAAGTATGGAGGCAACATTCTTCCCATTCTGGTAATTCAGTCCAATAAGGTATTTCAGCTGAAAGTTTTTTAATGTTCAGAATTCCATAATTATCATTTTGATTTTGAAGCATATCATTAGCATTTTTCCACATACCTTTCAGCATGGCTTCACGAATATCTTCGATAACAAACGGATACACAGGTGCCCAAACATTTTTACGATCATATGGCACTTTCGCTTGATTAATTGCTTTTTTTAAATCTATTAGGCTTAATGAAAAATATTCACTAGATATAAAGTCAGATACAAGGAAAGTCTTCTTTCTTATATCAAAACCTAAAATAGTAAACGTATGTCCAGCGACATTTCTTCCTCCTTTAGTTCCATAAAAATCCAAATAACCAGTTTCCGAAATTACTAATATAGGGATATCATTTTCTAAAAAACTAATTATTTTATCTACGTTCAGTACTTCACCACTATACCACTTAAAATTATGATTAATAGCATTAAAAAAATTATTTTCAAAATAGGGTGTACGAGTAATTAATAACCTTGGATAGTTATTTGCAAAACTAAAATAACTAAAAAACAAACCGCTCCCAATCCCAAAAATCATAGCCTCACTTAAAGGCTGCTTATAATACATCATAATTTCTTGAATAGCAGTAGAAGAACAATGTTTTCCAACTAAAGAAGGAAAATCAGAAATTATGTGTGTGTTCACTTATACTTCCCTCCCGTACAAATTTTTCTTGTTCCAGGCTAATCACATTATCTTCTAGCGCTGGATTTGCAAAATGATCTACAACAATAATTGTTATATGTTCTTTCAAACTGTTCATTACATTTTTGATCTCGTATCTAATTTCAGAATCTAAATTGGAAAAAGCTTCATCCAGAATTAATATTTCCGGATAACTTTTCAAGACGCTAATAATAGATAATAGTTGTTTTTTTCCCCCAGATAATTCTGAAATAGTTTTACTAGGTTCTAATAAAGAAACTAGTACTTTCACATATTTATCAATTATGATTTTTTTCTCAGGGTTTATAAGCTTGTTATAATTATTTTCTTCAATTAAGTTTAATTGATCGGTAACATTTTCTGCAATAAATTCAGGCTCTTGAAATGCAACACTAATGTTTTTTCTTAACATTTCAATATCATATCTTGTTACTTCATAACTATCTATATAGATTCCACTAGATTTTATAAATTGAATTAAAGATAAAATTAGCGTTGATTTTCCAGATGCATTTCTTCCCACTAAATAATTAATTTTTCCTCTTACAATCTCACCTGTAAAATTACTAACAATATTTTTATTCCCTAGCTTTACTTGTGCATTTTTAAAAAGCACATTACCTTGCATATTTTTTTCTAACTTAACATGATTTTTTTCTTCCAAGTCCAAACATAGTAATTCATGCACTCTTTTTATAGAAATTACACTAATCTTAAAATCAATAAACAATGACATAATTCTTTGAATTGGTGAGAAAAAATTCATAGTATAAACTAAAAATGCAGACAAGGCCCCAATGCTTAAAGTGTTATTCTTCACCTCTGAAAACCCAATTATTGCAATTAAACCAATTAATAGACAAAATAGAATAGTCATTGTAATATTCATAACTGCAACTAATTTAGCATTCTTGGATTGAGTTTGAGAAATTTTAACGACCCTATCGTTATATTGTTGATCAAAACCATTTTTTCTTACATATATTTTATAATTTTTAAAATTAAGTTGAATTTTCTCTATTACATTTGATAAATAATCTCGATGTTCTATCAGTTGCATATTGATTATATTAAGTTTGCTATTAAATAGATAAAACACACCATAATATATTGGTAAAATCATCAAAATAATTAAAGTTAATTTTAGGTTAAGAGCCATTAAAATTAAGAAGGTACTTATAAATACCAAACACTGCACGATTAGGTCAAATATTATAGAATTAAGAATTCCTTGACACTGTGGAACATCATATGTAATAATCTGCGTAAGATTTTTGTTTTCAAGATTTATAAATCTAAAATAATCCGATCGTTTTAATGTTTCATTTATCTTCTTTCTTAATACTAAATTACTGTCAATTACAACTTGATTATCTAAAATTACAGCATAATATTTTATTATTAATTGAACAATTATGATAGAAATAAAGATCCAGCCATATTTTATTGCAAACCCATACAAATTACTAATTGTAACATTATCAATAATATATTTTAAAATAAGTGGGAAAGCGATTTCATTTAAAGCAAGAAAGCAGGAAAATAAGAACAATATGATAAGTTTATATTTTTGCTTCTTATACAGATTTACGAGAAACTTCCATAGCACTTTATTCTTCACTTCCTGTTTCCTCATTTTCATAATATAAATCACTATATTTAGTCCCCATTATTATTGGGGTAGGGTATTTTATTCCTCCGAAAACATGCGAAAGTAACACAAATTCGTTTTCTCCATCAATTTCTAAAAAATCATTTACTTTATTTTCATATATTCCAAAAATTGCTCTAATACCTAAGTGTTGTGCACTGCTTAATAAATAAAGATTTTGAGAAAGATGCCCCATATCTAAATGTATTAATTTATAACCCCTATCTTCATATTTACTACTTGTTTGATCAAGATTTGCAACATGAAACATAATAAAAGAAGCGGAATGAATATGTGTATTATCAACATATAGATTATTAATAACTTCTCTAAAATTTCCTTTTCTAATCATTTCTAAGGTACTTTCTTCCTTATTATAATAATATATACCTTGTTCTAAATTTTCGACGTTAAAAATCGCTATATAAATACTTATAGGATATTTCCCCCCTGCAGATGGGGTAGCATTATGCTGTTGATTAACATATCCATATGAAAAATGAAGCAAGTTTGAAAGTGTTTTAAAACCAATTCTTGTGCGGATTTCTAATTCTGCAACAGATTGCCTACTATTTAAAACTTGATAAAATTCTTGCTTAATCATAGTCTTATCTATACAAAGAGGAATGCTTTTAATACAATAATGTTGTTTTTTTATTTTTGTGGAATAGTCATATACTTTATGCTTTGAAATCCCAAATGAGCTCATGGGGGTTGCTCGAGTATTGCAATCATACATTCTGGATAATATATACTGCTTTGTATGATCTTCAAATTTATTCACAACAATTACCTCCTCTTTTTATATATTCTTTACGGGAATGGATGTGGATTCTTATTAAAAGTTTTCGCTGGAACATATCCCATATTATTGGGGGCATCTATTAATCTATTGCAACCTAACATAGGTAAAGTTATTTCCAGAAAAGCCAACTCTGGCATTAACACTCTATATACATATAAACCTAAAGAATTTATATCTTCTGTAGTTAAATCATATGAATAAAGATTTAACTCCATCTTATCGAGATTTTCTTTTAGTTCTTCAAAATTATTAACTTTCGAATAATTATTAAATGGCTTTTCAGAATTCGAAATCAAGAAATCAAAAGCTTCTTTATCGTTTCCTGCTGCATAATAAAGCATATGATCCTTGATACTCCTTATATTTTTCACGTTTTTAATATCCGAAAATTCCGCCATTTCAAGGTTAGGATCAGCTAATAAATTTAGACTTGCTAACGTTTCCATTAGAGCTCCTTTTAACGCTATAATAGGTTCATAATGTGCTTTTGCCCCTACCTGTATATAAGGGTAATTATTATAGAGATTTCTTATTAAGACAAAATATGTAGGAACTTTGATATCTGTTGTTATCTCAAAGAAGAAAACTTCAAAACCTTTTTCATTTGCAACGTTCAAATAATACTGCACAGTTTCATCTGGAATCGTCTTAGAATCTATTAATGGAACTGTCAATTGGTTCAACCATGTAATCATAATTGCGTCTCTTTCTATACATTCTAATGCTGCGTTTTCTATCGCTTGTAACCTTGTAGAACCTGTTGCTAAACCAGTAGAAATTGAATCTCTTATATGCGGAAGTAAGAACTCTTTATCAACATCAAAATACATTGTGTTAGCAGGAACTAGTATTTTTTTATTATGGATTTCATCCATTGCTTCAACCCAATAAAATATGGTTTCACCATCAATTTCTTTACAAGTATGATATGTTTCTTGATATTGTTCATTCAACGGCTGTGTAATTGATAGTGGATTCAAAGCATGAACGTTTTTTTTTACTAAAGAGTTAAATGAATCCTTTATTAAAACCTCTGAATTTAGGTAACATGAACAATAACGCTCAAGTGCCTCACCCACAGCTGATATTAATGCCGATTCAGGACAGTCATAACTATATCCTAATCCGCTATAATCCCCACGAATTTTTACTCCCTCACTAACATCAACTAATTCATTTCTAAATGCAAAATAAATGTGCATTGGAAATGGCAGTTTGAAATCCATCTTATTCTTTACATGATGTATAATTCCAGTATTTTTATTTATAATATATTCTAAAGCATTCTGCATTCCCATAATTTTTACTCCTAACTATTTAATACAAAATCTTTGATTATATTTTTATTAAAAGTTCCACATTTAGAACATCCTGGAACTTTTAATACGGGGTTTAAATTCGAATTTAAGCTAAATACATTATAGGTAAATTCTTTTCCAATTATTTCGCAAGTCATACAATTAGAGAAATATTTCATAATAAAACTTAATATTTGAAAACTAAACATCTCTATTGTCCCTGGAATTAAACTAATATGAGTTTCATTCCATTCACTATTATATCTCTTCAGATATTTATAGCTTAGGTAAGAATTTTCGCAATTCGTAATTTTCCTACTCAAAAAACAATTATAACAACTAGTTTCACTAAATATAAATATTGGACCAATACTATAATATTGCTCTTGTACTAAAGCTCTTAAAAATGGGATTCCATAAGATTTAGATAATTCATTTGCTTCACTAAATAAGTCCTCATTTTCAAAAAAGTCGACTGCTATTATTAGACTTGCATTTTGAATTTGACTCATTTCTAAAAATGAAAATTTGGTACCAAAAGCTTTCTTTAAATTCTCCTGTAATTCTCTATTTCCCATTAATACTATTTTTTTTGTATGAGTAACTTCTATATCTCCAAAAGCACTGGATACAGAACCTGTTAAATTTGAGATGAACTTTTCATATCTTTGCAAATCTTTATCCATAAATTTATATTTTTCAAGCATATCATAATTCTTTATAATGTTATTTTCATCTAGCACTTTAATTATTTCGCAAAGATATTCGATAGGTAATTCCAATTTCTTCGCTAATTGTTCTGTGCTTAATTCACCAGATAGTAACGGAATTAAATCAAGTATATCCTCAACAGAATCTCCATTAAGGGTTATATATGTATCTCTATTAAAAAAAACTATTTCTTCACTCTCTTCTTTCACAAAACAATAGCTATCTAGTATGGGTTTATAATTAAGAATTAGATGATCCATTATTCCCCTCCTATATTAGTGCTTAGGTACACGGTTTCATTAATCTAAGAGAATTTTAAAGAAAAAGGGAGGGAATCCTCCCTTTTTCTAATTGTTATCCAGAACATTTTTTCCATATGTCTTTGCCAATTGTTCCTGGTTTAGGACCCAAACAAGAAGTCGAACCACCACATCCTGCTCCTGCACAACCGGGATCATGGTTTTTTACATAATTAATTTTTCCAGACTCAGTTAATTTAATATCTAGAATTTTTTTCTGTTCCACATATATCAACTCCTTTCCTGTATAATGATAACGCCTAGGCATTTTCCAATATAGCCCAATTTTAGGGGTAAATCAACAGAAAAATAAAATTTTTTTGTTTTATATTAATATTCAGAATAATATATTGACAATGCATTAAAAAAAAAGTAATATGAAACTTCACGTTAAGTAATAAAATTCACATTAAATTTCAATAGTCTCATATTAAGGATAATTACTTTGATTACGCTAAATTAAAATTAAGTTCTTCTAAAAAAATATTTTTAAATCATTGAATTCAAAATACTCTTTATAATAAAATCAAATAAGGAGAGGACATATATGACTTCTAAAAAAAAAATCACTTGGTTACAAGTGTTTTTTATACTGATTACTTCATCTATTATAGTGATTACTACTACATTGGTAAGAAACCTAGGAAATGAAAATATTATAACATGGTTTAACTTTGAAATTTCTTTGTATTCTATTATAGTAACATTCTTATTTTTATATAGTGCATCCTATCATTATTTAAAGGGTGAGTGGAACTTATTTGCTCTTTTAAAGTGGAAAAACTATATTTTATTTTTCACAGCGATTATACTACAATTTATAATTTCCGCCTGGCTATTAAATATCCCCCTTCTTAGTACCTGGAAACTGCTTACTAGTCCCACGGCTTATTATTTTGAAGCTACATGGGCACAAAAAACTTTATTCATTATAGGAATGACTCTATTAACCGCAATAGCTGAAGAAGCTATATTTAGAGGGATTATCTTTAATAAATTACTTGAAAAATTCAATCTTTTCATTAGTATGTGTCTATCTGCTGCACTTTTTTCAATTTTACACCTTCCAATAACATTTACCGATGCATTCATTGCTTTTCTGCTTGGAATTTTAGCTACATCTTTATATCGCTTTACTAGGTCACTTTCTATACCAATTATTTTTCATAGTATTTGGAATTTATTTATCATCTTTTACAGTAACTATTTGTAATAGAATAAATAGTTCCGTTGTAAAAGTGGTTATTAGGAACATAGAATAGCCAATTTTTCACATTTCCATCTTATAAAACTAAGACAAACAATTTATGAATAACTATCTTCTTTTTTCGAACAGACTTGTTTGGTAAAACACTTTATCCTTTTTCATTAAGTTGATTAATTTTACAACTTTAATCAACTACTTCACTAGGCCATTATATTGATTATTACATTAACATAGTCGATTCATTAAAAATTATAATAAACAAAAAAGGCATCTCTACTGATGCCTTTACTTTTTCACCACTATATATAATATAATAATAAATTCACTTATTTTTCTTTCTCACCAAATCTTTTGGATCCCCTTTTAATTTGTAATACTTCATGTTAAGACGAATAGATACTACAGAGATTACAATGAACCCTATTACATATAACATTATTCCTTTCTCCATTTCTTATTGTTTTGCAAACTTATTGTGTAAATACTTCACATGTTTCTTTTCGATATCCTTATCCATAATGTCCGCTCGCAATATTGTTTGGTAGATGTGCTGGACCTCATCATTTGTTAGTTGCGTTTCAGTATATGATTCAATACATTTTTGTAGATCGTTATAATACAGGACATGTTTATCTTTAGATTGAACATTTACTCTTTTTAGACTGCATTTTGGATGGAACGCTACAATAGAGATACACGGCAGCTGTTGTTCTATTAACCATTCAATTGCTTTTATATGTTTATAGTTTTGTCGAAATGGATTTTGAAAAGAGGATTTTTTTCTAAAAATACCCTGTGTCCACCTTGCAGATTTCTCATTTCCATAGATCCATCCCTCGTAGTTCTTCGTCTCTATAACAAATACACCGGTTTCCGCGATAACAATATGATCAATTTGCGTTGTATCACCATACTCCGTATGAACCGTAACATCATGTAACACATAGTAACTTTTTGGATCCAATTTACTTAATATACGTTTTACTAATTTTTCTCCCGCTTTCCCTTTCCATTTTGGGACATGTTTTTTTACAACAATATTCAACGGAATCAGAATCGCAATGAGAACTAATTCAAATATTAATACTTTCATAATAGCCCCCCCTTTTTTACACCCTTGCGTTTCTGCGCATTAAACGATATACATGCGTTTCTAATCCTAAAATAAAATATGAGATACATAGGCCTTTTATCACCATCTCTACGAATCCTAATGCTAATGAAACAAGGAGCCCACCTCGAAACTGAAAAGGTCTGGTCACCCTTCTATTTACTGGTTTTTCAATGACGCCAAAGTTAGCCCAGGTAGGCAAACGTTTTTCCACATTTTTCACGGTACCCATTAATCCGTATTTTAACGATAGAATGAAACATCCGATTAATAAATAAACAACAGAAGAAAAATAGATAGATAAGCCTATTACGATGCATGTCAGTAACCAGCCTATTAATATAGAATTTCGCAAAGCAATATATTCTCGATTTCTTTTCAAAACAAACATTCCTTTCAAAATAAATTAGGGTATTTTTAAATGGAAAATATTTACATTTAAAAATAAGCATGATATGATACGTCTATATTAAATTTTGAAATAGCCTATAAAGGATTGTGATAGATATGTTAAAACTTGTAGTAGATAATACCGTAACAGAACCAGAACCAAAAACAGATTCAGCTTTTTCAAACTACTTCACCTGCAAAGACTGCGTATATTATCTTTCAAAATCAGATTCTTGCAGTCTACAATTAGCAGCTGATTCAAATAGTCCCCTTATTCCTTATGAGTGTGGGAATTTTGAGGAAACCTATGAAATCGGAACGGAAGATCCATTGAATTCACATATTCATCAACGACTTCGTGAAGAAAAAGCACAAATACTAGATGAAAGCTATCCAGCACAACCTGCTATCGATCCAATCCATAAAGACGCAATATGGTATGGGTCAGTAAACTATGGTTGTTGGATTATAAATGATTCAAAGAAACGTTTTGTACTTGCAGAACAGGTACCTTTCGGTGATAATAATATGTCATCTAAAAAATACGCATCTCCTTTTCCTTTACATGACCATGATGCAAAAGAAGGTATCCGGCACTATATGTGTTGGTACGTAAATGAAAAAGGAATTGGCGAATACCATCTTCTTATTGGTGGTGTCATCATGAAAATTGCAGAAGGAGTTAAGAAACTTGGATTCAATTACTAATCGTATCTACAAGAAAAGAATGTTAGAACATACCATACTATTTAGTTTGGTACAGCTGGTACCACTGCTCGTATCTACCGGTATCATATATATATTGCTAGAACTTACTGATACGGAGTGGAAAACCTGGTTTAGTTATGAAGGAATCTTTGCAACTATTTTTCTTATAACGAGGTTCCAGGTGTTTCAGAATAAAAAAAGTATTATTTCTTTAAATCAACACGAAAAGTGGTTTTCAAAGTTAAATATTTTCTTGGTCTCTATATTTCTAGTATTATTTGCATCCATACCAACTCTATTAAAGATTGCTTTCATTCTACAAATGACTGTTATTCTATTTCTACTAGAGTACCTTTGTTTGTATATTGATCGTTTACCGATACATAATTTATATAGAGTAAAAGAGATCATTTGTGATAAAAAACAACTCAAAATTGAACGAATTATTCCAAACAATGAGGAACACGGTACTCATACAATTAAAACAAGGGATGAGCAATACTTTTTATATACCGCTGTGTATTTGAGCGGCATACTATCGCCAATTTCAGAAGAAGTCTTTGAAGAATATGAAAGAAACAACCTAATGGGTAGATAAAAGGTACTGAATGCAGATTCAGTACCTTTTCTATCTTTACATATGGTTCTTTACATATTAGCAAATAGCCATGGAGCGAGTACGGCTAACATACACAGCAAACAAGATCCCGTTATGACACGATTTGCCCAACGGTAATATTCCGGCTGTTTCGTACTCTCATGAATTCTTCTTAAACGAATACCTGCGATTAACATAAATGGTGTGAAAATAAGTGCTGTTGCTTTAAACAGGTCTAAAAAATCCGTAAAGATGTTCATAAATGAAAATACATCGGAACTAAACAAGAAGTATACACTTAGTCTCATCGACATCATGCTGATAAATGAGAAAATCATACTTCCAGTTGCCCACTTCATCCATTGACCATTCTTTGTAATTAATGCCATAACCATGACAATAACACCCAATACGAATGAAATAGAAAAGATATTGACTCCTACTTTAAAAGCCGGTGCATACAATCCTTCAATCTTTTGTATGATTGATGATCCAAAGGAATCATCTTTCTCTGTTGTTTTCGTTCGATTATTTAGTCCATTTTTAAATGATGACGAAACATCATTTCCTTTTAATTCATTAAAATCTACTTTTACAGAAGCTTGAGCTGCTTGTAAGGGTACAAGTAATAAAATCATTAAAATAAGCGTGCATAAGACTCCTATCATTCCTTTATCTCGTTTCATCACACATCACCCGCTAATTTTGGTTTGATGCTCTTTAATTTGATTTCATTTCCTACTGCTGCATAATAAAGATCTGCTGCATAATAGATATTTGCTTTTGTATATGCCCCCATAATTGCATTTGCAATTTCTTCTTTTTCTACTGCCACATATGTTTCATTTTCATTGTAAAACTCAATTTCAATTCGATTAATATTATTATTTAATACTGTAATATGTAATTCTTTTAAGCTATCTAATCGATTGCCTAATCCACACACTAACTTAAATACTTTATTTGCAATTGTTGGTGGTTTGACATACGTCGTATTAAAATGAATTGTTTCATCATCTATCACACCATCTTCCTCGACTTCACACGTCATGATGAAAGAATGATTTTGTTTTTCAATTTCTTGTTGACTCAACTTGCGATCAATGACATACTTCACGCTTGTTGACAGGTTTTCTATATATTCATCCAGTTCGGTATTTGAAATTTTAACCTCTGAGAATTCCGGAAAAATCATGTAAGCATGTACATTTGAACTACTTTTACTTACACGTAATACCTGGATTTGTTTCTTTTCATAGCGCACCGTTTGTTCTAATTTTTCTACTACGTTGTTGCTTATATGATCGATTGCCATATATTATCACTCCTATTTACTTTGATAAAATAATTCTTCATACACTTCTCATGATTTGATGCTATCTATTTAAAGCATTGTAATATTACGAAGAGTTCTCAATTCTCCTGTTTTAAGACTGTTAATCACCTGAATCTCAAAACATTTTAATATTACAATGACGTACAATGTCTCATTATAGTCGAATATCCTTATATGGTGAATCATTCTGTCCCACTCATTTGTACAAAAATAAAAAAATATTTTATCCTTGTACAAATGAGTGAGAAAATGCTGTATTTCATGCTATTTAACCAAGAAAATACAACTAGGAAATACATTCAGCTATTTCCTAGTTATCTTTCACTCCATCTAACTAGTGTATAGGAATACAATGAATCAATTTGTAATTCTATATACAACAGTTGATTTTCTGGTAATATTTCTCCCTCTGTATGAATCCAATAACGCTTGTTATTAGACATATTAAGTACACGTGTCAGTCCTTGTTCTCGCCCTATTACTTTTGCGATCCATTTTACAAAATCCATATCATCTACCCCTGAAATTCCTTGTTGAAAAGTGACGATATGCTCTGTTTCTTGTGGGATCGGCAACTGTTCTAGTTCCAGAAATGTCTCCTCATATTCTAGTAATTCCTCTGGTATATCCTCATCGCTAGGAAAAGGGATATTATATACTGCTTCAGAAGCAGGAGTATGGTGAAAATCTTCAACATACTCCACTTCCTTTGCAACGTCCTTGTTCTGTTCTAACGTTTTTTCTTCTTCACCTACATTCATTTGAATCGATGCAGCAACTAAATCATATATATTTGCTACATCCTTTTCTAAGGTAATTTCTCTCGTTGGAACAGTAACACGTTCTTGTTCCCTGCCAATAGGCCTATTTTCTCTTGGACACCAATAAACAGGTCGTTCCACCGGTTCTGGTCCTTTTTCTTTACTTTTCTCTTCTATCAACATATTTCTTTTTGTTTTGTAAACTACAAAACATATATAGCAAATTAATGCGATAAGAAGCATCTTAAACATGATTTTCCCCTCTCATTTAACCAAATAAATCAAACTCAAATTGTCCTTCAATTACTTTATTTTTTTGTTTCCCTTTCCCTTTCTTTTGAGAAGTATCTACTTCCACAATCAATTCATCCCACAGTGTAATGTCTTGTTTTTGTACAAGCATACGCTTATCTGTATTCAGTGTTGTTAAAGTTCGAATCACATCTTCTATTTCTCCATCTATTTCAAGTACATTCTGCTTCATTCGAACACCAGGTACTTGCTCTTTTTTAATACATTCAACAGCTTTTTGTACAAATTTAGCCTCTTTCATAAATGCTACGTTCATTGTTTTTGGCAATTTTTCCACCCAATTCATAAATTGAATTTCAATTGGTTCAAATACAGTCTTTATTACATTGCCAAAGTTTTCAAGGACGCGTTTAGATTCATCAGATGCTGCTTTTGTCCATTCCTCTGTTGAACCTTTTAATTGATTCCCTCTCTTAATGTTTTGAATTAATAGAGTCTGTAGATCACCAGTATCACCAAGCATTGCATTCAGTCCGTCGCTTGTTGCATCACCGTTCATTGCTTCAGCAGCTTTGTTCTTTTGGGCAATTAATTGCGCCAGTTGTTCTTGGAACGTTTCTCGGTAACCAAGATAGAAAGTTCTGCACTGCTTTGTTTGACCAATACGCCAATGTCTTCTTGCAGCCTGATTTAACGTAAATAAGCTAAATGATAATTGATAATATCGATAGGTAAGGCTTTGAGGTAATCTCCACCTTTTCCCCCGATCCACACCGTACTTGCGCCTTTCAACACATACGGCGCTCCCTCGTATCTAATAAAATATCTGTTTCCCTCACAACAATTTAATTTGGATAGTTTGCTTTTCCTAACATCTTAGGTGATTAGGTTTTAAATTTTGTCATTTCCTGCTTTTTTCCTCAATTTATTAAGCTTGTCCAGTTGCTCGTCATTTAATTTCAGAGCCTTTAGATATTTCTTAATAACTTCAAGGTTGGTTGCATGAATTAGTGCGTGGACTTCGTAACTTACAATTACAAGGTTTTTATACGAGTCATCCTTCGTTTTATGGTAAGGGTTGACGTGATGACATTGCATGGTTTCAAGGTCTAATTCGATTCCAGTAATAGCGCATTTTCCACCCTGAGCTATGAATTTGGATATTCTATTATCTGCAAATTCAATGGATACCCTATTGTTTACTACAGGATTTTCTCGCAGCCACTTCAATTTCCATTCAGGAATGATTGACTGATTTTTGTGAATTCCTAATCTACCTTCTTTTGTATACTTGTTGATCGAAACTTTGGCATTCATTGGACTTTTGTGTTGAACATAAGAAATGGGCAAGATGGGATATTTGCGGTAGTATCTCACACCGGATGATTCCATATATGCGAGAATGCCTTTATGCTTCCCTTCATATTTCCCTATCTTACTAAGTCCATTTAACCTGTTATATAAGGTTATTAGGATGTGACCCCCTAGTGTGCCGAAATCTCTTGATACATGAGAAGCTAAACGGTAGTAGTTGTGAATACCGTTTACCATGCTGTTGTATTTGTTCATTTCTGCTAGGGCTTTGTATCCTCTATTTGCCTTTTGAATTTTCTTAATTTGGTCGCGTAATTGGTTATGAATTCGTTTTATGGCTTTTGGTGAGACATTGGAGCGTATGACGAATTTTGTTTCGCCTGATGCTCTTTTTCCCTTTTGCGCCATTCGGAATGTGAAACCTAAGAATTCACTGGGTTCTCTTTTGAGGTTAGTTATTCTTGATTTCTCACTGGAAATGGTTAGTTTCAACCTTTCTTCCAACCATAATTTAGCTGCATGATATGTTTTGACCGCTTCCTTTCTGGTTTGACAGAAAATCTTAAAGTCGTCTGCATATCTTACAAGGTAAATTTCTTTAAGGTTGGTCGATTTCCTTAGCTTCACATTTTCATTTTTACGATTTCTTCTACCATCTTTGCGATATTGCGGTGTAATTTCTTTTAGATTTCTTTCCTCCCATTGGTTGGCAATCCACCAATCAAATTCATTTAGATTGATGTTTGCTAGTAGGGGTGAAAGAACCCCACCTTGCGGAGTACCTTTTGTTGGGTAAGTGATCTTACCATCGGGCATGACGATTGGTGCTTTTAACATCCGTCTGATTATGACCAATAGTTGTTTATCTTGTATTCCTAGTGACCATATTTGACGCATTAGCTTTGTATGGCTCACGTTATCGAAAAATCCTTCTATATCAATATCAACGACATATTGCATGTTGCTACTATTGACTCGATGTGAAACATCGGCAAAGGCTTGTTCGGTTGAACGGAATGGTCGGAAACCGTAGCTGTGTCTATTGAATTTAGCTTCACAAATTGGCTCCATTACCTGCAAGATACACTGTTGAGCGATTCTATCCCATATTGACGGTATGCCAAGAGGTCTTGTTTTACCGTTACTTTTAGGAATATCTACTCTTCTTACCTTTCTTGGTTTGTAGAAATTAAACCGTTTTTTAACCATTATAAGAAACTCATTAGTCTCGATTTTCTCTATATCCTTGATAGTGATTCCATCAGTTCCAGGTGTCGGGCTACCAGTGTTTCTTTTGATATTCCGATAGGCGAGTATGATGTTATTGTCAGATGTTATGAGTTTCATTAAATTCTTGAAGCTCTTACCATCCTTGCTATCTTGGTATAGTGCATCAAATTCGCTTTGCATATCGTAATACTCTGCGTGGCGAAGATTAGCATTTTTTCTTGCTTTGTTCTCCAAATTGAATCTCATGGTTTATCACACTCCTTTCTGGATCTGTGACCTTTTAAGTCTTACGAGAATCCATGAAGTGTGAGGTTTCAATTCTATTAGGTACGACTTGTGGCTGTTCCTCCATCCTCATTACAAGGACTTCAACGGTCGTGCCACTACTTTCACTATGATTAAACAAGGTTATGAATTCCCTTGTACTGCTTCAACGGGTGTGTTCCCTCCACATCCATAGCTTCCAACGTTCCTTTATTCCTATCAGACCTAGACTTAGGCGCTTGCTTTAACCCCGTATCCTTGATGTAGCCTATAACTACATATGGTTTTTCCTAATCTTCAATCGTACTAAACCACAGATACCACGCTTTTGTTGCGTGCCATACAGTTTCTATATGGTCACTTCAGGAGCCGTACATTCGCAAGTTCGTCAGTGTTTCCACACATTCTCGCCATATCTAGTTTTTTATGACCCCCGGCATATCATCTACGGACACTGCCTCCAGCGCCTTTTCGCATTTCATTTATAAAAATGAATTTACGGCAAACTTCTGCCGACCTTAACGAGCCTCGTACAAAGAAATAAACACATCTTTCAATGCACGTCGTAGCTTTAGGGGAAGCGTTTCGGGGCGTTACTCCGTCATTCCACTTCTCGGAATAAAAGTTCTCCTATCTTTCTGTGTTGCTATTCACATAGAAACTTCTGATTGATAGTGCATCATCTTTTCAATGATGAACGTTTCGCACGAAAATCAATGTTGGCGTTGCCAGCAGTCGGGTAGGTCAAAGATGTTACCATCTCTTTCCCCCCTAAGAACCGGACTTGTACCTTTCAGCACATCCGGCTCAAGCCCTCTTTCATCCGAAGACAATTAGTATGCAAACTTCTTAAATGCATCCATCATATATTTGACCGCTTGTTTACTGTTTACATCCACATTATTTCTTTTAAGGTAAGACTGAACTTTTGGTAATTGCTTACCGTTACCATATCTCTCTAATAATGCATGATGTGTTTTATGACAAGACTTATGAAGTAACTCAAGGTTCTCATAAGTGTCACGACCACCTATAATTTTCGGTATTATATGATTTGCTTCTAATGGTTCGTCTCCAACAAGCGATTCATGGCAGACCCTACATTTGTATTTAGACTTTTTAGCAAGTTTTTGTTTCGCTAAAGTGTTCTCCTTATCGAACTCTTTTTTATCTCGTCGCTCGAAATACTCTTTTAGTGAAGCGTCAAATGGACTGTTATATTGTTTGATTTTAATATGTCTTTCGATTTTTACCCAACTCATTTTCATGAGTTGTTTTGTATTATCATGTGGACACGTAAGAATCCATTTGTCCTTGCTCACACCAGTATGGTCGGGTTTGAAATATATCTTTCTAATCCATTTAATTGATTTACGATGATGTCTATGTTTCAAGTAAATTAGCGTTCTTTTCAGAATATAACTATCTATATCTCTGAAGATCTTCTTGGCAACCGTAGGAGACCAATAGTTCGTTATTCCTCTAACGACACGATTTAATCTATCAATTAGGACCGACGTTTCTCTACCTTTACCCCATTCGAATATTTCTTTAATCTTTTGTTTAGCTCGTTTGACACTATCTTTGGAAGGCTTAATGAACAAGCGCATTCCGTCTTTTGTTGGATATTGTCTGAAATTAAATCCTAAGAAGTCAAACCCTTTACTAATGTGTACTACTCTTGTTTTGTCTTTCGCAAGATTTAATCCACGTTTGTTCAGGTATGGTTCTAACTTATCGTACATGCCATATGCTTCTTCTTCTGTAGGACAGACAATTACAAAGTCATCAGCGTATCTAACAACACCGACTGAATTTGAGTACAATGTATCTCCTTGTCGTGTTGTATGGATGTATCTAACACCGATTTCTTTCTCCATTCCATGTAGTGCCACGTTTGCTAACAATGGTGAGATAATTCCACCTTGTGGCGTTCCTTTTGTTGTCTCATTGAATACATCATTGTCTACATATCCACTTTCGAGCCAGTCTCGAATTATTGATTTATTAGGGAAGTTATTAATACAACCCATAATGTAATCATGATTCAAATTGTCAAAGCAACCTTCAAAATCCCCCTCAAAAATCCATCCCTTAGCACTACCTTTGCTTAATTTAGTGAATAAATCACTCATTGCATCATGCGTACTGCGTTTAGGTCTGAATCCATAAGAGGTCATTTCAAATTTTGCTTCCCATTGTGGCTCTAATGCGTTTTTGAATACATTTTGATATACTCTGTCAACTATAACTGGAATACCTAGTGGACGAAGTTTACCGTTCTTCTTAGGAATATAGGTTCTTCTAGCTGGTTTAACCTTGATATTTCTAACACTATATCTGCTTAATTTGTTGAATAAATCAACTCTTTCTTGAGGCGTGTTAGAGATATAACTGTCTATACCTGCTGTCTTTTTACCTTTATTCTCTTGAGTGACTCGTCTAATACTTAGAAGTAGATTAGCCTTGCTTCTTAAAAGTAATCTTTGAAGTTTTCTTACTTTCCTTGTTTGGTTTAACTGTTCGGCACGATAGATTCGTTGTTGAAGTTTCCTAACATAGCGTTGAATTTTCACCCAATTAATTGAGTGCCAATTCTCCACTAGTGGGGAAACAGCCGACTTAACACTCTCGTTAGTTTTCATAACATATCTCCCTCTCTATAGGATTATTCTTTTCGCTTTCTTTCGTGTTGAAGACCATGTGGAAGTCAGCAACCTTTCAGTTCGGGTATTGCCCTATCCAACGACTTATACAAATGAACTTTCGTCTGAACTTTCGTTCTGTTGGCATTCGCTTTTTCCACAATCCTTTACCCTCTGTATGTTGTAAGTCTCTTACGATTCTCCTACCTCGAATGAGAGGAATACATAGGGCTTACCAAGTTTCACTAACGATAGATACGATTGGGTTAGGCATCCTTCTTTCCTCCGGCGGATCTATGGGTCGTCGCACAGTCCCTCGACCGTAGAACTTTTCCTATCCGCTTCTACAGACTTTTTCTACCACAGTACGTCTGCTGTCGGTGACGGAGTCTACAAAGGTTCAGCTTCGCTTATACCTTCTCAATCTTTCCCTAGCTCTGTTGAGCTTCTGTGTAAAGTCCTCCATTAAGCATTTAACCCTCATGCAACCCAACAATTCGATTACTCGAAAAGCAGTTTTGGGCGGGAACATCTCTAACGACTAAGATGACTTCTTATGAAGCACTATCTGTTAGCAACTTCTTGTCGCACAGTCCAATCCTACCTTTACCAATTCTTGTGAACAGATGATAACATTCACACCACTATTTACTTGTTCTTTTAACCATTCGCTACGTTTTGGCGGAGTAACTGTATTGGTACGTAAAATTGCTACTTTCGCACCAGGTACTTGCTCTGCAACTTTCTGTAAACGAGGCTGAATGTCTCGTTCCTTCACTGTAGATCCTGTATCTGATACATAAATGATAGTAGGTCGGCTCTCAGAAATTTCAGTACACAATATCTCTTGCAACTTCTTTTCTTTAGGCTGTATACAATCCTCATCGAATCTAAATTCTCCATTGGACCAAACAACATCTTTTTCATTACCATCTAAGTAATAGTCAGGATAATGATTCATGTTATCTGGGTATGCATTGCCTGTACGGATGTAAGAAAGCCATAATTTGCCGACATCAGGTGTACCTTTCGCTGCTTCAATTGCTTTTTCAAACGACTCTTTCATATGCTCATATGCTTGTTTTTGCTCATCTGACATATCAACAAGAATCGTAGGTACATTGATTAATTCGACTGGATTTGGCCATACATCTTTTAAGCGTATATTTATTGTTGTATCCATTAAAAATTGAGTAAACACATAAGGTGAAATACCAGGAACAACTTTTGTCTTATCCAGCATTCCTTGCGCACCACGTGAAGCTACATTAGATACAACTTCACCATCATGGTAGTACGTTCTCTCAATATTTCCGTAGGTTTCATTCCAATCCATTAAAGAGCTATATTCAAACCCACTTTTAACCATCTTGGAAGGATATAAACGCCATAACGTATAAAATACATCGCTTGCCTTCCCTCCAAATAGAGTTCCTGTTCCACCTACGAATTTCTTACAAACTTTAACTAAACTCCCTAGAGCAGTTCCTTGTGCAGTTTCGCTTTTCAGTTCATGTATTTCGTCAGCGATAAGAGCATCGAAGAAATGCTTCATTTTCCTACGAATATACTCAACTGTAGCTACTTTTCTATATGCTCTTCCTGAGTGTTTTGCACTATAAGGTTTGTTGCGATTTTCTAACTCTAGTTGTTTTTGTAAAGTTTTATTTCCCTCTTTAATTGCCTGTACTAATTTATTCTCATATTTTGTCCACTCTTTAAAACTTGCATATTTTGTTTTTACCTTCGGGCTCCAAATATTTGAATTACAATCGGCACATACACTATTTTTATTGGTTTTAGAATCTAAGTCACTTCCTGTAAATTCTTTATACTGACAGACTTCCTTTTGTTCGCCATTAGCTTGTTGAACCATAATAGAAGACACTTTTTTACGTAACCTAGCACCACAATCTGGACAGTAGTATCCATTCTTATAATATCTTTGCACCTCTTCCTCCGATTTCTTGGAAAGTGCAATTTTCTTATAGCGTAATGGCATGTGTTTAATAGAATCCCCTCGCATCGTAGTAAAACTAATGACAAAGTAGGTTGGTTTTTCTGGTTTTGGTCTTCCAGATTGAATCCATGATTGATGAATGCCAATTAAATCCTCTGTACGTTTAATCAGATGTACTTCTGCTTCTGGTATTAAGTGTCGTATTTCTTCTTTTGCCCACTTCTCAGTAAGAGTAGGTGGAACAAATACGCAGGTACGATACCCTTTTTTCCCGGTTAAATGGAAATATCCATCTACTGTCGCTGTCATAATTGCACTTTTGCCGGACGACATTTCCCCCTGTATAATGATTCCTTTTTGTACTTGTAATGCTTTTGCTGCACCTGTTGCTACATGTGCCTGTACAGGGAATAATGGTCTTTTGTATGTATCAAAATGAGATAATGCCTGATCTTTCATTGGTTGATGCAATGGCTCATCTAATTTTGTTACCTTATCAAGCATGACAGGTGAATATTCCAATAGATATTCATTTAAATCTTGTATTTTATTAATTTTTTCACCTGTACCCTCTTGTGGAAATTGACATTTTCCAGAGCGAATCATTTCTGATAAAAACTCTTTACAATCCTTTTCTTTTAGTACGACTTGTGCAATAGATAGAGAAGAAAATTCATTCTTATCAAAATATACCTTTAATGGCTGTAATAGATTTCTTGTTAGCATCTCCTCATAAATTGGCTTCGCCCATTCTTCTAAAATTGGCAAGCCGTACGGAGGAGCCATTAAGAAGTCTCTCACTTGCATTTCTGGTGCTTCGTCAATTGCAACAATGTATTTCGTCTCTAATTGTTTAGAAAACGCAATAATTGCTTTCTTTTTATTGATAGTTTGCGTATTAATAAATTCAAATTGTCCTTTTGAGATCACATTCACTTTTTTATCTAATGTGTAATGTGATTCTTCCCTTTTTCCTTCTCCAAAATACAAACGGCTAGTTCCCATCGATATGGCAGCCCTAAATGACTTTAATGTACTATCATTCGCCCCTAGTACTGCAAATTGTATTTCACGATGATGATTTATTGCCATAGCAAAGCAGAAGGCTGAATGGGAAGCAGTTCCCGTCTCCAATTGCAACATCGCTGGTGTTTGTCCCTGATCAAATGTATCTTGTTGAATCATTTCTTGTAACATAAGTTTCCCTCCTAAAATAAAAAACGCATCTTATTCGATACGTTTCATGTCCTACTCATTCAATTTATTGGCTGAAAATCTATAAACTGTTTCCACTCTGGTAATGACTGTTCAGCCGCATGTAACATATCACCTGCACCTAATTGAGAAGCACATAAACAAATGACTGTAAGTACAATAGCAATACGAAACATACGATTACTAAATTCCCATACGATAAATAATGCTCCTATTCCTAATAGTACATACATAGCCTTCTTCCTTTCCTAGACAAGTTCTTTGACTTCACCTTTTGGCGTTGCAATGATAAATTTAGCGCGACGTTTTTGTAAAACAACTTCTTTTGTTGTTTTTTCTAATTGCTCAAATGAATGTTCATAATACACATTTTCAGATCCACGAACTGCATGGAGTGTATCACCTTCACCAAGCAAACCATCTGCCACACCTGTTATCAGCAATAGTCCTAATTGTCCAGAAGCAATTGGCATCTTTGCTCTCTCTGCAGCTGTTTTCTCGCCTTGTAGTGAGTAACCATTCCCTCTATTTAAACGCTTTTTGAGCGACGAGATACCTTCCGATTTCCCTACTCCTTCATAAGCACTTTTATAATCCACTCTTGATGTAAAAATGATTTTTTTCTGATGATGCAATTCAGGTATAATCCAACTTTTACGATTCACCATTTCTGCTAATGTATTCACATTTTTTTTGACGAAAATAAGGTCTGACATATTTTCACAAAAATTAGCGAACCGATCGTTAAAGTATGTATCATTTTTCATAGCTTCACGCTTACGACCGATGAAGACACACTGTTTAAATGCATCGAACTCCTTATTTTCATCACCAAAACGCATTAAGCCTATTTCCTCATAATTCTTAGCCAAGAAATAACTGATATCGTCTCTAGCAAATCTGTCATATAGAATTACATATACCATAATCCCACCTTCTGCTAAATAATGGTGAGCACGTTTTAGGAAGTTGAACTCCATTTCCTCTGATTTTTCATTATCTATACGAAGCTCCGTATTATAAGGTGGATTTAAAAAGATTAGTGGAAAATAGTCATGACTAATCATCATGCTTTCAAAGCTCGAGCGTACCACTACATCTAATTGCTCTTTTGCTTTGTAATATCGAGTTGCATCTAATTCCACACCATATGTATCAAGTTGTATACCAACTTGTTTCACCTCATCTGCAAAACTTCGTAAAATTGTACCTTCTCCACAACACGGGTCAAAGCAAGCATAAGCTCGCTGTGATTCCATTTGTAATAATTGTACTAAATGTTTCCCTTCTGTTAGTGGTGTTGGATAAAATCCAGCCGCTAAATCATTTCCGATTCTCATTATATTTTCCTCCAAGTTCTTTTTTTATAATAAAAAAAGGAAGATCCAAGTATATACATTACTTAGTTCTTCCTTTTACCCTCTATACACTACCTCGACATAATTAGAATGGTAGTTCTTCATCTGTAATCTCCGGTAGTTCATCCACACCAGCGAATATATCATCCGGTTCTTGAGATGGCCCTCTTGTTTCCTGCTCTTTTGGATCATCTAATACTGTCCAAATGTTATCTTTTTTCATATCTATCCCTCTATCTTCCTTATTTTTCAGTCTCATAAACAACTTCCTCGTAGTCAAAAAAATAATCTTTCAGCTTACGCATAATTTTACGAAACTTCGGTTCAGCTACGACCTTTGTACCCTGGAAAAAACTTTGTTGCCCGACAAAGCGCCATAAGATAACATAGCCTCCTTTTGCTTCCTGTACGCCTTCAATAAATAATGCAATTTCTTGAATGGCTTCCTTTTCATGAATGGCGTTTGGTTTAAAATATTGCATTTTACCATCAGGTAATATGATTTCTGCCTCTAAACAACCTCGCAATTGATTAATTCTCGATCTGGATTCGATTAACATTGCTGATGCAGCATATGACTTCCGGTTTTTTTCCATTCGTTTTTTATGTTCCTCTACTGTTGGTATTAGTCTTAAGTGTCTACAATCGTTTTTCATTTTTTATCTCCTCTACTTTTTAATTTGTTATTTTATAAATCAAAAATAACCCCGCCTGCAAACCTGAAAACAACACAAAAAGGGCTTCTTCAAGTCGATTAAAAATGTGTATAGCAAAATAAGCTATATATACACTAATCGGCTCAAAGAAGCCCTTTCACAATTGAAACAAGACGCAACTTGCTTCTACAACTCAACCACAACACATAAGGTGTGGGAATAAACGGAATCAAATAAACTAACAATATACCTATATATTATATAATATTGTTATACATTTCAAGAAGGTTTTAATTAAAGTTAACGCATTACCAAAAGAATCCTTTTCCCTCAAGATTATGAAGGACGTTAGTCAAATAGTATATGGGTAATGCGTTAAGGCTTAATAAAATACTATCAAGTGTCTTATCAATTTCAATCCAAACACCTACTAAAGGTGTGACTCCCATACAATTCCTTTAGACGTTTAGCACTAGCGATCTCAATTCACGCACCTATATAAGGTGCGACAGTACTTCTTTCAATTTCATAGTATTCTTTAAGATTTCAATCCACACACACCTATATAAGGTGCGACTTTTTGTTTTTTCACCTGTCTCTATATCCGTCACATTTCAATCCACGCACCTATCGCTTTACGCGCATTCCATTGTTCATAAGAGTTTTCTTGTCCTTTTGTTGTAACTGTGATGGCATCACTTTTCATTGATTCATTACCAGATGTATCGACAGCAGATACTACATACTTATATACTGTATTCGCTTGCAAATCTTTGTCCATAAATGAAGTTGTATTAGCAGTACCTATTTCTTTCATGGCCCCTCCAACTTCTCTGTATACAATATAATGGCTCACATCTACATTATCCTCCGATGGACTCCACATTAAATCAATACTACTCGTAGTAGTTCCCATACTGTGTAATCCTTTAGGTTGAGTTGGTGCTTCTGTATCTGGTTTTTCCTCTGTTGTTTTAATAACTAATGCTTCACTTTTCTCAGATATATTTCCTGCAGCATCTACTGCTCTTACTGTATACGTATATTCTGTGTTTGGGTTTAATTTTTTATCAATTACACTTGTACCGACTACAGTATTAATTAGTTCTCCATTACGTAGCACTTGATATTCTTTCACTCCTACATTGTCTGTTGCGGGTTTCCAATTAAGTTCTACACTATTTGAGGTAGTTTTTACTACTTGTAGTCCAGATGGCTGAGCTGGTGCTTCTGTATCTGGTTTTTCATCATTTATTAGATTCACATCGATTACATTATAGAAAGCGTTTACAGTATCAGCTACATCCCAAACAGCTAAAATAACATGGTACCCACTGCGATCAGTTGGTACATTGATTTTATGTGATAAATTATTAGATGCTTTAGAACCATCGTGTTTTACAGTACCAATTGGCTCAAAATCTGCTCTTGTTAAAGGTTTATTTGGATTCCATCCCTTTTTCGTGATGTAATAGTGCCATTGACTTGTTGAATGAGGAGCTGTGTATTTCCAAGTAAAGGTGTTTTCTCCGCCTTTAATCGTATTCTTAAACCATCGATCAGCTGTTTGTTGATCAAGAATCCCACCAAACAGGCCTCCTGCTGAAGCAATTTTCCCGTCTGCTGGTCCACCCTGTGGGAATCCTTTAGGAGCTTCTAAACTTTGTGGTTCATACATTATATTTCCACAATTTGAATTTAGCGCCCCATAATTTTGACTGCATAAAGCTGCACGGCTACCTGGCTTTTCAACAAACCCATGTGCATAGGCATTTTGAGGAATAAGAGTTGTACTCATAATTCCCACTGCTACTGCAGCAGCACTTAATCCTTTTTTATTTGTAGCCATTTTTCTAAACTGCCCTAAAATTTTTTTATTCATACTACTAGTCCCCTCCTATTGAATTTCTTACTATATTAAGAGCATGAATGTAAGTGAAGGCTAAACACGTATAACTAAAATTAACAATTGAATACAAAACCTTATAATTTCATACTCAATTATTCATTTACCTTTATCACATTCAAATAACCCTATAGTTAAATTATCGCATATCAATTTATTAAACTCGCACAAAAATTATGACAGTTATTGGACTTTTTCCTGTAGCTCTCTTTTGTCTTAAAAGTTCTTCTTACTGTAATTTTAGAGCAACAAACATATTTCCTCTTACATTTACCTATAGGAATTTAAGAAATAAATAATTTAAAAGGAAAAATAAAAATATTACACCAATAAATTTCCATTTATTTCTTTTTGTTGGTTTCCCAGCATGTAGTATATAAAAAAACAAGGCAATACATGCCATCGTAAATAAAAAAATTTGATAATAATCCATCATCCGTATTCCCCCTCTATCAAAAAAATAAGAAGCCTCTTTTTGAGAGACTTCTTATTTTTTATACAAACGACATACATAGGTTAAATATACACAATAAGATTAGGATGTTGAACCTTATTGCAGCTTTATTATAGCATATAATCATTTAATTTTGTTTAATAATTCCATATTATACAACTTTATCAACATTTGAGTGTTTATTTACATTATATACAATGCACGATAGAAAACAACAAAATATTTACTTATAGAACCAACGTATATAAAAACCAGCCACCATCTCATTCATAGTTTTGAAAAATTGTCCTCTCCTTCTTTAAGAATACTTTAAACTTCGGATAGATTACCCTATATCGACACCTTATGTATGCAGAATTACATATCAAATCTCATTGAAAATCATTCTCGTTGTAACTATAATGGTTTCAAGGAGTGATATTTTCACTCCGGTTTCAAATCTCACAGTATATTAAAGGAGGAACTAGCATTATGAAAAAAGTTATTTTAGCAGGGGCATTAGGAATTGCAGTACTATCAGGTATGAACTTACCAGGAGCAGAGGCACCTAAAGCGAGTGCGGCAACTACAAATTTAGATATTCAAGAAGTTACAAAATATTACTCTATGAGTTCCTATGAAGTTTCTCAAAAAGAATCATTTAATCTTAATAAAGGGGAAGAGCTTACAGTCTTTGTACAAAATTCAGGGTTCCCAATTTCTTATACAGTCTTTGATGCAGATAATCAAGTAATTGGCACATACAATGCTAATTCACCATACGGTCGCGTCTTCAAAGCACAAAAAGATGGTAATATTTCCGTTCAATTTCAAGCAGGAGTAAATTCTTCTTACATGAAGAAAATGAATTTCACAGCTAAATTTGCAGTATCTAAACTAAACCAACAATAAAAAATTGAACAGCCCTCTTTAAAAGCAAATTAAAAAGGTATATCCCTTGAATGGGATATACCTTTAACTTTAGTGAATTTTATATTGACCAGATAACTGCTCTTGCGCCATACGAACTAAACGTTTTGTAATTTCTCCACCTACTGAACCATTTGCTCTTGCTGTTGAATCCGGTCCAAGTGTAACACCAAACTCCTGAGCAATTTCATATTTCATTTGTTCAATTGCACTTGCTGCAGCTGCTATTAAAATTTCGTTTGAATTATTATTTTCGCGAATTTGCATTTTTTAAACACCTCCGTTGAATTTGGTAATATCATGCTCTATTACCAACAAAATATGCAAAAAAATTATTTAGCCATTATATACCTAAGCTTTCATCCCTCTTTAGAAAATAGTAATCACTTGAAAGGCATGTAAGACATGCCTTTCTTTTTTATGTATAATTTATAGCTTAACTTCAAAAGATAGTTCTTTATGCTTATATTCACCCCACAATATTTTCGAACTTTTCCATAGTATTACTAATTTCAATTTGATTATTAATCACTTCTCTTTGTAATTTTTCAGTCACATTCCTAACAATGGTTACACCATTTGTGATACTCTCTACATTTAAATTTATTTTTTTTATTGCACCATCAACATTACTTGCCAATCTTCTTACCTCTTCTGCTACTACTGCAAATCCACGTCCATGTTCTCCTACTCTTGCCGCTTCAATTGCTGCATTTAAAGATAAAATATTAGTTTGGGAAGAAATTTCCTTAATCATTTGAGCAATTTCACTTACTAAGTTAATCTGTTCTTTTAAAGATTGTAGAGCTTTCATATTTTCCTTAGAATTAATGTCGACTTTACTTCCTAAATCTATAGATAAATTCTTTAAATGTGAAACAACTTCTCTTGTTTGATTTTCACGATTTGTAATATCCGTTGCAATTTTTAGTACAGCATCTACTACCCCTTGTTCATTTTTAATTGGAATATAGGTAGCCTCAAACCAAGTTAAATCGCCTTTTTTACCAACTCTTTGAATTTTCTTTTGAAACTTAATTCCCTTTTTTAAATTCTCCCATAACTGATTATATTCTCTACTATTTATAAAACTATGGGGACAAAATTGTTTATGTACCATGTTCTTCATTTCACTGATTGTATAACCTAAAGCTTGTGCAAAATGATCATTTACCCAAATTACCTCTGTATCTAAATTAAATTCTATCATTGCTAAATTGGATTCCAGTCCAACCAAAATCATTGTTTGATCTAGTACCTGATTGCTTACACTTGATGAAAGATTCATAATAACCTCCATTTATCGTTTACACATATTATAACATTTAATAAATATAATTAATACAATAAAAGGACCTACTTGTATTAACAAGACATAGGTCCTTTTATGATTTAAATGTTAAAAACATAAAAATATTATAAACGAATTTTAATTTACTTTACGCCCACTTGATTCCAAGCATTTTCTACTGCTTTATAGGTTGCACTACCATAGCCATCATAATCAGCTGCGGATTGTAATAAAGCTGTACGAGCTTGTTTAAAATCACTTGTTGGTGTTAAATATGTTGTTAACGCGCGATAATAGATCTTTTCTGCTTTCTCTTTACCAATAGCATTGATTGTCAGATATGCAGCCTTATTCGGAATACCACTATTAATATGTACCCCACCGTTATCGCCTTCTTCAGTTGCAGGAAGGTATTGATAATCCCTCATATGAGAAGGTTGGCCATATTTTTCAGGATTTGATAAACTGCGAAGTGCATCTCCAGAAATACCAGGCGTATATACAGCTTCTCCTAAATCCCAATTTGTTGGATCAACAAAATATCCAAATACATCAGAGAAAGATTCATTTAATGCACCTGATTGATTTACATAACGAAGATCAGCTGAATACTGTGTCACAGCGTGAGTTAATTCATGCGCAACAACATCAAGGGAACCTGAAAGTGGAGAGAATATGCGCCCATCACCATCTCCATAAACCATTTGCTGCCCATTCCAAAATGCATTATTTACATTTACTCCATAATTTACACCAGAGCGAATTGTTTTTCCTTTTCCATCAAAACTGTTACGATTGTGAATATTTTTATAGTAGTCATAGACTTTTCCAGCATTATAATGAGCATCGACCGCAGGTCCTTGATCTTTATTTATCCAAGCATTATCATTATCCAGTAGACGATAGTTAACTGGATAATCTGCATCACTATGATTTACCGTAAATGTTTCAATATAGCCTCCATTCATAGGCTTTGTTGTGTCTTTTAAATAGTATTTTTTCTGTACACTATCAAATGTTGTATTCAGTTCTTTTCGATCCCCTAATACTCCATATCCATATCCTTTTTGAGCGCTATCTGCGTCTGTAACTGCATTATATGAATCTATGATTGATCCATCTTCTGCATTCACATAAATTTGCCAGTTAGCTCCATAAGGTTTAATAAATTGCAGTTGCACTTTAAACGTTAGATAATACTTTCCGTCTTTTTCATATACAACTAAGTCCGCTTTTTCATTTGTAGAATCTAAGTTTTCTTTTACCTGGTCTAATGTGTTTCCATCTACTTTTACTAATGTATCATTTTTTGTAAGTTTAATATGTTTCCAAGCATTTGAAAGCGCTGTTTCTTTTGTAATCTTTGCTTCTGTATCACCTTTTAAACTTTCTGCAGCAGCCGGATGAACATCTCCATTTACTGTTTTTACCTTGCCCTCTTTATCTGTATGAACAATGAATTGTGCACCATCAACAGGCACCTTATTTACAGACCTTGTATAAACATAATGTTTCATACCTAAATCATCCGATTTCACTTCTTTCAGTGTCAGATCCGTTTGTGGATTTACCTTAAATAGTTCTTTATTTTCTTCAAGAAACTCTTTCACTGCTTTTTGAGTTTCTACCTTTTTATCAGATAATTCACCTGAAAGAAATGATGGACTTCCTTGTTCCTCATTCCAATTCTTTTGTTGCACTTCCATTTTATCCATTACTTCTTTTTGGGATGCTTGTTCTTCTGCAAATGCAGTTGAAAAAGGCGCACCTAACATTGTTCCTGCAGCAAGTAATGTAATAACAGTTTTTTTCATACATCTTCCCCCTTCAATATAAGTCAAATAAAAAGTATAATTACAAACTTAAATATACAATTACTTTTAAAATATTTATATAAATATGAATAATTGCATATTTATATAAATAAAGTGGTGTCTATTTCTAAAACAAACTCAGAATATTGGAACTAATGAACGGAAGGTAGATTTCTAAAAAATGAGTTAAAGGTATGTTTTTGAAGACTTCATCTATAAAAAACGCCTGCGATTTCTCTAGGGGTATTTTTATGATTTATTATTGATTGATTCCTTTTCTATCTACTATTTTCTTATAACAGCCATATTTGACTACCTGTCTCACATTTTATGCTCCTATTTGCTAGCTAGGGAGCATTCGAGAACCAAATTTTAATTGTGTCATATTTTTTACATATTAGAATTTCAAGAGGAATTATGTGGATATTAGAATAAATTAAAATAGTATAGAAATAAAATGAAAGGGGCGTTACATCATGGGTTATAAAAAAGTAGTGTGTACTTGAAATTTTAAAAAGTTAAGTAACTTAATTTTTCGTTTTAATAGTTTTTTCAACATATCATATGAGGATGTGAGAAGATGAAGCTTGCACAAAGAATTTTAATTATAGTTGTATTTATTTTATCTCTGTGGAATTTTACTAATGTCAATGATGTGTTTGCCGAAGAAGTTGAATTTTCAGGTGTAACTGCTCCTATCGGGGTAAATGTGCGCGATAATAAAGATTCGACTGGAAATATAATAGATGTTCTTCAAGGAAATCAAACCGTTTACTTCAATGGTTGGGAATATGGAGAGGGTTTAAAAGATTATTGGACTGGAAGTATAGATAATCGCTGGTTTTATTTTTTTAAAAACGGGAAAAAAGCATATGTTGCTTCGGCATTTATAAATGGAAATCCACCTAATTCTACAACAACTATTAAACTAAATGTTCCTAACATTAAACAACAGCAGTCTAATTGGTGTTGGGCAGGTACTTCAGTATCTGTTTTAAACTATTTTGGGCAACCAACTACACAACAGCAATTTGTAGGATATGTAAAGGGAGGCTTATACAATTATCCAGCTACTTCTAGAGAAATACAAAATGGCCTTATTTATTTTGGTTTAACTTCAACAATTAATAGAGGAACTCTTTCTTATGATGAGTTTAGAAGCCAAATTAATAGCAATAAACCAATGATTACACTAATTAATTGGAAAAACGGAGGGAATATTGGTCATTTTCTTGTGTTAGATGGTTATTTTAAAGGTATGAATAATATGAACTATATTACCTATATGGATCCTTGGTATGGAGATCATTATCAACATAACTTTGAATCATTTAAAAATAACGATAGATTTTGGTGGAATGAAACAGTTCAAGGTATTAGTAGAGGATATTAAATGAAAATAAGGAGGAAAATAAGTTTATGAAAAAAATAACGAGAACTATAATTTTAGGCGTATTTTTAAGTATTGCATTAATAAGTATGAATAAAATTGCTCAAGCAACAGATAATTCTAAAGAGTCACCTGAAAAGATAGCACTAAAAGATTATCAAAATAGTAAAAGTGCTCTATTAAAAGACGGCAAGCAACTTTATCAAAATCATAATTTTACGTCTAATTCAACTTTAGAAATATCCACATTTTTTTTCCATGTTTATGAAATACAACAACAAAACATTATAAATAATGACTCCAAAAAGCTATCTGAATATTTATTGCCCACAGATGAAAAATTATGGTTTATTTTAAATAGAAACAATCCAGAGGGATTAATTTTTACAAATGAACAAGAGCCTATACGTATGGGGGGAGAAAAACGTAGTAAAGATTTATATGAAATCTATAGGTCTATACAAACAAATGTAAAACAAATTAAAAAAATTATATATATTGAATTTGAAGGACAAGGGTTATTTATTGTTTCTCACGAAAATGGAGAAGAAGTATATGCCAGTGAGGGGGCTTCTGCTATTTTAGGAGTTCCATCAGCCAAAAAAATTAATTCTGATGAAATCATTTTAAAAATGAAGGAAAGAATTCTCTTATCTCAACAATAAGATTGATGAAGGGACAACAGGGTCTCATTTAGGAAGAAATTTCTTTATTAAAATACTGTTAGTAAAGTAGTTAAAACAGTAGCTGACATAAAAAAAACGAAACCCTTAAAGAAGACTGCAAAAAACTAATTTTACAAAGTATTCTATAGGTTTTCATCAAGTTAAATTTCCTCCTTCATTTCTTTTATGAACATGCTAAAATATTTTTGAAAGCATATCATTATTTATACCCTTCACCAATACGATCACTCATCATACTTCCCCCTTTCTATTGCTTTGTAGCAATGGAAAGGGCTTTTTTTGTGAAGCAGCTTTTACTTTCTTATATGGCATATTGAAGCGATTTTAACTTTTTTCCTTTGTAAAGAACTATTCATACAGATACACCAATTTTATTTTATTGCTTCTCTTGTCTTATAATTTTTCTCCACTCTGAGATGAAAAATTTAATAAATTATTGAAGATTGATAGTTTAAAGCAAATGATTATCAAAAAGAACTGAAGTCAAAATGAACTTCAGTTCTTTTTATTAAATCTTATATTTTTATTTAACTCGACCGTATCCTGCAATATATTTACTCCAATAAGAACTATTTAAACTAGCTTCACCAACTCCAGAATTACTAGCATTATAAAACTTGTTGTTGCCAATATACATACCAACGTGAGTGATACCTGACTTGCCTGAAACTGTTCCTTTAAAGAAAACTAAATCTCCTGGTTGGAGAGCACTTCTAGCGATACGTGTAGTTTTATTATATTGATCTTGTGCTGTACGTGGCAATTTAATCCCTTGTGTCCCATATCCCCATTGCATTAACCCCGAACAATCAAATCCAGTTTTAGGACTATTCCCACCATATTTATATGGTGTGCCTTCATATTTTTTCATGGCTGCATAAATTTTATTAAATTGATTCGTAGTTATTGATTTTGTGGTTGAAGCAGATATTGATTGAATTGTATTTTCATTTTTAGAAATGCTATCAAGTTCATCTGCAGCAGCAAAACTACTACCAGATCCTAGTATAACTCCTATTGTTATTGCACCAACTAAAATTTTCTTCATAAATTTCTCCCCCTATAATCTATTGTAAGATTTTATTCTTATCACCTAATAGATTAATTGTTATATAAAGAGGAGAAAATATAATAAATTAGACAGTATTCTACATATTTTTTACGTTTTGTATTTTTATTAATATTTAATTTTAATGTCTTTGTTTTTTCAATACATTATGAGATTAGATTAATGATTTATGCAATAAAAGTACAAAAAATACATAATGCGAATATTCTAATATCAATTGAGAAATAAAGAGAATTATTTTATATAAAACTTACCTTAACTATAAACTTATTTTGTAAAGCTGATAATCTTATTCTTTTCATTTTATAGCGAAAAAAACCATTAATACCAAAGAAAATTATATGATATCGCTGGTTCTTATGAGTTTAACATTTTGTATGTTTTGTAAAACTCATTTTTCAATTTACAAATATTAAATACGTTCTAAAAGGTGTACCTTTTAATAGCGTACCAGAAATGTTACTTGGAAAATGAATCCGATTATCTTAAAAATCTAAAGCACGTATAACCCCGTTCTGATTTTTAAAACGGGGCTATACTAAATTCATTTAATTTTTGATGTGAACTCTTCATTATACTTAAATATAAAACAATATAGTCGTTTCTGTAGTGTTATTGTATAATCGTACCTGGTTGTTAAAGAAGTTACAATTACTATTGTTTATCTCCCAATGATGCTTTTTTTTAATAAAATTTTTTTATAATTTAATTGATTATTATTTCTTCAGCATATTGTAATTCGGTATTATTCAATTCATAATCTTTAAGCTCTTGCTCAGTAGAAAAATGAATAGATGATTGATAAGTTTTTCTTCCTTCTACTGGTTCAACCACCAAAATACTTTTACTAACATCAGCTTTATTTATTTCCGAAGATTTTATATCAGTCACTTTAAAATCAAAGTAACAGATAATGCTATACAAGTCTAAATTAACCCCAAATACTTTAACATTATCATGTTGATGAAATGACATAGATAAACCACTCTGCCCTAATAACTTCTCAACATCATTAGTACCTGTCAAAGTTAATTCACTGATATTTATATATTCTTTATAGGGTTTTTCTTCAATTAAAGTCCGGTACAACTTTTCAATCAATACTATATCTTCTATTTCAAGTTTTGACTTAGGGATAAAAGTAACCCTCAATCTCCTTTGTAACTCCAAAACTTTTTCCCAAAACTTTATCGTCTCCAAAACAGAGGTTTTCTCTGTTTCTTTAATCGCATATTCATTAAGTTCAGACCCATTAAGTTTAATATCACCTGAAACGAATGCATAATATAATTTTAGTGCTTCAACTGTTTCCTCAACTGTTTTTGTATTTTCAAGATTTAGACTAAAATTGAATTTTAGATGTTTCTCTCTCTCATCTAAAACATAAGAAATACTGAAAGTTTCATTATCAATATTTTTAAATAGTACTTTGTGCATATCAGCAAAAGGTTGTCTTTTGAAAGTAATATCTTTCTTTACTCCTTTTCCTTCAAAAGACAGCTTAAATGGCTCTGGAAAAGGTTGCGGATAAATAGTTATGTCATATTTCCCTATTTCATTTTCTTTGAAAGGATCTTTAATTACTTCATCTATTTTAAACTTATTACCATTTATAGTTATATACTCATTAGCGTCTTTACTAATTGTATATTTACGCTGAGTTCTATATAGAAACTCCAAAACTTCTTTAACATTTGAAGGTTTGAACTCTGCAAATACATCATTGTTTAAATCGAAACTAAGTCCACCAAATTCCATAGATGAACTATTTGATGTTAGTGCAACTACACCTTTCCTATCTTCTATTTCAACATAAACTAAGTCATTAGGAAGTTTCTCGTTTAATGAACCCAATACTTCTTTCGGTATTTTTGTATCCTTTTGATTATTGTTTAATAAAGCTTTGTTAAAATTAGCAAACATTTTTACCAGTCCTCTCTTAATTCATCAAAAACAATTATTTTAGAGAATAATATGTATTGCTCGTAAGTTTCACCAATATTGTTTTGGACGACAAACTCTATAAGTTCACTTCTCTCGCTCTCTTTGCTAACAATAATATGTTTAATGTGCTCAAATTCAAAATTCAACCATAAATCAGGACATTGGGCAATAGCTTGTGAATAAGTAAAATAACTTTTTGGGTTCATCTGCTCTTGACTAATAATTAAAGGTAATTCTGTTTCTACCTGCTCAATATTAGGTATATATCTCCATTCTTTTTCATCATGAAAATTCCTTATAGCTATTTCTCGGTGATTATTTGTTGGCATTTCTCCATCAAGAGGCTTCATATACAATAAATCATGTAACAAATAATTATTATAATCATTGTTTTCATCACTTTTTTCTGGTGAATCATTAATGGCTTTACTAAGAATAATACTAAAATCTTTACGTAAATTTGAGTGTTTATTAATATAATGGATTGGCTGAATTCCCTGTCTTATACCCCACTCTTTACTCAAACCAATCCCATACGAACCGTAATTCACCATATGTGGTACAAGTTTGTTTAAATGAATATCGCAAAAACAGCTCATAGGAAATGCAATTTTTTCCAATTCTTCAATTTCCAAGTAACCTATTTTTTCTTCGTAATATCGAGGTAAAATAGCCTTTTTCAATAAAATATCTTTAAGAAATTCTATTCTATTCATAAACTTAAACAAAACATTTGCACTTTGTAATGGCCTAATATAAGAAGTCTCCTCCTTGGTTTCAGGTTTTTGTTCAAGTTCAATATGTATACTTGTTTCACTCATTCGACTTCATCTCATTTCTATAAAATATTTCATCTTTAATATTAAACCCACTTATTATCATTTTACATAGCAAACAAGAAATAAATACTTTATTATTGTTTCTGCTATATTTAAAGGGCTTTTTTCTAATACAATAAGAAAAACAAAAAGAACTTGTAGAAATCACTACAAGTTCTTTTTGCTTTAAAACGAATACACGGAACACATAAATTATCTCATTATTCATAACGGGGAAACCATATTGATTCCATTATATAACAAATATTAACGTCTAGAGTTTTAATGTTTGAAAATTATGTGAATCAATAAATAAAGATCTGCCCTTCCTCTAAAAATCTCATTTATTGATTTTATATAAACCGTTTTAAATCAACTTTGATACCATAATAAATACGTAAAAATGTATACATGGGTAAGTAAAGAAGAATGTTGCAGTCTTGCAGAAAGATATTTATCTATATTTAAGAATAATATTTATATTTGTAATGTACATATAGTTAAACGTAACTATTAATCATGAGGATATCAAACCGTCTCTACTTCCGTCATCACCTTTTCTTTTTAAAGTATTCCAAATATGAATTAATGTATAATTTCTATATAACAAAGAAAAAAGCACCTACTTTCATAGATACTTTATCGTATATGAGTAATGGGGGCTTTGGCTATTTTAAAAATTCAATTAAGGGTTGCATTTACACCACCATCAAATCAAGAAATTGATTCCTCCTCAAAACAAAAATGAATTAAATTCTCGTATATATTAATTTTATAAATTACATATTGAAAAATTGTATAAAATTAAGGTCTGTTTAAGATATAATTGGAATGAATTTACTACTAGTCTTTTTCTAATCAATGTATAAGGGGGAACTTTGAATGGAACGTTTCAGATTAAAACGTATAAAGGGTTTTATTGATAGTGAGGAAATAGAACTAAAACCTTTAACATTTATAATAGGACAAAATAGCTCTGGAAAAAGTAGTATTATGCGGTTTCCATTAGTACTAAAACAAACATTTCTAGATGACTCTATGGCACCTTTGTTATTATATGGAAAAACAATAGATTATGGAAACTTTGAAGATGTGGTATTTGAGCATGACCGAAATGAATCCATAGAGTTTGAATTAATTATTGATCGTAAAGAACTTAATCGTTTTTCTCCATATGTACGCAACAGGTTTTTAAGGTTTTTTTCTGGTTTAGAAAAATTTAAACTTAATGTTTGTATTTTACAGGACGAATACGGAGTATTAAAAATCAAAAAATTTATCCTTTCCGATATAGATATAAACCATGGTGAAGTATTCTCTTTAAATTTAATAGGAGATTCAGAGTCTTATGAAGTGAAAGGAATAATTCAAACTAGCTTTAAAATCAAAGCAGAAAAGTTTGTATTTGATAAATTCATTCCAGATTTCAAAATATTACCTTTAGATGTTAAAGATGATGACGATGAACAAGTTATGGCTTTCCGCTATTTGTTTATGGAATTAATACGATATCTAAACTTTTATGCAAGTAATATTTTTTATATTGGTCCATTTAGAAAAACCCCTGAACGTTCTTATAGATATAGAGAAAATGCTGTTAACTATGTTGGACATGACGGAGAGTTTGCTCCTGCCATCCTTGGACAGGATATAAGGAAAGGAAAGCAATTAATTAATCAGGTATCAAATTGGCTGAGTAAAAATTTAAACCATAGAATAGATGTCGAAGATTTAATAGGAAGTGAATATGGCGGCAGAACTGATTTATTTCGGCTGATGGTAACGGATGAAATAACTGGTCAAAAAAACAATTTAATCGATGTTGGACACGGCCTATCTCAATTAATTCCTATTGTTGTACAAACTTTTTTACACCAGTCTAAAACATCCTATGATGCCAAGCGTAGTTTAGCAAAATTACATATAATAGAACAACCAGAATTACATTTACATCCCTCTGCTCAAGCTTGCCTAATTGACCTATTTATTGAAGGAACTAGGGAAAATTATGGTTTTAAAAACAAATTTTTAGTTGAGACACACAGTGAACATATGATTATAAGATTGAGAAGATATATAGTAGAAGGAAAAATTAATCCTGAAGAAGTTGCAATTTATTATACAGAAAAATTAAAAAGCAAAAATCATAATATAATAAGAAAATTGAAAATCGATGAATTTGGAAATATATCTAACTGGCCAGAGGGATTTTTTGAAGAAGATTACAATGAAGTCTTAAAACTTAGGAGTTCTTTACATGAGAAACAGGGAGGCAGCAAAATACCATGGTGATAAACCTTCCAAATGAATTAATGTCAAAAATAGGTGATGAAAGAGTAAAACAAATTATAAAGTTCCTTTTTTGTTACTTTGAATCAGGAAAGCATGAATGGTTTATTGATGATAAAGACGATTTAACACTTTTCGAAACAACTGCTTTAGAAAGCTATAGAGACTATATAACAAAACAGGTAGTACAAAATACTCTTTATAAATCAAAACAACATGAAGATAAGACAATAGTTCAGGTATATTCAAGTGTAGAAGAATTAAATACTCTTATTGAAAGCCAAATTGGTACAATTTCAGGAGTACAAGTGTTTAAATATTTAAATGGTCATAGGTATACTGTTATTTTAAATGGGATTAGATATGAGTTAATAACTATAGATACTGTATGGGATTTTCTAGGACAACCATTAAAAATAGTTTTAGAAAATGTAGAATCCGATAGACTTTTTATAGAGAAATGTTTAGAACTTTTAGGAGAAAGCAGATCGAATAAATTATGGATTGAGTTTGTACATGGTGGGGGAAGTGATTTATCAAAAGTTGCCCAAAGTATAAATGGAAAACATAGGACCATTTGTATAATAGATAGTGATATTATTTCTCCTCCTAGTACATATAACACCCCATCAAAAGAAAGATACATTAATAAAATTAAACGTATTTGTGAAAGTCATGGTTATATATTACATATCCTAAATAAGCGAGAAATGGAAAATTACTTACCTGATAAAGCTTTAGAGGAATATCTTGAGCAAGAAAATCGTATTTTAGAACATGTTTATTTTTCCTTTCCTGATCAATGTAAAGATTATTTTGACATGAAAAAGGGGTTAACGCTTCGAAATTGTAAATTACCAATTTGGTGTGATCTCAATATACAAGGAACTGAAGAGGTAGCAGCAACCGTTTCAGGTAAAAGTAGTATTGTAGATGGATTTGGCGAGCAGGTTTGGAAAGCTTTTCACTACGTAAAAAGCCCAGCAGAATTACTATCTAGAGATGATAAGAATGAATTAAAAGAACTAACCAAAAAAATTATTCAATTTGCCTAAATTTACTCTTTATATATCAATCACTATATAAATTTCTGATATATAGTTATGTAAACTGATTATTCATACTAAATCTGAACACCAAAAAGAACTTGTATAAATTGCTACAAGTTCTTTTTCAGTAGTAGTAAAAATTATTTTGGTATTCCTCTCGTCCCCTATTCCATTATATAAAGAAAATACCATTGAAATATTTCCAAAACGAAACCTATTAAAATATTAACTTGAAAAATTAGTTAAAAATTTATTTTTAGTCATAAAATATATAATTGATTTGATATCTAATAATCCTGCCAAATAAACCAACTACTTACAAAACCTTTTTCAAACAATTGAATCTTAATTTATCTAAAACTAATGAACTTTTATAATAGATCAATTTGCTCATCTCTTTTATAAAGGATACTTTTGTTCTTTCATTCTAATTAAATTATAAATTAAATCCCACGAAATTTTATTACACCCCTACGTTTGTAAAGGTATACCTTTACAAACGATGGGTCCATATTCATGAAACATTGAAATATCAAATTTATAAAGGTGATATAAATAATTTTATAAACGTTTATTTTTGTTGAGCACCTTTATAAAGTAACCCTTTTATTTGTTTTTCTACCTGTATGTTTAAAATTCAATGAGAGCAAATTTATAAAATGTTTCTGCAACATTCTCCTCAAGATGATAAGAAATATATTTCTTCAATACCTTCATTGACATGGGCTTTTCATCTTTGAAAGCAATCGTCTAATCCATTAAGAAACTTCAATTCCAGGATGAAATTGCAATCAAACAGCTATATTTCATCCCATGTTTACCAAATAAACCGTTGGTGATTCACGTAATTTACATAAGAAAACAAAAAAGACTATTCCCCTCAAATAAATACAATAATTGCAAAGATACTACAATCAATTTATTACAATATCCATTATCCTTATAGTTGGATTTTGTTTTATAACCATATTTTATAGGTGTTAAATTAAAAGTTCTTTAAGGTTTAAGACCTCTCTTTATTTATAGAAAAGGAATCAGTAAATACCTTGAAGTAATTATTAAAATTCGCTCTTACTTTACAATACCAACGCTTTTTCATCCTCTACTTGATAAAGGGCAAGCACAATTTCACTTATAAAAATGTTAACATTCTATAATATATTTTTATAAAGTTATTAATCATTATATATAGTTTTATATTTTTTATTTAAACAGCAATAGAAATACACGTTAGGGAGAAAAATTTAAATGTCTATTTACAAAGAAAACGCTACCCTTTTAAAGGCAATATCACATTCAATAAGAATCAAAATAATAATAGAACTTACTAAAAGAGGTCCATGCAATGTAAATCAAATAGCAGACTTTTTAGAAAGGCCACAGTCTACCACATCTCAACATCTAGCCGTAATGAAATCACAAAAAATACTAGCTAGCAATAGAAAGGGATACGAAACTTATTATAGTGTGCAAGATAAAAGAATAAATACCCTTATAGAGGTGCTATTAGGACAAAAAATCAAATGATTATAATAATCAACAAAATAGTAATTATCATATTTAAGTGCGGAGGAGAAATTTGTGGGAAATACAATAAAAGTAGGTACAATTATTCAAATCTTCTCTAATGAAAAATTAACTGGAAGAACCTATCACTAACATTGCCAAACAAACCAATCTTCTCGCATTAAACGCTGCTATTGAAGCTGCGCGTGCTGGAGAAAATGGAAAAGGGTTTGCAGTAGTTGCAGCCGAAGTAAGGAATTTAGCAGAGAAGTCGAAAGAATCCGCAAATGAAATTAATCATTTAATACAATTGATTCAAACAGATACAAAAGATACGGTGAATGTCATGCAAAAAGGTCAACAAAAGGCTACAGAAGGAAAAGAAGCTGCTTATCAAGCAGATCAAGCATTCTCATCTATTATGGTGGCTATTAATAAAATCACTAGCCAAATTCAAGAGGTATCTGCAGCAACAGAAGAAATGTCTGCTGGTACAGAAGAAGTTAATGCTTCTATATCAAGTGTTTCTGAAACTGCAACACAAATAGCTAAAGAAACCACTCAAACTGTACAGTCAATCCAATCACAAGCGGCATCAATTGAGGAAGTATCAAATCAATCTAACAACATAAAAGAAAAAGTAGAAGCATTATCAGAATTAGTTTCAAAATTTATTATTGAAACGCAAAAAAATGGAAAATAAAATAGGATAAACATAAAAAAACTACAGGTTCTTAATCAATTACAGACCTGTAGTTTTTTATTATGATTTATCTATTTTCAACCTTGGCCCTTCTTTTTTGTAAAACGAAGTGAAAGTAGGAGTAGTTCAAATCTTTTCAAACATTAACTATACTTCCTGGTGGCGGTCACTAAAAAATAATACCTACAAGTATTTGTAGTTGTTACTTTTAATTATTTAGGCTTGTAAAATATTTCGTATTTCTTCTATACGTAAATTTGTAAACTTTGCAATATCTTCTATTGGCATTCCGTTTTTATGCATACCACGAATAAGTTGCATTTTCCCTTTTTCAATCCCTTTTTGTTCTGCATAAGCAAACTTTGCGGCTTCATCCATCAACGCTTTCTCCCTTGCTTCATACGCTTGTCGGAAAGAAGAATCTTGACTCATACGTTCCCATTTATTCATCGCTTTTTGTAAAATAGGGTCTTGGTTCATCGCAATATCCTCCAATGTTTGAGTTAATTGTTCATCCTCATTCGCTGGAAGTAATAACAACCAACGAACAAAAGAATCTTCCCAGGGATTAACTTGTTCATTCCGCCACTGTTGCATGAGTTTTGGAATCTCCACAATATGAACTTCAATATCATCACTTAACTTCTTTTGTTGTTGCCGATTCCATAAGATTCCTGTTGTATGAAATGCTTCATATTCTGGAAACATTACAAAGTTTAATAAATTAATCGTAATGGTTTTGTGAAGAGAACTATATGGCATTCCCTTTTGTAGTTGGGATGTATATAGCCTTCCCCAGTAATACAAACTTCTCTTAATCATGTCATGATTGTTATTCAGCTGTATTTCTACATTTACCTTTGTTCCTGTATCTAATGTAGCGGAAATATCTAAAATCGATAATTTATCCTCTTCATGTTCTCGGTGCAAGTGTGGATCTTCTAGTTGTAACGAAACAATGGGTGATTCTAAAGATTCTTGTAACATCGCATTTAAAAAAGCAATGAGAATATCTTCATTTCCACTTGTGCCAAATAATTGTTTAAAAGCAAAATCAATGCGTAAATTCACTAATTGTTTGTTGGACATGGGTTTTCCTCTCCCCATCTCATATGATGTTTTTCTTTCATTGTACATAAAAGAGTGATACATATGCAAATAAGCTCTTATATCTGTGGACATAAGAGCTTATTTGCTACCATACATAATTAACAGATTAGTTGGCTTTCATAGAAATTGAAAGATTGCCTACGTAAGGAAAACTCACGTTTAGTATACAAAATACGAACAAAAATGCCAATACATAAATGTATTCAAGACAGTATATGACATTTGAAAAGTTGCTTCTAGATTTCTTTAAGAGTGTTTTTCATGAAACTTTACTTTTTACTTGTTTACGGGCTATCTTATGATAACGCCCATGCTTTACTACCTGTCTAGCATCAATTAACTCCTCTTCCATCATATCTGAAACCTCTACAACAATGGTATTCGTTAAAACTCTTACCACATATCCAGTTAATTGCAAGGAAGGATTCTTACGATAAGAAAATTGAACGCAATCACCAATTTTTACTTTTGCTGTATGTTTCATATAATAACCTCCTAAATTATCATTAATCATTCAGTAGATTTTTATGTTTTGTTTCTTCATACTGCTTAGCAAGTTTGTAAAACGAAGAACGTTTGATACCATATTTCTTCATGACTCCTACTGCTGTAATACCACCAGACTTCCATTCTTTATAGGCTTCAATAAATTCGGCTGTAATTTCTACTGGAGGACGTCCTAACCGTTTACCTTGCCTTTTAGCTAGAGCAATACCCTCCGCTTGTCGCTGTTTAATATCATGCCGTTCTTTTTCTGCAAAAGCAGATAAAATGGTAAGCGTTGCTTTCTGAATAGCACTTTGAATAACATCATTTGTACTCTTACCTGTGTAATTTACATTAATGAATGGTTCTTTTATAAATTGTAAATTAATCTCATGCTTTTCATAGTATCTGAATTCCTCGAGGACATCATTCATGCTTCTTCCTAGTCTAGTTAAAGAATCAAATACAATGGTATCACCTGTACGAGCAAGACGTTTTAACATTTGATAATTTTCGCGTTGCATATTTCTACTAGATTGTTTATCGATAAAAATATCTCGATCTTCTATTCCTAAATCTTTCATATTTCGAATTTGTCGTTCCTCATTTTGATCTTTACTGGAAACTCGTACATATCCAAATGTTTTGTGTTTCATTTCATACACCTCATAAATAATTATAACAAAAACATCTGTAAATGTTTATGTAATATACAGACATCCGTAAAATTCAAAACCAAACTTTATAGACACACAAAATACTTTCCATATCTTCGAATACATAATAATAAAAACCCGTTGATCTCATGTAGACATACTGAGATCAATGGGTTTTATCAGTTAAACTTTTTCTAATATTCTAAACAACCATTTGTAATTCCGTGCATACTTTATTGATAACAATACCGTTACAGGTATGTTAAAATCCATTTGACACATTGCTTTTGGGAATACAATTGCTATTATAATCGCAATTTATTTTCGACAATAAATAGGTTAATGTGTTTTCTTTTTCCTATCTACTATGAGGGTAGAATAGCATACTAAAAATAGCTTCTTTTTTGTAAAAGTTCTAAGATTCTAGTGCAGTAATTAATTGCTGACGTTCTTTATCTCTAAAAATTTTAATTTCATGTTTAAATTCATAATTTCCTTCTTCAAATCTAACCCATTCCTTACTTGTCCAATATATAACGTCTACATTTGCATCTAAAATTACCGAACATATGTCTACTAATTCTTCTTCATAAAATGGCGCTTCTTTTGCTAGTTCAAAAGCTAGTACTTTTGGATCCTTACTTTTAATTTGAAGTTCCCTTGAAGTTTGCCCTAAATACTGCCGTGGGGAGTGTAGGGATTGCACATGAACATTTTGAATTTCTTTAAACTGTGATGGAGAATGTATTGTAGCAGCAAATGTAGGTTTGCTCACTCCTATTGTTGTGCCTAAAGCAATAGAACCAATAATAAGTTTTTTAATCATTTTTCCAGCCCCTTTAATTATTTTGGATATGCTTCATTTTTATACTACGTTCATGTTCGTGTAAATGAAGATGATTTGACATGATTCATCATTTTTTTCAAAAACTGTATATTAATTAATCGCTATAAATTTACCAAAAACAAAAAAGTTTCCGTGAGGAAACTTTTTTGTTTTTGGTATACATTATATGTATAAAAATTAGTTTTAAAAATATTTACTTATTTGTTGATAAAATTGTATGTGGATATTGTTCCTACTATTAACTACACACATCTCATGCAAAGCCTCGCTACAACATAAACAAATTCATCTTATGACTGCGTTTCTTCTTACGAAAGTTTCTTCTTACGAAATTAAGTAATTGTTTCAATAGCTGGTTCGGGAATCATAGAATTACTTTCTTTCTCAGTCCTATTATTCTGTTCTTTTGCCTAAAATTCCAATATCCCCATTACTTCTTTCGTAAATAGTTTAAAATCAGTTAAATGTTTTTCAATAATTTGACGAACAATATCTAAATTTACACTTTGATAATCATGAACAGCAATATTACGAAATCCAACCATTGCTTTTAACTTATTTGCTAGATCAACGCTAAGTAATCCTGCTGTAACCAATAAATCAAAAGCCTCTCGACTAGATTGGGGTAGTCCTAATTTTTTCCCTGCAACAATATGCATTGCTAAATCAATACTCGCTTCACAAGCTCTTTGTATGTTCAATATTATTGAATCTTGTTTTGTAAAGTCCTCTAAATTTTCAGGGTTATTTCCATATACATCTTGGATTCTTTTTATACAACGCTCTATTGTAGAAATTTTATTTAAAATAACCTCATTCTTCATATATAGAACCTCTTTTCTTTATATCATCAAATACTATCTGTCTTTCTTCGTTCAATTTTGAATACATTTTTAAGGTTTTCATTTCAAAAATGACCTTACGTTTTTCATCTGAACAAAATATTGTCTTTCCTGTATGTATAATCTGAGCTTGAAAAACTGTAGAAGCTTCGGATAAATCAACTAAATCAACATCTCTATGAACAATGTTAGCTAACTCCTGTGCTAATAAAAAACGTTCATAGTTCCCTAAAGTTGTGTCACTTAAATAAGCTATATCAATATCACTATCTTCTCGTTCCCTGTTCTCAGCCGTTGATCCAAACACAATTATCCAATAGGGATTCACCGTCTCTTGTAATTTTTCTATAATAGCTGTTATCATACTTTGAAAAATCATCTCATTAATCCCCCTTAGTATACTTGAATTTTATTATATCATAACCAATGATAAGTCCTTTAAACTACCACAAATACTTAAATAAAATTAAGCCTTTTTAGTACTTAACTCCTCACAAAATTAGAAGTTTATTTCTGACCTAAATTATTATAGTTCAGGGGTAGGTATGTTGTAGTTTTGTATCTATTCAATACGCAAGGAATTTTCCGCACATCCCTTCAAGATATCATGGACACTGCTTCTCTGCCTAAAGGCGCTATTTATCGCCGATTTAAAAGCAAAGAAGAAATTGCATTGGCTGCACTTGATAAAGGTGGAGAAATCATATGGAAACATTTTTATGTGGCTATAGAAAATAAAGAAAATGTTATAGATAAAATCATCGCTATCTTCCTTGTATACCAAGATACGGTCAACAATCCCCCAATAGCTAATAGCTGGTGGGTATCCTTTACTTAATGTTGCAATTGAAAGTACAGATGTTTTCCCTGAATTACATGCTGCAGGTGCAAAAGGATATGATAATACAGTAGTACTAATGGAATCTCTTATTAAAGAAGGAGTCGAAAAATAAGAAATGAAAGATGATATAGATGTTATGTCACTTGCTTCTTTCATAGAAGGGGCTATTATGGCTAGTCAAGTAACAAAAATAATATACACCACCATTATTTTATAGAACAAGTAAGACATCTTCTTAATTCATATGCCAATTAACTCTTCCTAAACTACTTGTATATTTTAAAACAAAAAGACTCTTATGCTACTACGCATAAGAGCCTTTCTCACTATTATTATAAATAACTAGTTATATAAGAATCCTTTATACTAAGAAGTTCTTTCTACCATTATTCTGGGAAAATAAAGGTAGAGTCCCCTTCACTATTAGTGGAATCTTCTTTTGGGAATGTAATAGTAGATCCTTCATTTCCCTTATTCCCTTTATTTATCTCTGGTTCATCAGGAAATACAATGGAGGAATCATTACCTAAGTTTGGTGAAAAACCAAGTTTAGATAAAATGGCTTTTAAGTCAGGTAAAACACCAATTTTATCAGAGATTGGATCGTTAGATTTCGTCCCAGTACTAGGGTCACTTAAAATATCCCTAAGCTGGCTTGGTGTATATACTTTTCCCTGATTATTTTTTGCAATTCCTTGAATTGATGCAGCAGCACCAGCAATAATAGGTGATGCGCTAGATGTTCCACTAAAGCTAGAAGTATATAGATTTGTTGTAAATTCACTTGGTTTAGCATCTGTTGTATCTACTGCATTCCCCCATCCATACACATCCACTCTACTACCATAATTAGAGAAATATGAACGCTTATGAGGAACTCTTGCAGAAGCTGCTCCAACCATAATTGCCCCTGAATCTTTAAAATCAGGACTATTACGATTTAAAACTTGTTTACCGTTACGGTCTCTGAATTGATCTAAATCGTTTCCGCCGTTTGCACCTGCTTCAATAATAATAATTCCTTTATTTGCTCCCAGACGAATTGCATCAAATATATCCGGTTTTACTTCTACAGGAAGATAGTTCTTATCTCCATATCCATCGTAAGTTGCTTGTGCCTCTAGTAAAAGAATATCTCCAGCTTGCATATTGTTAACCGCACTTAAAATAGCATCAGCTGTATTATAATTTCCGTTATCCCTAATTTGAGATACAACCTTTACCTTAGCTTTGGGTGCGATTCCAATTCCGCCTATGTTATTATCCTCTGCCGAAACAATTCCTAAGACTGAAGTACCATGATCATGGTGCTCGCTTTTATTTTGTCCAGATATCAATTCAATCTTTTGATTCACTAAATCCTCATGACTAAATAACCACCCATACTCCATATCTACGAATGTAGTCCCTTTTCCATCCCCACCTTTTATGCTCCAGGCATAAGGTGCATTAATTCCTAATGGTGCTGGTTCAAGATAACCTTGTCTTGTAAGTCTAGGCTCATCATATGGGTTAACAGATAAATTTGGTAAACGCTCTTCTGGTGACGCCTCTTCTTCCTGTAAATACGCCGTTTCAACAAGAGATGATTTCTCAATTTTTGTAAGTAACGCTTGTACATCAATACCATCTTGAGTTTCTACAATATAGTAGTTTAGCAAATTAGAAGAAATATGATCAGAATCTTTTATTTCTTTACCTAGATTTTTAATTTCTTTAGGATTTAAAGAATTAAAAAGTCGATTTATAGTTACATTTGGATATTCAGCTAAAATTCCAATGAATTCAGGATCTTGTTTTTCTTCTTTAATGAATTTTTCTATTCCATCCTGATATGGTAAATTCGCTTCATTTTTAAATTTTAAAATTAATTGTTTAGTAGCTTGCTTATGTACAGTAGAATTCAATTGCTTATTTGAATAATTGTAAGTAGCTGCGTAGGCAACTTCTGATTTTTCACTTGGAAGTATACCACCTACTCCATTAAATGCTGTTAATGCAATTGAAGAAACTAGAATTCCCTTAAAAATTTTCAAAACGCACACCTCTTTTTATTAATATATAATTATAAAAAAATGTATATTACCTAATTTCTTTCTAGAAATATATTTTATATGTAGGTCTATATTTTCAACTCCATTCATTCTTAAATATTTGTTTATACATCATTCATAGAACTAACTCATGTCAATCCAATCTATTAATTTAGTTACAAACCTGTAACTATTATAGTTACAGGTTTGGTGAATAGTCAACCTTATATGTAATTTTGCATTGAAAATCATAGATACTTCTATAAACTTACCCTTAATTATTGTAAGAGAGATTGAGCTTCTATCATTTTAAGTAACTGCATATATGTAATATAAAACATATATGGGGGGTTAAAACGTGGTAATTTCAAGACAAGATTCTTGGACTAATGATAACGATTTACTTCTCGCATCAACAGTACTTCAGTATATTCGTAACGGTGGAACACAATTAGCTGCATTCAAAGAAGTAGCAAAACTACTAGCTAGAACACCCGCAGCTTGTGGATTTCGTTGGAATTCATATGTGAGAAAACAATACCAAGACGAAATACAACAAGCCAAACAACACCGTAAAGCGGGAAACAACATTCCTCTCTCCCAATCAGAAAAAGAAACAAACTCTTTGTCTATTACATTAGATGACATTATTCTCTTTCTACAAAATTATAAAGATGTAAATGAATTGACAATTTTACAAAATCAAATTGAAGCTTTAGAAGCTGAGAATCAATCCCTTCTACAACGTTTAACTATGTATGAAGAAGAGTATCATATGTTACTGAACCATATCGATAAGACAAGAAGTTTAATTGTAGTGGATTAAACCGCATAACTATTTTGATTTTCCAGTAGGACCTTCGCCCTCCAAAATTACTTTTAATAAAAGAAATTTGGCCTCTTGCAATTGATAATAAGTAAAATACACATACATAATGTATGTGTATTTTTAATTGGACTATTATTAAAAGAAATGTTTAGTCTATGTTACATCTTTTCTAATATTTCTTGTCTTTCGCACCATTTCGTTAGCTTTTCTAATGCTTTTTTAGATAAACGTTTTGTTTTATAATTGCAAAATCTAGATAATGTAGACGGAGAAATACTAATTTCATCTGCTATTTCACGAATACTTACTTTTTTTTCATTGTGTACTTTCAGTATTTGTTCACGGATCTTCTTCTCTATTTGTTCGACTGATTCTACAGTCTTCTTTACTTCTTTAACAACTGTTACTTCAGGTAATTGTTCTTGAAGTTCTTCTATACATTTCTTTCCGATTACCCTATCCATTGATTGCAGCATTTCCTCAGGCGGTAAAATCGTTATTCCTAAATTAGCGTAATAGTTTTTAAACCAATTACGTTTCCCAATTTGTTGTTCATCAAGTGGATCACTATACTCCCAATGAGAGATTACTTTTTCATTTTCTAAATCCATTAGAACATTTTCCAACTGTTCTCTAATGCGATTCGGCTTCCAATCTTTTGGGATATCCATTACTGCTAGCAGCCCTTTGTCCCCACCTATAGAATATGGCTTTTTCAATGATGAATACATTTGTCTAATTCTCCATTGCCATGTTAAGTATCGAATTAACCTTTTATGATATTTGTGTCTATAACTATTGTATTCAAGTGCTTTTTTAGATAATAACGCTGTTGTATTATTTGATCCGTATAAGTAATTGGTTAAAAAGCTGCCTGGCTTAATACGACAAGACTCAATGCCCATGTATTCATTAGTAACACTATGTCTCCACAATACAACTGAATCTAATACAAATAACCTTTTGATTACTTCACGTTTTAATTCTAAACGTTCTCCATCATCATCACGGTCATTTAATACTACTACCTCATTATCATCATTTAAATAGATAAAAATGCTTGCTAAAGCCGCAATTCTCTTTGCTATTTTAATTTTATCTTCCGCTCTATAGTATTCTTTATTTTTGACTACTGTTTTTGGAATGTTACACATTTCTAAAACTTGCTCATAAGAAAAATCAATGAATTCGTCTGGAGATTTTGCTTCGTTTATCCATTGTATTGTAATTGCATCTAAACAATCTGCCGTTAAATCATCCATATTACTCATTACATCATCGACAAGGGTATTCCACCGAGCAGCTTCTTCTATATTTGTAAGTCTTAAATCTTCATCTTTGTGTGAAGAAAGCTGAGCTACACCATTAGAAGATTTAGTTTCAATAGGATATTGTAAAACCTTACTTAACTCATCTTCTTCAAATTGATTTTTTGCAATCCCATCTCTTAGCTTATAATAAACAGCAGAGTTATTTACCTCATAATAATCCTCATAGTTTACTATGCTTGTCTTATCTATATTTTGATCATTTTCTACTACTATGGAACTTGAAGGTGCTACATCTTGAAATTCTTTTTCTATAAATCCTTCGATTTCTTTATATATTTCTTCCTTATAGGAATCAATTTTCGCATAAATTTGTACTAATGTAATACCGGATTCTTGCTTTTTTTCTAGCCAAGACACTAATGCAGTAAATGATGGAGATGCATGAGATGAGGTTAATACTTTATTATTATTGTTTTCAACATCTTTAAAGTATGCATTCCACTTATTCCATACTAGCTCATTTGTTTTATAAATTGGCTCAGAGATTAACAATGCATCTCGAAACATTTGTAATAAATTATCCACTTTATATCCCTCCCTAAACCATGGATCATAACAAAGTAGTTTTCATCATAAAATTCCTTACTACTATTATATTTAATTTATTGTAACAGATATTTACAAGGTTTTGCGTCTTTCTTCCCCTAACTCGTCATCTTGCAACATGGTTGCTCTTTCTCTTCCTATTTCTTCTCTACTTGCATTCCTTTTGCGCTTTGCTTTCCCTTAGTCCTCAATTTGCAACATGGTTGCTCTTTCTTTTACCTATTCTTCTTTACTTACATTTTTTTGCGCTTTGCTTTCCCTTAGTCCTCAATTTGCAACATGGTTGCTCTTTCTTTTACCTATTCTTCTTTACTTACATTTTTTTGCGCTTTGCTTTCCCTTAGTCCTCAATTTGCAACATGGTTGCCTTTTCTCTTCCCTATTTCTTCTTTACTTGCATTTCTTTTGCGCTTCGCTTTCCTTAACTCATCAACTTGCAACACGTTTGCAGTATCCTTTCCCTATTTCTCTCAACTTGCAACAGTATAATTTATTTTTCAACCTAGTAATTTTAAAATTTTTAAGCTATTTTTCTTATATTTTGAGTAAGTTACATACATAAAATGCAACATGTTTGCGGTATCCTTTCCCTAACTTCCCTACCATTTTCACTCTAATCCCTTATATACCAAGGGTTTAGGTACTTTTCCACTTACTTATATACATATCATCCAACTTGCAACACGTTTGCGGTATTCATGCCCTTATTCTTTACACAAGATGCAACACTGTTTGCGGTATCCTTTCCCTATTTTCAATCTATAAGTGCCAAAAAACCCTTTTATATCAAGGGTAATCCTTGCAATTCATTATTAATGATCCTGCTAACCAACTTGCAACACGTTTGCGGTATCCTTTCCCTAACTCCCCTATCATTTTCACTCTAATCCCTTATATATCAAGGGGTTAGATACTTTTTCTGCTTATTCATATACATATAATCAACTTGCAACACGTTTGCGGTATCCTTAACACAAAAAAAAATTAAGAAATTCTCTTAACCCTTGATACGACTAGCTTCATAAGCTGTTGCAAGTTGCTATTTTTCTTCTTAAAGGAGCACATTTTTACAAAATTCGTTTTGCTATAATCAAAATTGGAATATTTTATAGTAATTTGGCATATCTTTCTGAATTTGTAGAACGGAGGTGAAAAAGATGGGAAAATCATTTGTGATACGTAATCAACGTAGCTTAAATGGGGAAACAACCAATGCTGTGTTAGTAACATTAAAAGCTTGGCAAAAATTTGTGGAAACATTTGAGGAGAAGTACTACAGCTATAAAGATACATATTTAGAAGATATTCTGCAGCACATGACATACGAAGAACGTATTGCTGACGTAGAAGGCTTTGTCGAAAAAGCCAAACCATCTTTTTCACGTCGCGCAATGTCTGCACTTGCAGGAAAAACAGGAAGAAAACATAAATTATACGGCATTACGAATGCTGATCTCGAAGTTTTCTTATATCTACATAAGAAATGCTTTACTAATGGTGTTATTCCAAATGTAACAATACATATGATGTGGGAAGATTACAAGCAATACAAAGAAGAATTTGCTTATATCCAACACTCTCAATTCTATATTGCATTAAAGAAATTAAACTTACATAACATTATCTCCATTGAAAACGGAGTAGATGGCCGATATACTATCAAGCTGACTCATTTTATGAATGAGGAAACAGGAAAAGCAAATCCATACGTATATATTAGTCCTGTTGTATTTACAAAGGCTTTCTTTAAGCTATCTGTAGCGGCTAAGAAACTATTCTTAGATATCGCCATGCAACAACATACAGAAACAACATTAAAGCGTTCTTTGGACAAGCAGGACGAAAGAGGCAACAAAACTCACTTCGGTGGGATGTATCGTTTCTTACATAAAAAATATCCGCATCAGATCCGTGCGGTTATCGAAGAATTAACAACTGCATTACCATGTACGGGGAATCCCCTATTCAAAATTTGCAAAATGCAAAAAGGTGTAAAGCATACAAAACGATATACAACCTTATATTTATCTATTCATTCGGATTTTTTATGTAAAAAAGAATCTGGAGAAGAGCAACACAGGGATCCATTTACACCAAAAGCTACCTATGCTCGTAAAGCGAAATTTATAGAAGCAGTTCTACAAGAGATGAATATCGGTGAACTGTCTGCAGACATGAATAAATTCATTCATGTATTAAAGCATACTTGTCATCGCCAAATCCGCAGTGTAATTCGCGGACTTCGTGACATAATTGATCGAAAAGAAGGATATCCAACGAAAATTGTATATACATTGAAAAAACTATTACATCAAACATCTCAATATCAAATCCTTGATGCTGCAGCGAAAGAAGGTATCTACCCTCTTATTGCGCAACATATACCAAAAGAGAGAAATAGTGACCGTGAGCAAGCTGTCTTTAATTTCGGTTTATATTATTCTATGTACTCTCTACACAACATTAAGAAGATGTTTAAGAATGTGCATGCACTACTGAAGCAGAAGTTTGCGGTACCTGTGACGGAAGAATCTTATCACCGTAATTATTTAAAATACCCGGAAGAAACGTTATTTAGAAAATATGCATATGATCAAGGTGTGAATCTTCATGCATATATCGCTTTAGAAATTGAAATGCGAGAAAAATTAAAAGTTCGTGGTCATAAAGAACGCACGATCCCAAGTGATGTACGTGAATGGTTTATCGAAGCCATTGATAAGCTACCACAAGAAAAACTTCGTGTGATTGAGCTACCAAAGCAGTTTAATTTACTAGAGTTTATGCGTACCTTCGAACGTTTAGTACGTGCTGGTGTAACAATAACAGCTCCAGATCAGGTACTAACTGCAATGGAAATAAAATAATAACAACTAGCTCTCTATTTTTGAAAAAAACAAAAGTGGAGGGCTATTCGTGTTTCTTTAATTAGTAATACCTTCCTACTACTCTATTTATAAATACCAAATCGAAAGAACTTCATGTAAAATGGAGTCTTTTTTTATGCACTTCTATACAAATTTGGTTCTATCAATACATAACTCTCCACATAATACTAGAGTGTGTTCTTCTAATGTATTAAAACCTATCTCATAATACCTACAAAAAATCAAAAGGAAAATAATAATAATAGTGGATATGAGGATAAATATGATCCAATGTGGATAATATTTCCTCAATACCCCTGATAATACTACTGTCGCTCATTTTATCTAATAAAAATCATCAATAATAATGTGAGTTATGTGTAAATACTGAGTAATGTTAACAAATAGCTGCCTAACCTGAATGAAATGTGGATAATTAGAAGATTAATACCAACTTGATTACCAAAATAAGTAAAACAACTTCTATTTACAAGATTGAATATATATAATGCGATTGGTATCAAATTCTTTCCGATTTCATGTAGAAATATAGTATTTTCTTTCTGCTTTTTTGTAGAATTAAAAGTCTAATAATCCTTGAATCTACGGATACTTTTTCTATAATTTATGATTTTTTATGTTTTTATATCAACTTTCCCCTTGCAGCAGTAAGTCTAACCTCTATTTTAAATAACCTATAAAAGTTTTATCTTTATTTCTTTTTAATATATAAGATATATATTTATAATAGATTTTTAATACAGCTAGTATGTTTGTTAATAAGATGTCCGACTTAATTGAAAATATTTGTAAATTACGTTATAATAATGGTAATTAAACAGATCATTACCCTCATACAAAAGGACAAACCTACGTATCCCTACCAGGACTAGGTTTGTCCTTTTTTCATTTTACTAAACAATTTATATTGGGAGGATTAAACATGGCTGTACTAAAAGATATGAATTACATAGAAAAGAATACTTATAATGAGATTGGATTTTTTAAAGGTATTCTTTGGGGATTAGTTTTTGTAGTGCCCTTTTGGAGTATTATGATAGCCCTATTTATTTGGATTTATAATTAATAAACAACATATCCCAAAAACAAAGGGTTGTTTGTCCGTTTGCTTTTGGGATATGCCAGCAACCGTGCGTAGCAAAGGGCGGTAGCAGGTCTTTCACTTATTTTCTGTTATAATATATCCAATGAAATTAGGTGATTATATTGAATGAAACAATTAACTTAGAGAAAACTTTAGAAGCTTTCTCTACATATTTAAGTGAAAAAGGCCGAAAACATTCTACAATCCAACGCTATGCATACGATATTAAAGATTTTTATAGATGGTTGAATGAAAATGAGTTGCTTTTACATATCAAATCATGGAATGAAATATCCGTAGATGATTATCAAGCTTATTTCTCCGTGTTAGAAAACAAACGAGAATATTCTCTTAAAACAAGGCACAGGATATGGGTGGTTTTAAAGAAGTTACACATGTTTTTAGGTATAGTTAGTCCATTAGATTATATTCATCTCTCTTTAATTCCGGATCAATCACTAAATGACAATGATTTTATTACTGTATTGGAAGAAGCACTTTTAAAACAAACTGTTCTATCAACTAAGGGATTAACAGAGAGACAAGCTAAATATCGCCCTCTAATCATGAATAGAAATGCTTGTATAATTAATTTAATAATAAACTATGGTTTGTCTTTGCAAGAGCTTGTATCGCTTAATATGAGCCATATACAGTTTGCTAGGAACACTATAATTGTTCCAGGAGAAAACGGAGTTACTAGATCCATCTTCTTAACAGTCGAAGATACAAAACAGCTTTACAAATATTATTCGACTATCCCTGAACCTGTAAGACCTCGACAGCACACAGATAATCCCCTATTTGTGGCATTTGATTTTAATCGAGGTACTTATCGATGGGTTTACGAAAATGATGCACCAAAGGCTTTGTCTGAGGTTGCTATACAAAAGATGATTCGACTTGAAGTGAAACGAGCAGAATTAGATAGGCGTATTTCTGCACAGCAGCTGAGGAACACATTTATTCTTCGCCTTATTAAGCAAGGACTTTCTGAAAGTGAATTAATTGCTAGAATTGGTTTTAAGACTAAAATATCGTTAAAAAGATATTTTCAATATTTGAATTTATAAGTCATATAAGGAAATTTGATATAAAATATTTATATCAATTAATCGTGCTGAGGGATTTATTGGTGATATTTCACCTTAATTCATATCTTAATTGGCTCAATTGAATTTATTATTAAACAATAAACTCCCTCTGCTTTAAATCATAATAGAGGGAGTTTAATTATTTCGTATACAGGTATATTAATTGTGCATTTTGTAAATTGTAACTTTAGATACAGTAACAGATCTTGCACCAATTAATCGTAATAGTAAAGATTTATGATTCTCATCACTATGTATTATATAACCAATTCCTTCGTAATAATGAGCACTTAAAGTTTAGTTTTAGAACTCTCCATCTGCTAACTCCTAAGTCTTTAAGCCGTATTGCTAAATCACTCATTTGATTTACTTTGCTGTTTTTTTGTCAGTTTACTTTTCCTCCTCTATTTTTAGATCTATTTCTTTAATTAGATTTTCATTGGTCTTCATTAATTCCTCGAAGTACTCTTCTTTATTTTCTTCTATGTACTTCATAAGTTCCTTAAATTCCATTATAATCTCCTCTTCGCTTTTACTTTTAAGTATTACTCTAATTCAAAGACAGATAACATCTCAATTTGTAGAAATGATTTTAGAACACCCCAAACTCCCTCGGATTCATGTAGTTGTACCTAAAGAAAATTTTCATACGTATTAAATCCAACCTCATTATATTAAGAATTACCTTAGTGAAGGAACCTCTTCAGGAAATGTCATATCTTTTTATCAAGTTTTTGCTGATTTTGTAATTTATCCCCACCTACGTTGCGCTTAGAGGAAGGAGAATTCTAGTTGGAATTCGTTAAAAATGAATATATCTTGGTACTAAAAAACTGCCGAGTTCAATTAATTTGGTTCAAGATGTTTTTTAATGCATTTTTTACAGTGACATCTATTTATAACAAAAAGATTTCGGGCTTTTCGTTCATTGACATTATGACAAATAAATCTTCTTCACCATTAATATCATGTATAGTAAACCACGTTAATTATCGCAATTACCATATGTAAATATTAACATAAAAAAGAAATAATTTGCAGACTTATAAAGCGTTTTCGCGAATGATATCTTTATATTTGGATTAAATAGTATTAATTACAATACATACCTTGAAAACATGTAGAAAAGAGGTGAATAAGGTTAAAAAGATTTTAATTATTATACTAACAGTACTAGTTTTGTGTAGTTCACTTTTTTATTTTGTTTTTTATAGTGAGTCTACGTTATCAAAAACAAAATCTAACATTCCCTACAAAAAAGAAGAACAATCTGTAACTTGGGGAAGAAAGGCTGTAATAGAAGATAGATTTACTGGTATTCAAAATAAAATCAAGGTTGCTATTTTGGATAATGGTATATATAAAGAACATGAAGATTTAAAAGGTAAAGTTGTAAAAGAATTCAATACTATTAATTTAAATAATCCTATTATTGATGAAACTGGCCATGGAACTGCTATTGCTGGAATCATAGCTGCTGAAAATAATAATTTGGGAATTTTAGGTGTAATGCCAAACATTCAACTCTATGACGTCAAAGTCCTTGATAAGCAAGGTAAAGGCGATGTTGACCATCTTATTAAAGGTATACGTTGGTGTATAGAACAACGAGTTAATATATTAAACATTAGCTTTGGGTTACAATCTGAAAGTCCTGAATTAAAAAAAGCAATAGATGAAGCAGTAGATTCTGGAATTATTGTAGTAGCTGCTGCCGGTAATACTTATGGATTGGGTGTAGACTATCCCGCTAAGTATGAAAATGTTATATCTATATCATCAGTAAATAAAGAATTTAAACGTGCTAGCTCATCTGCCAAAGGAAAAATAGATTTTGCAGCTCCTGGAGTTGATATATTGTCAACTAATCAAGATGGAGGGTATTCCACATATAGTGGAACATCGTTTGCAACTGCATTTGCAACTGGTGTTATAGCTGCATTATTAGCTGAGGGCGATAATACGCTTAACTTGGACCAAATTAAAAAAATTTTAATTGAGCGTTCAATAGATCTAGGAAGTACGGGTTATGATAATGAATTTGGCTATGGTTTAATACAAAAATGACTAGGAGTGACTAAAGATGCAAAAATTATTAATAAAAATAATGATATTGACTTTATTTATTACTTTAATTCCTAATTTAGGGATTATTGTTCATGAAGCTAATGCTGCAACACAAGAAACAGACCTAATTGATCAAAATGTAGAACAACAAGTTGATAGTAGCGTTTCAGAAGGGTTGAACGTTGAGGTTGTTACAGATAATAGTGCAGAAATTATAGTAGAAAGTGCAGTAAATGCTGAAGATTTTACCGCATCAACGGATGTTTCTTTAGATAAAGAAACAGGTGATATTCAGGTTAATGGAAACTTTATTGATGAAAATGGAGAAGAAATAAAAGTAAATTTTGATGTTGAAGTCATTGAATCAAATGAAGAAGTATTCATCGCCAACTTTAGAGATCAAAAAACTGGTAAAATATATGAGTATGATACAACAAAACTTCAAGCTTCTGTAATACCAGCCGTTCCAGTGGTATTAGCTTTAGTAGCCAGAGCAGGTATCCAAGCTGCTATAAAAAAATGGGGAAAAACTGCTTTAAGACAAGTTTCTAAGCAACTAACAAAATCAAATAGTCCAGTGTGGAAAGGTCTATCATCACATAAAGGAAAAACAAAAACTAGTGGTAAAGGTTCAAAAAAGAAATACTATGAATGGGATCATACTCATAACGACATTGAGGTTTATGATAGTAAAGGTAAGCATCTAGGAAGTATGGATCCACTTACTGGTGACATGATAAAAGGTCCTGTTAAAGGTAGATCTATAAAAATATAATAGTTTGAACAGAGGTGTATTATTTCTTGAAAAAAATTAGAGGTTGGAAAAGAAGAGTAAGAAAGCTGAATGAATGGAAAGTAGAGAATAGTCAATTTGATAATAAATTTTTAGAGGTTAACCATTTTGATTATGTAAAAACTTTTAATTATCTAGATACACAGGATTTACCAATTTGGTATAAAAAGAAAGTGATTTGTGCATTAGTTGAAGTTTTTCAAAGTTGGAAGTCGACCGCCGAATCTAAGTTTGATCACTTTTATTTAAGATTACAGATAAATGGAAATGATTTATTAGATTCTCAGCTAATTATAGCTTTAGATGAACAAATAGTAGAGTATAAAAATAAATTCGTCGAATATCAAACTCAATTGGAAAAGCCGTTATTTTTAAATAACATTGCTCTCAACTGGCAGGCATATCATTTAGTTTCTATTTGGCTAGAAGATGAAATAAATACTCTATCTGCAACAGAAAAAGAATTATTATTAAATAATTTACTAGAGGTCCGAAAGGTTACCTCCTACGAAGATGAAACTTCTAATGAATATTTAATTAAGGACAGTGTCATTTGGGTATCTGATTACGAGAATATTAAATAGAATAAGTATAAAAAGTAAATAACTTCTAGAACATGGGTTTAGTACAGTACTAAACTCATGTTTTTGATTCTAGTTAAATTTATATTCCATGTTTGAAACATTGCATTGCCACTTTATTACTTGGTGATTCCTCTTTAATTTCTTAATAAATATTCAGAGTTATATTGTTATCCCCATAGCAAAGTATCATTTCATACTGCCATGGAGCATTCCTCCTTTTTTATTAGATAGAAAAAGAGAGTCCCTATCTAATAGGCACTCTCTTTTATGTATATCCTCTATTTTTAATCAACTGTGATTTCATGTATATTCAACTTGTTTAACTTTTCCATATAAAAACTCATTACTTTTTGAGCATGTTGTATAGCGATTAATCCATCTTGAACAGTAAGTGCTTCAAAATACGGATAACGAATGTCTGTAGCATAACCATTCAGCTGCACACATTGTTCTAAAATCAATGAGAACTCCTCATCTAATCTACAACAAGATTTGTGCAGCATTAAAAGGTTATGAGTTTTTGGGACTATTCTACCATTTAGTGCAAGAAATCCTTTTAGAAGTTTTTCCACACATTGTTGACTATGATAACAAATAATTGCAGTAGGGAAAGGTTTCATGTGAGTTAAGTAACCAGCAGAATCTAAATCAGATTTTGCAATGAATACCCATTCTTTTAGATCCTCAGTATTTCTCATATAGGACCTTCCCTTCTAGTGCAATCTTATGTTCCATAGTTACGGTACGGTTAGCACGTTCTTGAAACTCTTCTGGCCCATACACTAAAATATCAACTGGTGTTTCCATAACATCATAAATACCCCAATTGATACGATTAATGACTTCTCTTTTTCTTTCTCCGACACCTTCCACAACAATACAGAGATCAAAATCACTGTCTTCATTTGGTGTGCCATATGCATGAGAGCCAAAAAGGATGATTTTTTGGACAGAAGATACAGTTTCACGAATCTTTTGCACCAATAGGTCCAATTCCCTTTGTACTTCTTCGTTAATCCGAATCACTCCTCGGATAAAGTAATTATATTGACGTTTAAGTATATTATACATGTGTTCCTCTTCTCCTTGCTATTACATATTTATTTTTATATTTTTCTCTTGTTTCCCAACGTTCTGCAATGCTTGATAACATTCGTATATCTGCTTGAAATCTTGTAAAAATCCATCGTCAGAGATACTATGAAATCCTTTAAAGTTCTTTCTACACCAATATAAAATGCTAGATTCATCCTTCGCTAAAAAAGAATCCGGATTGAAATGAATCAAAGCCCCTGCTAAACAAGCCAGAAGCAATGGTATCATTTCGGAATCTTGCTTTGATAAATCAAGTACAGATACAACGGTATACTGTTTATATTGGTAGTATTGTAGAACACCATTACACATGTTTGTTGGTGTTAAACTGTGTTGTAATTGAGTGGAATCTAATTGATACACTCTCATCTTGTCCCCTCCTATATCATTACTTCTCAATTGGTGCAGCTTTCATAAAAGCCTTTTGAGCTTGGAAAATGATATAGTGATTCGATACGGTACCTTCATCAAAGAGTTCGTTAACGAATTGGGCAACAGTCATGGCAGCGAACTTATTGGTAATAACGCGCTGTGGTTCTGAAGCAGCTAATTCGGAACAACTTAATTGACTTGGAGCCGTTTCTTTTTTCGTAAAAGCATCCGGAAATAAATCGCCAAGCGGTGAAAGAATGACCTCGCCATTCAATTTAACTCCACATACTGCTTGTCCGTTATAACCACTGTTTTTATAATCAGCTATTTGTTGAGGTGTCCAATGTCTTTTATTTACTTCTCTCCAATTATCAGGAACGGTTACAGCTGTATTCCCTACATCGATGTAAAGAAGATTATCCGATTGATGGAAGAATTGATGAAAGACCTCACGAGAAAACATATTATCTACTGCCCCAATTACAATTGGCAGATACAAGTAGTCGTCTTTATGTTGTTTTTTTAATAAATCATATTTATTACCAAACAACTGCTGCATTGTTTCTATGTCTTCTATGTACTGTGACGTAAAGGAAGAGATAGGAACGTTATAGCCAGCTTTATATCGACGAGCCAGTACTTGTGCTTTGTATTTACCAACATCAGGTCGAATAAAGAGTTGATTTCCAAGGTTGTAGAGTAGGAAGCGAGCGCCTTGTCATATTGCTATGATAGGTTTCTCAAAACCCCTCACCGAACCGTACGTACTCCTCTCAGAGTATACGGCTCTCCATCAATTGCTTGTCAAAGTTACTTTTTTCTGTTTTTCGCTATAAGTTCTACTCTCATGTCATAGTGAATTTCATTATGGCAATCCTCACACACGGCTAATGTTTTGCGTCTACGGGCAATCATTAATTTTTGCCATTTGGCTTTGCCTTTCTCAACATCTTTCATTTTTCGAACATGGTGCATTACTAAGTTAGAATCGGTTTTACCACAATGTTCACATTTGTTGGCTGATAATCTATCCATAAGACTAGTTGTTGACATGTGAGCTCTTGAGGCTACCATGTTGTCGATGTTATTTTCTTGTGTTTTCATCTTAGTTATATCAACCGTTCTAAACCCTTCCCTGTAGAAAGAATGAGAGTGTTGTTTGCCTTTTTTATCTTTGTACTTGACCACGAATACACCGTTTTTGCAATATTTCCCCTTGATTTTGCTAATTGAGCTTTTATATTTATTGGCGAATGTTTTATACATGCTGTATTCTAGAACGTAACTGAATTTTTGGAGTACCGTTGAATTAACTGCATATTTGTAGTAGTTGTACATCCCTCTAATCTGTAATACATAATTATGTAGTATTTCCAGATCATCTAAGTGTGCCATTTCTGGTCTATGCTTTGGTTTCCAAATTTCTTTCCCATTCACATACTTCATTTCTAAAACATTCATGGCAAGTAATTTATTTCGCCATGCTTCATGGGGTATTTCAAGTCTTACTTTTAGATTGTGATGTCTTCTTTTAGCACCTTTCACTGAGTATTTGGTAAATAGCTCATTTCTAGTGATATTGACGTTGTATCCAAGAAATTTTGCTTTCTTGCTAGAGTGGGTGATAAGTGTCTTTTCTTCTGATAAAGTTAATTTCAATTCTTCATTGATAAATTGAGCTATATCAGATTTAATGGCTTTGGCATCATCTTTACTGCCGATTATCATTATAATGAAGTCGTCAGCATATCTAACATATTTTAGAGACTTGAATTTATCCGATATTGGATTGTAGTAGGGACGTTTCCCTCTTTCCTTAACCCATTCGTTGACTTGCTCGATTAATTCTTGAGCTTCATTGAGTTTACCTTGTTCTCTTAGTAAGTCAGCTTTCTTACGACCTCTTTTTATTTTGAGGTGTAAGTATTGATATCTTTTATCAACTTCTCTGTCTTTTGGTTGACCTTTTCCGAATCTTTCAGCATATTTTTCCATGTATATATCTAGTTCGTTTAGATATATGTTGGCAAGAAGAGGACTAAGAATACCTCCTTGTGGTGTTCCGCTGAATGTTTTGTGGAATTGCCAATCCTCCATGTACCCAGCTCTAAGGAACTTCCATATTAACCCGATAAGTGTTTCGTCATTGATACGTTTTCTTAGTAGGTTAATTAGGATATGGTGATCAATATTGTCAAAGAAACCTTGAATATCACCTTCAATAAACCATTTAGTTCCACTACCACTCTTTTTAATTTGTTTCAGAGCAGTATGACAACCCCTATTTTTTCTGAATCCATGTGAGTTCTCAGAGAAGTTTGGTTCATAAATAGCTTCTAAGATGTACTTTATTACTAATTGGACAAGTTTATCGTCAAATGTCGGTACCCCAAGAGGACGTTTTTTCTTACTCCCTTTTTTATCAGTATAAACTCGCTTAACAGGGGTAGGTTTATAGTTACCATTTTTAATATTGTTGATGATTTTAGATACTCTATTTTTTGAGAAACCATCAACAGTGTTATTTATGGTTCCTCTAGTCATATTACCTGGATTGGCATATATTTCTTGATAAGCTTTATAGTAGAATTCCGGATTATAAAGGTTTCTATATAATCTTTTGAACTTATAGTTTTCTTTAATAGTATTCTTTGACAAGGTGTTCAATACATAAACTGGATTTCTCATTAGCATCTCGCTTCCTTCCTGTTTATTATCATCATGAACTAATTGACTGCCTTCCTTCGCCATCTTGATTTCACAACCATGACCTAACGCAGTTTGTAATACGTTAGTGTGATAGGCTTTCCCTATCTCTGACTACTACGAAGGCTCCGTTACCATATGGAATATTCAAGAGCCACATTTCTTGGTTTTCACCTTGAAATCATCCTCTATAGCCATAAATGGCGCTTCCACTTAGGTAATCCCCATTTAGTACCTTGTAAATAGTTTGTAGTAATATCGGTTGGGACTTTCAATCTTTACTAATGTACTTTAGTCGGTTCTCTAGTGTGAAACACACCTCTCTCCAAAAAAAATAGATGAGATGAACTAGAGACATATCGTTTCAATGTCTATTTCGATATGGTCGTTGATAAGACCCCTTGATTTATCCTTCACGCAGTTTAGCATTCAACCTTGTTTACCACGGTACACCTAGAAATTCAGTCGCACTCATGACATTAGAGTGACTTATCCCGTTGCAGCCATGCTACACTCCCCGTTCACTTTCGATTACGGATAAGGCTACCGGTGTCGGGTTGTTATCTTGTTTCACTTCACCCGCTGATTTACTAAATCAGAGTTTACAAGGCCCTTATGGGCGCACTTTTTCTTCAACCGTGTCTGGATCTGCAACTACAATTTCGCCATCCAATTGAAAAATACTCATCATTTGAGCAATATGTTGTAAAATTAATCCTCCGTTTCCTCCAGCACCTACTAATACAATATGTGGTACAATCTTCTTTCCTTCTGCAATATCAATAACAATACTCATTTTTATAGCCCCCTATTTTCTTTTGATTGTGTATTCTCTAAATTTCGTAGAAATGGAATCGATAAATTTGTAATCCTATGCACGGTATACAAGTCAAATGAATGCATCAATAGTATCGGTGCAGCATAAATGACTCCTTCCTCTGTCCTTCTAATGCTTTATATATGTGATTCATCTCTAACTTGCACATAAATTGAAATAGCTTATAGTCATCATGCGATTCCTCTATTGCATGTTTATTCTTTGTAAGAACTAACATGTAGTGCTTTATCTTTGTAAACATTGAGCCGTGAATTGTTTTTAATGTTGTCATAATAAAGAAAGAGACATAAAATATGTCTCTTTTACGCCCCCTTGTGTATCTATTTTAAAAGTGTGATCCTACTTAAATCGTAATTTTGGCTTATCCCTTTCGTTGCATATTCTCCTGCAAATATAAAGTTAGGGTTAATAGAATGAAATTCCCCATTTACACAAGTGCGTACAAGTAGTTCAGGGAAAACATCCTCTATTCTGCCAACAATTGCATAAAGAATAGGAGCCCGTTCACTTTGATCATCTAAATCACTTGGTTCAGCAGAGAAACGATGATGACTATGTATCTCCATAATTTTCATAGCGATAGACTGCATCTCTATATTCGTTTCAGGGATTACAATTTCAGTTGCTACCTGCTGGCGTGGAAAGTCCATAAAATAACCACGCTCTGTATTGAAATAGATATCAGCATGTAATTCGCAATCACGTTTACGAGAAATGGCCTGTGCAATAATGATAAAGTCCATTAATAAGATCCTCGGAATAAAATCCCCAGGTAAAAAATGCTTACGCCAAGCACCAAAAGAAAAAGGACAATCTGAAATAGATTGTCCCTCTACAGTACTTGCTCCTTTTGCGCCGACAGTTAAAATCGGAAGTAGTGCATTTGTATCCTCATCAAATTTAATGACAGTTAAGCCTTTAACAAATGAGGGATAACGATGCTCTAATTTTACGCGGATGTCCTCTGCTTCTATTTTTCTTACATCTGTTGAATCTCCATTTTGAACAGCGATTCCATGTGTAATTTCTTCTTCTGTAAACCAATCTACTAACGGTATATCTCCAAATACTACGTGACGAACAACCGTTGTTGTATTGATTTTATCTAGACAATCTGTAGATTTTGTAGCCTTAACTTTCTTACTACTCTTTGTCTTATCTTTTGTTTTTTCCTTTTTTTCTTCCTTTTTAGCAGTGGCTTGCTCTGAAGCAGCTTTTTTCACTGGTACTGTTGTTTCCTCTACTTGTTTTTCCATATCAAAAAAATCGAATAAGTTAGTCATATTAAAAATCCTCCTAGTATGTTTTCTTGTATATAATCCCGCTATTTATTAAAAAGTAATTTCTGATTCTATTAGAATAGAATCATCAAAACTTTGGTTTTCAAATCGTTTAAATAACTCTCCTACTGGTTCCGTGTGAGTATGTGTAAGGTCATGGTTGAATGAACTTGCAAAGAATAAAACATGAAATGTTTCTAAATCTTTTAAAGTCCGGAATTCAGGTATCACAACTCTACCCGTACATACAGATCCACTAGGATGAACATTAGAATATGGAAATTGATATAATTTCATTCCTTCTTCTAACTCCATATCTTCTTTTACAGCAAAGACAGAGATATTCGTAACTCGTTTTTGGTACACCGTATAACGAAATAATAGACGTGGAAAGCCTACTTGTTGAAACGGTCGTTCAAAAAAATGAATATCCCACTGAGCCTTTGGTACTTCAATCCAAACAGCTTGTTTATCTCCACTCTTAGATAACACCTCGTGTTTTATACAACCTTTTGGGAGTACGCCACTAGAGTAATGAGTATTATCTTGTGTACCCTGCTCCATAACTTCTTTTAAAGCTAAATAAAAGTCCTTAAAAGTAACGGCAGTTTCTCCACGTGATAATTCGTTGTTAAATTGCTGTATGGTTACAATTCCTTTTGGCTCTAAAGCATCAAATATTGCTACTGTCTTCATTTGTTGTTTCCCCCTGCGTATAGATTGCTTCCAATAAATCTAGTAACATTTCAAATTTATATGGCCCGTATAATGGTTCCTCGCCATAATAGAGATAAAGAGATTCCTCATTAATTTGGTAAGAATACCTTACTGGATAACAATCTAGTAATATTGAAATTTTTTCTTTATGCTTTGGTGATATGCCATCTATCGTTTCAGCTATAGCACCCCATGTGTCCTCTGCAGCTTCCTGTATTTCCTTTAATGGTATGTCGAATAATGTGGAGAGCTTTTCATGCTCTTCTTCATCAATTGGAAAAGCTTCTAAGCCCATATCTTCGATCATGTCCGTACCCAATTCTTTAAATCCTTCTTCATGGTCTAATTCATAGATATTCTCTCGCTCTAAATACGATGGAGAATACTGTGTTACATCAATCGAAAGCGCATGCAGCCTTTTAAAGTAATGTAAGAAATGAAATTGACATGAATAAAATTTAGATAGATTTATGTTTAATAGGTTCATGGAAAGTAAGAAGATTACAATCGTATCTGTTGTTTCTATGTCCTCCCACCTTAGTGATTGGTTTTCATCTAGAAAATCCACACAAGTTAGGATTTTACCAATTGCCCCATGAGAGATTTTGTTGAAATCTATCTCTATATCTTTAGAAAGGCTTTCTAATATATATATTTCCTCTTGATATCTTTGTTTAATTTGTTCCCAACATACAATGCTATAAGTTTTGTTTAACTTAAGTGATAGTAAGTAGTTTGACATCGCTACATTAGATGCATAGCTAAATAATTTCTTCATTTTTAGGCCCTCTGTACTAACTTGCTATATTTTTTGTTAACTGTATCTCTTCAAAGATACGAAGTAACATCTCAATTCGTTTAATTGCTGGAAAATATGTATCATCATCATAGAAAAGGTAAAGTTTTTCCTCTTCAGCTTGGTAAAGCATACGTATATCAAACTGATTCTGGATTGAATGAAAGAAACTTTGATCCTCTATCTTGATATTAGAGAACATTTCACCAATTGGACTCCATGCATTCTCGATAATGCGGTTTAATTCATCCATGGGTATATGAAATAGATTCGAATATATGATTAGAGTATCTTTATCGTCGCTATCTACCTCTTCATGATGTAATTTCATATCTTGAATTAAGTCATCCCCCCAGCTTTTAAATGAATCCTCACAATCGTATTCTTCGAAATTATCTTGTTCTAAATAATTGGGGTAATAATCTTTTACGGGAATTCCTAATCTATACATACGCATAAATATCTCCATAAGATACAATTGCGATGTATAGAAGCAGGAAAGATCAGTATCTAAAGATTTTTCCGCAATCATGATTATTTCAAGTAAAGTTTTCGAATCTAAATTAATAGGGAAATTGGAGTCCTCTTCTAAATAAGAAACGGCAGCCATTACTTGTTGAATGGCTCGTTCCGAAATCTTGCTGAAGTCTATTTCTCTTGAGTGCTCTAAACAATCTAATATGTAGATTTCTTCTTCATGTTTCTTATCTGCAAGTAATTCATGTAGTAAGTGAGCATTCTTTTGTATTTTTAACGAAAGTAGATACCTTCTTACTTTCTGCTGATTGTATGTAAATAATAATTTCATACCTGGTTCCCCTTCGTCTTTTCTCGAATCATTGCCGCAAGACGGATTATAATTTCATAATAAGAAAGTACCCATTCATCAAATGAGTACTGTTCATAACCATCCTCTAGAAATTCAATCAAAATATGACTGGGATACGCTTCACTTTGATAGGTGTTAAACGAAAATTCATGTAACACGAATTGAAAATCAGATTGTGTTATATGTTCCGATCCTATACATAAATAGTAACCAGCTGTATCGAAGTAACATCCTTCCGCAGCCATAGAACTAATATCCGAAGCGAAATTCGAATACATGTCTTCTGAGCTAAATAACGTCCCATCTAACAAGTCTTTTTCAGTTCCAAAGGCAAAGTGACAAAATATACTTGTTTGCTCGTTAAAACGCGCAAGCGACTCGAATAATAGTTCACTTGTGATATGCAACTTGTCCCTGTGAAAATCATTGATATTGATTAAGAATGGGATGTTATATTTACGAATTAATTTTTGTATGCGTAGTATCCGAATGTATACTTTCATCTCATTTCCTTGATTAAATAAATATCTCATCTTCTAGCCCTTGCTTTTCTACATCTTCTAGTTGTTCAGTGAAAAGATGTAAATGTAGCATTTCTTTTAATTCACAATCTGGACCATTTATACGAAATGAATTACCACTATAAAACGTGACATAATGACGTAGCTGTTCAAATTGCTTTTCAAATTCATCTATATGTTCTAATGGTATGTTTTCTAAATCAGGCATTTCGTTTGCAATAAATCCATTTATAATCGATTCAAAGGATTGACGAAGTTCTTGATTATTAGGAAGGACTTCTTTTGACTGTAAAAAGTCAAAGAAGTCACTGTGATTCATACTCATTTGGATGCCCCCTTACACGCGAACCGGTAGAATTAACTGCAGATTAGAGTGAGTTGTATCCTCTGCTCCCACTACAACGATAGGTCTCTGATTACTAATCATTTTTATCGCGATTGTTTCAGAAGTTATCGTTTGTAGTGCTTGCAGCAGATATTCCACATTACAAGCCAATGTAAATGCTTCTACTTGATTACATGGAATTTCTACACTTGCAGTACCTACTTGAGAATTTTGTGGTTTAAGATGGATGCTTTCTTTTCCTTCTGACGTAAGTACGATTAAGGAAGAAAATGCTGAAAGCTGCTCCAACGTGTTTTTAAATTCTTCACGTGATAGTTGTATTTCACTTTTAAATTCGCCGGGTACCATACGTGCCGTATCAGGATATGTACCAGCTAATAATCTAGACTGATAAATAATACTTTCGCCACGGATCAACAGCTGTGTATCACTAATTAGCTTTAATTGTAAATTTGTTTCACGATTAAAGAGCTTAAGAGCTGTTTTAAGAGACTTAATCGGTAACACGACTCCACCATCTTTTGCGATAGTGATCTTTGTACAATCAAAATGTAAACGGGCTAAACGGTGAGCATCAGTTGCTATACTAAAGAACTTATCATCAACTGATTTTAAGTTCACACCTGTTAGGATTTTACGTGTATCCATTGCAGGAATAGCATGTAATGTTCCGTTGGCCATTGATACAAATTGTTCTTGTGAAAGTGAAATCCAGTCTTCCCCTGCTTCAATTTTAATTTCAGGATATTCTTCGTGATCCATGGTACAAAAGCTAAATTGTTTCTTCTTACTTTCTACGATTTTTAGCTCATTGTTTTTATGTTCAAGACCGATGAATTCACTTTTGAATTTCTTAATTGTTTTAAGTACCGGAGCAGCTGCAAAAAGCACCTTCCCCGGTTCAGTACAATCCCCACTGTTTACGTTAAAGCGAGTTACTAATGTTACTGTTTCTGTACCGTCTGACCCCATTAGAATCATTCCCTTTGAATTACAATCCAATAAAACACCTTGTAATGCAGGCATTGGGTTTTTAACGTCTACAGTAGCACTAGCTTTCTCTAATTTTTCGATAAATAATGTACGGTTAATAGTAAATTGCATAATAAATCCCTCCAAAAAGTAATAAAAAAAGAACAGACCTCATATCCTGTTCATTCGTTTTCCTGCTATAAAACAAAGGTTTACGCGCTTTGTTGTTTTTTTAACTGTTCTATAAGTTGATGAATGGCTTCTGTATGATCATGAAGTAACCATTCTCTAAAGGACGTAACATCACCAGGAATAAGAGCTGATAACCACCGGTTAAGCTGTTTCTCATTTCCAGGACGAATATTCTTCGCTTCGTGAATCAACTGTAAACTAGTTAGCATTCCTTCTAAACCACCAATCGTCGTATCCTCAAAGGTTCTTGCTTGTGCGTTATAATTGTGATTATAGGCAAGTAGAATCTCCTTGGATGTAATACTTAATGGTTTTGCAAGCTCTTGTATGTTTTGAATTAATACTCCTAGACTTACTTGGCCATTCGATGGTTCCTTCTTTGAACTTCCTTGTTTATGTTTTTGTTGTAACATAGTAGGTGGTGTGAAATGGTACCCTTTCTTTTGATAAGAAACATAGATACTATTTGGACCATTGCTACGTGTAGAAAGTTCTACTTTTATAGGTTTTACATTATAATACCGATAGGTAAGCCAATTCTTCAGCATTACCTGTTAAGAGTGGCTTTTCCCCCGGTCCACACCGTACGTGAGACTTTCACCTCATACGGCGCTCCATCTAATAATCAAATAGCATGAATTTTGTTCCTGAATCGTTTCAGTTTATTAATTTCCTTATTATTCAAGATGCTGCTCATATCAACTTCATTGTGTATTGCCTTGTGAATTTCCTTATCTACACAGGCTAGATTTGGCAGCTTATTGACTTCTTCTAACGGGAGATTAGGATTAATGTGATGAACATGCAGGTTGTGCTTCCCAAGTGGGACTCCTGTAATTCTACATTTTCCTCTATCTCTGTTGAACGCATATCCTCTATTCATAAAGTACTCAAAATTGTATCGGGGTGAATTCACAAGTTTTTTCCTGACTTTCTCAAGGAGAGAGAGGCTTGTAATTTCATCTAGTCTGACACTGAACTCCTTTGTTCCCTTTCTTCGCTCGATTAATTTACGTCCCGAAGGAGAGTATGGAGTTTCATTTTGAACCTTTTGTTTATATAGGTTTTCGTTCATCTTGGTTAGGTTTAAATGCATAATGCCAATGTAGCCAACTTCGGTTTTAATAGCTAAAGTCTTTTGTGTCCGTTTAGGGTATTTGTCCGCAAGGTTAATACACTTGTTGATAGGATGTAAGACCCCACCACGCCTAGATAGAAGATTAAAAGTCTTTTTTCTTAACTTATAACCTTCTCTATCCATTATGGGAGATTCGGTGGCATATGAATAATAATTTATTAATCCTCTAACCTTTGAGTTATAGGCTAAGATTAGCTGTGCATTACTCAGTTTATCGTGGCTTAATCTTTTGCCGAGAGAAGTGAGTGTGGCTCTGAGTTCTTTTACTTTTCTTTTAATCTTCTTATCAGAAGGAGTTATTTGGCTGATATATCTTGTCTTTTTATCCTTCTTCTTTTTTCCTTTTACACCTTTTAAGACTACCTTGTATTTGAAGCCAAGAAATTCTATTGGCTTATGCCTGATGTTGGTTATTCTTGTTTTCTCTTCGGATAGTTCAAGTTTAAGTTCTTTCTGAAGAAAATTCTTGATAACAGTCTTCCATCTATAAGCATGGGATTTGTTATTAGTGACTAGAACCCAGTCATCAGCATATCTGATTAGATAGCCTGGCTTAAGGTTAGAAGATTTTAAACCTCGTAATTTATGATCGTGTTTCGAATACTCATGTCTGGTTGTAAATTCTTCAAATTGCTTGGCAACCCATTTGTCGAAGGAATGTAAGTATACATTTGCTAAGAGGGGGCTTAATATGCCACCTTGGGGTGTACCATTGTCATTTCTAATGATATTTTTGAAGATTCCAGCTTTGAGGAATTCCGTTATTAGGCACAATATTCGTCTATCTTTGATTCCCATGCTCCATAGTTTTTTTATAAGAATCCTATGGTTTACTTTGTCGAAGAATTGACGAATATCACCTTCTACGATCCAGTGATACCCAGTGTTATGAACAAGGACTTTTACTCTTTCCAACGCATGATAGGTAGTTCTTTCTGGTCGAAACCCAAAGCTGTATTTGAAGAATTGTGCTTCGAGTACAGGCTCTAAGACTTGCTTCATCATTTGTTGAATTATCCGGTCTTCTATGGTTGGAATACCGAGAGGTCGTTGTCCGCCATTAGCCTTTGGAATAAACACACGTTTTATTAGGTGCGCCTTGAAATTTGTGAGTCTACCACGAATTAACTCGATAAGTTTTTCTTCGGATAGTCTGAGGTAGTCTTGGATTGTTTTTCCGTCTACCCCTGGAGTCATGGAGCCTTTATTGCTTTTTAGCGAGTGTATCGCAGTGACAATATTAGGTTTTGACATCGCAATTTCAAGGAGAGATGTGTGTTTGATTCTCGTCTTTTTTTCCATATGCTCTTTTGTTTTTGAGTACAGCTTGTCTAATGTTCTCTTTAATTCTGTTTCTGATTCAAGAGTATTTTCTAGTTTTCGCACCAAATTGCATCATCTCTTTTGCTGAGATTTTGCTCTAAGGTTTAGTCGGTTACTGTTACACATTCCTAGAATAATTTTGCCTTTGCATGATTATTAGACTTGGGCCCTTCCCTCTAGTTATATTACATAACCTTCTTTGGTACTATGACCCTACTGCCATTGGTGTTAAGGAACTTCAGTATTGTATGTGTAATACCTTATATCCACGAACCGATAATTAACCATCGTATGACGTTCTCACCAACTTCAACTGTTCCACATGTTTTAGCCTTACATATAGCCTTAGGACTCACCTTTATGCCGTCAGTTACTAATGAACTAATCGTAATTTGATTCATTAGATGAATAGGGTATAGTCCCTATCCGCAGATTTGATATACCTTATTATCATTTCCACAACTGAAAAGGTATGGTTTTACCTCCTCCATATTTCTAAGGAACGGATAGTATCGACACGTACATTCAGTGATTCGCCAGAATCTATGATTCATTCTATCCATAGCTATTTTATGGCGTCCCGATTACTTTTCTTACCATGTTCCCTGAGGAATTTAGGTTCGATTTTCACCGCCTTCAACGGGCTCATAACAATGATAGGGTTCTCTATTATTGCTATCCGTAGTATTAGACCTTTTCAAGAGTTTACGATGTTCTTGCAAGACTTACTTCCGAGTCTTGATAGTCAAACATGCAGTTAGAACATTTTATAGTTCCCTCGCTTTTATATAGTGTGTTTCCACAACTTTTTGTGCGAGAACAGTTCACACAAGGTATCTTCCCACGCCCCAAAGTACAGCAGCTCTTTTTAAACTATTCGAAAAGCCACCTTTTACAGAACTGTAGTCAGATTCTTCACTTCCATCCTCTTTTGATATCCAACGTTCATTCAAAAACACTGATATGGTACATTTCGTTGCCTTCTCACCCCATTTTTCATAAGACACTTGCCATTTATCAATACCAAAGACTTCATCAAATCGGTCCTGAATGGCGCGTGCGTCAACAAATGGAGCTACATACGCAAAAAAACGACCTTGGCTTTCAAATGTATGTGTAATTTTCCAACCTAATTGTTCGAACGGAAATTCAGCTTGTAAACTTTCCATTATATTCGTCATAATAATCCTCCTGTATTACTTGTTATTTCGAATCTGGGTGTTACCACTCTTTCTTTCGAAGTTCATCAATCATTTCACATATAATTCCTCTGTTTTCATGAAGCAGCCAATCCTCATAGGAAGTAATATCTTTTCCTGACTGAATGGATAGACGCTTATTCAAATCCTCTATACTTTTACAACTGATATTCCTTGCTGCATAAATGAGACTTAAACTTACTTTCAAATCTCTTAAATCAGAAATGGTAATATCCTTAAATGTCGTAGCTTTCGTATTGAAGTTTTGATTGTGCGCTTGCAACATTGATAAAGAACTGATCCATAAAGGATTAGCTAGTTCTTTAATTTCTTTAATAATGTCATGTAAATGAGCATCATTTTGTAATTTCCCTTGTGATTTTTCCATGGCTAAATTCATGATGTTTCCCCCTAATTAATAAAATAATTGCCTAAAGTGCTGGCTATACAATAACTCCAAACTTGAAGACAACACAAAAAGGGCTTCTTCAAGTCGATTAAAAATGTGCATAGCAAAATAAGCTATAAATACACTAATCGGCTCAAAGAAGCCCTTTCATAAATGAAACAAGACGCAACTTGCTTCTACAACTCAACCACAACACAAAAAAGGTGTGGGAATAAACGGAATCAATTAAATAATAAATATATCTGTATATTAAACTATCTTTATTTTTAATGCAAGTAAAAAAGAGTGAAACAACCGTATCACTCTTTCATCCATAGTATATTATTTGCTCCAAAACTCATTATAATACCAAGCTCGATAAGAAACATGTTCTGAAACATCCATTATTTTCATACGTCTTCTATGATTTTTAGGGTGAACAGGTATACTATATACCTTCGCATCGTCTGGTTTCATCATATCTTCTACTTCAATTTTTACAACTTTTAGATGGTATGGCATACGACCATTGCTAAAAATATCCCCTACACAAATTGTCCAAAGACTTGTTTCTATTTCAGTTACACTATTCATTTTATATTCTCCTCTATAAATTAATAAAAAAGACACTGAACAAATACGTCCAATGTCTTTTTTCCCTCTTATATACTAGTTAACTCAAAGTATAATTTTTCTGGTTTTCCATACATGTTAATTTCATTTTGATATACGACAGCTAATTGCTGAGACATCTCAATGCTTTCCACATAGGATAATGAAGCGGCTGCTTCTATTTTTTCTTTAATCTCATTAGGAATGGCTGAGTAAGATAAGCTATCCATTTTACTTCCTAATTTAGTATCTGTAGCAGCTTCATAATAAATTTCGGTAATTAGGACCTTATTATCATCTGGATCATACATATATCCTCGGTTAACTGTAATCATATTGTAGTGCTCCTCTCAGGTTTACATTTTCTAATTCCTTGTGCTTTTAGCATTGCAACAAGTTCCTTACCTATATATAAATCCCATATTTTCTATAGTTGCATTCCATTCTATATCTACTGTACTATGTCTCTTTTATGAAATGTTCTTAAAAACGGAGAGTTCAGAAATTCTTAACAAAAGTAGGATATGATAAACCCTTGGATTTGGTTGAAATTTCTTACCGCTTTTATTATTCGACATTCTCTAAATTAGCTTTTTTACAGTGTAATAGCATAGGCCCAGGAGCCTTTTTCAAACCTGAATGTATCAAGATCTTTATCTATACGATAGAAAACATTCGGTTCATGCTCTGAAACTACTGCAAAATACATATAGACTGTCCCTTTACCTAAATATTCGATTCTCTCAATTGACAAAGAGAACATATCCCTCATAAGTTGTTTACAATATAAAATCTCTCTTAATTCTTTTTCAACATTCATAATATACACCTACTTTATTAAATTTATGGTAGTAAATTTGCTATAACACATGGGAAATTTACAATCTTTTGACGATGATAGATTTCTTCTACGGTGTCATAGATTGCTATATGTCCATAATCTACCTTTACTCGCTCATGCAAATCTAATCGTTTTATATTAACGTACTCTACTTCACCATAATCACTTTGCGCTTCCATTAAATAAAATCCTACTGCTTCATATGGACTATTGGCTGCAATAAGTGCTATAGCTTGATTTTCCCCGTAACTAACCTTATAAAATTTCATTAATAGTTCCCCTCCCCAAATAGAAAAAAGCACCTTAAAATTGTGCTTTAGTCACTCTTATTATTCGTTTAGCCTAAATGGTCTAATACAAGTATTTCCTAACTTAAAGACAACACAAAAAGGGCTTCTTTAAGTCGATTAAAAATGTGCATAGCAAAATAAGCTATATATACACTAATCGGCTCAAAGAAGCCCTTTCACAAATGAAACAAGACGCAACTTGCTTCTACAACTCAACCACAACACAAAAAAGGTGTGGGAATAAACGGAATCAATTAAACAATAAATATAGTTATATATTAATCTATTTTTATATCATATTCAATTGTTTTAAGGGAACAAAAATAAGAAGGGAATTTATATATAGTTGTTTTATGTACTATATAATAATGCCCCTGTTTCAACGTTTATAAATCCCCTCTTATTTCAGTTCTTGTTGTTACTTCATGTACTGCATTTCAAAATAGAGTTTTTCTGGTTTTTGATTTTGGTCTAAATAACAAAGTATTTCTGGAATGGTTTGTTCTTCTACTTCCATACTTTCCATATAAGACATACTTTCGTTTTCTTGAACTTTTTTAAAAATGGAAGTAGGGAGTTTTTCTGCAGCAAACACACCCATTTTGCTTCCTAACTTTTGTTCGGATGCAGCGTTGTAGAAAATTTCGTTTACAATGACCTCATTATCATCTGGATCATACATGTACCCTCGTTGTATACGTAGCAATGTGTTACCCCTTTCAAATATATTCCTTTACACGAATGATTATATTTGTATATATTGTTTTTCTGCATAAAGGTGTCAAAGAATATTATTTCGTAAAATCCGTAATTTGTATAGGGGCAGATACAGGATAATTAATTTTCTTAAGTTGTTTTTAATGAGAAGATTGTTTGCAACCGATTTGAAATGGTAATTATGAAGTTTGTTTTTTTTATATTTGTATATGTTAAAATAATGAATTAAAATAATATTTTATGTAAATATAGGAGGATTTATGAAATTATACAAAATTATTACTGCTATTATGTGTTTTGTAGTATTAGCAGCGTGTTCAGTATCTAAAGAAGAATATATTGAAGCAATAGCAAAGGTAGGACATGAATCTGGTGAAGAGATGGAGAAGGCGAGTGACAAATCTCTATCATTTAATGAGAGAAAAGAACATGCTGAAAAAGCTATTTCCCTCATTAATAAAATTCAAAAAATAAATGCTCCTTCTGAATTTAAAGAAGCACATGAAGACTATAAAAAATACTCTAAAATGTTAATTAATGAAATTAATAAAATGCCAGAATTAACTAGTAAATCAACCAATATGTTTGATAACACTAGCGAAAAAGATTTAGATGAAATGTCTAACTACTCAAATTCCTTCGAGGAAAAATTAGGTGAAAATGCACGAAACCAACTTCATGAAAAAAATAGAGATTATAGACGTATTACTAAAGAAGAATATATATCGATTGTCTCTAAGGAATTAAAAGCATTTCTTGCTTGCTTTAAAGATGATAAACCATTTGCGAAAGATAAAAAATCTGTACAAGCTCTTATGAGACAAGCCCAGGAGCATCTTGATAAAGTGTTAACTGCAATTCCGCCTAAAGAATTAGAAGAAGAAGAAAAAATATTTAGAAAAGCTGGGGCAAAATTATGGGAAGCTACAGATATACTTTATTTTGATCCTACTATGGAAGAAGAAGATACACTAGATAAGTTTAATAGTCTATATGACGAGGGTATACAGTTACATAATGAATTTATGGAAAAACTACTTAAAAAGGTTTAGCCTACATTACGAAATTCTAAAGCTTATATAAGAAAACTAGCCACCCCTTAAGAGTGCAGGGGTGGCTTAGTTTGTTATGAATAACTTTGTATTTAATTGTTTAATCTCCCCTTCTGCAAGGGGCTCATAAAATGCATGTTGCAATCCTTGTATGTGCAAGGTTTCTCCTATACATAACAATACTTTACCAGGAAGCAGGTCGAGTAATAGTTCATTATTAATTTTCTTTGCTTGGTTTTCAGTAGAAACATATATAACTAAGACTGTAGGATTGTTTCCTAAATCTTGCATAATAACATCTTTTCCTGACTCTACGAAATCTTTCCATCGAGCAATAATTCGTTTTAAACGATCCTTTTTATCTGTTAATAGGGAGGAGTATACAACGAAATTAAATTTATGATTTACTCCGCCTTGCACTGCAAAACTTAAAGGAGGGGTAAAAACCCCTTTACTAATAGATGGATGCATGATATGCCCTAAAAACGATGGAGCATAACGTAGATGGCAGATTAAATCTATATCGTGCCAATAACGTAGGTGAACATATTTACCGTGATTATCAATTCGTTCTGGAGCAAAGAAGAACATATTTCCCTGCCAGTATTTTAAAAATTTGTAACCATTGTCGGATAACGTATATGTTTCTTCAAAGATCTCCATATCAAAACTCTCCACTTGCCATTTTTCAATTAGACGGTAGTAAAGTAATCCTTGAAGTGCATCATTTATTTTCTTACGTGAATATTTATCCTTAAATAAATATAATAAATGATTAAATCGAACAGATGTATGAACACCAATGAAAGCAAGTACGGTATACTGTTCTTCTGTTAAACGCTGCTTAAACTTAACCAATTCGTCAAAAGAATGGAATACATAGGTTTTATCCAGTTCATGTATTCGATATATTTTAAGTCCCTGTACATCCTCACTTGATAAATGAGGAATAGAAGGGACATAAGTAGGCAATTGTTTCTCTATTGTACGCATAGTCATCCATTAAAATTGGAAAATTGACGAATTAGTTTTTTTACTTTGTCCCTGCGGATAATTTAGGATACGCACTGTACCTTTTCTATTTTTGGCGTCGATATTAAGCAGCTCACATGTAACAATCGTTTGATTTTTCGCATCTTCTACAGTTGGATTGGCAAGATTACGGCTCTTGAGTCCTTTAAACTGAATTCCTGGTGCAACCTCTACGAAAATACCCGCAATAGCGTCTACCCCTACAATTTTACCTACAAATCGGTCACGGCGTTTCTTTAGTTCTAACAATTTTTCAATTGGATCTGTTTCTAGTTTCTTTTTATTTCCTCTAAATTCATAACGGCCATTCTTTTCCCCTACTTTATCGATGATAAGTTCTACAACATCACCAATGACAATATCCTCCGGACGGACGAATGTATAGGACCAGTGTGAGTACCGTACACCTATTGTTACACCGTGTACTTCAACTAAGACTGTTTGTGCAGATGGGATATGTCCTGAAACGGTTCCTGTGTATACCTTGTTGCCCTCTTGCGCTGTCACTTCTTCATATAATCTTTTTTGAAGTGCCAATTCTCCTGCAGTGATAGATACAACAGCAAAGTTGCCTTCCTCCGTTTTTTGGAAGTGTTCAATGATTAAAGGCTTGGTTCTACCAACTAGCCATTGAGGATTTTTAGGAACATTTATACCTGCCTCTGTAATGGGGCAATATGCTGTTGTATGAGTACCAATTTGCATTGTAAGTACTTGTATACGCTCAGACTTTCCGTTTTTAGTTGGGAATAGCTTTTCAGATACGACTGTAATCAAGCCTTTTCCTACAGTACGCTCACGTTTCATACGGGCTAATTCCTCTAGTTCATGATCACGTACTCGCTCAAATTGATTAAAGTTTGTTTCTAGCACTGTGTCACCTTGTAGGTTCTCTGCTTCAAAAGCCATTCCAAGTTCTTCTACAGTTTGAGTGTTTGTCTTATCTTCTGCCATTATATTTTCCTCCTAGAACGTAAAAAAGGACACACCTGTACCGTTGGGATGGTACGTAAGGTGTGTCCTTCACGTAAATTATGGTTTATTTATATAGTTGTTAATACAAATATAATGGTATTTCTACTCAAATGCAAGAATAATTTTAAAATCATAAGTTTGCTATAGGTTAAATCAAAATCTAGAATGCAGCCTTACTAGGGGGACCGCTAGTATTTCGGAAAAAACACGCTAAGAGTATGCATAATTTTATACAATTTTTCGAGTAATTCAGTAACAAACGAGAACCCTAAAACCGCACCAAGATAGGAATGTATAAAAAATTGAATAGATCCATAGAACAAAAAAAAGCGGACTCCCTGTGAGAGTAAGGGCCCGCTTTTTTCCTCTCTACCAATAATGATGCGTTATGTTAACTGTACTTGTATACAATATACAAAACAAAAATACTTTTTTAGATGCAAACACATATAAGATATCTAAAGTTATAGATGAACAAAATGTACTATTGAAGAATATATAAAATATATATCAAATATATATCAAATATAGTACAAGCCTATTCATTACATCCTTAGTAAAAATAAAATTTTATGGCTTTTGGAGGAAAACATATGCCCAAAAAAGTTCTCTTGTTTACAGATTTGGGAATTGATGATGTGTTTGCTATTCTGTACACCTTTTTTCGTAAGGATATCCAACTTGTGGGGATTGTAGCGGATTATGGAAATGTATCGAGAGAGAATGCTATAAAAAATATTAACTATTTGAAGTATATTTCGGGAAGAAAAGAGATACCCGTATTTCTCGGTGCTTCTGTACCTTTAACAGGTATATTGGTTCAATATTTTCCTGAAGTACATGGAAAAGTAGGACTAGGACCTATCATTCCACCTGAAATCCCTTATCCAATTTATCCCATAAATGATATTTACAAAATTATAAACTCAAATTTAGACGATCTTACAATTATCAATTTGGGAAGACTTTCATCATTGGCTACGTCATTTATTTTGAATTTAGAAGCAATGCGGAATGTGAAAGAATACATTTGCATGGGTGGAGCCTTTTTTTACCCCGGAAACGTGACTGCTGTGGCTGAAGCTAACTTTTACGCAGACCCTTATGCAGCAAACTTAATTCTGCAGCATGCGAAGAATTTGACAATTATTCCATTAAACGTCACCCAACACGCGATTGTTACACCTGAAATGGTTCAACAAATTGATGCATTTCACCGGAATACACAAGACCTTGCAGGACTCATCATCAAACCTATGTTAGACTACTACTATAATTTCTACTCTAAATCGAATCCTGGCATAGGAGGAAGCCCTATGCATGATTTTGTAACAATATGGTATTTGTTGAATCCAGATGCAGTTCGTCTGTCAAAAGTGCCCATCAAAGTAATTCCCGATCAAGGAGAAGGATTTGGTCAAAGTATCGCAGACTTTCGTTTTGTGACAAATCCAGGTTATAAAACACATAATATCGCTTTTCAGTTCAATTATGAAAGATTTAAGAGAGATATTATGGAAACATTTTTAAGGAAAAGACTATAGCATATCCTAAGTAAAGATAAAAATACATATTTAAAAAAGAATTATTTATAGTTGGATGTATTGTAGTTGCTATGAGTTTACTAAAATAGAACTTCCTATATCGAGAATTATGGTGCGACAAGAAGTCGCATTCCCACAGGGTAGCTTCTGCTACTAGATT
>NZ_DALYZR010000008.1:34664-203288 GCF_031983925.1 Bacillus sp. (in: firmicutes) | reverse complement strand
AACTTGTGTAAATTTGATTGAATTGTATAGATTTAGTTAAGTTTATCGTATCGGAGATTGAACAGAGTTATGGGGACAGAAAAAGAAATTAGTTCCGCTAAATTAATATGGAAGATGACGCGCCCGCATACGTTAACGGCGACGTTTTCTCCTGTAATTTTAGGGACAGTGGCATCACTTTATGTTGCCAAAATTGATTGGCTTTTATTTATTGCGATGATGGTTGCATGTTTAGCATTGCAAATAGCAACGAATTTATTTAATGAGTACTATGATTTCAAACGTGGATTAGATACAGCTGATTCTGTTGGAATTGGTGGCGGAATTGTCCGTCATGGATTGAAACCAAAAAATGTTTTAACAGTTGCACTTTTATTGTATGTAGTAGCAGCATTTATTGGAGTTTATATTTGTATGAATAGTAGCTGGTGGTTAGTTGTCATCGGTTTAATTGGAATGGCGGTTGGCTATTTATATACAGGTGGTCCATTACCAATTGCGTACACTCCGTTTGGGGAATTAGTTTCTGGATTGTTGATGGGGACATGCTTTGTACTTATTGCTTTCTTTATTCAAACGAATACGATAACGACTGAAAGTGTATTAATTTCCATTCCAATTGGAATTTTAGTCGGTGCAATCAACATGTCAAATAACATCCGAGATATCGAAGAAGATATTAAAGGTGGAAGAAAGACATTAGTCATCCTCCTTGGGAGAGAAAAAGCAGTAGTAACACTAGCTGTAGCCTTTTTCATTGCTTATTTATGGATCGCTGTAATTGTATTAATGGGTTATATAAGCCCTTGGGCATTAGTGATGTTCCTAGGTTTGAGAAAGCCAATCTCCGCCATTCAAAGTTTCCAAAAAGGAGCAAAGGATCCAGGGTATATGCGCATCGCAATGAAATCAACAGCGATGACAAATACGATTTTTGGCTTTTTATTATCAGCAGGATTATTAATAAGTTACTGGTTTTAAATAAAAATATTGTTAAGTAACTTAACCCCAATTTCTCAATTTTAATATGGAGAGATTGGGGTTTTTATTTTGACTATTTTTAACGTTAAGAGTCGAAATGCAAATACCAATAAATTGCAACTTCATCACTTGTCATATTTAAGCCTTTATAAACAAGAAAATCAAACCCACCAATTACAAATCCACATTTTTCATAGAACTTACATGCTGCGACATTATTATTTTGCGTTTCAAGCATGATACCTGGCATGTTGCCTTCTTTTGCCCACTGTTTTGCTTGAACAACTAATCTTTTACCAACCCCGAGTGTACGATATTTTTTATCCACCGTTATATCTTCTATGTAAGCATAGTGATTCCAATTCTTTTTCAATACTATGAATCCAATGATTTGGTTATGTAACAGTGCTATGTAAATTATTTGATTTGGCTTATTTATATATTCATTGTACGCCAGTTCTTCATTATCATTTTGTAAATAACTTTTTTCATAACTCGGAACGTCTTCTACTGTATATTCTATGTGTCTATTTACTTTTGAAAGAGAAAGCATTAACCGAGCATTCACTATAAAACTGTCATCAATCTCCGGGAAATTATCTAAATCATTTGTTTCTAACTCCCTAATTAAAAGGCTCATCGTGATACCTCCAAATCATATTATTTCTTCTGGTTCTTTATGTAATCCAAATTCATTCCAATTACAAAATTATAATAGAATTTCAATAGTAAGGTTATCTCTGTATTTTATCTTAATACCGGTATTCTTGTATCTTAATATAAAAATGATGTTTAGAAAGATTAGTGTTTTTTATTTTGGGTGTATATTCGGTGTTCAAATTTAACTGTATTAGAGAAACAAATATTTTGCAGAAGAGTGAATGTAATAGGCTATTCTTTAACTGGTTTCGACATTATCTGCATTTTATCTTTATCCGTCTCTATTAATCTATTTATTGTAAATACCGGCTGAAACTAACAATTCAGCCTTATAAATAATTAATAGGGAAAGGATCGAAACATCATGAAAGAATCGCAAAGTAAGAAAAAAACAAGTATAGTAACAAAGGCAATAATATCTCTAGGAGTTGTTTTAGCAGCGACATTTTTCACATTCTTTTTAATTGGGAAATGGAATGCTATCCCGGCGAAGGGAGTAGCGTATGAAAGTATGGATCAAGTTAATACGCAGCAACAAGAAAGGAATAAGGGAACATTACCGGAAAAACAGAAAAGACCTGATGGAAAACCGTTAGGAAAGGTTGTTTATTTAACATTCGATGACGGTCCTAGTGAATTAACTGGGAAATTTTTAGATGTATTAAAAGAGCAAAATGTTGCTTCGACATTTTTTATGCAAGGTAGTAATTTACAAAATACAGGTTTTCAGGAAAACGTAAAAAGAGCGGTAAAAGAAGGACATTATATTGGTGCTCATAGTATGACACATAATAGTGATAAGCTATACAAAAAAGGACAATTTGTACCGGAGATGAAAGAAACGTTAGCTCTAATTCATAATATCACAGGCGCAACTCCTAAACTGGTTCGTCCGCCATATGGATCTGCACCAGGATTAAAGAGTGATGAAATTCGTAATCAAATTGTAGAAGCAGGAATGAAAGTTTGGGATTGGACTATAGACTCAAATGATTGGAAATTAAAAGATAATTCAACTCAAATTATTGAAAATGTAAAGAAACAAACAACAGAAGAGGTAGAAGTTGTTTTAATGCATGAAAAGGCGCAAACATTACAAGCTCTCCCTGAAATTATTACATTTTATAAAGAGCAAGGGTATGAATTTGGGGTATATAATGATGAGGATCATTTTTGTCTAAACTTCCAGAAAGATCAACGTCTATAGTATAAATATAGTTATTTTAAAAAGATGTTTTTATTACTAAAACAATAACTAATACAAAGTCGATTTCCATGAAGTGTCCCCCGATTGTTAAGCACATTCTAACAATCGGGGGATTTTTTATATTCAAATTCTCTTAGTGTACGAAATTCGCGTTTTTCTCCGTAGCGAAACAGGGCTCATATGCTCTAACCTCATTCTATTAGTAAATAGCCTGCAATCATTATCCTCTGTACATGAAATAAATTTGATTTGTAATATAATCTGAACTAAAATGAAGTCCATTTCTTATCCACCACATGATGATTCCTACCAATGAGGCAGTTTTAATCTCAATAGCGACATAATCTGCTGGTAGCTCTGTCTCACTATTATTCCTTCTCGTTTCTACTAATCGCTTTATTAATAGAAATAATTGTTCTTCAAAATGATTCATATTAAATAAAATGGATAAATAATTTCGATGAGTATATAAATAATCAAGCAATTGTGTTAGCTGTTGTTTTTCGGATAAATCACTTACGTGTATTAAAGCAGTAATTTTATTAGAAAGTTCATTTAAAATTTCATCAGTGAGCTGCATGAGTAAATCCTGAATATCTTGATAGTGTAAGTAAAATGTTGTCCGATTTAACCCAGCTTTGTTTGCTATTTTCTGAACTGTTAAATTTGAAATAGTAGATTCCTCTTGTAAAAGGGAATAGACGGCATTTTTAAACATTTCTCTTGAACGAAGTGTACGAGGATCCTCTTTTTTAGATGTAGACATTTTTAAACTCCTTTATAGATTTTTCTTTGACTTTCTCGACAAAGCATATTTTCAATGTCGATTAATGAACATTTTCAACAAAATTGTTCATGGTCAGGAATATGTATCTTTGTTACTATGAATTTTATCGACACTGTGTCGATAATGCAACTATGGAAAAAGGGAGTTTACAAATGGAGAAGGGAATAACAGAAAGAAATAAGAAAGTTTTATTAATTGTACTAATTGCTGGATGTTTTTTATCGACATTAAACCAGACGTTACTTAATGTGGCAATGAGTAACTTAATGGAGGTATTTGATGTTACAGCTGCAACTGTACAATGGTTATCAACAGGTTTTATGCTCGTAAACGGTGTGTTAGTGCCAATTACGGCATTTTTAATGAAACGTTTTACAACAAGGCAATTATTTACTAGCTCAATGCTTTTTTTATTCATCGGAACATTACTATGTGCCGGTGCCATCAATTTTGGCATGTTATTAACAGGAAGAATGATTCAAGCAATTGGGGCGGGAATTATTATGCCGCTCATGATGACAGTTATTTTATATTTATACCCTAGTGAAAAGCGTGGGAGTGTTATGGGAACTATCGGCTTTGCCATGATTTTTGCGCCAGCAATCGCTCCAACGTTATCTGGTTTTATCATTGAATATGTATCATGGAGATGGTTATTTATTGGATTAGCTCCATTTGTATTCATCGTCATTATTCTTGCACTGAAATATTTAATGAACGTTGCAGATACGACAAAAGCAAGGTTGGATATTGTAAGCGTCATTTTATCAACGATTGGCTTTGGTTGTGTTTTATTTGGATTCAGTAGTGCAGGAAGTAAGGGATGGGGTCATCCAATTGTTATTACAACAATTATTACCGGTATAATTGTTACAGCGTTATTTTGCTTACGTCAAATAAAGTCTAACGATCCATTATTAAATTTATCCGTATTTAAGTATAAAATTTTTACTCTTACATCAGTGATAAACGTACTCGTCACGATGATTATGTATGCTGATTTAATTCTTTTACCGATTTACTTACAAAATGGAAGAGGCTTTACCGCATTTGAAACAGGTTTGCTTCTATTACCTGGAGCTGTTATTAATGCATTCTTATCACCTATTACAGGTAAAATGTATGATAAATACGGAGCAAAACCACTCTTTATTACAGGGTTAGTATTTATTATTATTTCGATGTGGGGTGTAATTGATTTAACTGAATCTACAACGTATATGTATGTAATGGTGCGCACTATTATTTTGCGAATTGGATTAAGTTTCATTTCAATGTCTTTAAATACAGCAGGACTAAATGCTTTACCTAGAGAATTAGGTTCACATGGTTCAGCGGTAAATAATACGATTCGTCAATTAGCAGGTGCTATTGGAACAGCAGTTGTTATTACTATATATACGACTCAAGCAACTTCACACGCTTCAGAGTTATCTTTAGAAAATGGAAGCATTGCCGCTATTCAACTAGCGAAATTATCTTCTATTTTCGGCTCAGGTGATGCCTATCTATTTATGTTATTCTTATCTTTTGTAGCATTAATCTTTGCATGTTTCATGCCTAAAAAGGTGGCGACTCAAAAACTTGAAAAAGAAGCAAGTAATTAGAATGGTTTATAGGGTTGTTTAGAAAGTGTATGATGAAAGAAAAGTAAGTGATCTAATATTGAGGTACTTGTTTTTCTTTTTATCGAAATAATATAAAAAGGACTCTTAATTTTATAAGAGTTCTTTTTTGCTACCCCAATAAATTCTTCTCAATAATTGAAAATAAAATCAATCCAGATTATTATATTGTTATTGTAAATTTATTTTATTTAAGGAGGATACATAAATGAAAAACTCAAAAGGCTCTATTGAATCAGAGATAAGCAAAGCAATTACGCACTGGGAGAAGGACTACTTAGGACGCGGGTCTATATCCGTTAAGACAGATATATTACGAGATATGATTATCGTAAATTTACAAGGTATTTTAACACCGGCTGAATATACTGTTTGCGAAACGAAAGATGGTATGCTAACGATAAAGAAAAATCGTTCGGAGCTAGTTGAATCTGGAATTGACGATTTGAAAGAGATCATACTAGAATTAACTGGAGAGAAAGTGAAAAGTTTTCATACGGATATAAGCTCTCGTACAGGTGAACGAGTAATGATTTTTAAATTGTTTCATAATCTTGAGGAAAAGTTTTAAAAATTAAAACCACCGTAGAGTTAGAGGGAGATAATTAAGAAACCTAAAAATTTCGCACTTTATTTATATTTATTAACATGATAATAATTAAAAATTTGAAGTTATTTACGTATAATAAATCTTAAAAACTGATAAAAAATTGACAAAATGCTTAATATGGTTTATCTTATAATTGTTTTAAAAATGAATAGATGCTTATTTTAACTGTTTGCTATAATTAAGGCTTTAGCATTTTTTTAATATGTAATATTGACTAAATGAAAAAGTTTCTTAATGAAAAGATGGCGCATAACATAAATTGATATATTGATTGTATAATCTAGGAGATCAGAAATATACTTTTCTTTTTAATAGGAGTAATACATACATTCTTTTATAAAATGGGAGCTCTTCAAAAAACTTTATTGAAGTTAGTTGAAGGGAAACCGACAATCTCCATAATTCAATGATGATATAAAATCATTGAATTATGGAAGTTGTCGGTTTTTTTTATGGGAAAAAACGATGTACTAAAAAGAGTGAATGAAAATTTAAAAAATTATCGTAATGAAAAGGAATTCTTACAGTTTATTTTCGTTTAGAAGGGAGTATTTACATGTTAATTTCGCTAAGTTCATCAACATTGTTAACATTATTTTTTATGGCGCTTAGTGCTTCTTGGCTAAGTGGATTATTGTTTTTACATGCAAGGATACCTTTACGTTTTGTTCATATCCATATTGGTATCGCTGCATTGCCTTCATTGGTTTCTTTACTCGCACTTGTTAATCACAATGGAGATAGCGTTGTAGGGCCTTGGCATTTAGATACTTTAGCTTGGTTCATGTCTTTCTTTGTTCTTACAATTGGTTTAATCATTCAACGTTTTTCTATACGTTACTTACTGGGGGATCGCTCATATCGAAAATACTTTGCACTTTTTACATTTACTACAGGTGTATCTTCAGTTGCATGGCTAAGTAATGATCTTCGTTTCATGATTATTTGTTGGGGAGCAACTCTTATTGGATTGGTTTTACTCATAGGTCTAAATAAAGGATGGAAAGTAGTTAGCGAAGCAACAAAAATTTCTAGTTATTTATTTACAATAAGCTGGATCGCCTTGCTAGCAGCTATCATTTGGCTTTTTCAAATCACTGGACAGTGGCAGTTAACATCAGTTGTAACGAATGAAAATGTAGCTCAATTTGGAACGTTGGAGAAAACAGGAATTAACTTATTCATTATAGTAGCTGTGATGATTCCAGCAGCACAATGGCCTTTCCAAAGATGGTTAATTGAGTCGGCTGTTGCTCCAACTCCTGTTTCTGCTATTATGCATGCGGGGTTAGTAAATGCTGGCGGTATCATGTTAACTAGATTTTCGCCACTGTTTCATGATGATATTGCACAAATCATTTTACTAATTTTCTCTAGTATTTCTGTTTTAATCGGAACAGGAATTAGCCTAGTTCAGGTTGATTATAAACGTCAGCTAGTGGGATCAACTATTGCACAAATGGGGTTTATGCTGATTCAATGCGCATTAGGAGCTTATTTAGCGGCTGTTATTCATTTAATTTTACATGGTTTGTTTAAAGCTACACTGTTTTTACAAGCTGGTTCTTCCGTACAACGTTTTGGGGAAGTGAAGCAGTCTAATGAAAAGATGTCCAATTTATGGATGATAGTCGGGCGTGTTTTCGGATTATTTATAGTGATTGCATTTTGGTTTACGACTTCTGGAGAAGGGTATCAATTCGTTAGTGCGTTCGTCTTAGGGTGGTCATTATACTTTTCATGGAAACAGCTTGTTGTTTTTGGAGAGGGAAGAATGGGAAGAATTGTTGGTCTATTTATTTTAGCTGGATTTTCTCTCATTTACTTTACAGTTCATAATTCTCTTTATAAATGGTTGCATACTGACATGTATCAAAGCGTTCAACCTTCAGCTCCAGCCGTTATTTTTGTTATATGTCTCTTATTATTTGGTAGTGCTATTAGTACTCTCGTTACTCGTAACCAATCCTCTACTATATTTGCTGTAATGTACCTTTGGTTCGTTCGAGTAGGTGAGGCGAGAAGAAAGTCAGTAGAAAGTCATCCAAGCTATCTGAAACATTATGTATCAAAAGGAGGTAATCAGTGATGGGCATATCGTCAATCGTAACGAAAGAAACTTTAAAAAAGAAAGAGACAAACATTGAAGTACAAGAAAATAATATGAATGATTTAGTTAAATCTGCTAGCCGAGTGATTGCACCACTTTGGCCGATTGCTACATTTGCAGCTCATCACCCTTGGATGGGGCTTGAAAAACAATCATTTGAACAAGTTGCAGATTGGTTAAAAGAAATTCGTAATGTGGATATATATCCGAGTGCTTCTATGATTCATTCGGCAAAGGCAAAAGGGGAGATTGAGGAATTATTTTTACAAAGTGGCTTGTCTCGTTGGCTTGATTCACAATCTTTTCATATTCCGCGAGAGAAAGCGGAGCGTTTTTGCCAAGAAGCTTTAAAGTTAGAAAGATTACCTTCTAGTTTGTTATCATCGCCAGAATTAAATAAATTAGCAGAAGAAATAAGTTATATAAATACAGGGGGTATGAAAGATTCTTCTTTGCAATTAATCAGTTCACTTATAGAGGATCAAAAGGGTGAAAACCTATCTGATATTCTTAATTATCACATCATTAAATGGTGTAAATTATATTTGGATGACTCCGGGGCAAGCTGGACGATGCCAAACCGAGAGAAAGGCTTGTATCGTGCATGGCACCACCTTATTACATTTGATCCAGCGCTCAGTAAAAATGAGCGTAAAGTTTTAAAAGATTGGCCACAAGATGCCCAGGGAGCTTTAACAAAAGCATTATCTGAACTAGGAATTTCTGAATCTAACAAGCAAGCTTACCTTGAAGGTCACTTGCTTGCTTTGCCTGGATGGGCAGGAATGATACGATGGCGTTCCCAACAATCAATTCAGGAACAGGAACTTATGATTGAATATTTAGCAGTTCGAATTTCTATGGAGCTAGCCATTGTAAAACCTTATTTACCTATAAAAAATCAAAAGATTGAGAAAAAAGTTGAGGTTGTCCCACTTATAGCTTCTTGGATCTATTGGGGGGATATTTCAATAGAGGAATGGTTACAAATGTCTGCCACTGAACAAAGTGAATTATTAGCATTTGCCTATCGTTTTGATGAAAATATTCGCAAGAAACTTTGGCTGGAAGCTTGGGAACAGACGCATGCTGAGCAATTAAGGGAGAAAATCGCTTCTAAACAACGTGCAACGAATGATAAAAAACATGTATTAGCTCAATTAGCATTCTGTATTGATGTACGTTCAGAACCTTTTCGTCGCCACCTAGAAAAATTAGGTCCGTTCGAAACGTTTGGAATAGCCGGTTTCTTCGGGTTACCAATTGCGACTAGTGAACTAGGTAGTAATGACAGTTATCCTTCTTTGCCGGTTATATTAAAACCGAAACATCAAATAAAAGAACTCGCGGATGAAAAGGAATTTAAAAATTATAAACAACGCAAGAAGATAGACAGCTCAGTAAGTTATACGTTTAAGACGATGAAACAAAATGTATTGACAAGTATGTTACTACCTGAGGTAAGTGGCCCTTTACTTGGCTTACAAATGGTGACAAGAAGTTTTGTGCCAAGAAGAGTAGGCAGTTTCATTCGTAACCTTCGTAAAACGATGTTACAAAAACCTGATACAACATTCTCACTTAATCATGTTCATGATACAAAATGTGAGATACCGATCGGTTTTACGAAAGAAGAAAAAGTGAACTATGTGCGTCAAACTTTAAAAATGGTGGGATTGACAGAAAAATTCGCGCCTTTAGTTGTAATGTGCGGACATAGTAGTCAAAGTACGAACAACCCTTATGCTGCAGCGCTTGAGTGTGGTGCTTGTGGCGGAGCAGCAGGAGGATTCAATGCAAGAGTTTTTGCTACTTTATGTAATCTTCCAGAAGTAAGAGAGGCATTGTCTGCTGAAGGTATTAAAATTCCTGAGGATACCATTTTTGTAGCAGCTGAACATAAAACAACAGTGGACGAATTGGAATGGATTTACGTCCCAAAACTTTCGGAAGCTGCGCAAGAAGCATTTGATCGTATTGAGTCAGTTATGCCAAATGTGAGCCAACATGCAAACAGAGAGCGTTTAACACAATTACCTAATTTTAAAACGAAAATAAAAAATCCGAGTAAAGAGGCACATCGATTTGCAGAAGATTGGAGTGAAATACGTCCAGAATGGGGATTAGCCCGTAATGCATCTTTTATCATCGGACAGCGTGAATTAACGCAGGATTGTGACTTAGAAGGAAGGGCCTTCCTTCATAATTATGATTGGAAACAGGATGAAAGTGGCGATATATTAGCTAGCATCATAGCGGGACCAGGAACAGTAGCGCAGTGGATCAATCTACAATATTACGCTTCAACTGTAGCCCCTCATTATTATGGTAGTGGGAATAAAACAACACAAACTGTAACGTCAGGTCTCGGTGTTATGCAGGGAAATGCAAGTGATTTGTTATCAGGCTTACCTTGGCAATCCGTTATGCAGTCAGATAATGAGACGTATCACTCACCACTTCGTTTACTCATTGTAATTCAAGCGCCTACTAAATATATAGAACGTTTGCTAAAGAATGATTTCACATTTCGAGAAAAAGTTAAAAATGGGTGGGTTAGACTGGCGAGTGTTGATCCAGAAGGACAATGGAAAAATTGGTAACAATCATGTCATGAACAATCAACTATCGTTACTAGTTTAAAAGTTTCATAAATACAATCATGAAGAAGGAGTGCTATATATGAATGCAAAGAATAAAAAGGTTTTATTGTTAACAGACATTGAACACGGGATAGAGCCTATTATCCAACAAGTAACTAACGTTCAACGAGAAAACATGTTGACTATACACAGCTACGATTCTGTAATTGTACATCCTTATGGAGATATAATGAGATCTATTATTATTGCTATTTATGAAGAAAATGTGGAAGAAATTTTTGTTGTCGGAATAGAGGATAAAGAAACTAATGTAGTTAATCTACAAATTCAACGTGATTCCATAAAAAATAACAAGGAACTAGACTATCTCTTTAAAAATTGCATGCCTGAATTTTCAAGTGGTAGTCTTGAGGAATGGCTAAGTGGAAAAGAAAATGTTAGTGAAAATATTGAGAAGAGTATAGATATGATTCGTCATCATCCGTTAGTGCCTTCTAATGTTAAAGTTCATGGTTTCAAGATTGATAGAACAGGTGGAAAAGAAACAGTTGTTGAAGTTTCTGCTAATCAAGTAGTAAAACAAATGCATTCTTATGTGTAAATTATCGATAGATAAGCAACTTTTATTTGGACTTATGTCTTTTACAAAGAGCAAAAGAAATCTTCTATAAATGGGGATCTTTTGCTCTTTTTGTTTGAATTTTTAATGTGTTTTATAGGAGATATCTAATATGTACATAATAAAAATATATAACCTTTTGGATGAAATTTTAAGGACGGATTAGCAGGTGGGAAATAAAAGTTTATGTTGTGATTTATTTTAAGATTATTATTAAAAATAATGGAGATTCTTTAATTATGACAATAAAACAGTTAAAACCTAAAATAATATGGAAAAAAAGAATGTTGCTAACTATTTGTATTGTTTTCGGATTGATTATTGCGGGAGTTGTTTTTTGGAATGTTTCACCTATTCCAAAAGCGTTTCTCATAAAAAAAGCATTTGAAGGTGGAATGTTTGTTCAATCTAACAATTATAAAAATGCTCTAAAAGAGACACGAATTGTTAAAGATATCAATTATAATTCTAAATTTCCTGATGGTACATTAGATATTATTTATCCCAAAAACCTTACGGGAAAAAAATCTGTTATTTTTTGGGTGCACGGGGGTGGGTTTGTAGGTGGAGATAAATCAGACATTACTGGTTATGCAGTAGAATTAGCTGCTCGTGGTTATACAGTAATAAATATAAATTATGCTCTTGCTCCTAAAAGAAAGTATCCTACACCAGTACTACAACTTGGTGAGGCTTACGAATATATAAAAGAAAATGCAAAGAAATATAATGTGAAACTAGATGACCTGTATTTTGCCGGAGATTCTGCTGGAGCGCAAATATCTGGACAATTCGTTACTATTCAAACATCTCCAGATTATGCGAAATTAACTGGAATCGACGCTATTGTTGCTCCTTCTACAATTAAAGGTATACTGCTATTTTGCGGTCCGTATAATATGCCTGCATTAGCTAAAATGGAAACATCCAAAGAAGTGCAAGACTTTATGCGTACTACTGGCTGGGCTTACTTTGGGAAAAAGAAGTTTGAAACATTACCTGAAATGGAAATCGCCTCTATTTATCAACACGTTACAAAAGATTATCCACCAACGTTCATTACAGATGGAAATACTGCATCATTTGAAGAGCAAGCTAAAGCATTAGCTTCTACTTTACAAAATAAAGGAGTACCTGTAGATACACTTTTCTTCGATAAAAATATCTCTGGGAAGTTAGCGCATGAATTTCAATTTAAAATGAACACTCCAGCAGGTCAAGAAGCTTTTAACCAAGTTCTTAAATTTCTAAATGAAAATAAATAATATATATACTATTAACTTTTTATAAGCTTAGTTTAATACCAAATATGAGTGGACAAACATATTGTACTAATAATTTAATGATAGCAAGAATAATTTTGATAAGAAGTATATAGTAAGAATGATTTGGAGATACAGATGGGGATATAACTATTTTATTTAGGACGGTGCACTTTAAATGGATTTACAGACAGGGAAATTATATTGGAACACAACTTTTTCTAATACACCTTCTTATCCTCAATTGGAAGAAGATATAAAATGTGACGTACTAATAATAGGAGCAGGGAGTTCCGGTGCTCAATCCGCATACTATTTAAGTGAATCAGATTTAAAGATTGTTGTCGTTGATAAAAGAAAGGTAGGACACGGAAGTAACCTTACAAATACAGCACTTATTCAATATTTAGGTGACAAGATGTTTTTTGAACTTGTAAATACATTTGGAGAAGAGTATGCAGTTAAGCATATGAAATTATGTGAACAAGCTATTAATGATATTGAATATGCTGATCAAAATTCACCTTATTGCTCTGACTTTAAACGACGTGACAGTTTATATTATGCAAGTTATGAAGAGGATATAAAGAAATTAGAGAAAGAACTGTATTATTTACATAAGCATGATTTTAAAGCGACTTGGCTATCAGAGGAACAAATTGGACAGAGATATCCATTTAAAAAACGTGCAGCTATTTATACGTATAACGATGGTGAAATAAATCCGTATAAATTTACACATAGTTTATTAAAACAAGCTTCTAATAAAGGAGTCCACATTTATGAAGATACGGAGATTGTTGGCAAAAAGTTAGAGAAAGAGCGTGCTGTTTTTTATACAAAAGGGGGCAATTCTATTACTGCCGATAAAGTAATTGTGGCTGCAGGATATGAAGGTTTGGAATTTAAAAAGGAAAAGAACGCTACACTAATTAGCTCGTATGCAATTGTTACTAATCCTGTAGAAGATTTATCTTCTTGGTATAAACGTACTCTCATTTGGGAAACTGCGAGACCATATATTTATATGAGAACTACTGCAGATAACAGGATTATTATAGGTGGGTTAGATGAAGATACAAACATTGCTCAAGAAAGAGATTCAAAATTAATCCATAAAAAAGAGAAATTAGTGAATGAATTTAATAAGCTCTTTCCAAATATTACGGTTGAACCTGAATTTTATTTAAGCGCTTTTTATGGTGGTACTCATGATGGTTTACCTATAATTGGAATGTATGAAGAGTTTCCAAATTGTCACTTTATCTATGCGTATGGAGATAATGGATTAGTATATAGTATGGCACTTTCTAAAATGGTTCGAGATGTAATTATTAGCGGTTCAAGTCCAGATTTGAATTTATATTTACAAACTAGACCAAAACTAAATGAATAAGCTATATGTACGCAAAATCACAGTAGTATAAAGAAGTGATCGTTTTAACGGTTTTAATTATTTTATATAGGAAGCAATTCTACATTTGTAATCTCTCCAATATATTTTGGGGGGATTTATTTTTTTATTGAAAAATAGTCTAATTAAACTATAATGAGTATATAGTTTAATTAGATTATTTATTCTGTTGGGTGTGAAAAAAGGAGGAAAGAGGTATGGTTGCAAAAGAGAGCAACTTACGCTTAGTAATAGCTGGTTTAATGCTAGGCATTTTAATGGCTGCAATGGATAATACAATTGTTGCTACTTCAATTGGTACAATTGTCTCAGATTTGGGTGGATTGGATAAATTCGTCTGGGTTACTTCTGCTTATATGGTTGCAGTTATGGCTGGTATGCCTATTTTTGGGAAATTATCTGATATGTATGGTAGAAAGAGGTTCTATATTTTTGGTTTATTAATCTTCTTAATTGGTTCTGCATTATGTGGTACTGCGCAAAGCATTGTTCAGCTAAGTATTTATCGTGCAATTCAAGGTATAGGTGGGGGTGCACTTATGCCAATCGCCTTTACCATTGTATTTGATATTTTTCCTATTGAAAAAAGAGGAAAAATGACTGGATTATTAGGGGCCGTATTTGGTTCTTCAAGTGTATTAGGACCTTTATTAGGCGCGTATATAACAGAAAATATTAGTTGGCATTGGATTTTTTACGTCAATATTCCAATTGGTTTAATGTCATTAATTTTTATTTTAAAAGCTTATAAAGAAAATAATCCACCTACTAAGCAAAATATTGATTGGTGGGGGGCGATAACGCTCGTAATAGCAGTAATTAGCTTAATGTTCGCTTTAGAATTAGGAGGAAAAGAGTTTAAGTGGGATTCGATACAAATCATTGGGTTATTTACATCGTTTATTGTATTTTTTATTGGCTTCCTATTGGTAGAAAGAAAAGTGAAAGATCCGATCATATCATTTTGGATGTTTAAGCGTAAGGAGTTTGCAATATCTCAAATTATTACATTTTTCTATGGAGCAACATTTGTTATTTTAACAGTATTCATTCCTATTTTTGTTCAGGCTGTATATGGTGGAACAGCAACTAATGCTGGATTAATTTTAACACCAATGATGTTAGGTTCTGTCGTAGGTAGTGCCATTGGCGGAATATTTCAAACGAAAATTAGTTACCGCAACTTAATGTTATTATCTGTAATATCCTTTGGGATAGGTATGTATTTATTAGGAACGATGGATCCGCAAACAAGCCGTGCACTTTTAACGATATACATGATTATAACGGGATTTGGGGTTGGATTTTCGTTTTCTTTACTTCCTACAGTTTCTATTCATAATATGGAACCGAGATTCCGTGGCTCAGCTACTTCAACAAATTCATTCTTTCGTTCACTAGGTATGACAATTGGGGTAACGATTTTTGGCTCCATTCAAAATAGTACCTTTACAGCTAATTTAAAGGATGCTTTTAAGGGAATAGAACACGGTTCCAGCATGTTAAATAATTTAGGTGATCCAAGTGCAATATTTCGCTCAGATATAAGGGCCAGTATCCCTACTTTTATTCTTGAAAAAATTATAGCCGCTATGTCATCTTCAATTACTACTGTATTTCTATTAGCTTTAATTCCAATTATCGTTTCATTTATGGCAATATTATTTATGGGGAATGTCAAAGCTAGCACAAAGGATAATAAAGTGAATTCGAATTCATAAATTTTATAAAACAAAAAGATTCTTTGCTTATTTTTAGCTTATACTATTGGTATAGGTTATTAAGGAGTGGAGAATTATGAATACAAAGCTTTTTATGCTGGGTCTTCTTATGGAGAAGAATAGACATCCGTATGAAGTCCAGCAACTTTTAAAAAATAGTGAAATGAAATATTATATAAAAATTACAAAAGGCTCTTTATATTATACATTTGAGCAACTTGAAAAGAAGGGCTTTATAGAAGTTGTTGATATTATTCGTAATGAACAACGCCCTGAACGGACTATTTACGGTATTACTCAAAGTGGTAAACAAGAATTTGAGCATTTATTATTAGAGCAAATGATAAAGAAAGAGGATATGCATCGTCCTATATATGAAGCGTTACTTTTTGCACAATATGGGGAGGAACAATTAATTCTAGAACAGCTAAAAATTAAAATCTCTCAACTGACGTTATATCTTACTACTCTTCAAAAAGTATATGAAGAGAAGTGTGGAAAAGAGAGTTTAGCTAAGCTATATATATTATCTAGTGTCATTTTACATTTAAGAACAGAGTTAAAGATTTTACAGAGTTTATATAATAACGTAAAAAATGAAAAGATAGATAATATAGGAAATGATGTACTTAGAGAGATAGAAAATCAATGTTTATAATGAAGAAGATTATAAAATAAAAAGAACGATTGTTATAATCATTTAAAAATAACAGAAGTACTTGTTCTAATAAAAAATGAATTGTGCTTTAAGAATCAGAAGGGATAGCCATGCAAAATAAAATTATTGTTATGTTTCAAAAAGATTTTCGCTTATATGATAACCCAGCTCTATTTAAAGCTACTCAGTCCGGTGAGGTTGTTCCGGTATATGTACATGATGAAACTTTTTCAATGGGAAGTGCGTCAAAGTGGTGGTTACACCATGCAATAATAGATGTAAAGAAGCAACTTGAGGCATTGGGCTCTACTTTAATCATTCGTAAAGGAAGTACGGAGGAAGAAATACTTTCTCTCATAGAACAGTTAGGTATAACGGCTGTATATTGGAATATTTGTTATGATCCGGACAGATTACAATTTAATCAAAACATGAAAATGATGTTAGAAGATAAAGGTATTACATGTAAGGAATTTAATTCACATTTATTATTAGAACCGTGGATGATTAAAAAGAAAGATAACACTGAATATAAGGTGTTTACGCCTTTTTATAATGCATTTCAAAAGCAGGTAATATCTAAACCTATTAGTAAAGTGCAGAGTATAAAATGGGGAAGTTCTTTACCAGAAAGCTTATCTGTTACAGAATTACACTTGCTGCCGACTATACCGTGGACATCTCATATAGAATCAATATGGGATCCTACAGAAGAAGGGGCATACAAAACATGTAAGAAATTTTTCTCTAGCAAATTAGCCTCTTATAGTGAAGGAAGAGATTTTCCAAATCAAAATGCTCATTCGATGTTGGCACCTTATCTTTCATTTGGTCAAATATCAGTGAGGTGGATGTATCATTACTTAATCAATAAAAGTACCGAAAGACAATGTAGTCTTTTTGAAAAACAAGTGAATAGCTTTATCCGTCAATTAATTTGGCGAGAGTTTTCTTATTATTTACTATATCATTACCCATTTACAGTATATAAACCTCTTAATAAGAATTTTGAACATTTTCCGTGGAATAATGAAGAGGAGTTATTAACAGTATGGCAGAAGGGTGAAACTGGTTATCCGTTTATTGATGCGGGAATGCGGGAACTATGGCAAACAGGTTTTATGCATAATCGAGCAAGAATGGCTGTAGCCTCTTTTCTTGTAAAGCATTTATTAATTCCGTGGCAAGAAGGAGCAAAATGGTTTATGGATACACTACTAGATGCTGATATTGCAAATAATACCATGGGGTGGCAATGGGTTGCTGGAAGTGGAGCGGATGCATCACCGTACTTTCGTATTTTTAACCCGATTACACAAGGAGAAAAGTTTGATAAAGATGGAGAATATATAAGAAAATGGGTACCAGAATTAAAAGATATGCCTAATAAATATATACATAAACCGTGGGAAGCACCTGAGCATATTTTACAAAAGGCTAATATAAAGCTAGGAGATACATACCCTTTGCCAGTTGTTGATCATAAGGCAGCGCGGGAGAGAGCACTTTGTGCATATAAAAGTATGAAAGAATTCGTATGAAATAGGTTAAACAATATGTATTTGGAACTTGAATATTAGAATTTCATCCATTACAAGGACATACTAATCATATAAAGTTTTTATAACCTTCGAGTAAAAAGGAGAATGTTTATGAAAAAATCTAGTATTCTAGTATTTTTACTAACATATGGTTTGTTTTATGTTTCTAGTATTTTATTTCCAATTGATCGTATGTGGTACGATGCGCTGGAAAAGCCGTCTTGGACGCCTTCTGGCATGACAATCGGAATAGTTTGGACGGTATTATATGGACTTATTGCATTATCAGTTGCAATTATTTACAACAAATATGGATGTAAGCCAAAAACATTTTGGTTTATATTCCTTTTAAATTATATGTGCAATCAAGCGTTCAGCTACTTTCAATTCAGTCAAAAAGATTTATTTTTAGCAACAATAGATTGTTTACTAGTCGCTGTTACTACGTTACTTCTCATAGCGGTTTCTTCCAGTTTGTCTAAAGTATCGACATGGTTGCTCATTCCATATTTTTTATGGGCTACATTTGCTACATATTTATCTTGGAGCATTTATAGTATAAATTAAAGGCGTAAATAAAAACTTGAGCATAATAAAAATGCTCGAGTTTTTATGTGTGCTAATGAAAATCTGAAATATAGAATATACATCTTAGGGAGGTCATCTTTGTGAAGAAATGGATAAAAATTACGCTGTACTCTTTACTCGGTATTTTACTTATAGGAAGTATTACGTTTTTGACTTGGTCTCAGTTTACTTATAAACCAACGAAAGAGGCTTTGTTGTTAGTAGATGATAAAAAAGGTGAAGATCATATCGTTTTTGGAGAGAAAGATGCTAAAATAGGGGTTATTTTTTATCAAGGTGCTAAAGTAGAAGCGGAGGCTTATAGTTACTTGGGAGAAGCTCTTGCAAAAGATGGACACTTTGTAGTAATGCCTAAGTTACCATTAAACTTAGCGATACTTGGAATCAATGCAGTAGACAGTGTAATGGCACAGTATCCTGAAGTTCAAAAATGGTATGTTGCGGGCCATTCAATGGGGGGAGCTATGATTTCTAAGTATGCCTTTCAACATGAGGACAAGGTAGATGGGATCATTTTCTTAGGTTCTTATCCTGCAGATGACTTCTCTATGAAAGCGATTCCGATGTTATCAATTTATGGGGAAGTAGATGCTTTAGCAACTGTAGAAAAAATAGAGGACAATAAAAAGTTTATGTCAAAGAATACAACTATGCACATGATAAAAGGTGGAAACCATGCTCATTTTGGCATGTATGGTGAGCAAAAAGGTGATAATGCTAGCTTAATTACGCCAAAAGCACAACGAGATGAAACAGTGAAAGTAATTGAAGAATGGTTGTTGAAACAATGATAGACGGGAGAGCCAACTCATACGAGTCGGCTCTTTTATTTAACTTCTATCTTCAATTTCCCTCTTATTTTCTCCGGAATATCCTCTTCAGCGATAATATCGTAAGAATACACATACTTTCCTTTTACATGAATTTTCAAGTAAGTTTTTCTTATAAAATCATTAGGTGTGTTCGTTCCAACTTTATATTCTGTTTCATTGCTTAATTCATCAACACCTTTTAGTGAGTACACAGCTCTTCCTTTATGATGATAATCTGGAATGCCATATCCCTTCGCAACGGCGTATACATTTTTTTCTTCAGCAATTGGATTAAATCTGTCTAAATCCCCGCGTAATATGAAAGGTAGTAAGTATATAGGAAGGCCTATTCCTATTATACAAATTATAAATTTCTTCATGATCGTTTCTCCTTTTATCTATTTACATTTTTCAGTATAGATAAAAGTTCTTATGAATATAGAGGGAAATTTTTTAAGTTTTTCTTAAGAGTTATTTTATTATGGTAAAAGGAGCGAATGCTCACATCGCTAGAGTCGTAACTTTGTATGATGATTCTTTTTTACATAACGAACGGATTTAGCTCTACGATATAATGCATTAGAAAATTTTCATCCATATAGCATTTGGAGTGTTACTGGGCAATCAATTTAAAATAGTTAAATATTACTTCTTGAAAGCACACTTTATTACCCATACGATTGTTTAGGATAGTATGTATCTTTATATAATCTTGATATAGATTTCTCTTTATCTTTCTATGAACATGAGATTATCTAAATATGAACAAGCTACACTCTCCTTAGAAAGAAGTGAGGAGAGGGATTTATGGAATATAGTAGAAAAAAAACATTTTGTTTATTAACTATCGCAGGACTAGGTATATGTATAGGTATGTCAAATAGTGAAAGTCCTATAAGTGAAAAGAAACCACCTGTCATTGTGCAAGAAGTAGAACAAAAACCAGAAGTAGTTGAAAAAGAGAATATATTAATAGAACAAGAAAAAGAGGTAATAAAGCCATTAGATGTTCCGCTTATCTTACAAAAACCAGAATTGATGCGCGGTTGTGAAGTAACAAGTCTCGCTATGGTATTACAATTTTCAGGAGTGAAAGTAGATAAAATGGAATTGGCTTCAAAGATACACTATGTACCATTTCAAAGTAATGGTTTGAAGGGAAATATGCACAAAGGGTTTATCGGGGATATGGCTACCTTTGATAAACCTGGATTAGGTGTTTTTGTTGAACCGATTTTAGAATTGGCAAAGTTGTATGTTCCGGATGAAAAAGTGATGAATCTAAGTTACAAAGAACCTGAACACATTTATGAAGCGATAGATCGAGGCCTTCCTGTATGGGTATTAACAAATGCTCGTTTTAAACGATTACCTGATAATCAATTTTATACATGGAGAACAGATACAGGGGAAATGAAAGTGACATATCATCAACATAGTGTCGTTGTGACAGATTATGATGACCAATATGTATATATTAACGATCCACTAAAGACGGACAAACATAGAGCGATTAATCGAAATAATTTTGAACAGTCTTGGATTCAGATGGGAAGACAAGCGATGACCATTTCGATTTAAAGAGAACGTAGATTGGATGAGAATAGAAATGAAAAAAGTTTTAATTATAGAAGATGAAAAAATTATAAGAGAGACGGTAGCGCATTATTTCTCACATGATGGATATGATGTGATAACAGCAGAAGATGGCCAAATTGGATTAGAGTTATTTGCTGCACATGATCATGAGGTCAGTTTAATCATACTAGATATTATGCTTCCAGTAATGGATGGGTGGTCAATTTGTAGACGTATTCGCAAGAGTTCTAACGTTCCCATTATTTTATTAACAGCTCGAAGTGATGAGGATGATACATTACTTGGATTTGAACTAGGGGCAGATGATTATGTAACGAAACCATTTAAACCTGCAATTTTATTGGCGAGAGCAAAGCGTTTGTTCAAAGATACAAATCAAAATTTACAATTTCAGGACTGCATTCATTTATGTGGTATTCGCTTAGATAAATCAGCACGTTCTGTTTCAATAGATGGACAAAAGATAGATTTTACACATACAGAGTATGAAATTTTACAATCTTTAATGGAGCATAAGGAACAAGTATTAACGCGAGAACAATTAATCACAAATATTTGGGGATATGATTATGACGGAGATGATAAAACTCTAACTGCACATATGCGTAATGTACGTTTGAAACTAGGTGAGAAAGCCAAGCACATTACTACAGTTGTTCGTACGGGATATAAGTTTGAGGTAGAGAAATGATGAGAAAGAAAATTGTATTTCAGTTATTTTCTCTTACCTTTTTACTATGCTGCATGATCATCGCAACTATCTTTTTTGGACAAATGTATGTGATGAAGTATATGTATGTAGATAAGGAAAAAGAAAATGTTCAGAAACAATTAAAACAATATTATACATTTTACGAAGAACATAAACAGGATGAAAATAAACTCCAGAGTAAAGAACTATCATATGCGAATCAGCAAGGTATTATGATTGCTAGGCTTGATGAAGTAGCAAACATTAAGAAATTACCATCAGGAGATTACTATATAAAAGCGACTGATAAAAATAATCCAAGTCGAACATCTAAAGTCGTATTTAATAATTTAATTAACGCAAAGAGAGATATGGATTCTAATTTTAGCATTTTAATTACGAGTTTAATCGATAAGACGACCCAAACAGCTATCATGGATACAGTGAGTAAAGGACCAAATAAGGATATTGTTGTTCCTACAACACTAAGGATAAAAGGATACGATGGAAACTTTGTAGCTCCTACATATCATCAGACAATGAAATACATGATGTCAGGCGCTAAAAATGGAATTAAAATTTTTTCAAAAGAAGAAAGTGATAAATATTATTACTTAGAAGGACTTGTAACAGAAATTAGCTTCCCGAATTATAGCAACCCAGAAATTGATAACACGTTGTACAGTAATGAAGTATTTGCAAATCGTATTTTGCAATTTCAGTCGGATTGGATTAGCGATAAAGTAAAATTACGCGGAGAAGAATGGGTGCAGAATGAAATTAGTATAGATGGAATCAAGTATCTAGAAACGATAAAACCACTCATGAAAGATGGTCAAGTAAAGGAATTTATTTATACGCTATCTTCGTTACAACCAATTACAAAAGCAACAGATGTAATGAGTGATTATTACATATATATTATAGTATTTGTGCTGGTTCTATCGCTTATTGTATGTTTTTATTACTCGAGAATTATCACTAAGCCATTATTAAAGGTTAATGAAGCAACGAAAAAAATAATGGAATTCCAGTTTCAAGACAAGCTTTCTATCAAGTCGAAAAATGAAATTGGAGAGCTTTCCTCTAACATTAATCAGCTCTCAGAAAGAATGGAAGGGTATATCAATCAGTTAAAAAAGGACTTAGAGAAAGAAAAGAAACTAGAACAGACAAGAAAAGATTTCATTGCAGGTGTTTCACATGAATTAAAAACCCCCCTCAGTGTGATGCAAATATCTGCTTCCATGCTGCAAGATGGTATTGCACCTGAAATGAATCAATACTATTGGGACGCATTAGAAAAAGAAATAGAGAAAATGAATGTACTAATTGATGAAATGTTAAACTTAGCTAAATATGAATCAGGAACATATCAAATACAGATGGAGCAAGTTAATATAGTTGACTTAATTCAAAAGGCAGAACAAGATTTACAAGTTCAAATTGATGAAAAATCCCTACAAATCAAATTAAATATAGATGATGTGTGTGTCAAGGGGAAAACGAATTTATTGGAACAGGTTATAACAAACTTGTTTACAAATGCGATTCGTTATACAGATGCAAAACAAATCATTGTGATTGATGTAAAAGAGAAACAACACGACGTATATATAGGGTTTGAAAATAAAGGTTCACATATAGCAGAAGAAAATATAGATAAAATATGGGATCAGTTCTATAGGGGCGATAAATCAAGAAAACGAGTATGTGGTGGAACGGGTCTTGGGCTGTCCATTGTAAAAAATATATTTGATTTACATGATGCGAAATACGGTGTGACCAACACTGAAGACGGTGTATTATTCTACTTCCGTTTAGAAAAGTGGGATGGAAAACAGTAATATAAAACGGTTGTAGTAAACAGTAAAGGTGCAAAGTCTAATCTAAGGCTTTGCGCCTTTTTTGTTTACTGATTGTTATTGCATAAACAAAGGAATAAAGAGGGAGGTATATATGTGGTATTTTAGATATTTTAACAAACCTGATTTTTAATTCTTACTATAACCTTTTAGCATATTCTTTGAATATCGATTTGGATATAAAGCGTTTAACATTTCATATGGACTCCCATTCCAATATTTTCTCAAAGGTGTCCATAATTTATGTTTTACCAACCATCTTTGCGTATACATATATAATAACTGTTGTTCTGTTAGCTTTTCTTTTTCTTCAATAGTCCACCTCAATGCTTCTAGTGCTCGTTTCCTGTTCCAAAATCCAGTGGGGGTAAATTTAAAAATGGTGAAGTTACTCCTAATGCAAAAATGACCTTATTTAAAGATATATTTTCCTGTTTATGTTTTGTATAAGTTGAAATTTTAACACGATTACCTGTATTCCATAATCTTTTAGCCAATATTTATATTGTTTATATACGTAATTTCTTTAAATAAGTAATTTAAGTGAATTAAATCTAATTAAATTTTATTTACTTAAATTTAATTAGATGTTAATGTATATTTAATTATAATAAATTTTATTTAATTTTTTAATGATTCTACCCTAATAAAAATATTTAACATTTATAACAATAGTGAAAAAGCTATAAAGTTTCATGATTGTCCATTGTTATTTTTATAAATGAGTAAGGGTTTATTGTAATTAAATGACTAAGAAAGTTTAGGAAGGCGAATGAGATGAATAAAATTTATAACGAGAAGACACACACAACGATTGAACAATTGTTTAACAAAGTTTCAGCCGAAGAGCCTGGATGTGCATATATTGCGAGTTTTGATAATGGAGTAACGTATAAAGGATCAGTTGGCTTAGCTTCGATAGAAGAAAGTCTAGCTATAACGACAAAAACAATTTTTAATATTGCTTCAATTACGAAACAATTCACAGCATTTTCTATTTTACTCTTAGAACAAGAGGGGAAATTGAGTTTAGATGATTCAATTATAAAGTTTGTTCCTTCCATAGGGACATATGCTGAACCTGTAACGTTGCGACATCTAATTCACCACACTGGTGGACTAGTTGATTATCAGGAATTAGCTGAAGTCGCGAATATTAAAGATACTGATAAATTGACCCCAGAAGAATCACTAGAACACCTTAATAAGCACCAGAGTGCAAGGTTTTCAGTAGGAACTAAATTTGAGTATAGCAATACAGGATATTTTCTATTATCGCAAGTAATAGAAAAGGTGAGTGGTAAGTCTCTACGTGAATTTATGAAGGAGCGTATTTTTAATCCTTTAAATATGAAAGATACAACAATTGTGGATCACTATCCAACTTCTATATCAATCGCTAGGGGATACTTGAAGAATGAACAAGGCGCATATGAAATATATGAAAGCCCTTGGGAACATACAGGGGATGGGGCAGGCCATACAACTGTTGAAGATTTAGTAATATGGGGGAAGAATTTAACCTCAGGTACTGTTGGTGGAAAAGATTTAATGAAAAGGATGAGTGAAATTGGTCCGAAAGTTTCCTCAACTGGAGAGACAATCATTGATAATGAGGATTATGCTTTTGGACTGGAGATTGCAGCTGGCTATAATTGCCGATACTTGGAACATTCAGGGAGATGGGCTGGTTATAGTTCACAATTTATACGTTTCCCACAAGATGGATTATCTATTGTAGTATTAAGTAACTATGAGGATTTTGAGCCTGATAATTATGCTTATGAAATAGCAGAAATTGTTTTAGGCAGAGAAAAAAATAATAAGAATTAGATTTTTGATTTCTCTCAGACAATGGTTGAACAAGAATTGATTTCTTAATTTGAAAAAAGCATGGCGATTCAATGTCTTGCTTTTTTAATTACTGCCGTTTATCTGTTCTATATTCACAAGGCCAACTCGGCTTTGAAAGTATAGGGAAAAGGAGGGAATTTATATTGAAAATGTCTTTAGGTACAACCAAATACCTGAAAAATTCAGTAAATCAAATAGATTTAGTAGAGAAATTAAGCAGGTTATCGATATTCGAGAGCACTAGCTACTACTTGATTTAGAAGTAGCAATGGATATTGCGAAAAGAAGATTAAATGTTCAACAGATAGTAGAAGTAATACCATTTATACTTATAAGTACAGATTTTATTATCACTATAAATGAGAATAATCACGAAAAAACAAGGACACTATCTTTAAAGAAGAATATATAACGCAATAAGAGATTTTGAGCACTCAATAAACAGTGGATTTTCAGGATTTAAAATGGTGCCAATTAATGTAAATCATTATGTGGGAAAACGGTGCGATTTTGGAATAGCATAGCTAGGAAATAATCAAACTTTTTTGTGAAAGATTGAAGTTCTATATATTATATTACAATTGCCCCTTTATTTTGTCCGGAATATCCTCTTCAGCGATAATATCGTAAGAATACACATACTTTCCTTTTACATGAATTTTCAAGTAAGTTTTTCTTATAAAATCATTAGGTGTGTTCGTTCCAACTTTATATTCTGTTTCATTGCTTAATTCATCAACACCTTTTAGTGAGTACACAGCTCTTCCTTTATGATGATAATCTGGAATGCCATATCCCTTCGCAACGGCGTATACATTTTTTTCTTCAGCAATTGGATTAAATCTGTCTAAATCCCCGCGTAATATGAAAGGTAGTAAGTATATAGGAAGAGCTATTCCTATTATGTAAATTACAAATTTTTTCATAATCGTTTCTCCTCTTGTTAAATTACTTATTTTTAAGTATAGGAAAAGTAACATTTTTTAATGCGTAAATAAGAAGGTTCTAGTGTGAAAACTTCAGAGCAATTGCACCAGAATCACTATTGGATCAGTTTAGATCCATAAGAATTAAAAAAAGATATCCTGGAGTGGAAAGTAAAAAATGAAATTGCGAAAGGTGAATTTCAAATAATGCCAATGTTTTATAAAAACATTGTATACGAAGGGATGTACCATTTATGATTGACGAGAAAACAATACAAATTGTGCAGTCGACGGCTCCAGTATTAAAAGAACACAGTATAGAAAAGGAATTGATTCATTATGAATCGTTTAGCCCCGTTGCAATTTTAGGTGAGTAACTAATACCGGATAGGGTTATAGTCATAATAATGTAAGTAAATGGTTTTTTGCGATACTTCAATAGTGAAGTATCGTTTTTTCTTGTATAACTAAAGCACAGCTATGGAATCTGATATAATGTTGAAAAATGATCCCAAGTAATGATTTGTCTGTTGTAATACTAAGTAACTATGATGAAATTGAATCTAAAAAGTATGCTAATAAAATAGTAAAAATTTTTTAAAAAAGTAAAAAAAGAGCTTAGATTTGCAATAATAAATGTTTTTTTATTAGATAATTACTTTACCGATAATCGAGATGTTTGCGGATACATTTATTTTTGGGATACATAATTATATTTAGAGAATACCCAGTTACAGTATTTGAATTTTTAATAAGAAGGGATGCGAAGGAATGAGCTCACAGAGACAAGGCTATGCAGGCTGGTGGCAAGGCGGACACGGTGGTTGGCCGGGTGGACACGGTGGTTGGCCGGGTGGACACGGTGGTTGGCAAGGCGGACACGGTGGTTGGCAAGGCGGACACGGTGGTTGGCAAGGTGGACACGGTGGTTGGCCGGGCGGACATAGTGGTTGGCAAGGTGGACACGGTGGTTGGCAAAGCGGGCATGGATATTAAAACGAGGCTATAAAATCATTTTTTTATGCAAAGTTTGTATATTTTCATTTTTATTAGGTTATATGTTTTTTAGCACTCTTTTAAAAAGAGTGCTTTTTTTATTTTCCTTTGATTTAATTAACGAAAAAAATATCTTGTACTCCTTTTATAACTTTTTTTAATAGAAATTTTCTATAAAACAATGGGCTTGCTTTCCAAACAAATCGTTATTTGTAACACTGCTATCAAAGGAAAGTGCTCGTGACATCTCGTTAATATTGAAAAACAGTAATAACCTATCGCGTTAATTTTTTGAAAATTTAGGTTTAATATCTTTAAAATAGGTGTATTACATATTACATAACAACTAAATAAAAAAAAAAAAAATCTAAAGGAGGAAAAATACCATGCATAAGAATGAAAGAAAACCGGTTGTTCATGAATATCAAAATGAACAGGAAGTAGTTATGAAAGTAAAAGAGCTAGAATTGCAAGGGATTCGCCAAGATGACATTTACGTCTTAACACATGAAAAATATCTAACAAAAAAGATTGCGGATGATACAAACACAAATACGATTGGAGTAAAAGAACAAGGATTGGGAACAAGTATTATCAACTTTTTCTCCAAAAAAGGGGACGAACTTCGAAATCAAATGGAAGAAATGGGGTTGTCGAAGGAGGAAGCTAATTTATATGAAGAAAAATTAGATCAAGGGAGAATTTTACTTCTAGTAACAGCTGAAACACCAACGGCGAGTGATAGGCAGCCGCAAAACTATCATTCTCTCTAATAGATTGCAACATTTGATAAATAGATAAGTTAATTATTTTGGGTTGTAGCATGGAAGAAAATAAAAGTGGAGAAGGGTGAGAAAAATGAAACATACAATATTTAAATATGCTGTGATTGGGATTACGACCGGAATCATGGTCTCCTTATTAAAAAAAGAAAATCGGAAAGCTATACAAACAAAAGGAAAAAACGTAAAAGAAAAACTACAAGAAGGGAACATAAAGGAAACATTAGAGAAGGTAACTGAGACAAGTAAACAATTCTCTGTAACTGCAGCTAATGTTGCAAAACAAACATTACCACAACTGCTTACAGCCACACCAGTTGTCATTTCTACCATTAAAGATTTAACAGAAAACGAAAATAACAAAAAGAAAAAAGATGAAAAGGATTACGAAATAAATGAAAATAGTAAGGACTTAGACGGGGAGAAAACGAAAAATGAAAAGAAATATATGAAAGAAGGGAAAGAAGAGAGTGCTTAGATTTAATTCTAAAAAGAGAAAGTGAGGAAAAAAGTATGAAATCTCTGTATGCAATTGATGTAGGAATTGGCTTTACCAAGCGGGCATATCGACAGGATGTAGATTCTGAGGTGACGATTAAGAGTGAAGCTTCCACACTAGCCCCTGTACCTAATCATGCTGAAAGTGAAGATTTAACAAAGGTAAGTTTTATAGACTTAGACTTTGCATACTACATGGGAAATGAAGCGCATCAATCTGACGCTTCATTTCTTCCTCCATTTGACGAAGAAATAGAAAATTATTATGAAAGCGAACAGTTTAAACAACAAATATTTGGTTGCATTGCAAAGGATTATAAAGAAAATGTCGTGTTACCTTTAGTTGTTACCGGGCTTCCCGTTACTTATTTTGGTAGTCAGCATGAGCAATTACAACGTGCACTAAAAAAAGAAACTTCCGTACAAATTGATGGGAAATTTATAAATATTACGGTTGAAAATGCTTTGATTCTTCAGCAACCAGTCGCTTTACATGCCTATTTCTTAAAAGAGGGAATTATTCAGGAACGAGATCGTATCTTAATTATTGATGGTGGATTTCGTACATTAGAAATGACAGATATGAAACAGAATGTCATTTTAAATCATTATGAGACGGAACTAGGATGTAGCAAGCCTTTGAAAAATATTAAGAATATCGTGCAGAATCATGCAGGGGAAAGTGATCATTTGCATATTAACGACATGCCAAACATATTAGAAAAAGGATATGGGGATCGAGAAGAAAATCCTCAGACAAGTCAGGTTCATACTTTGATTCAAAAAGAGTTGGATACACACTTCCAAGACGTAATACGTGTATTACAAGAACAATTTAAGTTAGACCAGTATGACACTATTATTTGGACAGGAGGAATAGTAGATCTCCACAAAAAACGAATTGAAAAAATGCAAGATGAAATTTCTTCTTTCCGTATAGTAGACGCTTCGAAAGAGGCTGCACTTCATGGATACTACATGATTGGAAGTCAAGTATTTGACGACATCACCAATCAATCTGCATATGAATCTAAATTATAATAACGACCGGAATGTAGTTCGTTGAATAGACGCGCCAAAGTATGTGGCTTCTTTTCCACATATCAATAAGAAAAGATAAAAAGTACTTGTATAGAGGAAATGTTTAAAATTGAGAATACAAATAACTAATATATAGGGGGTCTTCCTTGTAACAGAAGAAGACCTCCTATATATTAGTTTGTAATTTAGAGGATCTAAAAACTTTTCCTCCAAGACATGAATACCTACATATAAATTTCATATTACGGATATTATTTGATCAAACATAAAACTATTCAGAAAGGAAGAATAATATGGAATGCATAAAAATGCCGAAATGGGATTGGTATCATGTGAAAACTAGTGAACTTGAAAAACTTTCTTCTATAATCCCTCGTGATGTAACATCTTATTTCTCTCAATTTGTAAAAAAAATAAGTTCTCCTTGTGAAAATGGATTATATGTTTATACGTTATCACCAAGTCAAACTTGTGTATATGGTTCGTTTTTATATGATCAAGATAAAAAGGACGCCAAAATCCAAAACTTTCTTCATTATTTCGTAGCTCATGGAATACTGATAACGGTCCAGGAAAAAGAGGAAGAGGATTTCCAAAAATTAATACATAATTTCCCTATGAGTATAAAAAATTGTAATAGTTCCGCTGAAGGAGTATGTGCGATCTTATCAATATTTATATCTCACTATTTACGAAAGGTTGACTACTTTGAAAACAATTTCAGAAATGTGTTATGGGATTTTTATCATCATAATAACATAGCAGTTTTAGAAAGAATTTACCATATTCGTCATGAATTATTTATGAACACACATGTGTTTCGCTTAATACAAGAAGTGTTACAAGGCTTGGAGGAAGCTTGGTTAGAAAACTTAACAAACACCCTTTGCTATAAACAAACACACGTAAAATTAGAGCGTGGATTACAACTCGTTAAAGAATACCAAGAAGAATTAGACACGATGATTCATTTACAAGAAGTTGTTTCTTCTCATCGTGGGAATGAAATTATGAAAGCTCTTACTGTATTAACTGCTGTAAGTACGCCTTTGACGGCTTTAGGAGCATTGTGGGGGATGAATTTTAAATATATGCCTGAACTGGAATGGAAATATAGCTATTTAATCGCTCTCTTATTTATTATTTTTACAACAGGGGGTATGTATTTGTATATGCGAGTCAAAGGATGGACAGGTGATTTATTACGAGTAAAGAAAAAGAAGTCTTTTTTTAAATCTAATTAATCCTGTTTATAAAAAATATGATAGATATATGGTTAGTAATCTTTGTTTAAAAACTATAGCATATACATGGGGACAGACTCATCATCTGAAATTTGTTCGAATCCAATTTAGAATATGGAAAAAGAGAACTTGCGATTAAAAACAAGCTCTCTTTAAAAGAAATAACGTAATTGAGATACTTATATATTAGCAATTGTTTTCTTCTAATTCCATATGTCTTATGTTGAGAAATAAATTATAAGTGGCTTGATCAAGCTAAAATGAATGATTGACATAATATTTTGACGATAATATAATAAATCTCGAATTCAAGATAATTTGTAAAGGATTGGTAATTGCGAGCGTGATTAACGATGAGAGCTTATCTTTAAAGTTATTTGTTATATTATCAAGGGAATTACAGCCAATCACTAAATGTATTGAAAAGGATCTAAAAATTTATGGACTTAATGTAACTGAATTTGCAGTGCTTGAGCTACTATACAGTAAAGCTGATCAGCCTATAAAAAAATTGGGGACAAAATATTACTTGCAAGTTTTTGTATCACGTATGTAGTGGATAGGTTGGAAAAGAAGAGGTGAAACCATGTCCTAAAGACCGCCGTGTCACGTATGCATTAATTATTTCAGAAAGTATTGAATTGGTGACACTAATTTTTCCTCAGCATAAAGAGGGGATTCGGCAAATATTTGGTAATTTGGATTATATTGAGAAAAAATGATAAGTAAACAGTTGAAAAAGTTAGGATATTACGCACAGAAAGTGTAAGTTTTTAGATGTTATTTCTGTTTAGTAATATCCTAATTAAATATAAATTAAATAAATAGGAGGGAAAATTAAGAAATAGTAGTAAATGTATTGTAGTACAAAATAAAGAAATTATGTAATTGCAATTGATATAGTAGGAAAGATAGTTGTTATGCATAACGTATACATATTGTCCTTTTCATTATAAATCTTTCATAAAGCGGAGAGTGGGAGTGGGTATCAAGAATGGAATTACGTCATTTAGAGTACTTTATTCAAGTTTGTAATAATAATAGTTTTACTAAAGCTGCGGAAGTTCTAGGTATTTCACAGCCGACTTTAAGTCAACAAATCCGTGTGTTAGAAGGTGAACTTGATACACCTTTGTTTCATCGAGTTGGAAGAGGTATCAAAATGACAGAAGCGGGTAAGCTGCTATTTGATAAAGGAAAATTTATCATGCAACAATTTGATGACGTTTATAATGAAATTTTTGAATTAAAGGGTGTAAAAAGAGGTGTAATTACTATAGGAGGTTTATTGGAGGACCTCACTTATTTAACACCTTATATTATGAAGTTTCAACAACATTATCCCAACATCGTTGTAAAAATTATAGAATCCGAAGTTGCTGTAAATCAAATCGTTGATAAAAATATTGATATAGGCATCACGCGTAGTGCTCAAATTCCAGACACATTAACAAGTACCCTTTTGTATAGCGAAGAGCTTGTCCTTGTCATTCCAAAAAAACATCCTTTGAATGAAACATCATTTGTTTCTTTTAGAGAATTAGTAGGACTGAGTAGAATAATGGTTTCATGTAGTTGTCGTGAATCTATTAAAATATATTGTGAGAGTTTAGGGTTATCTTTATCTAAAGCAAATATAGAAACAAAATCTTCTATTTCTCTATTGAGCCTTGTATACAATGGTCATGGGGTTGCCATAATACCTCTTTCACTGGTTGATTTTGTTAATAATGATACTTTGAGTATAGTTCGTATTATTGATCCAACACCAAGGCAAGATATTAATCTTATTCACTTTGACGATAAATTTTTAAGTTTTGCAGCACGTATCTTTATGCAGAAGTTAAATAACCCTCAAAAGGTATTAGTATAATAATGATTTTAGTGTAACAATTGAAAAAATCTATACGTCTTGAGATGAGACCTATTTTAAAGTCAAAGGGTAGTGGATTTATATGTATGGTGTGGTCGATCAAAAGGGGATACCACTGACTTTTAATTAAGGAAAAAAGGACGGACTTTACAAGAAGAGAAGGCTGTCAAAAACAAGTCAAGTTAATCAATCAACTCTTCGCTCTTATCGTATAGTCCCATTATGGATATACATTGCTATTTTGAATCTACATATCCTTATTGTAGAAAGAAAACCACCGGCATTATACCGGTGGTTTTGACTTAGAAAGCAAAGCAAGTACAACCAATACCCCATTTAGTTCCATCTTTTCCTATTACGGTATGAGTGTGTTGATGGAGAGGGTTACTGCAACTATGTAACTTGTTATCATGAGAATTGTGAGAAAGTATAGTGTGGGCTAGGTTAGCGCCACCATAACCATAAACTCCCGTCGGTGACCAATCAGGTGATGCTGGCGGCAATTCAGGTGATAAATTTTTAAATTCATCATTTCCATAAACAACCTGCCCGCCCATAATTGTGAGTAATGATTCAAGGTCTTTAATTTCTTCTTCTGGCACAGTAAAGTAGTCAGCAGACAATACAGCAATATCAGCAAACTGACCTACTGCAAGGGTCCCCTTTTTACCTTCATCACCAGAGAACCACGCACTTCCTTTTGAATATAATTCCAGGGCTACTTTTCTATCAAGTTTATTTTTTTTATCGTATATGGAAAGCCCACCAATGGTTTTTCCGGCAACCATCCAGTAAAGAGCAACCCAAGGGTTATAGCTGGAAACCCTAGTTGCATCACTACCGGCGCCAACAGGTATACCTAGGTCTAACATCCGATAAATCGGAGGAGTACGCTTTGCAGCTTCCTTTCCGTATAAATCAACAAAGTATTCACCTTGAAAAGCCATGCGGTCTTGGATGGCAATACCGCCATTTAAAGCCTTAACACGTTCCATACTACGATCTGAGATTGTTTCTGCATGGTCAAACCACCATCGTAGACCATTAAAAGGAATTTCTTTGTTGACTTCCTCAAATACATTTAAGAAACGTGTGATTGATTCGTCATAAGTTGCATGTAAACGGAATGGCCAACGGTTTTCCACCAATAGAGAAATTACTTTCTTTAAGTCAGCTTCCATCATCGTAGCTAGTTCGGGCCGTGGCATTTGAAATTTTTCAAAATCAGCTGCAGAGAATACTAACATTTCTCCGGCACCATTCATTTTATACTTATCATTTCCTTGACCTGGAGAAACAATTTTTGCCCATGAAGCAAAGTCTTCATATTCATGATTAGGATTTTGTGTAAATAGATTATAAGCAATACGTAAAGTTAATTGTTCCTTCTCGGCTAAATGTTCAACAACTCTGTAGTCGTCAGGGTAATTTTGGAAACCGCCACCTGCGTCAATGGCACTTGTAATACCTAATCTATTTAATTCGCGCATAAAATGGCGAGTTGAGTTAATCTGATCGTCAAAATTAAGTATGGGAGCTTTACCCAAACTTGAATAAAGAATAGAAGCGTTAGGATTCGCAATTAAAAGACCCGTTGGATTACCTCGTTTATCTCGCTCAATTAAACAACCTGGAGGGTCTGGGGTATCTTTTGTGTATCCCAGTGCACGAAGCCCTGCACGATTTACAAGTGCTCTATCATAAAGATGTAGCACAAAGACAGGGGTGTCTTCAGAAACAGCGTTAATCTCTTCCAAAGTTGGCATCCGTCTCTCTTTAAATTGAAATTCAGACCAACCTCCAACTACTCTTACCCACTGAGGAGCAGGTGTACGCCTTGCCTGTTCTTTGAGCATTTCAAGAGCAATGGCAATTGAAGGCACACCTTCCCATCGTAATTCCATATTATAATGAAGACCGCCACGAATAACGTGTATATGAGAGTCATTCAGGCCTGGAATAGCTCTTTTTCTTTTAAGGTCTATTTTTTTTGTTTTTTCTGTGGCACTATTAAGAAGCTCATATCCACCGACTGCAGTTATTAAACCATCAGTTATGGCGATAGCAGATACCTCAGGTTGAGAGGGATCAAGGGTAGTAATTTTTCCGTTATATAAAATCATATCCGGTACATTCATATTCACACCTCGTCTACTTCCTATTATTTTGTAACCATGGATGAAATAATTTACCGAAAATCGGCATAACTACCCATGATAGCAAGGACACTATACATACAGAAACAAAAAAAGCCGACATAATAGGATTCATATGTTTTATAATAGGTCCTATCAATTTAGGAACTAACATGCTAAGAGGCCATACACCCAAAAGGGTAACGATAGACATTTTCCATTTTGGCGGTGGAACTGGTGTTTTCGGAGTAACAAACCAATAAGCCAAACTGCTTTCAGTTTTGTAAGTTGGATTAGTAACTTGAAATTGTTCTGCCGTTTTTAACAAATCTCGGCGAACATCTGATTGTTGCCAAGCACGTAGATGCTCATACGTATCAAAGCGAAAAATAACAGTATACTCTCTGGATTCGTTACTTGGGACTATTAGGTTTACGCCTAAATGTCCTGGGAATTTAGTAGCGGCAGCTTCGATTTCATGTCTCCATGTTTCAAACTGTTTTTCTTTCCCTTGTTGAATTTCCCATGTAACAATCGTTGTTACTGGATCAGTAGCATCCATTGTGTTCTCTGTATGAGTCTCTTCGACAGTTACGCCTTCTTGTTTCATATTTTTCTGCTTGGAAGCGCGCCATGCACCATAGTATATGCGTATTCTACACCTTGACCATAAGCACCAGTGTGTTCCTTTACAATCTCCATTACAGCATCATAAGTGTCTTTGTGTGCCCAGTCACGTTGGTATTCAAGTAAAACTTGAATGGCTGTCACTGGAATTGCACCAGCTTGTTCTACACGACGCATAGCAGCGTTATGTGCTGTCAAACTAGTACCACCTGAAGCATCATCAACTGCATATACCTCATAGCCAGCTTTAATTGCTTCAAGCACAGGGAATGCAAGGCAAACTTCAGTCCAAAGTGCTGCAAATATTAATTTCTTTCTACCGGTTGCTTTAACTGCCTCAACAAATTTCGGATCTTCCCAAGAGTTCATTGAACTACGTTCTATAATTTCATGGTTTGGGAATATATCAAGAATTTGTGGCCAAAAATAACCAGAAAAGCTACGTGTTTCAACTGTAGTAAGAATAGTAGGTACGTTAAAAGTTTTTGCTGATTTAGCAAGTAGCATAACGTTATTAATCAATGTTTGTCTATCAATACTTGCAACTCCAAAAGTCATTTGAGGTTGAAAATCAATTAAAATTAAGGCACTGTTCTCCGGATTTAACAATTCTAAATTACTCATAATAAAACGCTCCTTTTTCAATTGTTTATTGAAAGTAATGTATCTTCTGTCAATTGAAGCTCTACTATACTTTTTAATTTAAATTTAGTGCTGATTTAATCAGCACTAAATTTATACTATCTACTTTAAAAAAGGTGATTTAAAGCTATTTCCTTGAGATACATTTATGCATTTTGTTTACTAAGATCTCGCTGAGCTCCTCTATAGCTTCCAATTATATTTTGATAGCCTGGAAGATTACTAGCAAGCAAATTGCCAAAACCTTCGACATCGTTGCGCCAATCGCGTTGTAATTCGCAAGCTACGCTAAACCAGTTCATAAGTTGTACACCATTATGTGCCATACGCGTATTGGCAGCATCTGCAACTTGTTTGCTGAAAGTTCCTGAAGCATCAGTAACAGCAAATACTTCATAGCCAGCTTTTATAGCGGAAAGTGCCGGGAAAGCAACACAAACGTCCGTAACTACACCTGCGATGATAAGTTGTTTTTTTTCAGTTTCTTCAATTGCTTTTACAAAATCATCATTATCCCATGCGTTAATTTGTCCAGGTCGAGCTATTTTTGGTGCATGAGGAAAGAGATCAACCAATTCTTGCATTAAAGGTCCATTAGGCCCGTTTTCGAAACTTGTTGTTAAAATAACTGGTAAATCAAAAAACTTAGCAGTATGAGCAAGAGCTAAAACATTGTTCTTGAATTCATCAACACCATAGTCACGTACTAGTCCGGACATAAGACCAGTTTGATGATCTACTAAAAGCACGATAGCATCATCTTTGTTAATACGAGAATAGAGATCAGTCATTATGTATTCCTCCTAAAAATTAAGTAATCGAAGAAAGTTTAAATAGTCGAATACTATCATAAATTTCTTCGTTTATAACTAAGCTCACCAATAATATTGGTTATAGCAGCATTCACGGAACATGAAGCGCTATACAAATTTATAGTATTTGAAAACTGATTCATTAATCAATTCTGAATTATCTATAATTTGTATAGTTCGTAACTATAGTTGTTTTTACTGTAAAATAGATTGATTTTACCTATACATTCTATAGATAGAATGATATTGATAGTCACCTATTTTTGTTATTAGAATTGAACAGGAGGAGTGTTCAGCAAATACTTCGTGATGAAAAAGGTAGGAGATGGGGAATCGTCCATAAACAGAAAATGAATGCATCGAAACAGTAGAGTTTCATACATAGAGTTCACAATATAAATGGGCATAAATAGGTTATGAGATTTATCCTGATTATTGAAGAAAAGGATACATATTAAAGGAGGTAGGACAATGGCAAAAATTACTGTAGGAACCGAAAATCAAGCACCAATTGAGATATATTATGAGGATCATGGCACAGGAAAACCAGTTGTACTCATTCATGGTTGGCCGTTAAGTGGTCGATCTTGGGAATACCAAGTTCCCGCTCTTGTTGAGGCTGGATACAGAGTTATAACATATGATCGTCGAGGATTTGGACAATCATCTCAGCCGTGGGAAGGGTATGAATATGATACCTTTACTTCTGATTTACATCAACTATTAGAACATTTAGAGCTTCAAAATGTCACACTTGTTGGTTTTTCTATGGGTGGAGGCGAAGTAGCCCGGTATATTAGTACGTATGGAACAGATCGTATTGAAAAGGCTGTTTTTGCTGGGGCAGTTCCTCCGTATTTATACAAATCAGAGGATCATCCTGAAGGGGCCTTAGATGATGCAACAATTGAAACATTCAAAAGTGGTGTGATAAATGACCGCCTTGCATTTCTTGATGAATTTACTAAGGGATTTTTCGCGGCTGGTGATCGAACAGATTTAGTTAGTGAGCCATTCCGTTTATATAATTGGGATATTGCAGCCGGTGCATCACCTAAAGGAACGCTTGATTGTATTACCGCCTTTAGTAAGACAGATTTTAGAAAAGACTTGGAGAAGTTTAATATACCTACTCTTATTATTCACGGAGACTCTGATGCAACTGTACCATTTGAATATAGTGGGAAATTAACACATGAAGCAATTCCTAATTCTAAAGTATCGTTAATAAAGGGTGGTCCACATGGGCTAAATGCAACGCATGCTAAAGAATTTAATGAAGCGCTCCTATTATTTTTAAAGGACTGATTACAACTATATAATTGTTAATTGATAAATTATAAACAAGTAAAATAAAGCATTTAAAAAGATGCTCTTGGATAAATCCAGGAGCATCTTTTTGAATGCGGCGTAGTGCACCACTGTAATCAATTTAAAGAATCGAAATCTTCCATAATGAAATTTTTATTCATTTTTAAATGGTGATATTGAGTTAGGTTTATAAATATCCATTAGTTTTGGATTGAATATGCTTCTTAACAGCTAACATGTATGGATTAGAGTTTTTTAGTCTCTTAGAAGTATTGTTATATTACTATCAAGATAATATTTTGAAGAATCTTCAAAACAAAGAAATGCACATTTTCTTATTTTGGGTAGTGAATTTTCTTAAGTTGAGTGGGGCCTTTATATCCTAATCCAAAAGTGTAGGATAGAGCCTACAAATAATCATTTCCTTCTTAAAATTGTCGTTTTACATCCTCACATTTTTGAGTAAATAGTGTTTTGTTGGGAAATAATAAAATCTTATTAATTTTTATAATTAGTAGAATTTTTATAGAAATAATCCTCTTAATATATTAAAATAACATTGTATTATGTAAGATTTTAATTAGGGGAGAGAAATTTTATGTTGAAAAAAATCATTCCAGTTGCTTTAGCAATAAGTACAGTTACTTTTACTAGTGTATTCGCTGTGCCTTCAGCCCAAGCAAGTACAGAACCAAACCGCTACATAGATGTACAAATGCTCGGTATTAACGATTTTCATGGGCAACTAGACACAGTAAAAAAAATTAACAATAAAGATGCAGGGGGAATCGAGTACTTAGGGGCTTATTTACGTGATCGTGAAAAACAAAATCCGAATACATTAAAAGTACATGCTGGCGATGTTGTTGGAGCAAGTACTCCTGTTTCAGCATTATTACAAGACGAACCTACCATTGAATTTCTAAATGATTTGAAATTCGATGTTGGAACGATAGGAAATCATGAATTTGATGAAGGTGTTGAGGAAATGAACCGCCTTATTTATGGTGGATACCATGAGAAAACAGGGAAATTTAAAGGTGCAAAATTCCCATATGTTGCCGCAAATTTCTATAATAAATCCACTGGTCGTTTATTTTTACCACCATTCACTATAAAAAAGGTACAAGGAGTTCCTGTTGGATTTATCGGAGTCGTAACAACGGATGTGCCTAACCTTGTTATGCCTACTATGCTAAAGAATGTAGAAATTACAGATGAAGTTGAAGCTATTAACAAATCCGTAAAGCAATTAAAAAAACTAGGCGTTAAATCTATCGTTGTTCTTGCGCATAACGGAGGTACAACAGATGGGAACGGCGTAACAAATGGTGATATCGTCCGATTAGCAAATCAGACTGATCCAGAAGTCGATGTTATTTTTGGTGGGCATAGCCACACGTATGTAAATGGAACTGTTAATAATAAACTTGTCGTACAAGCAAATTCTTACGGTATGGCTTTTGCTGATGTTGATGTAAAGATTGATCGTAAAACACAAGATATTGTTGAGAAAAAAGCAGAAATTGTTACAACTTACCATGAAGGCATAGAGCCTGATAAAAAAATAAAGAAGAAGATGGAGAAATATCAAGCAAAAATCGCACCTCTTGTTAATGAAGTTGTAGGTAAGTCTATTGCTCCGCTAGATCGCAAACTAAATACGGCTGGTGAATCTACTCTTGGAAATTTAGTTGCTGATGCCCAGCGTGCAACAATGCAATCTCAAATTGCACTTATGAATCCTGGTGGTATTCGTAATGACTTAGATGCTGGTGATATTACATGGGGAGAGATATATGGTATTCAACCATTCGGAAATCAATTAATAAAAGTAAATTTAACGGGTCAAGATATTCGTGATATTTTAAATCAACAATGGCAAAAAGACATAACAAGAATGCTTCAAATTTCAGGGATCCAATACACTTGGGATGCAAACAAACCTAATGGAGAAAAAGTAACAAGTGTGCGCCTAACAAATGGAGAAGAAATTATTCCTTCTAAAACTTACAGCGTCGTTGCGAACGCATTTCTAGCTTCAGGTGGAGATGGATTTGTATCCTTTAAAAACGGGAAAGATGCTGAAACAGGACCAACTGATTTTGAAGCATTAGTAGATTATATAAAAAAATCAAAAGAACCAATTCAGTCTGTTATTGATGGAAGAATTCAAAAAATAAATTAGTTTTTTATTAATCTCAAAAACAAATAGATTACCTGTACGCTATACTTTTTCGTGTACAGGTAATCTATTTTTTGTGGGTTTGAAATAAATCTTACCGTGGTCAATGGATATACCGTCTAGATGCAGAGTGTAGAAAAAAAGTGAAGTAAACAAAAGTTGATATCCTGAACGTACAGGGAGTCTTTGTTTGAAAAAACGGGACATAGCAAACATAAAACAGGCTTAACAATGGATGAAAGAAAATGCGCATTGGGCAGGGTACATCATTCGTTATTCAAAGGGAAATATAACTGGTTATGTGTATGAGCCTTGGCATATTCACGCTATATAGGAGAGGTTGCTGAAAAAATATATAAGGAAAAACTAACTTTAGAGGAATATATGGGATAAGCAAGCCACAGTGAATTGAGAATCTGTATTTTTGTTTAGAGAATAGTATTTTATAAAATAGTAGAGTACTTTACTTTAATAGATTCAAAAACTACCTATCTAAAAATTTGATAGGTAGTTTTTTTACTTTTGGGCACAAAGTGAAATCATTTTATTATGTTCACACATATAGAAAATGTAATTACCCTAAACACCAATCATTGCCCCTCATTATTAGCGATAGGATAGCTGCTTAAGGACAAAAAAGAATTGGCTAACTTTTGTGCAAAATGTAATGGGGGCTCTATCGACTGGATATGAATATACATAATTAAGGGATTCATGTACAGCCAGTGATTATGTAAAGCACTTACAATAATTCCTTGTTGTACAATTGATTTCATAAATGCAGGAATCTCTTCTTGTAGAATAGCAATTTCGCCTAAATTTAATGCATTACCATTTTGATCCAACGATTCAAAACTTACTCCGACGGGTACTACATAGGTACTTTGTTTTCCTTGTACAAGTACTCTAAAATCGCGGTGAAAAGACACCGAACAACCACCTTGACTTATTTTACTTTTCCCTTTAAGTATTGTAGCAAATTGTTCGCAAATGAAATTAAAGTTGTGCATAAATTCAATTCCTTTCTCGTACAAAATTATGTAATTAGAGATTCGATTAGAGAAAATTGTTGGCTTTTTTTAAAATTCAAAAAAAGGCTATAATTTTAATGTATCCGATGTATTCAATTTATGATTCATGATAGTCTGTTCGAGATATTGTTATAAAAAAGCACTGCTAAATAGTACTATTTTTCGAAATAAGTCTTTCTTATATAGGTATCTTGCTACTATGAAAATATCTATTTACATACAAGCCTTTTTGAATACCAAAGAATGGTCCCTAAAATACCGTGCTTATTCACGAAGAATGAAGTTGTTTCTCCTTTTATCTATTTACATTTTTAAGTACTGAAAAAGTTCTCAAGAATAGAGGGAAGATTTTTATAATTTTTCTTGAATGTAATAACGGTTATTTTAACCAAAATTTTCATAGAAATACCTTTAAAAAGAACGTAGGTTCGTATATAATAAGAACAAACGTTCTTTGTTAGGAGTGATAACCTTGTATGATTATTCGCTTTTACCGAATCGTATTATTCTTTGTGTAGATCTTCGTAGCTTTTATGCAAGCGTGTCATGTATTAAAAAAGGACTTGATCCACGATATACAAAATTGGCTGTTGTAGGAGATGTAAACAGGAGTGGGTCCATTGTATTAGCGGCAACACCGCCACTTAAAGCGTTAGGAGTTAAGAAAATGGCAAGGTTGTACGAAATACCGAAGAGGCCAGATATTATTATTGTGAATCCAATTATGCATACGTATATGAAATGTTCGACTTACATAACCAGTTTAGCCTTACAGTATGTTGCGCCGGAAGATTTTCATCAATATAGTATCGATGAGTTTTTCATGGATATGACCGCGAGTATTCATTTGTTTGCGAGTAATCCGCGTGAGTTTGCATTAAAGTTTAAAAGAGAAATATATGAACGTACACGGATTGAAAGTACGATTGGTATTGGTCCAAATTTATTATTGAGTAAGGTAGCGATGGATGTTGAGGCGAAAAAGAATAGGGATGGAATAGTGCAGTGGACGTATGACGATATACCCGAGAAGTTATGGAGCATTAGACCGCTCAGTAAATTTTGGGGTATATCGTATAAAACAGAAATGAAATTGAATCGAAAAGGTATACATACGATTGGAAATTTAGCGCAGTATCCTTTGAGGTATTTAAAGCAATCATTCGGTGTAATAGGGGAAGAATTACATCTACATAGTAACGGAATTGATTTTAGCAGAATAGCAGAAAAATACGTTCCAGCAACAACATCTATAGCGAAAAGCCAAATATTATTTCGTGATTATTCGATAGAAGAGTTCATCGTTATTTTATTAGAGCATGTAGAAGAAGTTTGCTACAGATTGAGAAGAGAAAAGAAATATGCGCAAACGATTCATTTTTCAGTTGGATACAGTAAGGAATATGGAGGGGGAATAAAAAAGGCAAATACATTAAATAGAGCAACAAATTTAACGATGGATATTTATAATGTTTGTACCTATTTTTTATACGAGCGGCATACAGGAGAACCAATTCGATCGGTAAGCCTTTCCTTAACAAATCTAATAAATGAAGGGGAAGAGCAAATTTCGCTTTTCGATAACATTATACAAAGAGAAAAAGAAATGCGATTAACGAAAGTTATGGACGAAATTCGAACACGATTTGGTAAGAACAGTATTTTACGTGGAATTTCTTACACAAGCGTCGCAACAGCAAGATATAGAAACACGTTATTAGGAGGACATAAATCGTGATGAATGCTAATATGCCAAAAGGAAGAGAGATGGTAAAGTGGCAACCGTTTGCCAGTATGCCAGAGCAGTTCGTTTGTATTAAAGAAATGATACAGGAGCAAACAAAAATCCCTCGTCCAATTTTAACGCAAGATGCAAAAGAAAGGATTGAGAATAAGCTGTTAATTTCATATTTAGGTGAAGAAGAGGTTTTACTTACATATTATAAAAATGGCTATTTATATAAAAATTACATAACAGTAGCTGATATAAATCCATTAAATAAGACGATTACTTGTACTGATGCTTTTCGTAATCAAAGAATCTTTAAGTTTAGGGATGTAATGGAAGTGGATTAGAGTATCTTTCTATGCAGTAGGGTATTTTTAGCAGTCTACTGCATAGAAAAATCAAAAAATCACCCACATATCAATTTTCAAGGTTTCAAAATGACTTTTATACAATCATCTTCACGATTATTAAAAATTTGATAACCGTAGCTCGCTTCTTCAAGGGGGATTTTGTGCGTAATAATCTCTTTTGGATCAAATTCTTTATTTGTTATTTTTTCAAATAGTTCTGGCATAAAATGAATGACAGGTGCTTGTCCCATTTTAAGATTAATATTTCTAACCCAAAATGCACCGAGTGGGAAGGCATTATAGTTGCCGCCATAAACGCCGGTCATTTGAACCGTTCCATATTTTCTTACGGCTTTCGTAGCAATTTGAATAGGGCCGAGAGTTCCGCCTTGTAATTTCAATTTTTGTTCCAGAAATTCTAGAGGCGATTTTTTTCCATCCATTCCCACGCAATCAATGACTACATCCGCACCGCCATGTGTGATTTCTTTTAAATGTTCTCCCATATCAGGAAATTTTGTGAACTCAAATACCTCAACATTGTTAATCTTTTTTGCATAATTTATCCGATAATCTAAGTAATCGACTGCAATTACGCGTTTAGCACCTTGCATCCAAGCGAATTTTTGTGTCATTAATCCAACAGGTCCACAACCAAGGACGATAACAGTATCACCTCGCTTAACGCCTGCGTTTATTACACTCCAATAAGCTGTTGGCAAAACATCGGATAAAAACAGTAGAGATTCATCTTCCAGTTCGCATGATTCTGGTATAACAAATGGCGTGAAATTTCCAAAAGGAACTTTTAAATATTCAGCTTGTCCGCCCGGATGATTACCAAATTTCTCTGTATAACCAAAGTATCCACCAGAATCATAATGAGGATTGGAGTTATCACATTGACTTTCCATTTCATGTTGGCAATAGAAACAATGTCCACAAGCAACGTTGAAGGGGATAACAACACGATCGCCTTTTTTCACTTTCGTAACATCTGGTCCTACTTCTTCAACAATACCCATTGGCTCGTGGCCAATAATATATCCTTGTGGTAAAGGCATGTTACCTTGATATAAATGTAAATCAGAACCGCAAATAGCGGTTGAAGTAATTTTTACAATAATATCATCTTTTTTTTCTAACTTTGCATCATCCACTTGTTTAACTTGTACTTGGTTTGGACCTTGATAGGTTACAGCTTTCATCTCGTATCTCCTTAGGAATCATTTTTCAAAATTTATCCCGCATTAACGGGCAGTAAGATCCCCACCTCAAAATTCAGCGGAAGCAAAGAAGTTAGGTGGGGGGGCGGGCTGCACGTAAAAGCCCGATTGGTGAGGGCTGATTAAAGTTTCACTTTATATGTATCTCTTGGCAAAACAGAAATCTTTAGTAAAGAGGAATCTATACATAGTGTTGTTATGACAGTATGTTATAGCAACTCTTCTTTCTTATGTCTTCTGCACTATTTTAAGAAGAAATTCAATATTTATTCATAAACTAATTCCCATAAAAAGGATAATTATTATTTCATAATCTGTAGCATATTAAAAACATCGGAGGTGAAATAATATGGCAAACAATAATAGTGGAAATCGTAATGAATTGTTAGTTCGAGGTGCTGAACAGGCTCTTGATCAAATGAAATATGAAATTGCACAAGAGTTTGGTGTACAACTTGGTGCAGATACAACAGCTCGTTCAAATGGATCTGTTGGTGGTGAAATTACAAAACGTTTAGTAGCAATGGCTGAACAACAACTTGGTGGTAGAGCTAACCGCTAAGTAAATTGACATACAATATAGTAGATATGTAAATCAATTTCTTTTGTATATGTGTAAAAATAAAAACCCTTATAGTAAATGGATTCTCACTCAAAGATTATTGATAATCTTCTTTCATAATCTTTGAGTATTTGATTTGTAAACTACTTTCCTAAACAATAAACACACAGTGTTGGAAAGGTGTTTTCCATGCATAGTAGAAAATCTTTTGCAGGAAAAAGCATACTTAAAAATTTGATTTCAATATTGAAATCAATATTGATTATGATATTTTCGAAAGGGAGGAATTTAAAAATGGGTATTTTAAGTGGAAATCCTCAAAATGAACCGTTACATTACGGAGAAGTATTTGATATTTGGAGTTATCTTTTAGCTGCACAAGGTGCCGTTGCAAGTCACCAAGTATTTATGAATCACACAGGTGATGAAGATTTGAAAAAGTTTCTAGAAGGCTTAATTGAAAATGACATGAATTCGGAAATAGAAGAATTAAAGGCGCTTTTAAAAGTTAATGGGGTTGCTTTACCACCTGCGCCTCCAGAACGACCAGTTGCATCTATTGAAGACATTCCTCCAGGAGCGCGTATTAATGATGTTGAAATAGCAGCAGCTGTTTCTACAGGATTAGCAGCTGGTCTTGTGACATGTAGTCAAGTAATGGGAAAATGCCTTCGAGAAGATGTAGGCATGCTATTTGGACAATTTCATATGAAAAAAGCGCAAGCAGGTGTAACTTTGCTACGTTTAAGTAAGAAAAAAGGATGGGTAGTACCACCTCCGTTACATGTGAAAAACTCTGATCAAGCTTAATAAACAAAAATAAAAAAGTGGCATTGGCCACTTTTTTATTTTTTAGATGTATCCTCAAGCTTGGATTTATTTATTGTAGAAGAATCTATATATTCATCTGACATTTCCATAGCATAGTTATCATGCTGAATATGATTGTGATTTCTTAATGTATTCTCGTTACGCAGTACTAACCTCTTCATATAAATGTGGAAGAAAATTTCTGTTCCACCAATAATTAAAGCGGCTATAAATGAAGAAAGTCCAATATTACGAGTAGCATCTAAATTAGTAAACAAGGATGTTAGTAACCAAATTCCGAAGAAGCTTAAGCCGACATCTGCTATTGTAGCAATCATATTTCCGTATTTAGGTAAAATGAAGAGATCTCCGATTAAATAGGCAGCTCCTGTAAGGAAAAGAGAAATGAGTAATACTCTAGGAATTGAAATGCCTTTAAAGATACTAAGTATGATTAGTAATACTGCAGTTATCGCTGTGTATTTAATTAATAAAGCAACAATATGTTTCATCCTTTTCCTCCATTGTTTAAACGTATATGGAATAAAATATTTCATTAAAAACGGGTTATGCTTTTATATAGCGTAACCCGTTTTAATTACTCTTTAATGGGAAGAGGTACAAGCTGGGTAAGAAGCAGGCTTATACTACGGATAGTATTTGCGGAATATCGAGTTTTATTCACAAAGGGTAGGTCTATCCTTATAATAGAGATGTTGCTTAAGTACAGTGTTTTTTCACTAAACTTAATAATTTTTTCTATTTTGATTTTGAAGTATATTTTAATTATTTAATATTAAAACCAAATTTTTTTTGCTTAATGTGCCTTTTTATCTACATATTTTCCGTAATCAGGTACAGCAATTTTATCAAATTCTTGAACGAGTGTGTTGAGGCTTGTTGATAGCAAATCACCTGACATCGGTATCCCATGTCCAGTAATAGCGACCAGAGGCTTTAATTCTTCTAATTTAATGACTGATTCTTTAGCGGCTTTCCAGTCTGTTGTTAAATAACGAGGGGGGCCGCTTATTTCCTGTTCCTGAGTAAATACTTTATATAGATATTCCTGTTTCACTGTAACAAAAGCATCACCAGCAATTAAAGTTCGGTCTTTTTCTCGAAATAATGAAATATGCCCAGGAGTATGCCCTGGTGTATGAATCCATCTAAACTCTGGCATATGAGGAACGGTTCCATCTGCAGGTAATACGGTTACGCTATTTCCTAAATCAATCGGTTCGTTAGGGAACAGAGGCGACATTTTCGCTACTATACCACCTTCAACTGTTGGATCTGGTTCAGGATAGCTTTGTTGTCCAGTCAAGAACGGTATCTCCATTTCATGAGCATAGACTGGAACATCCCAATACTTAATGAGTTCAATTATTCCTCCAACATGATCAAAATGCCCATGAGTTAAAATAATTGCTTGTGGACGGCTATTTGTACCAAATCGCTTCTCAGTAACAGATATAATTTCATTTGCACATTTAGGCATTCCAGCATCAACTAAAACAAAATCATCGGTATGCGGATTTCCAACAAAACATATGTTGACGATTTGAATCGTGTAGCAAAATAAATCAGGCAATACTTCGAGGCCATGACCACTTTCAATTGAAGTTGCTGGAATAAACTTGTAATCACTTCCATAATTCATTTCATTGTCCACTTTTTCTCCCCCTTAACTTATTCCAATATGACATTATAGTTCCCTAATTTTGAAAATCCATTTTGGGGGATATCGTTTTCTCCCGCTTTAATGGGCAGTAAGACCCCACTGATTAAAGTTTCACTTTACAGTATACTGACTTTGTTTCTTACTCGTTTATTACATTTACTATCACAAGTGCCCTTATTAAAATGAGGAGAGAAACGTACTTGATTATAGGAAGTTTTTATTTAAGAGGAGGAACTATCATATGGCAAAGGTACTAATGTTTAATTTTCCAGGGGAAGGACATGTGAACCCAACTCTTGCACTTATTGAAGAATTAGTAAAAAGAGGGGAAGAGGTTGTTTATTATTGTGTAGAGGAGTATAAGGAGAAAATTGAAAAAACAGGAGCTTTGTTTCGTCCATATGAAAATTTTTTAGCAAAAGTAGACATGTTGAAAAGGATGAATGGAGAAATAGATCCCTCTGAACTATTATTACATATGGTAAAATCCATGGATAAAATAATAAAGATTGTTATAGAAGAGTTGAAAGAAGAAAAGTATGATTACGTAATATATGATAACAATTTTGCAGTAGGATGGATCATAGCTGAAGCATTACATTTACCTAAAATCTCTTCATGCACAACATTTGCAGTTACGAAAAAGTTATTTAACGCATTGATGAACAATCATAATGAAGGAGACAAAAAATCACCTCTTTATCAAGAAGTTACGCATATTTTAGAAGAGTGGCAAAAGGTATATGGCTTTTCTATGAATGAAAAGAAAAATGTAATGACTTGTGCTGGAAATATTACTATCGTATATACGTCTGAATTTTTCCAACCTGATGTGGAGGAATTGGATGATTCTTATATCTTTGTTGGCCCCTCTATTACATCACGGAAAGATATGCAAGAAATTACTTTTAAACAGAAGGAAGAAGAGAAACTCATTTATATTTCTATGGGAACTGTATTTAATCAACAGATGGATTTTTATTACATATGTTTTGAAGCATTTAAAAATTTTCCTGCTACCATCATATTGTCCGTAGGAAAACATATTGACATCAACCAATTGAAAAATATCCCATCTAATTTCAAAGTTTATAATTATGTGCCTCAGTTAGAGGTATTGAAACAAGCTAATCTTTTTATTACGCATGGGGGAATGAATAGTTCTAGTGAAAGCTTATATTTTGGCGTTCCTATGATCGTTATCCCAGTTATGGGAGATCAACCGATAGTGGCCCAAAGAATAGAAGATTTAAAAGCTGGCATACAATTAAATCTAAAAAAGCTTACTCCAGTGACATTATATAATGCAGTAATGGAAGTATTATCGAATGATGTATACTTAGAAAATAGTCATAAAATCAAATGTACTTTAAAAAATGCTGGTGGATATATTAAAGCCGCTGAAACAATAGAACTATTTAAGTTGAAGACGGGTATTAAATGAGATGCCCCAGTTGCCAAACACAGCAACTGGGGCATCTTATTATTTCTTCCTAACTTAATTATACCACGTAAATCAAGTTCAAAATAGACTGTTTCTTCTCATTTACTCCTGCTACAATCAAGAACACATGCAAAGTAAGGAGAGATGTTATATGAGTTCTTTCGTTCTCGATTTTCAGGAAATAGAAAAGGTGCAGCTTTCACTTGTCGGTGGAAAAGGATTGAATTTAGGGGAGTTATCTAATATTCAAGGGATACAAGTGCCAGAAGGATTTTGTGTGACAACAGTAGGATATGAAAAGGCCATCGAGCAAAATGAAGATTTTCGTACTTTGTTGCAGCAGTTAACCAAGTTGAAGCGTGAAGACCGAGCTCAAATTGGTGAAGTTAGCAAGAAGATTAGAGAAGTCATTATGGCAGTACAAATCCCTACTGATGTAGTGGAAGCAGTAACTCAGTATCTCTCACGTTTTGGAAATGAACATGCGTATGCCGTGCGCTCTAGTGCGACGGCTGAAGATTTACCGTATGCTTCATTTGCTGGTCAACAAGATACGTATTTAAATATTATCGGAAAAGAAGCGATTTTGCAGCATGTAAGAAAGTGCTGGGCGTCTTTATTTACAGAGCGAGCCGTTATGTACCGCATGCAAAATGGTTTTGAACATAATCAAGTTTCTATATGTGTTGTCGTTCAAAAAATGGTTTTCCCTGAGGCTTCGGGAATTTTATTTACGGCTGATCCGGTTACTTCTAACCGAAAGGTGCTATCAATTGATGCCAGTTTTGGACTTGGTGAGGCGTTAGTATCAGGACTGGTCTCTGCCGATAATTATAAAGTAAAAGAAGGCAAAATTACCGAAACGATGATAGCGACTAAAAAATTAGCTATTTATGCTGTAAAAGAGGGCGGAACAGAGACGAAACAAATTGATCCGGCTCAGCAAAAGGTTCAAACATTGTCTGAACAACAAATATTACAACTAGAACAGATCGGAAGACAGATTGAAGCTTATTTTGGCTGTCCACAAGATATAGAATGGTGTTTAGTCGATAACGTATTTTATATTGTCCAAAGTCGCCCCATTACGACTGTATATCCAATTCCTGAAGAAAATGATGGGGGAAATCATGTGTATATATCAGTTGGTCACCAACAAATGATGACCGATGCGATGAAACCGCTTGGGTTATCTTTTTTCCTGTTAACGACTAATGCTCCTATGCGTAAAGCGGGAGGACGGCTGTTTGTTGATGCTACACAACAATTAGCTTCACCTGCTAGCAGAGATTATTTAATAAATACTTTAGGAAAATCAGATCCACTCGTAAGAGATGCATTAACGACTATAATCGAGCGAGATAATTTTATTACATTGTTGCCGGATGATGAAAAAGAAAAGATTGTTAGTAAAAGTAAGCAACCTGTAAATCCGCAATCAGAAATCGAAAATGATCCGGCAATCGTTACGAATTTAATACAGAATAGTGAAGCATCAATCGAAGAGTTAAAACGAAACATGCAAACGAAATCAGGGACGGATGTACTTGATTTTATTTTGGAAGATATTCAGCAATTAAAGAAAGTATTATTTAACCCGCAAAGTATCGCTGTCATTATGGCAGGTATGAATGCTTCAATATGGATGAATGAAAAGATGGAGCAATGGTTAGGCGAAAAAAATGCAGCAGATACACTTTCTCAATCGGTACAAAACAATATTACGTCAGAAATGGGTTTAGCATTAATGGATGTTGCGGATGTGATTCGGCCGTACCCAGAAGTTATTGCGCATTTACAACATGTAGAAAACGATAACTTTTTAGATGAAATAGTTCAGTTTAAAGGTGGAGAAGAAGCCCGAGATGCAATTCTAACTTTTCTAAATAAATACGGAATGAGATGTAGCGGAGAAATTGATATTACGAAAACGCGCTGGAGTGAAAAGCCAACTACAATTATTCCGATGGTTTTAAATAATATAAGAGACTTTGAAGCGGGTGCTAGTAAACGGAAATTTGAAGAAGGACTGCAAGAAGCTTTGAAAAAGGAAGAAGAATTATTAGAGCGATTGCAGCAATTGCCGGATGGAAAACAAAAGGTAGAAGAAACGAAGCGAATGATTCGTAATATACGTAATTTTATCGGTTATCGTGAATATCCGAAATATGGTATGATTAATCGTTATTTCATATATAAGCAGGCGTTGCTGAAAGAAGCTGAGCAACTTGTGCAGATCGGTGTCATTCATGAAGTTAATGATATATACTATCTAACTTTTGAAGAGCTTCACGAAGTTGTTCGCACGAATAAACTAGATTACGAGCTTATTCAAAAACAAAAAAATGATTACAAATTATATGAAAAACTAACGCCTCCTCGTATCATGACGTCTGATGGAGAAATCATTACAGGTAAATATAAACGAGAAAACCTCCCAGCTGATGCGATTGTAGGTTTGCCTGTTTCTTCAGGAGTGATTGAGGGAAGGGCTCGCGTTATTTTAAACATGGAAGAAGCGAATTTAGAAGAAGGAGATATATTAGTTACTGCGTTTACTGACCCCGGCTGGACACCATTGTTTGTGTCTATAAAAGGGTTAGTCACTGAAGTTGGCGGACTTATGACGCACGGAGCAGTAATTGCACGTGAATACGGATTACCAGCAGTCGTTGGAGTAGAGAATGCTACAAAATTAATAAAAGACGGACAACAAATACGGGTACATGGGACTGAAGGGTATATTGAAGTGTTGTAATGAAATAAAAGATCATCCGCTATTATAGTGGATGATCTTTTCATATATACTTGACTTATTTCTTTAAACCAGCCGCATAAAAAGGTCCATGAACTGCGATTGTTGATAAAATACGAGCAATTTCCTCAGGTGTTTCTTTTTGCCCGTTATTTAACCATTGCTGAATCACACCAATATGAGCAGATGCCATATAAGAGGCTAAGTATTGGCTTGGGACAAGTAAATTCTCTTTATTAATGAGAGCGCCATTCGTATCTTCAAATATTGTTTTCCACATAAAGTCTTTCAATTTTGTTTGGAAAGATAAATCTCCTTTTGGACTTAATACAGCTTTCATAAAATCACTATTTTCATTTAGAAATTCAAGAATAGAAGTGATGGGTATAAACGGCATTGTTGGGGAAGGGCTTGAGCCGAGATCAGCAATAACTTCCGGAAGTTTCTGTTTAGCAATGCTAGAAAACTTATACATAATTTCTTCTTGGCATTTCGTCATTAAATCAAACTTATCTTGATAATGTGCATAAAACGTACCGCGATTTATGTTTGCTTTCGTTGTAATATCTTTCACTGTAATGGCGTCAAAACCTTTTTCTTCAATTAGTTCCACAAATGCATTTCGTATGGCAGTTTTCGTGCGAACAACACGTAAATCTAAGTTACTATCACGCAAAGTATGTCCCTCCTTAATTTTAGCCAACACATTTTAAGAATGTGTCTTATAACCGACACATTCACGATTTTTGATTATTGTATAAGGTTCAACTCAAACATATAATTCAAATATAAATAAACAACACGTTGTTGGTTATTATAAATCAAATGATAGGAGGAGAAAAGAAAATGTTTAATAATAAACTTTTATGGTTATCACCAGTTATTGCACTACTTGTTGTTTTTATTTTTTCATTAACGTTATTTCCAACTGTTCAGCCTCAGTCGAAAAACTTGCCAATCGCAATTGTAAATGAGGATCAAGGAGTAGAAATTCCGAATCAACTGAAGATGAATATGGGGCAAACGATTGTTGATAATATGAAAAAAACATCAAAATCAGATGAAGAACCCGCAGTGAAGTGGGTAGAAGTGAAAAATAAAGAAATAGTTCAAAAAGGCTTAAATAATCAAGAGTATTACGCAGCATTAGTTATTCCAAAAGACTTTAGTACAAAACAAGCATCATTACGAACACCACAGCCATCTTCGCCAGAGGTAGAAATATTCATCAATCAAGGAATGAATACAGCAGCATCATCTATGGCAGGACAAATGTTAAATGGGATCATTGATAATATGAACAATACTGTTCGTACTCAGCTCCTAGATGGATTAAAAGCAAAAGGAGCTACATTAACAGCAGATCAAGTTTCAAATGTAGTAACACCGATTACAAAGAAAGTGACAAATGTAAATGAAACCGGCAAAAATAGTGCGAACGGTAACTCGCCAATGTCTTTATTCCAACCGTTATGGATTGCAAGTTTAGCGAGCGCAGCAATTATCTTTATGGCGATAAGTAAAATGCCGATTCGTACAAGAAAAGAAAACTTCGTATTAAAACTAAAGCAAATCGTAACAGGCGCAATTGCCGCATTTGTTATTGGATTCGGTCTTACATGGATTGCGGATGGAATGGTAGGATTAAATATTTCAAATTTCACTGATACAGCACTATTTTTATCTATTACATCCTTTAGTTTCTTCTTAATGATATCGGCCGTACTTTCATTAGTTGGACTAAAAGGAATTGGTGTATTCGCACTCTTACTATTCTTTGGGGCACCGTTATTATCATTAGCACCGGAAATGTTGTCGCCATTTTATCAAGACTGGGTGTACGCATGGTTGCCAATGCGATTTATGATTGAAGGACTGAGAGAAATATTCTTCTTCGGAAAAGGGTTAAGCTGGAGTACACCTCTTACTGTACTCGTTTGGATTGGTGCGGTAAGTATGGCTATTATTCTATTGACTGCTTTCAAACGTAGTGCAATAAAGGAACATAAAACAGAATTAAACGCTTAGAAAAAAGAACGTTTCACTCGTAGTGAAGCGTTCTTTTTGTGATGAAATAATGATTAGTCTATAGGGAAATGAAGAGTTCGCATTTGTGGTTCTTTTTGTATACATGCTCCTGCTATTACAAATTGCATAAAATGTTATGCGGAATAATGGAGGGGATACAGTGTATAATTGGAATTATTATGATTCGTATAGGCAAAATGATAAGCTGATTCGCGATATTGAGAAAGCAATTAATGGAGAGTTTAGTGCAATAAGTTGCTATGCGAAATTAGCTAACCTGGCTCCAAATACGGCGGAACGAAATCAAATTCTTGAAATTCGTAACGATGAAATAAAGCATTTCCATCATTTTGTACAAATCTATACAAATTTAACTGGTCAGCAGCCGAAACCACAAATTACGGAAGATTGTCCAAATACGTACTTACAAGGATTAGAATTCGCTATACAAGATGAACAGAAGACAGTAGATTTTTACTTAGAAATTTCAGATGAAACATCGGATGCACATTTGAAAGAGTTAATGCGCAGAATAGCTGCCGATGAACAAAATCATGCGGTGTGGTTTTTATATTATTTTGTGAAGACGAAGTGAATGTTTAAGGAATTAAAACCGTTTCACTAGTAGTGAGACGGTTTTTTTGTGAAATACAAGCTGTAAATATAGTAGCTAATTTTGGTATATAATGTATAAAAGCGAAATTAGTAAAGAGAAAAGTAAGTATATGAAAGGGGAACGGTAATATGGAGAGAACTACAGTTAAAGAATATACAATTCGAATTGCTACGGAAGAGGAAGGTGATAGAATTATCACGCTATTAAAAGAAGTGGCACAGTGGCTACAACATAGAGAAGTGGATCAGTGGCAGTATCTGTTAGGAGAAGAAGCTACGGCTGAAATACTAGAAAGTATAAAAAAGAAATATACATATGTGGTTACGAAAGGAGATGAAATTGTCGGTACGGTTACAGTATCTCCTAAACAAAATGAATGGGATGAATATATTTTTGGGAAAGAGGAAGTTTCTAATTCATTATATATTCATAGATTTGCGGTGAAACGGAAGTATAAGGGGAACGGAATAGGAGAATGGATGTTACAGTGGATAGAAGAGAATATACAACATGATAAAGAGTTTTTAAAACTAGATTGTGTAGGGCATAATCGCATATTAAATGATTTTTATAAGAGAAATGGTTTTGAATATGTTGGCAGTACAGATGGACTTAGTAAGTTTCAAAAGAAAAGGGGATAGTGAATGAATCAAATTGATACTGGTTTAGTAGAAAGGTATTTCAAGAAGTATTGCAAATAGATGAAGAAACATGGAATAGAGCAAGAGGATGGGCACTTTGGAAAGCGTTAATTACATATGATGCGAATAAGACTAGTAATAAGATAGTAGTAGACGAATCATATCGTGTGATTCAAGTGATTGCGAATGATTATAAGAGGTAGTAGAAAAAGCCTATTTCAAAATAGGCTTTTTCATATGGTGAAATATTAGAAATTGAAAGAAGGAATCTAACATAATTATACAGAATATTTAGATAATAGGAGGTGTCGAATTTTGAGTGAAATTGAATTAAAAAGGAATGTAATTAAGACTGGGAGTGAGAAGGGGGTTATTCTTCGGTTTATACTCGCTAGTCTAGTTGGGGTATTTATGTTTTTCGTACCAGTTACGATAAATGGTGCTTCTTCTATTATGATTGATCATATCGTATCCTGGATAAGGACTTCTGTTCCAAGCGTCGTACCTTATTACGCTCTACTCGTTATGGCAATAGGTGCAATTTATCCGTTTTATACGAAAAAATGGAATACATCTATCGTAGATATTTGTTTTTCTGTTTTAAAAGTAGTTGGCGTCGTTTTTGGTGTATTATATTGTTTGAAAGTAGGGCCAGCTTGGTTCTTTGCACCAGATGTAGGGCCGTTTTTATATGAGAAATTAGTCATATCGGTAAGCTTACTCGTTCCAATTGGTTCGGCGTTTTTAGCGTTATTAGTCGGATATGGATTGCTTGAATTTATCGGTACGTTTTGCCGTCCCATTATGAGACCGTTATGGAAAACGCCAGGCCGGTCAGCAATCGATGCGGTTGCTTCCTTTGTGGGGAGTTATTCGTTGGCCTTATTAATTACAAATCGCGTGTATAAAGAAGGAAAGTATACGACAAAAGAAGCAGCGATCATCGCTACAGGTTTTTCTACAGTATCCGCAACATTTATGATTATCATCGCAAAAACATTAGACATTATGCATTTATGGAATGTTTATTTTTGGACTACTCTCGTTGTAACATTCATCGTAACTGCTATCACTGTAAGAATCACGCCTCTTAGTAGAAAACCAGATACATATGTAACGGAAGAAGGGTTCCCAGAGCCCGTTTATAAAGAGAAAATGCTAGAACGCGCTTGGGAAGATGCGTTAGAAGTATCGAAATCTGCGCCGAGTATTATGAAAAACATTGCAGTAAATTTAAAAGATGGTTTTATTATGACGATGGGAATTTTACCATCGATTATGTCTGTAGGGTTAATTGGTATTGTCTTAGCGAAGTTCACGCCAATATTTGATTGGGTCAGCTACATTTTCTATCCTTTTACATGGCTATTACAATTACCAGAAGCAGACTTAGCTGCTAAAGCGGCATCCGTTGGTATTGCAGAAATGTTTTTACCATCATTATTAGTAGTTAGTGCACCACTTGTGACAAAGTTTGTCATTGCGGTCGTTTCAGTATCATCTATATTGTTCTTCTCAGCTTCCATCCCTTGCATTTTATCGACAGATATTCCGTTAAAAGTATCAGAACTTATCATTCTCTATGTACAAAGAACGATATTAACGTTGCTTATCATTACACCGATTGCTTATTTGTTGCTTTAAAAAGGGGAAAGGTATAAAAAAGAATCCTTCTATAAAAGGAAGGATTCTTTTGTTTAGTGTTTTTATCAATTAAATACCTTAAAATGTACACTTTTTTGATGTTTTATTTGTTTTTCGAATATGACGTAATACTTCTTAAGAAAATTCCTAATCCTGCAAAAAAGAATCCCAAGCATAATAAGCTGCCTGGCGTTCCCCAAGTAATTTGATCTAGCATTTTTATATCCTCCCATTTACCCCATATTAATTAACTGTAAAATTTTCACTTTATTATCATATAGTATTTTTTTGGTTTAATCCAGAATTATCCATACTATTAAGCTGAAAAATTGATTCATAAATGAAAAAAAGAATCTTTTTGTAGAAAGAATAGCGTTTTTGGTATGCAAATTTTTAAAGAACGTATATAGACCTTTAGAAAAAGAAAAACCTTACATGAAATGAAACCAATATAAATGTAGCTTGCTATAATGGGATGTACACGGTATTTGTTAGAGGTTTTTGCCGATTATTATGTAAGAAGGTATTAAAACTTTGATTTTAATATCCATATAATAAAATGTGTATTTCTATGATATAGTAAGAAAAAGGGGGCTTACAAATGGAAATCATTCACGAAAGAGTAAAGCTACGGTTAATGGATAGTGATGATGTCGAAACTTTGTTTTCGATTGTAGAAGGAAATCGGGAAATTTGGGCGTATTTAATCTCTAAAATGGATAGTGTGCAAGATATGCAGCAATATGTGCAAAAAGCGATACAAGGTTATGGAAAAGGTACGCAAATTCCTTTCGTTGTAGTGGATTTACAGATAAATGCGATTGTAGGAAGTACACGTCTATATAATATTTCAGTAGAAGATAAAACAGTCGAGTTAGGACAAACGTGGTATCATCCAAGTGTCCAGCGTACGAGTATAAATACAGAGTGTAAGTATATGCTTCTCCAGTATGCTTTTGAAAAACTGCATATGCTGAGGGTACAAATTAAGACGGATGCAAGAAATGAAAAAGCACAACGAGCAATTGAAAGGTTAGGAGCAGTAAAAGAGGGCGTGCTTAGAAATGAAAGAAAATTACCGAATGGACATGTGAGAGATGCGGTTGTGTATAGTATTATCGCAAGCGAATGGCCAGTTGTGAAAGCACGTCTATTAGAAAAATTAGAATTGTATAAAGAAAAGCTATAATTCGTGTTTTGAAAGGTATATTGTTTGTAATACATAAAAAATATACCTTTTTTCTTACAAAATGCTACTTTATTTTAATTCCTTTTGTTTCATCGTTCCCTTCTGAGAAAAAATTCGTTACAATGTAGTTGTATGGTAATAAACTTATGAATTTAAAACATGTAATGAAAACCGCAAATGAAAATGAATTGATAATCCTCAATTTTAAATGAAAACCCTTTTATACATAAATAACAAGTAAAGTTCCTTCTTTTAAATAAACTCAAACAAAACGATTTGATATAAATGTTTTTTTATAGAAGTATGGATGATGTACGGAGGCAATTACAAATGAAAGAAAATAAGAAGAGTAAGAAAAGACGAATCTTTCAAGTATTTTTACTAATGATTTGTTCTGCTATTTTATATGTAAGTTATGCAGCTTACGATATTTGGAGTTATCGTTTTAAAACAGATGATAGCGTGAAAACGGATGCTGGTATCGTACTAGGAGCAGCTTCTTGGAACGGAAAACCATCTCCTGTATTTAAAGAAAGAATTAATCATGCGATTTCTTTATATAAGAACGGAAATATTAAAAAGATTATTTTTACAGGTGGTACAAAGTTTGAGGCAGAGCTTGAGGAAGCGCGTACGGCAAGAGTATATGCAATGAAACAAGGTGTAAAAGAGGAAGATATTTTAATTGAAACAAAATCCCTTTTCACTGAAGAAAATTTAAAGAATGCGAAGGAAGTTGGAACAGAGAACGGAATACGCACATACACGATTGTAAGTGATCCACTTCATATGAAACGCGCAATGAGAATCGCAAAACATATTAATATTGAAGCGTATGCTTCACCAACGCCGACATCAGCATATAAAACGTTAGATACAGAAATACCATTCTTCTTTAAAGAATTATTCTCGTATATTGGATATGTAACCTCGTTACCATTAAAGGCATTGAAGGGGGACTAATAAGAAAAGAACCTATCTTTAAATAGGAACTTTTCTTATTAGTCAAAAACATTGTATTTTTATCGGAATAGTGAAACAATAGAGAGGTAGCTTCATATAATCATAATGACAAAATGAACGGTTGATGAATCGAGCATAAAGGAGATTATAGTATGGCACTCTCATTTGTTGAAACAGAAAAACAATTTTTTATTATTGAACAACTAAATAAATTGATTCCGAAGTTCATGGAAAGGGAGCATCAACTAAGTGAATTAGGATCATTTCCGCATGAAAATATAAATGATTTGAAAAATATCGGATATACGAAATTAACGTTACCGAAGGAATTTGGTGGCAGTGCGATTTCTTTATATGACTTCGTTTTATTTCAAGAAAAAATTGCAGAAGGCTGCGGAGCAACTGCCTTATCGATTGGCTGGCATCTTGGCATTGTGAAAGAGCTAGCGGAAAATCGCTCTTGGAATGATGAGATGTTCAAATGGTTTTGCGAAGAAGTGCGTAACGGGGCGCTCTTTAACAGGGCAGCAACAGAACCGAAAACAGGAAGCCCGACGCGTGGCGGTAAACCAGAAACAATAGCGGTTCAACAAGGCGAGAAGTGGGTTATAAATGGAAGGAAAACTTTTACAACGATGGCGCCAATACTTGATTATTTTATTATTTCAGCAAGTATTGAAGGCCGAGAAGAAGTTGGAGAATTTGTCATTCCAAGAAATACACGTGGTGTATCCATTGAGGAAACGTGGGATAGCGTCGCGATGCGAGGGACTGCTAGCCACGACCTTGTCTTACAAAATGTAGAGATAGAAAACCGCTTTTTTACGAATGTATTGGGCGGGAAAGGGAAACAAAAGGGTATTGGTTGGTTGCTACATATACCAGCATGTTATTTAGGAATTGCACAATCAGCAAGAAATTATGCAGTTCAGTTTGCGGGATCATACAAACCAAATAGTTTAAACCATTCTATTAGTTTATTACCGAATGTTAGAAGATTAGTTGGAGAATTAGAACTCGAGCTTATGCAAGCTCGCGTCTTTTTATATCAAATTGCGAAAAAATACGATGAGGCAGAAGATAAACTGTCACTACAAGTAGAGCTGGCAGCAGTGAAATACGCCGTAACAAATGCGGCGATATCCATAGTGGATAAATCAATGCGCATCGTAGGAGCAAAAAGTTTATCAGAAAAAAATCCGCTTCATCGTTATTATTTAAACGTTAGAGCAGGACTACACAATCCGCCGATGGATGATGCAACACTATCTATGTTGGCGGATGCGGCGTTTCGGTCGTAGGTTTAAAAACATACTAGCAAGAGAAAGAAGATCCTATTGTTGGATCTTCTTTTTTTATAAAAATTAATAGAAAGGGAATTCTATTAAATTAGTAATCATATTACTTAAAAATTAAGCGTAAGAATAGAGTAAATGAAGGGAGATATAAAATGAATAAAGTGAAACTGAAAGTATTTCATATAAAGTATGTAATGATATGTATTTTATTCACGATTATATGTATTCTCACTTCATTCTTCATTTCTAGTAATTCAAACGTATTTAAATCGTATTATGTTAATCAATTATTAGGAACGAATTCTACGAAAGGCCTTATGTATATGATAGGTAGTGAAAATCGTTATTTTGCAGAAGAATTTCATAAAGAAAAAGGACGAGCGTCTTTGGAATCTTTTTTACTTTCACTTTCTACAAATATTAATGTAAATGACCTCCGAAGCTTATTAACTCGAGAACTTCCAAATATGAATCAATTTTATTCGGAAATATTAATTGCCGGGGAAGGAACAGATTATACGAACATTCCTGAAGAATCTAGTATTCCTTTAGAGAATATTAAGAATGAAGGTACTGCTGTTAAACACCCAAAGAGTGAGAAAGAAAACAATTCAAATACACAAAATAACGGTGAAAATAAAGTTTTTATTTATCATACACATAGTTGGGAGTCGTTTATTCCTCTCATCCCAGGTGCTACTGTACCTGATGATGCCTCAAGTACAAATAATGAAGTGAACATTACGTTTGTTGGAAACTATTTAAAACAAAAGCTAGAAGAAAAAGGAATAGGTGTTTCACATGATACGACAAATATGAGAGATTTTCTGCGAAATAAAAATTTAAATTGGGCGCAATCCTACAAAGGATCCCGTCAAATATTACAAGATAAATTGGCACAAGATAAAAATATTATGTTTCCCATTGATCTTCATAGGGACGATGCACGAAAAAATATTACGAAGAAAACGATTAATGGAAAGGATTATGCACGACTCTATTTTATTTTAGGTCGAGAAAATCCTAACTATGAAAAAAATAAAAAAATAGTAACGGCAATCAATTCATATTTAGATGAAAAGTATTATGGTTTAAGCCGAGGTATTTTTATTAAAGATCGTAAAAGCGGGAACGGAGTATATAATCAAGACCTTTCTCCCAATGCTTTACTTATTGAAATGGGAGGGGTAGATAATACACCAGAAGAATTGTATGCTTCCGTTGATGCATTAGTAGAAGCATTTAGCCACTATTATAATGAAGTAACTAAGAAAAATAATTAAAATAAAAAGGAGTGACATCTAGTCAGAAGTGCTAGGGGGTTACTCCTTTTTTGGTAGAATATAAAATCACCAATAGATGTTAGTAGTTAAAAAATCTTTCTTTTCATTCTTCTTTTTCTAGTTTTATAGGAGAATGCTATGCTTCTTATTTCACCTACTGTATAATAAGGAAAAAGCACGAAAAGAGGTCATCTCATGCTAGAGGTTATTGCAACATGTTTAGAAGATGTAAAACGAATTGAACGAGCTGGCGGGAAGCGAATTGAATTAATTTCATCTTATACAGAAGGCGGTTTAACGCCGAGTTATGCATTTATTAAAAAAGCGGTAGAAGCAGTACATATACCGATTCACGTTATGATTCGCCCGCATGCGAAGTCTTTTACATATACGGAAGAAGAAATTGAAATGATGAAAGAAGATATTGTAGTTGCTCAGAAATTAGGAGTAGCTGGTGTTGTATTAGGTGTATTAAATGAAAAGAATGAAGTGGATGAAGAGAAACTAGCGAATTTATTATCTGTGGTAGATGGGATAAATGTTACATATCACCGTGCAATAGACGACATAGAAAATCCAGTAGAAGCGATGAGAACTTTAAAGAAGTTTCATAAAGTGACTCACGTTTTAACTTCAGGTGGACAAGGAAATATAGTGGAGAATATCCCGGTGCTTACAGAAATGCAAAAGGTAAGCGATGGTCAAATTCAGCTTGTAGTTGGAGCTGGCGTGACGAAAGAAAATATAAATCAATTGCTAGATGAAACTGGCATTTCGCAAGCTCATGTCGGTACAGCCGTAAGAGAAGGGAAATCATGTTTTGCTGAAATTGATCTTAATTTAGTAAAAGAATTAGTTCAAATCATAAAATAAATGCGTAAGAAAGAGGAGAAATGATGAAGGAAAATACGAAGAAAGAATTATTCTCATGGGCTAAAACGATAGGATTTACCCTTGTATTAATCGCAATTATTCGCGGTGTATTATTTACACCGTCATTAGTACAAGGCGAATCGATGATGCCTACACTAGAAAATAATGAACGAGTTCTCGTAAATAAGATTGGTTATAGTATAAGTGGATTAGAACGCTTTGATATTATCGTCTTCCACGGAAAAGAAGGATACGATTTAGTAAAACGAGTAATTGGTTTACCAGGCGATACAGTTGAGTATAAAAATGATGTATTATATGTAAACGGAAAAGCGATGGAAGAACCATATTTAAAAGAGTTTAAAGAAAAAGCAGCAGGCCGTGTGTTAACTCCAGACTTTACGTTAGAACAAATCACAGGAAAAACGAAAGTGCCAGAAGGCCAAGTGTTTGTTTTAGGAGATAATCGTGAAGTTTCTAAAGACGGTCGTATGTTTGGATTTATTTCAGAAGATGAAATTGTCGGAAAAGGACAAGCTGTTTTCTGGCCGTTGAAACAAGTGAGAGCGTTATAAAGAAAAAGTATGGGAGAAATATTCTTCCATACTTTTTTTATGCCTATTTATTTAAATGTTTGGTTTTGCCATAACTTGAGCTTTTGAAAGAGAACCATCATTATTTCTAAATTTCATTTTGTATTCACTTTACATAAAGGTTAAGTAGCTGAAAAATATATTGTTAAAATTGAAAGAATATTTTATAATTTTAAATTATATGTTTGTTTCAGAAAATGGAATTTAAGTTCCGGAATTCGGAACAAGAAGGAGATAGAATGATTATAAATAAAACGGCAGTTAAGACAATGGATATTTTAGAGTTGTTTTATGAGCATGAAGAGCTAAGTTTAACAGAGATGGTTCAGCTTACAAGTATGCCGAAAACATCTGTTTATCGTTTAATTGGCTCGTTAGAAGAAATGGAGTTTTTACAAAAAAACGAAAAGGGGAAATATCGTTTAGGAGTCGTGTTTTTACGGTTCGGTCAACTTGTTTCACAAAGACTATCCGTAAGAAATATTGCGATTCCATATATGAAAGAGCTTAGAGATAGTTTAGGGCAGGCAGTTAATTTAATTATTCAAGATGGTAATGATGCGATTTATGTGGAAAAGATGGAAGGTGCTCAACCTGTACGTGTGTATACGGCGGTTGGAAGAAGAGCGCCACTTTATGCGGGTGCATGTCCGAGAATTTTATTATCGTATTTCTCTGAGGAAGAAAAACGAAAATACATAGAGGAAACGGATTTAAAGCAATTTGCAGATGGAACAATTGTAGATAAGAAACAATTGCTAGAAGTGTTACAAATGGCAAAAAAGGAAGGACATACAATTAGCTACTCTGAGTTAGAAAATCATACAGCGGCTATAGCAGCGCCCATTTTCGCAAGCGATGGAACGGTTGTAGCAGGCATTAGTATTTCGGGATTAGCAATTGAGTATAGCGAAAGTAACATTCCTTATTTTATCGAGAAGGTAAAAGAGACAGCGAATCGCATTTCGAAAGAACTCGGCTTTTTGGCATAGAAAGAGGGAGTAGGATGAAATTTTCTGCGTTAGGGGATCAAGCGATTATTGTTACATTTGGTGAAAGAATTGGAATGGATACTTACGAAAAAGTGCAGCGATTATTTCAAGCGCTGCAGCAACATCCGTTTGTAGGGATGGTTGAATGTGTTCCGTCGTTTACTTCATTAGCTGTTTACTATGATTTGTATGAAGTATGGAAGGAAAATGATAGAAAGATAAGACCGTATGATTACGTATGCCAATACATAACTGGAATGTTACATACGTATAAGGAAGAGCTGAAACGAGATGTGAAACATATTTCTATACCTGTTTGTTACGGGGGAGAATATGGACCTGATTTAGAAGAGGTCGCACATTATCACGGTTTACAAGTAGAAGATGTTATTCGAATACATAGTGAAACAACGTATTTTGTGTATATGTTAGGTTTTACACCAGGGTTCCCGTATTTAGGAGGACTATCAAAAGAACTAGAAACGCCTAGAAAAGAAACACCGCGGTTACAAATCTCTCCTGGTTCGGTAGGAATCGGCGGAAATCAAACAGGTATTTATCCGCTTGAAACACCGGGTGGATGGAATATTATTGGACGAACACCAATCTCCTTATTTAATCCGGAAGAAAAAACACCAACCTTTATTCAAAGCGGCATGTATTTACGATTTATCCCAATAACGAAGGAAGAGTACGTATCACTTGAGGGGGCTAAAGAATGGATGTAGAAGTTTTGCATGCGGGAATGTTTACAACAGTCCAAGATTTAGGACGATCTCATTACCAACGATACGGCGTAACCGTTGGCGGGGCGATGGATCAAAGTGCACTTCGGATGATCAATATGTTAGTTGGTAATGAAGAAAATGAAGCGGCGCTTGAAATGACGATTATGGGACCGAAATTGTTAATAAAGAAAACGACGTTACTTGCGATTGGCGGTGCGGATATGGAACCGTTATTGAATGGGGAGCGTATACCATTATGGCGTCCCATTTTAGCGGAAGAAGGTAGTATGCTTTGCTTTGGAAAAGTGAAAAGTGGTTGCAGAGCATATGTGACTTTTGCAGGTGGTATCCATATTGATCGCATCATGGGAAGCAAAAGTACTTACATACGTGCTGCGATTGGCGGTATAGAAGGGAGAATGTTGAAAAAAGGAGATTATTTTCAAATTGGTGAACGATCAGAAATAGCAAATTGTTTCATTCAAGACTTACAAAAGGATGAGCACATAAAAACAAAATGGGCAATTAGTAGCAGCGTACGACCAAAATATAAGAAGTATCCTAAACTTCGCGTTATAACTGATTTTGAATATGATCAATTTACAGAAGAAAGCAAAAAGGCATTTTTTACGAAAGAGTATAAAGTATCTAATTACGCTGATCGTATGGGTTATAGGGTTGAAGGAGAAATTTTAAATAGAGCCGTTGAAAAAGAGATTTTATCGAGTCCTGTTACATTTGGAACCATTCAAGTTCCTAATGGTGGACAGCCGATTATATTAATGGCAGATAGGCAAACGACAGGTGGCTATCCGAGAATGGGAAATATCATTTCAGTAGATTTACCTCTTCTAGCCCAGCTAAAACCTGGGGACTATGTTTCTTTTGAGAAAATTACGCTTGAAGAAGCGGAACAATTGTACATAGAACAAGAAGTAAATATGAATCTATTAAAGAAATTCATTGTTTTACGAAGCTGAAATTAGGAGGGGAACAGTGTGACTACAATTGATTTAAACTGTGATTTAGGAGAAAGTTTTGGCGCTTATAAAATGGGGAATGATGATGAAATTCTTCCATTCGTATCCTCTATAAATGTTGCTTGCGGTTTTCATGCAGGTGATCCGTCTGTTATGCGGCAAACGGTTGAAAAAGCTCTGCAGCATAACGTAGCGATAGGGGCACACCCAGGTTTTCCAGACTTAATTGGATTTGGTAGAAGGAACATGAATGTTTCAGCAAGTGAAGTATACGATTATGTTTTATATCAAATTGGCGCATTAGACGCATTTGTGAAAGCAGCAGGTGGGAAGATGCAGCATGTGAAACCGCACGGTGCTTTATATAATATGGCAGCGACTAATCCGGAAATTGCGGATGCAATCGCAAAGGCAATATATCATAGTAATCCAAATCTATTACTTTATGGATTAGCAAATAGCGAGGCGTTTATACAGGCTGCGGAAAAATATAATATAACTCTCGTACAAGAAGCTTTTGCAGATCGTACGTATAAGCAAGATGGAACATTAACGAGTCGTACGGAAGAAAATGCGCTTATAAAAAATGAAGACGAAGCGATAAAGCAAGTGCTTCAAATGGTGAAAGAAGGGTATGTAAATTCGGTGAATGGCGAGAAAGTAGAAGTTCAAGCGAAAACGATTTGTTTACATGGTGATAGTGAAAAAGCAGTGCAATTTGCGGAGAGAATATACAGAACATTCGAACTTAATGGTATTTCTATTTGTGCACCGAAGTAAAAATATGAGGGGAAGTGCTGAAATGATTAAATTAATCGGGATACTACTCGTTGCAGTTGGTTTTTTATTTAGATTAAATACACTTTTAGTAGTTATGGTTGCAGGTATTGTTACTGGTATGGTTTCAGGATTAAGCTTTTATGATGTCATCAGTATGTTCGGTAAATTTTTCATAGAAAATAGATATATGTCTATGCCAATTATATTAACTTTACCGGTAATCGGAATTTTAGAGCGTTACGGTTTAAAAGAAAGAGCAGAAGCACTTATAACGAAATCAAAAGGCGCAACAACTGGAAGAGTATTAATGTCATATTTCACGATAAGAGAATCATCAGCAGCACTTGGACTGAATATTGGTGGTCATGCACAAACAGTAAGACCACTCGTTGCGCCTATGGCCGAAGGGGCGGCGCAAGGTAAATACGGTAAGCTTCCTGAAAAGTTAAGAGAAAAAATTAAAGCAAATGCAGCAGCGGCGGAAAATACAGCTTGGTTTTTCGGAGAAGATATTTTTATCGCAACTGGTGCTATTTTATTAATGAAGGGATTCTTCGATTCAGTAGGTATGCATGTCGGTGTATGGGATATGGCGCTTTGGGGTATTCCAACTGCAATATCTGCACTTATTGTGAGCTGGATCAGATTTAGAAGATTTGATAAATATATAGCGAAAACGATGGAAGCAAAAGAAAAAGAAGAGAAGGTGGCAATATAAAATGAACATTATCACAATGGATACAATCTATTACTTATTAGGTATAATCGTTGCCTTTATCGCTGTTCGTATCGCATTCGATCGTGAACATCCAAATCGATTTGGTTCTAGCCTATTTTGGGCGTTATTTGCAGTTACATTTTTATTTGGAAATGTAATCCCTTCGTTTTACGTTGGCTGTATTGTACTCGCTATGGTTGTGTTAGCTTCACTAAATAAAGTAACAAAATCAGAGGAGAAAGAAGTTCCAGTACAACAACGTGTAAAACATGCGGAGAAATTAAAAAATAAAATCTTTATGCCTGCACTATTAATTCCTATTTTTACAATTATCGGTACGTTAACGTTAGGGAAAATGAAATGGGGAAATGTCTCCCTTGTTGATCCAGATAAAGTAACGCTAGTAGCATTAGCACTAGGAGCATTACTTGCATTCGTTGCGGCGATGCGTATTACAAAATCGAAGATAACAACTCCTGTACAAGAAGGAAGTAGACTATTACAAGCTGTCGGCTGGGCTGTCATTTTACCACAAATGTTAGCGGCACTTGGCGGTATTTTCGCAAAATCTGGCGTTGGACAAGTCGTTTCTGATTTAGTCGGCCAAGTGTTACCGACAGAGTATCCGTTCGTTGCTGTTATGGCGTACTGTTTAGGGATGATGCTTTTCACAGTCGTAATGGGAAATGCTTTCGCAGCGTTTGCTGTTATTACTGGTGGAATTGGTTTACCTTTAATTGTACAAATGCACGGCGGAAACCCAGCAATTATGGCAGCGCTCGGTATGTTTGCTGGATATTGCGGAACGTTACTTACACCAATGGCAGCAAACTTTAATATCGTTCCTGCGATGCTATTAGAGCTAAAAGATAAAAATGCCGTTATTAAAGCGCAAGTACCAATCGCTCTTTCCATCTTTATCATAAATATGTTTATTATGTACGGTCTCGTATATCGTTTCTAATTAGGAGGGGAAAACTATGAAAACAGTATTATTAACAGGGTTCGATCCGTTTGGCGGAGAAAACATCAATCCAGCTTGGGAAGTTGCAAAAAATTTGCATGAAAAAACAATCGGAGAATACAAGATTATTAGTAAACAAGTCCCAACTGTATTTCATAAATCAATCAGCGTATTAAAAGAGTATATAGAAGAATTAGCACCGGAATTTATTATATGTATTGGACAAGCAGGGGGTAGACCAGATATTACGATAGAGCGTGTCGCAATTAATATTGATGATGCAAGAATTGCTGACAATGAAGGGAACCAGCCGGTAGATGTACCAGTCGTAGAAGAAGGACCAACTGCTTACTGGTCTACACTTCCGATGAAAGCAATTGTAAAAAGACTTCAAGAAGAAGGCATACCAGCTTCCGTTTCACAAACAGCAGGTACATTCGTTTGTAATCACTTATTCTATGGTCTCATGCATGAACTAGAGAAGCGTGATAAGAAAATAAAAGGCGGATTTGTTCATATTCCATTTTTACCAGAGCAAGCGAGCAAGTATCCAGGGCAACCGAGTATGTCACTTTCTACTATTCGTAAAGGGATAGAGTTGGCAGTTGAGGTAACGATGACCGTTGAGGTGGATATAGTGGAAATTGGGGGTGCGACGCATTAAGTAGAATGAATTGTACGACACCTCCTGTAAACAACTGGTATAATAAGTATAGCAATATACATAGAGGTGATTTTTGTGCAACAATTTGAAGAAGTACATTCGATTTTAGAAAAAGCGAAGAAAATTACAGTATTAACAGGTGCAGGAGCAAGTACGGAAAGTGGTATTCCAGATTTCCGTTCAGCAAATGGATTGTATGCTGATGCGAATGTGGAAATGTACTTATCAAGAGGGTACTATAACCGAAGTCCGAAAGAATTTTGGAAGCATTATAAAGAAATCTTTCAAATTAATACGTTTCATCAATATAAGCCAAATCGTGGTCATCGCTTTTTAGCAGAACTAGAAGAACAGGGAAAAGATATTACGATTTTAACGCAAAATATTGACGGTTTACATCAATTAGGTGGTAGTAAACATGTCATCGATCTACATGGAACACTTCAAACAGCACATTGTCCGAAGTGTAAAGCGGGATATGATTTGCAGTACATGATTGATCATGAAGTGCCGCGCTGCGAGAAGTGTAATTTCATTTTAAATCCAGACGTTGTGTTATACGGAGATACATTGCCGCAATATCAAAATGCGGTCAAACGTTTATATGAAACAGATGTGCTTATCGTTATGGGAACGTCATTAAAAGTACAACCTGTCGCTTCATTCCCGCAAATCGCAAAGAGAGAAGTAGGAGCAACAACCATCTTAGTAAATGAAGAGTTAACAGGACAGGAATATAACTTTGATTATGTTTTTCAAAATAAGATTGGTGAATTTGTTGAAGGATTGTCTTCAAGGAAATAAGTTATCGAAAAAACTGAGGTATCCGCCTCAGTTTTTTATTTGAGTAATCATTATATTAAGCAACATGAAAACATGTCGATAATGTAGTAACCACGTCTCTATAATTTATAAAAAAGTGTTTCGTAGGTAAAATAGCAGAGTAAGAAGTAGTATTATTTTTAACGAATACACAGTCTTCATAAAGTAAGTTAATATGTAGCTGTTGTAAAGGTTCTATTTCGTTTTGTTTTAAGTATACAACTAAGTCATTATAAAGTTGCGTACTATACTCACTTACAGACCATTCTAATGAATGCTGACCTACTATGCTAGTCCACCATACTTTAAAACTACATATTAATTCTTTAAAAGAGTCTTCATTACATAATTGGGTGTCAAAAAGCTTCTCATAGAAGATATGGTTTTCTTCATGAAAAATTTGTAAATCATATCGTTCGTTAGCAATTTGTTTGCGAAGTGAATGCCATAATTCTTTGAAATTTGTTTCAAAGTTAGTAGAGAAATTGAATTGTCTTGCTATGTAAGGAAAACGTAAATTTCCTGTTTTCTCTTTTTGGTTGAGATACATATTTTGAATGTAAATCATAAAGTTTAAACAATGAGACGCATTAGTATATATTGTAAATGAATTTGTCATTTCATGTTCTCCTTAGTAATGTCTTTTGTTATTAGTATACAAATAAATATAAATGAATGGTATAAAAACAATGGAATATAATCTTTCTTTTAGAATAACATTCATGTTATTCCTTAATAAGGGAATGGTAATAAATAGGATATAAAATTAAAAAACTGAAAATTAAATCTTTTATTTCTTTTGTAATTAATATAAAATTCTATATATATCATATAAATAAATTTGATACATAATGATTTTCCGTAGAAATGTTAATAGAATGAAGCGAGGGAGCGAAATGAGACAGAAAAAGGAGCAGAAGAAACAATCGAAAAAGAAAAAGACTCATATTCCTTTTCGGTTAAATGTACTATTTTTTATCGTCTTTCTTTTATTTTCAGCTATTATAATTCAATTAGGTAAAGTACAGATCATTGATGGAGAAACGTATAGAAATGAAGTGAACAAAAAGGAAGATGTAACGGTAAGTACACCTGTTCCTAGAGGGAAAATGTTTGATCGACAAGGTCAGGTGATTGTAAATAACAAACCACTACGAACCGTTACATATACAAAAATGAAAGGAGTAGACTCGAAAGAAGTTTTACAAGTAGCAAGACAATTAGCACAGTTAATTGAAATGTCGCCAGAGGATATAGACAAGTTAACAGAAACAGACAAAAAGGATTTTTGGATGCAGTTAAATGAAAAGCGGGCAGCAGCAAAAGTAACGAAAGAAGATGAGAGTAAATTTAGGAAGCAGGAGATAGAAGGGAAAGAATTAGATAAAAAAGTTGAAGAGTTACGTAGGGAAAGAATTACACAAGAAGAATTAAGCGAACTTTCAAAAGAGGATCTAGAAGTATTAGCAATTAAAAGCAAAATGAATGCGGGATATAAAATGACGCCGCAAATCGTTAAAAAAGATGTAAGTCAAAATGAATATGCAGTCGTAAGTGAAAGATTGGCAAGCTTGCCTGGAGTAGATACGACAGTAGACTGGGAACGTGAATACCCAAATGATAAAATACTTCGTTCTATCCTTGGTAGCGTTTCTACTGAAAATGAAGGATTGCCAAGAGAACAATTAGATTATTACTTAGTACGTGATTATAACAGAAATGATCGTATTGGTAAGAGTTACATTGAAAAACAATATGAAGATGCACTCCATGGAACGAAAGAACAGACTAGAAGTATTACAGATAAAACAGGAAATGTGATTCGAAATGAAAAAGTAACCGAAGGAAAAAGTGGAAATAATTTAATGTTAACAGTAGATATGGAGTTACAGAAAAAAGTAGAGCAAAGTCTTGAAAAGAATTTACGAGCATTTCATTCTGCAGAGCCGATGATGGATCGTGCATTCGTTGTAATGATGAACCCGAAAAACGGTCAAATTTTATCGATGGCAGGAAAGAAAATTGTAAATAAAGATGGCGGGATGCAAATAGAAGACTACGCTTTAGGAACGATGACAAGTTCGTATGAGTTAGGGTCAACTGTGAAAGGGGCTACATTATTAGCCGGTTATCAAACTGACACAATTAAGCCGTATACGCATTTCTTTGATGCACCAATGTATTTTAAAGGAAGCTCCAAGCCGAAGAAATCGTGGAAAGAATTTGGTGATATTGATGATTTAAGAGCTTTACAAGTTTCATCAAACGTTTATATGTTTAACACGGCTTTAAAAATGGCAGGTATAAATTATGTGCCAAACAATCCATTAGACATTAAACAAGAGACATTTAATAAAATGCGTTACTATTTTAGACAGTTTGGCTTAGGTGTACCGACTGGTATTGATTTGCCGAATGAATCGATTGGTCAAATGGGTAGAACAGATAACATACCTGGTTTTTTACTCGATTATGCGATTGGACAATACGATACATATACGCCGCTGCAACTTGCTCAATATATTTCAACAATTGCAAACGGTGGTTACCGAATGAAACCGCAAATTGTGCAAGAAGTGAGAGAGCAACCACATAGACCAGAGGATGTTGGAAAAGTTATTCGGTCTATTGAGCCAGTTATTTTAAATCGAGTGGATATGAACACCTCATACATTAATCATGTAAAAGAAGGATTTAGAAGAGTTTTTCAAGAGAATGATGGAACTGGTACTGCAACGTTTAAAGGATTACCATATAAACCAGCTGGAAAAACGGGAACAGCTGAAACCGTGTATGGTGGAGAAAGTGAAATTGGAAGAGATGAAAACAATAATAGAAAAAAATGTTATAATTTAACTCTTGCCGGTTATGCACCATATGATGCTGATCCAGAAGTAGCTTTTTCAGTTGTTGTACCATGGGTAAATGATGACAAATCAGGAATTAATTCCGCGATTGGTAAAGAGATTTTGGATGCGTATTTTGAATTGAAAACGAAAAGATCGGGTGGAAATCCAGTCCCAGTAGAGCAGCCGAACAAGGCCCAGTAAAAATAATATCACTGCATTGAGACTTATGGTGCAGTGATATATTTTTTGATTTAAAAAGCGTTTGAATAAGGTGGGAATGGATATGAAACAGGAGATTAAGAGAGGTTGGGGGAAATACATACTCTTCGTGTTTGTTTTGGTCGTAGCCTATCATTCTTTTACTTTATGTAAAGTGGAAGGGAAATCGATGCAACCGACTTTATATGAAGAAGACTACGTATTTGTAAATAAAGCAGCGGTACACTTTTCCGATTTAGAGCATGGAGAAATTGTCATTATAAAGGAAGAGGATGAATCAAAATATTATGTGAAACGAGTAATAGGACTTCCTGGTGACGTAATTAACATAACGAATGGATCTGTATATGTGAATGATAAAAAACAAGAAGAACCGTATACAAATAAAGATTTGTTTAATAATACGCAAGTGTTTTATAACTTTCAAAAGACAAAAATCCCGCCAAATAAGTTATTTGTAATGGGCGATAATCGTGAAATTAGTAGAGATAGTCGAAACGGCTTAGGATATATTGAAGAAGATAATATAATAGGAAAAGTGGAATTTGTATATTATCCTTTTTCAAAAATGAAGATTATAGAATAAGTGGGGATTTACAAAACCCCACTTATTAACGTTTCACTTTATCTTCTTTAAAAAACCTTTTGGGTTAAATGATATGAAAAACTTATGCTTAGATTCATCGATTATGAAATTGTTATTTGTAGCTAAAAACTCTTCAACTGCTTCCATTGGACCAGGCCCCCAATCGGGAGAAACAGGATTTCCATTAATAGATGTATCTTCTACGATAATATAACTGCCTTTAGTAACGATAGATTTATAAAGCAACAATTCTTTTGCTACATGCTCTTTACTATGATCAGAATCTAAAATAACTAAAATTACATCATTAGGTTTGCGCATACTTAATATTGTTTGCACAGCGGTTACTGAAACAGAGGAAGCTGTTAAATACGTAATGCGATCATGGGATGGACGATTTGGTTGTGGAAATATATCGATAGTAAGAACGTGACCTTTTCCAATTAAATCTAATATAGAAGCTAAATATAGTGCACTACCACCATAACAAGTGCCACATTCAATAATTAAGTCGGGTTTTAATTCGTAAATCATTTCTTGATACAAAAAAAGATCAGAAGGAAGTTTGAGAATGGGGACTCCAAGCCAATGTGTATCATATAACCAGACTCGACTATCGTAAAATTGTTTTAAAAATTCGCTGCTTATGTTATCGATTTTGAACACTCCTTTCTGAAACGAAAGTTGTACAATATATTATGTGAAATATAATTGTAAGGAGAATGTTTTTTAATAAAAATGAGAAAAATACCTCATTAAAAACCAATTGTTTGTATAATAAAAAACTTTTTGCAGGAAGTTACAGTTTAAATCTGTAAATGAGGGGAAAAGGAAAGGAGATGAACGTATGTATAAGTACACAATTTGTTTCATTAAAAAGGGAAAGAAAATACTCTTATTGAATAGAAACAAAAAGCCGAATATGGGAATGTGGAATGGTGTTGGTGGAAAAATTGAAGACAATGAAACACCATATGAAGGAATAATTAGAGAAACGCTTGAGGAAACAGGCATAGATCTTCCAAGTGTAACGTATAAAGGGAATGTAGTTTTTAAAAGCAAGGACGAGCCTCAGGGGCGTGAAGGAATGTACGTATTCCTTGCTGACCTGCCAGCTGGAGTACATATGGACACACCAGTAAGTACGGCGGAAGGATTATTAGAATGGAAAGAAATTGAATGGATATTAAATAAGGATAATAGAGGTGTAGTTAGCAATTTACCAAAATACTTACCAATAGTATTAACAGAAGAAAATAAGTTAGAGCATATATTCACATATGATAACCGGAATATTATTCATTACACAACTTCATTTTTGACAGAAGATGATGTAAACAAACAGTATATAAAAAGATCACTTTCATACTCTAATTGATAAAATATTTTAAAGAGCAATCGGCATTTATTTGTCGATTGCTTTCACTATATATGTGAGGTGATGATATGTTCCAGAAATACAATTCATTGATCATAATCGTCATATGTACGATGTTCCTTTTTGTAGCCTGTTCTAAAAGTGATAAAGAACTTAAAGACATTCAAAAAGTAGATTACCTCGTATCCTATTCAAATGCAATGAAAGCCGGTGGTTACATATATGCATATGATAAGAAAGGAAATGAGATTAGTAAAATAGAAGTGGATGGCCAAAGTATAATGAGTAATGCAAAAGATGGGGAGGGGTACTACTTCTCATCAAATAGAAATAACAATCATTATGTAATTAAGCTGATGTGATTGCAAGACGTGGACGTACTTAACAATCTAGAAACTCCCACAAAATTTTTAAAAATAAACGAAAAAAAGAGATGTAGACCCATCTCTCAGGCTGTAGACAAACATTTTTGGAGAGTTTAGATGCTAAAAAATAGTTTGTCTTTTGCTTTATGGCGAATTTATCCAACAATATATATATGTAGTACGTTCTATGCTACAATTTACTATAAGTGAGGGAGGAAGGTGTCTTATGAAAATATCCGTTTATGTTGCAAGTGCATTTAGCAAGGATCATAAAGGTGGAAATAAAGCAGGAGTGGTATTTATGGAGAATATATTGACCACTACTCAAAAAATGGCAATAGCCAAAAAACTGGGCTATGCGGAAACCGCATTTATATCAGAATCTGAAATTGCGGATTATAAAATTGAGTATTTTACACCAAAAGAGGAAGTTGATTTATGTGGGCATGCCACAATTGGCTCTTTCGCGATACTGATGCATGTAAATAAACTTTTTAAGAATCGCTATACGATTGAAACGAACAGCGGTGTTCTTACTATTACCATAAAAGATGACATCATATTCATGGAACAAAACGAACCGATATTCTATGATGTTATATCTCCAAACGAGTTCATTGACTGTTTTGATAGTAAAGCTATAGACAATACATACCCAATTCAAATTGTCTCCACGGGCTTAAAAGATATTTTAATTCCTATAAAAAGCGAAACACTATTACATACACTGCAACCTAATTTTGAAAAAATTAAAGAAATCAGCAAGTATTATAATGTTGTCGGGATGCACCTATATACTTTTAATGACAATCGAATAATATGCAGAAACTTTGCTCCACTATATGATATCAATGAAGAAGCAGCCACTGGAACTTCAAACGGTGCATTAGCTTGCTACCTTTATGAACAGCACTACTTACAAAAAGAAGTCTATGTATTTGAACAAGGTTATTCTTTACACTCGCCTTCTGAAATATTAGTTAAATTAGCAACCGATAGCAAGAATAAAATAGAAAAGGTTTATGTTGGTGGCAAAGGCTATTACTGTGAAACGAAGTATTTAACTGTAGAAAATATTGAGTGAAAATAAAAAAGAGATGGTAGATCCATCTCTTTTTCATATGCTCCATGATTAACTGCGAATCGCCTTAATCAGAAAACGATGTTGCGTCACATCAAAATACCCTTTTTGTAAGATGACTTTATGTATACGATATAATTCCTCATAATACCTTTCGACAGTAAAATCAGGAATTTGCCACGGAATCGCTTTTAAATAATAGACGATAGCGCCAACATCATAAAAGCGTTGGAAAGGGAATGTTTCTTTTGCTTCTAAGATAGTAAATCCATTTTCCTGTAGTTCATTACATGCCGCTTCAAGAGACCAACTTGCAAATTCGTTATTTAGCGGTGCGTTAAACTGCTCATTTAGTTCCGCACAATCGAGACCACCGACTTGTTGTGTAAGAAATGTTCCATTAGGAGAAAGTATTCTATTTACCTCAGAAGCAGAATAGGGTTCATGTTGATTCATAATGAAATCAAACTGCCCATCTTGAAATGGTAATGCAGTATCATCAATTACTGCCACAACTGTAACCCCTAAAGGCTCTAATTTCTTCCGAGCAATTGGCAAGTTTGGAGCATAACCTTCAGTCGCATAAATAGTTGGCGGGAATGGTTGTAACATAGATAAAAATTCTCCGCCACCAGTACCCATATCGAGCATTGATTTAGCACGTTGCATAAGCTGATAAGCAGTGCTACCATACGACCATGATAAAGGCTCGCTCTTCATTCGGCCCGTTTCTGAAATGAAAGAAAAATCCCAACCGCTAAAATGTGTATTAGCACTTTCTAATAAAGTTAAAAATAATGGATCACGTTTCATAATTGTATCCTCCTATTTTGTAAGTAAATGATATGGTGAGAAAAGAAAAAAGGAGGACCTCTTATGAAAGGGGAACGGTTTTACGTTTCGTGCTCGAATAGATTCATATACATTCGCTCCTTGTGAGAATGATAATTTATATATTCGGGATAAGTAAGTGAAAGTCTTTTGAATTTGTGAGGGAAGGTTATGCTATTCAATAATTGGGCCATTAAATGAAATAGTGCAATACGTATTGATTACATGTATTTTAACGTTTTTGAATTTTCTTGAATTATCTTCTTGAACCTCTAGTTACTTTAGGTTTTATAATGAATTTATAATTTTAATAGGGGGATTTAGATGAAAAAGGATAAAAAGTTTTCTATCGGAGAATTCTCAGAAAAAACGGGAATACCAATTCCTACTTTGCATTATTATGATGGAATCGGGTTATTACAACCTGAAAAGAATCCTTCTTCAGGGCACCGCATTTATAAGTATCAAGATATTATAACCTTACAAAAAATTATAAGTTTAAAATTTCTAGGCTATAGTCTAGATAAAGTCGCTAATTTGTTACACGAATCAAGTTTTGGTGTTGATTTGAATGAAAGTTTGTCTCTCCATTTGCAAGTGTTAGAAAGAGAAAAAGAACAAATTGGGCAATCAATACAAGCAATTAAAAGAGTAATGAAGTTAGTCGAAGCGGAAGAAGAGGTAGATAGTAGGGTATTATTTAGTCTTATTTACGGTATGAATACAGAACATACACATAAAGAATGGATGGAACGTCATGAGTTAACGGATATCGTGGAAGAATTATCAAAGAAACGAGAAGAAGATAAAATTGCTTTGGATAAAACGTTTATTCAATTGTCTAAAAAGGTTAAACAATTATATGGTAAACCAGTCGAGGACTTGAAAGTACAAGAGATGGTAAAGGAATATATAGAAGAGTCTTTTTCATTTCTTAGTGAAGATTTGATACAAAAGTTAGCTAATACTAGTGTGGGAGAACTGGATATGCAAGAACTTGAAAATATGATACCTTCGCCTTTCGCAGAAGATGAACAAAAATGGCTTAATGAAGCGATGGAATATTATATGAAGCAAGTAGAAATGGAAGAGGGATAGATTTTATGAATGTTTAGCTTCATCGAAATAATGCTGTAGACCTTTCATTGAATAAGGGTAGAATTGCGTTTATTATTGGTTCATTCAAAAGAAAGAACCGCTTATACTTCATTTTTGAAGCATAAGCGGTTTTGTTTAAAATACTCAAAAACAAAAATCCTTTGGTAAAGTATCATTTTTTATTACCGTTCTCAACTCGTTTTTTTACCCCGGCGGTTAAATAAAAACAATCTTTATTTTTTAATCGACAACCCATAAACTAACGTCTCACTCGGAGTCGTAATACTAAAACCTGTTGTTTTATAATCAAGCTTCACCGTATCACCAGTGTAGTCTTTCGTGAATGAATCCATTTGTACAATAAAGTCAGCATCTTCATATACAACATCATCTGCAACATATGTATCCCAAATTAAATCGACATCAACGAATATACTACAAGAGTTTGTCATTGTCCCTCTAATGCGAATGATCTTTTTGTCTTCACGTTCTAATCTATGTATAGCTGCTTTTGCTTCATCAGTAATGCGAATGTTCATGATATCCCAACCTTTATTTATATTTCCTTTATTATTGCAAAAACAGAAGAAATAGGGAAGTAAATAAAAAACGAGCAAACAAATATGTTTGCTCGTCTCCCTTTATTTCAGTTCACATTTATCAAGTGGAATCACTTTCGTTTTTTTCGTAAATTTATATCCTAACCATAGTACTAAGAAGAGTGGTAAACCGATGTAAGAAACGAGTACACCGTTCCAGTCGATTGATTCGCCCATAAATGCGCCGTAGTTTTGTCCTAAAATTACGATAATACAAAGCGTAAAAGCGAAGAGTGGACCGAATGGGAACCATTTTGCTTTATAAGGTAAGTCTTTTAAATCTTTTCCTTGTGCGATATATGCTTTACGGAAACGGTAATGACTAATTGCAATGCCGACCCATGCGATAAAGCCAGACATTCCAGATGCGTTTAATAACCAAATGTATACAACACCATCACCGAATAAAGAAGCAATGAAAGCGATACTACCGACAATTGATGTTACGATTAATGCGTTAACAGGTACACCGCGGCTATCTAATTTTCCTAAGAATTTTGGTGCTTTTCCTTGGCGAGCTAAATCCCAAAGCATACGAGTTGAAGCATACATACCAGAGTTACCAGCAGACAGTACTGCCGTTAAAATAACAGCGTTCATAACAGAAGCAGCGAAGGCAACGCCCGCTTTTTCAAAAATAAGTGTAAATGGACTTACTGTTACATCACTTGCAGCAAGGCTTTCAGTTGTATAAGGAATTAATAAACCGATAACGAGAATCGCAAGGATATAGAATAAGAGAATACGCCAGAAAATTGAACGAATTGCTTTCGGAATATTGCGCTCTGGATCAGAAGTTTCACCAGCAGCTACCCCAAGTAATTCTGTTCCTTGGAATGAGAAACCAGCTGCCATAAATACACCAATAATTGCCATAATACCACCGTTAAATGGTGCGTCTGCAACAGTGAAGTTTTTAAATCCAACAGTTTCACCGCCCATAATTCCGAAAATCATCATAAAGCCGACAATTAAAAAGATAATAATAGTAACGACTTTAATAAGTGCGAACCAATATTCAGATTCACCAAACCCTTTAACAGATAAGTAGTTTAAAAGGAAAATAATAGCTAAACATAATCCGCTCCAAATAAGAGAAGGGGTATTTGGGAACCAAAATTTCATAATTAATGTTACAGCCGCTAGTTCAGCAGCGATAGTAATTGCCCAGTTATACCAATAGTTCCATCCAAGTGCAAAGCCAAGTGATGGATCAACAAATTTTGTTGCGTACGTGCTAAAAGATCCAGTAACAGGCATGTAAGCTGCGAGTTCAGCTAGGCTTGTCATTAAAAAGTAAACCATAATTCCGATTGCGGCGTATGCAATTAATGCGCCACCAGGTCCAGCTGAATGGATGACACCACCGCTGGCAAGAAATAGTCCGGTACCAATTGTACCGCCGAGAGAAATCATCGTAAGGTGCCGAGATTTTAGACCGCGTCTTAATTCACCTTTTCCTTTTGTAGTTTCTGTTTTAGAGGTAGCTTGATTCGTTGCGCTATTCATGTTCAACACTCCTTTTCTTGTAAGATAGGAAGGAGCGGGGGAGAAAAATACAAAAAACCGCCAAAGGAATTTGGCGGAACGTTTCACAAATAACCACCCCATCATACCCTTCCGTTAAGATAGCACCCCACGTTTACACGGTAATTTTGTAAACGTGACAGTTCTGTTCCTTTCGGAGACAGCCCCAGCTCATATTTCCAGAGAAGAAATATAAACTTCGGCAACTTTTCCTTTCAAACGGAGTCTAAGACATTCTCTGTGTCTCGTCCGTTTTACTATTAAAAGTCGCAACCTCTACCTCATCGGATTGATGAGGATTTATATATTGCTAAGATTTTTAATATATGGCAATTGTAATGAGTTTCTGAATATATTGCAAGATATTTTGTTAGGAAAAGTCAAAAAATATCGGTTATTGTATAGGAAACGCTTGCAAAACTCCACCCGAACCTACTATTATGTAACAATAAGCAAAGAAAAAATTGTTATACAAATGTTTCGCAAAAAATATTGAAAAACCCTTCAAAAATTAAAAGAAAATTCAGAAAATATAATTCGACATTCATAATAAAGTCATATTTTTTGCTATAATTAGAGTAACGTTTAAGTGAAAAGGGGAAATCAAAATGAAATTAGAAACAGAAAGGCTCTATATAGTGCCTTGTACAGAGGAGAGTATACACGTTGCTAACGAGCAAGGATATAATAGTGGTCCGCATATTGTAGGGCATGTTGAAAATGTAAAACAGGATAAGGATTTATTACCTTGGGGCGCCTGGTATGTTATTCGAAAAGAAGATGACATCGTTCTAGGCGATATAGGGTTTAAAGGGAAACCAAATGAGGAACATACAGTAGAAGTTGGTTACGGTTTTATTGAGAAATATTGGAATAAAGGGTATGCAACAGAAGCTGTAAGAGAACTAATAAATTGGGCTTTTCAAACTGGAGAGGTAGAAATGATTATTGCGGAGACACTTCTGGAAAACGAAAGCTCCATTCGTGTATTAGAGAAATTACATATGCAGAGAACTGGCACTACAGAAACGATGATGAATTGGAAATTAGAAAAATAAAAAATACCGCTCGAAGTATATCGGGCGGTATTTTTATTGTTATGGAAGCATTTGTTTTTGATCATTCGGATATCCAGTTGTCGGTGTGTTAGAACGATTGGAATGATTGCGAACAGCAATGAAAATAGAAATAATAACGACAAGACCAATTGCCACGTAAGAAAGTGAAATAATAGTTGGATCCACTTTAAATGTAGTAAGTAGTGTACGAATGTTTGTAAAGATAATAAGGCCACCAACTAATATGCCAAGTAAATGAGAAGGAACGATGCGCACTAACCATGCAGCGATTGGAGCTGCGACAATACCGCCAAGCATTAACGAAAATACCCAAACCCAACTTACTTGTTCCCAGCCGAGTGAGATGAAGAAACCAATTGTTGCAGCGAGTGAGACAGGAAACTCACTCGTATCTACAGATCCGATAACTTTTCTAGCTTCATTTCCTCTTGCTAAAAGTACAGGTGTCGTAATCGGCCCCCAGCCACCACCACCAGTTGAATCAACGAATCCAGCAAATAAGCCAAGTGGAACAAGTTGTTTAGCCGACATACGTTTATTTGAAGTAATAACTTGTTTTTGAATAATGAATCGTAATAAAATATAAACCCCTAAAGTAAATAAAAATACAGAAATGTACGGTTTAATGACATCCCCAGGTAAATTGCTTAAAAAACATGCCCCCACAAATGCGCCAATTGCTCCTGGTAATGTAAGCCTAGAAACGGTATATTTATCAACATTTCCAAATTTGATGTGAGATGCACCAGAAGCTGCGGTTGTAACGACTTCAGCTAAATGAACAGAGGCGGAAGCGACAGCTGGTGCGATACCAAACATTAGTAATAGTGAGGTAGATGTTACACCGTACGCCATTCCAAGCGCTCCATCGATTAATTGAGCGAAAAATCCAATAATAGCAAATACAATTAATTTCTGCATAAATAATCCCCCTGTAATAGTAAATGAAAAAGGCACTTTTCCCGTGTGAGAAAAGTGCCTTTGGTTTTTCCAATCGGCAATATTGAAATTTGTTTCATTATAATACATATTAATCGTATAAATCAACTGGGTTTTAAAGTTTTTTGAATTGAACGAAAGAAAAATAAAATATACAATAAAAGGATGGAGAGAAAGGGGAGAAGGAATATGTTAGCATTTGATCATCTCGTTCACGCGGTACATTGTACACCGGAGGAAGCGGCAAAACAAATGCAGGAGCGTGGATTTCATACTGTACTAGGCGGAGAGCATACAAATTGGGGTACTTGGAATAGTTTATGTTATTTTGATTTATCTTATATAGAATTTTTGGCAGTTCAGCATGAAGAAAAAGCGAAGAAAGCAGACAATCCATTAGTACAAGAAACGGTAGTGAAATTAGAAGATGGAGAAGGAATGTTACAAATCGCAATTCGAACAGATGCAATTGAAGAACTAGCAGTTAAGTTTAATAAACATGGATTACATACGATAGGACCATTTGAAGGGAAACGTATGAGAAAAGATGGCCGCCTTTTAGAATGGAAAATGTTATTTGTAAAGCAAGAAGAGAACGGGCCGAAATTACCTTTCTTTATACAGTGGAATGAAACGGATGAAGAAAGAAGAAACGATTTACGTAACATAGGAACGATCACTGTGCATAAAAACAAAGTACAACAAATTGATACAGTTCATTACGCAGTGAAAAATGTTCGAGAAACAGTGCGGAAATGGGAAGAAGTAATGGGACTAACTGCAAGCCAGATCGTTAAAAATGAAGAATGGAATGCGGAATGTCAAAGTGTATCGTTTGGCGACATTCAAGTGCAGTTTTGTGAACCAATTGGAGAAGGGCTAGTGCTAGAACGATTGAATCATCATGGCGAAAATCCATTTGCAGTGGAGTTTAAAGGTGAAAGTAAACGAGAGCATGAAGTACTAGGTAGTTTGTACATATATTGATAGAGGTGAACGTTGTGGAAGAAATGCTTAGAGAGATAGAGAGAAAACTAGAATGGCCTCGTATTGTAAAGTGTACAGCTATTTCAAAAGGTTTTTCACATGAAGAGAAATATAAAATAAAATTAGAAAACAGAGTAACATATTTTGTGAAAGTATGTGATGCTGTAAACTTTGAACGTAAACAAGAAGAATATACATATATGAAACAATTAGAGTCATTACATATTCCAACGCCTAAGTTAATTCACTTCATAAAACTTGAGGAATTAAATAAATGTGTTCAAGTATTTGAATGGGCCCAAGGTGTAAATGGTGAAGAGGGCTTAAGTAAGCTATCGGCGGAAGAACAGTATCATGCAGGAAGAAAAGCTGGAGAAGTATTAAAGCGAATTCACTCAATTGAAAGAGAAAGTGCAAGTGATAAATGGGAAACGGTTCGATGGAATAAATACGAAAGATACGTAGAAGCGTTAGCAAACTATGAAATAGATTTCCTTGATTTGAAGCCAGTATTAAGATTTGTAGCGGAGCATAAACAATTATTGGGAAATCGTCCAATCACATTTTTACACGATGACTTCCATCCAGCAAATAGTATGATTCATAATAAGGAATTTATCGTTATTGATTTTGGTGGATATGATTTTGGAGATCCGATACACGATTTTTATAACGTAGCGATTTTTACTACAAGAATAAGCAAACCATTTGCGGTTGGACAAGTTCACGGTTATTGCGGAGGTGAACCGTCGCTTCATTTTTGGAAACTGTACTCATTATATGCAGCAATGACATTCCCTGCGGATATCGTTTGGACAAACCGAAGCACACCGCATTTAGTAGAAGATATGAAGGAAAGATTAAACGGAATTTTAGATGATCATAATCATTTTTCATCCTATATTCCAAAATGGTATCAATCAAGTGAATGTAATAAATAAAGGAGGAATACATATGGAAAAAATTGCGGTAATTTCAGATATACATGGTAATATTCCAGCTTTAGAATCGGTACTGCAAGATATTAAATTGAGAGGAATCGAACACATAATTTGTCTTGGAGATTTAGTTGGAAAAGGACCTCATTCTAGCGAAGTAATTGAAATCATTCGTAAAGAATGTGGAGTAGTTGTAATGGGAAACTGGGATGATTTTATAACAAAACCGACTGAATTTGAGGCATTAAAATGGCATCAAAAACAACTATCGGAAGAACAAAATGACTATTTAAGAAGCTTACCATTTTCAATCGAGTTTTATATGAGTGGCAAACTCATTCGTATGTTCCACGCTTCACCGAGAAGTTTATATGAAAGAATTCAACCACATGCCGCAAGAGAAGAGCGAATTAGTATGTTTGAAAACAGTGAGCTCACGGAGAATATAGAAGGAGAAAGAAAACCAGATGTCGTTTGCTACGGTGATGTTCACCAAGCATTCGTTCAAAATTTCAGTGGCAAAACGTTATGTAACGCTGGTAGCGTAGGAAATCCGCTTGAAATTACACAAGCTTCTTATTTAATATTCGAAGGGATTTACAATGAAAAAGAAGCAGCGAGCTTTTCCATACAACTCGTACGTGTACCGTATGATATTGAATTAGCTATCAGACTAGCAGAAGAACTCGATATGCCAGAAATAGAGGAATACAAGCAAGAATTACGGACTGCATTGTATCGAGGATTTAAGGGGAAGTAAACCAATCATAATATATCTATCGTAACTTAAAATATATCAACGATTTTTTCGATATATCGACGATTCGACATAGGATATCGACTTACCGACAAATAGTGACATAAAAGTTAATTATAATTTTGTTATGTAAACTAAATGAAGGTGGGAAATATCATGACCGAAAACAACAAATTAAAGAAATTGTAGATCATATTTTAAAATTAAACTTAACTCACCCAACAAGAGTTGGAGTAAGCGGTATTACAGCATCAGGAAAAACAACATTTGCAAACGAATTCGCGGAAGAAATACACAATCAAAAGTATATGTATAGCCTTTTATTAATAGTTATAATTCTCGTATAATTATATTAGCTTTAGAAAGTGAAAAACGGGGGATAAGGCAATAAGAAACGCAAAAAGGGGAGAAAAAATATAATGAATGAAGTATTAGAATTAAAAGAAGAACTACTACAAATTAAAAATAATAATTATGCTGTACCAGAAGACGTAGATGCATATCCATATGCGCAGTGGATGTTAGATTATATCGGATCACCTGATGCTGAATTACGCGATGATTTAATTTATAGTACGCTTCACACATGGATTACAACTGATGTGTTTAGACAAAAAGAATTACGAGGATTAATGTTACAAGCAATTAGCCCTGATTATTTATTTTATAAAATTGGTGAAAAGGGAACAGATTCTGTATTTAAACGTGCGTTCTCCGTATTAATTCCACCACTTATTTTATCTGTTCATGAAAGAGAACCGTTGTTATCCGAAGAACAACTGTACAGCGTGGCAGAACAAGTGCTGGAATATGTATATTTAGAAGAAGATGTAAGAGGTTACGTAGAAGGAAAAGGGTGGGCACACTCTACTGCGCATGCAGCGGATGCGCTCGATGCGTTAGCACGTACAATACAAAATCGTGAGTTTTCATATGCGATTCTTGCAGCTGTTCGTCAGAAAGTTCGCCTAAATGACTATGTTTACATACACTTTGAGGATGAGAGATTAGTAACGCCAATTATGTCATTACGTAATCAAAATCTTTTAACAGAAGAAGAGTGGAGCAACTGGTTACATAGTATAGCAATCGTTGAAGACATCCCGCATCCTCAGCATGATATTTTAGTACAAAATATTAGAGCTTTTTTAAGAAGTTTATACTTTAGAGTTTTAGAGACAGAGGGTAGTACAGCCTTTACAGATGATATTTTGGAAACTTTGAAGGATTTGCGTAGGTATTAAAAATCCATTTTGCTAAAATGAAATTACATAAAACCACCATCTCCCAACCATACTAATAAAATGTGTTGGAGGTGAGTTTAATGGACAAAAAAGATTTTGAAAAAGTGTATAATGATTATTTACATCAAGGAGAAGAACAAGCTCAATTTGAAGTAGACCATGAAGTTAATACAGGAGCAGAACAAATTGTTGCCGTTCGTAAAAATGATGATGGGGATTTAATAGCGTTTAAAACAAGTAGCGGAAGAGAGTTAGATTATATGACTGCTCTTAGCGAAGCAAAATCAGGGAAATTAGCTCATGTGGACGTATTTCATAAGTATGGTAGAGATATTATACGTAGCGAACCGGATGGAATAAAAGAAAATAACTTAGATAATTTACCTTCATTTTAAACGGGTAAACCTGAAGAAGAGAATGTTCATTTGGATATTCTCTTCTTTTCTTTCTCTACAAATAGACGGTTCATTTCTACAGTGCGATCATACTTTTAAAGAGCGCTCTAAATTTCTCTTTATCTTCTGCTGTAAATGGTTTCGGTCCTTTTGTACGCTTACCGCTTTTTCGAACCATTGCACTTAAATAACGTGTTTGTAATAGTTGGTCAATGTTTTCATTCGTATACTTGTACCCTTTATGATGAAGAACGATACAGCCTTTTGCTAAAGCAAGCGAAGCAAGACCGTAATCTTGTGTTACGATTAAATCTTCTTTTTGGGCTAACTGCATAATTCGGTAATCCGCAGCATCTGCTCCAGAATCAACATAAATTGTTTCCACGCCTTTTGGCTGCTCAGCATTAGAATAATGAGAAAAGCTTGTAACGAGGGTAACAGGAATTTCTGCCTTCGTAGCTTCAAAAATAATTACATCTTTTACAGGGCAAGCATCTGCATCAACATAGATTTTCATTGGTATCACTCCTATAACTAGGTTCGTGTTGATGATAATGGTAGATTTAGGTTTTGTCAAACGAGGATTTTGTATTTCAACTTACAAAAATTGTATATATTTAAAAATATATGCTAACATATAATCGGTGTAATAATAATAATTTTCAGAAAGTGGGAATGGAATGATTTATAAAGCAGATAACAATGTAAGGCAAAAGTTAGTTGAGATGTTTGATGATTTCGATAGTACGATTGTACTTTCCTATCTCCAAGGACATATGGGAAGTGCGTGGGTAGACAATCTCGAAAATCCAACTGTTGCTCAAATAACTGTAGGAATTTTTGTGTTTTACGCCGGGAATCCAAACGCAGAAGAGGCGGAAGAATTATTATATAATCTACCTGATTTTACTCTTGCCATTGTAGATTCGGATGAATGGAAAAAACGGATAGAGACTGTTCACAAAGGATCAATTGAGAAGTTTCAAAGATTTAGATTTAATAAGAACCCCGGCGATTTAGATAAAGAATACATACGGGATATATTGTCTACATTACCCCAAAATTACGAAATGAAAAAAATTGATAAAGATATAGCAAAGGCATCTTCATTTCATGCACTCTCAGAAGATTTTACTAGTCAGTTTGATTCAATTGATGATTTTATTGATAGGGGCGTAGGATACGCCATTTTAAATAAAGGGCAAGTTGTTTCTGCTGCAACATCATTTAGTATATTTGATGATGGAATCGAGATTGAAATTGCGAGCCATCCTGAACATAGAAGAAAAGGCTTAGCTAAGATTGTAGCATCTGCACTTATATTAGATTGTTTAGATAGAGAGAAATATCCTAGTTGGGATGGAGCAAATGTTGAATCTGTTGAACTAGCAAAAAAGCTAGGCTACACTTTTAAAGAACCTTATGATACATATTTTATTCAAATAAAAAAATGAACCAATACAAGTACATAAACTAAAGTGGTTTTTAGTTTATGTACTTATTTGAAAATTAATGAAATTCTATTGACGATATGTAAGGATGCTACTTATTTTCCACAAACCAAAATAGCCTCACGTAAACGAGAAATCCCTTCCTCAATTTGATCAATATTCACTTTTCCATAAGATAAACGTATATAACCATCTTTCGCGCCAAAAATACTACCTGGCATAAATGCTATTTCTTGTTTTAAGCTTTGCATAATAAGTTGTTTTTCGTTTATCGGTTCTTTTAATTTTCCCCATATGTAAATACCACCAGTAGGATTGGAAAAAGAGATTTTATCATGAAGTTGCTCGTTTAGGGCACGGACGATAACGTTTCTTTTTTCTGCTAGTTGTTTTCGTAACGGTACGATATGAGACTGAAATGGTACAGTTTCAAAAAATTGCTGCATAAGCCACTGTGGGAAAATGCTCATACCTAATTCCATTTGATGTCGTGCGTCAGATAACCTTTCTACTACCGATTGCGGGGCGACAAGCCAGCCGACTCGTAATCCCGGTGCAATCATTTTTGATAAAGAATGTACATAGATGACTGTTCCATTTTCATCTATTGATTTTAAAGTAGGGCAAGGTTGTTTTTTTTCTAACGTAAGTAAACTAGACGGATCATCTTCAACAATCGCAATTCGTAAGTCTGCACAAAGTGATAATAGTTTTTTTCTACGGCTTGGATGCAGCATTGTGCCTGTAGGATTTTGGAAGTTTGGATTTAAAAAGATCATTTTAATACGATGCTTCCGATATAGCTCTTGCACATCATCTGGATTAATACCGTGTTCATCGACAGGTAACGGGAAAATACGAATACCTGCTGATTGGAATAACGGTAAGGAATAACAGTGTGAAGGACTTTCAAAAGCAACAGCATCACCTGGATTTAATAAACATTGTACGATAAGGTGCAAGGCTTGCTGTGCGCCAGAAGTAATCATAATGGACTGTTCAGTCGCTTCAACTTTTAAATATTCCTTCATATATTTTACGACCGCTTGTCTTAGTGGGAGATAGCCTTGCGGGTGATCATAACTTAATGAATGCGTTAACGGTTGTTCTCGTAAAATCATTTGTAGTTGATCGTGAGGATAGAGATTACAACCGAGCTCTCCGTTTGCAAAATCTATAATATTTTCATTTTGTTGTATTTCTGCCCGAATATGGCGAAGTAACGGTAAGTTTGGTAAAAATGTACCGCCTTCTACGAAATTTCTCCAGTTCGGCGTTAATGTTGGAGAAACGCCCCACATATGTGTACTCACTCGTGTTCCTTTACCAGTCGTACTTTCTACAATTCCCATAGCACGAAGTTCATTATAAGCAGTCGTTACTGTACTTCGGTTTACATTTAACTGTGTAGCTAATTTCCGTTCGGAAGGGAGGAAGCTACCTGGAGGAAGTTCTCCATATGTAATACGTTTCTCAATAAAGTCAACAACTTGCTGATAAATAGGGATTTTACTGTCGCTATCTAGCTTCCATTCCATAAAAAACGCCTCCGTAACTCTTATATACATTCAGTATAACAAATTGGCTGGGTAAAAAAACAGCCAATTGGACGGTGTTATATCCAGCCAATTTTACTATGCTAAATATGGAAGGGGAGATTCGGATGAAAAGATGGCAAATGGAATGGCTCCTAGTATCAGTAGCATTAGTATGGGGAGCAAATTATACAATTGGAAAGTATGGTGTGGCATTTATGTCATCCATTCAATTTAATAGTTTACGCTTTTTAGTAGCATCACCGGTATTATTACTTATTACATTTTTAATGGAACGCTCATTACGTATTGAAAGAAAAGATTGGTTACGATTAGTAGCAGTCGGTATCGTTGGTACGACAATGTATCAAACGATGTTTATGCTATCTGTGAAATATACTTCAGCAACGAACGCCTCATTATTAATTGCGATGTCACCTATATTTACAGGGATATTAGCGGTATTGCATAAACAAGAACGCTTTTCGATGAAAGTACAAATTGGTTCAATAGTAGCGTTTATTGGTGCAGCATTCGTTTTATTAACAGGACATACAGGAGGAGCTACTTACGAGTATGCATGGCTCGGAAATATAATTGGATTAGTCGCAGCAATTGCGTGGGGATGGTATCCAATATTAGCGCAACCTCTTATTACAAAATATTCCGCAATGAGAGTCACATCATGGTCTACTTTAATTGGAATTGTACCTCTCGTTATATACTGTTTATTCAACGTAAACACATTAACGTGGCCAGTAGATACGCCAAGCTGGGGATCACTAGCATATTCAATCGTCTTTGCGACCATCTTTGGGCTAGCAATGTGGTATGTCGGCATTAGTCAAATCGGTTCAACGAAAGTAATGGTTTATATGTATCTCGTGCCATTGTTCGCAGTTATCTTTGCGGCAGTAATAATCGGAGAGCAGATCAATATGATGCAACTCGTTGGTGGACTTATCATCTTTATCGGCTTATACGTTGTAAAAAAAGGCGGAATGAAAAAACCAGCTCTCAATTTGAAAAAAGTGAGTTAACAGTAAAAAGGATCTCTTTCATATAGAAGGAGATCCTTTTTTATTTCGTAATAAAAGTGCTTGTTCAACCGCCCATTTTTGATGATCGTGAAGTAGAAGTTCTACAGCATGTAATGGAGACATCCATCTTAGAACGTGATCCTCCTCACAGTTTTCAGTTTGTTTCTGCACCATGTTCGCAATGTAAAAGAACCCATCGTTCAAATAATATGTATCTTCCTTTTCAGCATAAAAATACCGCATTGCATTACCGATATACCGATCAATTTCAATAGACCATCCTAATTCCTCTAGTAGTTCACGATGTAAGCATTCATCTTTTGTTTCGGTACCTTCCATACCGCCGCCGGGTAAAAAGTAGTGTTCTCCTTTTTGGATAATAGCAATCTTTGAAGAGGTTGAGTTAAAAATAATTGCATAACAACTAGGTCGTAATACATATTGCTCAGTAGGCTTTTTATAACCAAAAGTAAGTTTAGATATCATAAAACACGTCACCTTTCTATAAAATACATAAAAGGGATAATAAGGTAAAAACGGGATTGTATAAGTATAATCTTACGAGATTGGAGTGATAACAAAATGATAAATCGAAAGTGTTCGCGCTGTAAAGAAATTACAGGTGCATTGCATGGTGGTAAAAAAATTAAGGAAGAATTTTTGTGTGAAGATTGTTTGCAAAAAGGAATTGAGAGTGGGGAAATCGAATTATCACAAGTGGAGCAAGAACAAACTTCGTATCTTTCTATAAAAATATTAAAAATAATGAGTGTGATTTATTTAATAGGATCTATTTTTATGGCTTTTTCAACCGGTCCATTTATACATAATATAGGATTTGATGAAATGTCCATTTCAGGCCCAGAATTAGGTTTAATAAGTATTGTTATGCTAGGTTCTTTATTCCAGTCTGTACTTGTATTTTGCGGAATATGGGTATTCATCCTATTAGTAGAAACAGTCATTAAAATTTATGAAAAAATGAAGTGAGTGAGAGGGAGAAACATATGCGAGTAAGAAACATTCAAGGGGAAGATTATGTAAAGATTCATTCTGTTTTAAATGATTGGTGGGGCGGGAGAGATATGGCGGCTATGTTGCCAAAACTGTTCTTCGTTCACTTTCAAGAAACGAGTTTTATCATTGAAGAAGAAGGCGAAACGTTAGGTTTCTTATGCGGCTTCTTTTCGCAAACACATAAAGAGGAAGCGTACGTTCATTTTATCGGAGTAAATCCGAAGTATAGAAGAAGAGGAATCGCATCGACATTGTATTCTTACTTCTTTGATGTCGCACGTGCAAACAATCGTAAAGTTATAAAAGCAATCACATCACCGGTTAATAAAAAATCGATACAGTTTCATAGGGAGATTGGCTTTCAAATTGAGGCTGGGGATGATGAGATAGAGGGTGTATCGGTACATACAAATTATGATGGGAACGGCGGGAGTAGAGTTCTATTTTTGAAAAATGTGTAAAAGTAGGCTAGCACAAAGTTAGCCTTTTTGTTGTGAGGAGCTAGAAGTATGGAGAATAAACAAAGTAGAAATGAGTATGTAAGACGCATACATACAGTTCAAGATTATATAGAATCAAACATAGATAGTTCACTATCTATTGAAGAGCTGGCCGATGTAGCAGGATTTTCAAAGTTTCATTTTCATCGGATTTTTAAAGGAATAGTAGACGAGCCGTTATCTCGGTATGTGAATCGCTTGAAGTTAGAAAGGGCAACAAATCTACTTACATATCGCCCGGATATGACGATTACAGATATCGCTTACCATTTTGGTTTCACAGATTCAGCAGTTTTCTCCCGTACATTTAAAAATTATTACGGAGTAAGTCCGTCTCAATATCGAAACGACAATAGCAAGAATTGCAAAGACGTAAGAAGAACTTCTCAATACAATGAATGTAAGAAGGTTCGAGGGAATGTTGAAATTGTAACAGCGGACGATATAAACGTCGCATACATAAGACATATCGGTACATATGAAGAGTTAACTGTAGCTTTTCCGAAAATGATAGAGAAATTATTTCATTACGCAGCGTTGCAAAACTATCATGTATTTGAGGATACGAAAGTATTAACCATTTACCACGATCATCATGAATTTACAGAGGACTATCATTTAAGAACAAGTTTATGTATAACAATTCCAAATGAGTCCGCAGTAGAAACGAGCGACATAGGAATAATGGTAATACCTTCTGGAAAGTATGCGGTAGGTCATTTTGAAATATTCCAAGATGAATATAAAGGAGCATGGGATTTTTTATACGGTGAGTGGCTTCCAAATAGCGGATATAAACCGAGAGACTCGTATCCTTTTGAAGTATATAGAAATGATCCAAAGCAGCATCCAAAACATAAACATATAGTTGATATATATGTACCTATCGAACCTTTTTAATGATAGGTTAAAGGGGAAGGAATAATGAAAACTGCTGAAAAGTTAGATCAGATTATAAAAGAAGAATATGAAAATATGAATGGTATGTTAGTAGTGCAGAAAGGTAATGTTATTTTTGAAAAATATTATAAGGGACACGGTCCAGATGATGCGTTTCATGTAGCGTCAGTTACAAAAACGATAATCTCTGCGCTAATTGGGATATGTATAGATAAGGGATATATAAAAAGCGTTGATCAAAGAGTAATAGAGTTTTTCCCGGAATATAAACTTAAGGCATCTGAAGTAACAGTACGCCATCTTCTAACAATGACAGCGCCATATCCTTTTGTAGACTGGCAGGAACCGTTAGAAGAACTATGTACACAACAAGATTGGATACAATATACGTTAAATAGGATAGGAAACGGCGGAGAAATTGGATCTTTTAAATATTCATCTGCAGGAGCTCATTTACTATCAGCAATCATAATGAGCGTAACAGGAAAAAATACACGTGAATTTGCGAATGAATACTTATTCCAGCCACTCGGTATGAGAGAAATTCCAAACTACAAGATGAAAGCGTTTGGATTTGATGACTTATTCGGAAAAGATGTAAAAGGATGGGTTCATGATCCAAATGGTATTTCGACAGGCGGCTGGGGACTAACGTTAACGGTTAAAGATATGGCTAAGTTTGGACAGCTGTATTTGAATGAAGGTACTCATAATGGAAAACAAATTCTATCAACACCATGGATAAAAGAATCGACAACAATGAACCAAAATCAATATGGTTACTTATGGTGGTTACGAGAAGAGGATGGAATCTTTTCATACTGTGCAATGGGCGATGGTGGGAATGTGATTTGTTGTATTCCTAAGAAGGATTTGGTTGTAGTAATTGCTTCAGAAGTTATGCCGAATGCACGGGATAGATGGGAATTAATTGTGAAATATATTCTTCCTTATACAGAATCAAATAAATAACGGAAGCAAAAAGATGGTGTGAATGGGAGTTTCATACTATCTTTTTGTTTTATGAAGGAAAGTTCATGAGAAGGTAAGTTCTGTGTAAAATAATGTGAATATTGGGATTTTTAAATATCTTCTTGTTTTCTTTATGTATAATGAGGACAAGGCCTAAAAATACTTAAATATTTAAGTGAATATTTTAAAAAGGAGATTAAGGATATATGAAAAGCTTACTTCAAAAAACTTTAGCTACTACAGGGATTACTGCTTGTTTATTAGGTATGGTTTCTTCCGCTTCATTTGCTTCAATTAGTTGGGATTCTTATGGGGAATGGGACGGAAGTGGAGGAAAGGCTACAGGATACGCCTACACTGCGCAAACAAATGAACCTCATTTTTACAAGATGACTGTAAGGGCTAGCTTTGATGATGGGTCTTCTAAAGAGGTAGAAAAGAATAATGCTAAAATTACAGATCGTGTGAACGTTAAAGTTTCATCCAGAGGGCCAATTACCACTGGCTATTCGGGTCATGAATGGGTAATGAAAGGGGATAGTGCCTATACCTCTAAGGAAATGGTAATTAGATAACAATCAACAAAAACCGTGACAAAGGATAAATGCCTTTTTCACGGTTTTTAAAATGAGGAGGATATATGAATCTAGTATTAAAAGAAATAGTGGTAAACAAAACAATATTCATTATGTTATTTATTGCGTTTGTATTGACAATATGGCCGATACTTATAGCAATGTCGACGAAAGATTATTATGATGAGAAATTTTATGATAGAAAAAATGGTTATTTTAATTATTACTATTCCGTTCAACTTACTAATATGGGGGAAATCAATTTCAAACAGTTTCAGACGTTAGTAGAATCTGATTTTAAAAATGCTAGTGTTATTACAAATGATATTCGTACTACTATTCCAGATATCGGCCGAGTAACAATGAATGGTCTCCTTAATAAAAATTGGTCTCCACCTTTGCTAAAAGGTTCTCAGATGGGACAAGATGAAAAAAATAGTGTAATAGTGGGGAAGAAAATTTATAAGGATATGGAAACAATAAAATTATTTAATAAGGAATATATAGTTAAAGGCGTAGCTGGAGAAAATACTGGATATGAGTATAATATTAAAATTTACGTCTCTCTAAATGACATGCCAGATGAAGTGAAACAGATGATACAAAAAGATAATACATTCCAAATGATTGTTCGTTCTAACGAAAACCCTAAAGAAGAGATAGAAACTTTCATACAGCATATGAAACAGAACAATAAAGATATAAATGCCAAAGTGATTAGTGAAAAAGAGAACTATGAGAAAGAAAAAAACACAAGTAAAGCCGTGAAAGAGTTACTTAGTTTTCCATTTAGGCTTTTTTGTATAGCTTTCATTACCAGTATAATAGTAAGTTATTATTGGATTTATACGAAGAAAAAAAGTCTGTCGTTAAGGAAAGCTTTGGGAGCAAGTAATGTAAATCTGTTTATTTTTATATTTAGTCAATTATTTTTATGTGCAATCGCTGCATCAACCTGTGCAATATGCATACAATGGATTTTTAGCACTTTGAGTGAAAATATTGTAGAGTTTACAAGTTATAGCATTAGTTTACAGTCTACTCATATTGTAATGTGTGTATTTTTTTCACTTACTATAGCTTTTATCCTCTCTGTAATACCATTTGTATATGTGCTTAAAAGTGAACCTGCTAAAGCGTTAAAGGAGTAAAAATGATGAGAATAAAAAGTGCGTTCCTAGCATTAAAAAAGAGATTTCTATTTTCCGTACTTCTTCTAATACAGATTACATTTGGATTAGCAACTATAACGAGTTCAATTAATGTATTTTATAATTTACACCATCTAAATGATAAAGCCAGCTCAGCATTAAATGTGGATAAAACATATTTAGTTACTTTTGAAAGGACGACAGATAGGTTACAAAGCGATCAATTTAATAAAGAGCAAATTCAAGCGGTTTATAATACAATTCATCAAAATAAAGATGTGATTTCGTATGGTACATACGAGGAGAGTTTAATTGAAATAGAATTAAGTAATAGGCCACTTCAAAATAGTATGATTGCTGATTTGAAACATAAAACGTTTCACGATGACAGACCTACTGTTCAAACAATTGTTGTTGATGAAAATTACTATAAATTGTTAGGTTTACCTTTAAAACCTGAAGAGGGTTTCTTGCATGAAGATTTTCCAAAAAATAGTGAAGAAAAAACAAAAGTATTAATGGGTTCTTACTTTAAGAAATATTTTCAAGTTGGGGATACAATTAATAATCAATATACAATTATAGGCTTTTTACCAGAGAATAAATTTATCGTAAATAATAATACAACGAACGTTTATTTGAAGTTGGATTATGCAATGATAATGCCTATGTCATCTGATAGATATGAAAATTATGAAGCGATGTTTTTAAGACTGCATCAAAGTACAGTTTTACATTTACGAAAAGATGCAGATGTAAAGAAACTAGAAAAATCAATTCAACTTAAAGGAAACGGCGGTACGTTTTATTTAAAAAATTTAGGTGATGAAATAAATATAGATGTTACTCTTAATAGTTATTCTGAAATACCTCAACTTATAGTAGGAATCTTATTCATTCTATTCTCGATCGTCGGAATGGTAGTAACAACCATCGTTTCTATCTTGATGAGAAAGAGGGAATTTGGTATAAAAATAGTTTTTGGCGAAAGTAAATTTGGAATGTTTATTCAAATTGTTATAGAAAACATTATTGTAGCAATAGCTGGCTTAGGAATGTCAATAGCTTACTTTTCATGGAGATATGGTAATCTGCTGCAAATGTCAAAGGATTTTAAAGCAGTATCCGCATTAGACTTTAAATTGGACATGCCTATATTACTTTTAGTATTTCTTTTCTTATTACTGATCATCATTGTATCAAATGTAATTGTCTTCTTATTTATTAGAAAGCTCGAACCGAAAACATTAATAGGAGGAATGGAATAATGAGTTTGATTGTGCTAAAAGATATTAAAAAGGTGTATAGTAACAAGAATCATAAAACATTTGCGTTAAACGGTATAAACTTAACGATAAATAAGGGCGAAATGATAGCGATAATGGGTCGATCAGGCTCAGGGAAAAGTACCCTATTAAATGTTATCGGGTTAATTGATATGCCAAATGAGGGTGAATATACGTTAAATGAAAAAACATTAACTGAAATTAGAGCAAATAAAGTTCATAAAACAAGAAATGAAATGATCGGATTTATTTTTCAATATTTTGCATTGTTAAAAGAACATACTGTACTGGATAATGTAGTGCTACCACTCACATATAGAAAGTTAAAGCAACGGGAAAGAGAAAATAAGGCGAAGTTCTATTTAGAAAAAGTAGGATTAAAAGAACATATGTATAAAACACCCGACGAGCTATCAGGTGGACAACAGCAGCGTGTCGCAATTGCAAGAGCGTTAGTGGGCGAACCAGAATTAATATTGGCAGATGAACCGACCGGAAATTTAGATAGAAAAACAGGAGAAGAAATTATGAACCTACTGTTACAACTGAATGAGGAAGGACGAACAATTATTATTGTAACGCATGATATGGAAGTGGCGAATCAGTGTAATAGAATCATTGAGTTAGTTGATGGGGAAGTTGTGCGGAGTTAACAATTAAACTAAGATACATCAAAAAATTGTTTTTTATTTAAGAATCCATGTTGATTTATTTTTCAAAATGGATTCTATTTTTGTTTCTAGAATTAAAGTAAAATAACAAATCCCCCGTAACTTTTTATGATAGCAATTCGTTTAACAAAAGAAAAGATTTTTGTGGAGCAGCTTATCGGTGGCGGAAATGGTGACTTGTTTGGTTATTCCATTTTGAATGGAATGGTACAAAGAGATGATATATATGTATGGAATCATGAAAATGATAGTAGAACGTGGGTTGCGCCTTCTTTAAAAACTTTCATGGAGTGGTGGGAGAGTGGGAAGATAACAATTTAAATATAGTATCAAGAAAAAGCGCCTTGTTATTAAAGAAACAAGGCGCTTTTTCGTGTGTACTGTTATTGTAATAGATGCATATGTATAATTGATGGAAAAAGATTCGGAAAATTAAAAACTATTGAATGAACTAGAAAAATTTAGTAATCTTATTTATACGATACATACATAATAGTTTTATAGCGATTTTTAAATGAAGTATAGGAGGCAATCGTTGTGGATCTTACGTTCAAAGTTGAGGAAACATGTTTTAATTACCGAGTCGGAGCCATTTGTAAACACGGTAATAAAATCCTTATATTGCAAGGTAATGGTGAAGATTTTTGGTACGTACCAGGCGGTAGAGTGAAAATGCTAGAAAATAGTGAAGACGCATTGAAACGTGAGCTTGCGGAAGAACTAGCTGTTCCTATGAAAGGAATGAGATTAATATGGTCAGTAGAAAATTTCTTTACACTTTCTGAGCGAAAGTTTCATGAGATTAGTTTTTATTATGAAGTAGAGCTACATGAATTACCTGCGAATGGAGCGGATCAATATATTTTGGAAGAAGAGGGTAGAACGTATTTGTTTAGATGGGTGCCAGTAGAAGAACTGCATACATATAACTTACAGCCTGCGTTTATAAAAGAGAAAGTAAAGGAGGTATCAGTTCACACAGAACATATCGTTTTACAAAAATAAACGTATTCGGAGGGGAAGACGGTGAAGGGGACTAAAAAAGAGGTACATATAAATGACAAAGTAATTCATTACACACATATCGAAAAAGGCTCCAGTACGGTTTGCTTTATGTTTTCAGGTTCAGGATACAATTATGATAAGCCGTTATTTTATTACGCGACGATGCTTATGCTTGAACATAAAATAGATGTTGTACATATTCATTATTCTTACGACGAACAATTAATGAATAAACCAATAGAAGAAGTAACGAAAGTAATGATGGGTGATATTCATCCTATAATGAATGAAGTATTAAAAGGTGAGCAATACAACGAGACGATGTTTTTAGGAAAATCACTCGGAACAATTCCAATTGCAAATGATTTAATGAAGAGAGAAGATTTTTTACAGTCAAAAATGATAGTACTTACACCTTTACTAAATTTTGAATCTATTTTCGAATCTATTTTACAAAGTAATCACGAAGGACTTTTAGTTATTGGGGATAAAGATCATCATTATAATGCAAATAAAATTGATCAGTTATATAAAACGAATTTAACGATCGATGTTGTCAAAAATGCAAATCATTCTGTGAATGTTGGAGAATTTGAAACAGAGAATTCAATTTTAGCTTTATCAAGAGTGATAGAAAAGCTTGAAGAATTGTTAGAGAACGGGGGAATCTAAAGGATTTCTCAACGTAATAGAAGAAGGTTACGATTATATATCGTAACCTTCTTCTATTACAAATTGTTTTTTACCAAGTATCAGCATGACTATACTGAATAACCGGTGTATTTGACTTTGAATCTTTCACATTTTCTGATTGTGCAGAGAATGTGAATCCAAAAGATAAGATAGCTGAAAGAGATAACCCCATTAAAATTCCAGTAAATTTTTTCATTATTTTAACGCTCCCTTTTCAAAAGTTTTTTCTTTCGTTTGATGACTCAAATAAAAATATTCGCTTGCTTTAGAGTGATTGTCTTCCGCATGGAATGCAAGTGCTAATTTTTCAGTATATTCTTGAGTGTAATTAAACAATTGCTCGTTATTGAAGAACATAATAGCATTAATAATACATTCTTCGAGAACTTTTGCAGGACTTCCTTTTACTATGAGGTCTAAAATTGTGAAATGATACAAGTATTCTTGATTATCTATGTTTTTACAAATAGTTAATCCACGAGTAATTAGTTCTTCAGCAACATACAATTCTCCTAGTTTAAAGTGTTCTCTTGCTTTAAGAAAAATTGCTTTGAAATGATTTGGAAGTTTGTTCGTAACATCAGTTAATTGACGTATAGCTAATTCAGATAAATTTTGACTTGCATATAGGAATCCTAAATTATTACGCACTCTTAAAAGAAGGGTTTCTTCATGTTGTTTATTGTAAATATTTATTGCAGAATTAAAGCTTTCTTCAGCTTGTGGAAATTGTTTTATATCAATACACGCTGCACCAAATATATTGTCGCATCCGGCTACATTATTTTCGTGCCCGACATGTTTAGAAAAAATCTCTTTTGCTTTACTTACATATTGAATAGCTAATAGTGGCTGATATGTATGTAAATAGAAGTTAGCAAAATGGTAGTTAAATTCTGCTTTCTCTAGTTCATCTGATGATGAATTTATATAATTTTCCGCTTTTTCGTAATGCTCTTTTGCTACATTGTTATTTGAGAGAATTGTAGAATGAATGGCTTTGAAAAAGTGATAATAGTAAGATAGTGTTCTTTCTGTTTCAGTATATATTGTTTCAATCTTGTCAAAACTATTTGGAGCGATGCTTAAGTTATTATGTAAAACCTTAAAGCGAAAATCAAGAAGATAATAATAGAGTAGTAAATTTCGATCCTTTTCAATTGTGTCAATTATTTCTTCAATTTCATGTTTAATCTTGGTAGCTGTCGATATGTGTTGAGCGCGTATTTCATGGTACCAAGTATGTAAAAGATGAGTGACTTGTTCGTATCCCTGTAGCTGGATGCTCATTTCAAACCCCTTCTTTCATTTATATTTTATATACCAATTATTGTAATAAATATGTTAACGAAAATAAATTGTAAATATGGAAATTCAAAATTTCTCAAATTAAATCAGAAAATTCAGTTATTTATTAAGCTATTTCTAATAGTAAAACACGCTGAGGAGAACCCAGCGTGTTTTACTTAATAAGCCCTCAACACATGAAGCAAATAATCTTTCCGATTCAGCGGATTATAATCAACACGTTTTCGAGTAGGGAAGGGAGGTCTCAGCTTTGTGAAACCAGCTGGCTTCGTTGTAAATATGCCTTCTCCTTCTGTAAATGAATGGAGCATGCGTTTAAAATTCTCTGTTTTTGCAACAGGTAATGATCCTGTTAACTGATAAGAATCATTATTGAATATAGGCTCTGCAAAAGTTGCTGAAATAGAAGCGAGCTTATACATTGCGGTACTAATTGCCTGCTCCGGTACAGTTAATTCAAACGCATTAACTGGTTCATATACATATGTTTCAGCTTTCTTTAAAGCATCCATTAAAACGAGTGGCGTTAAGTTTCTAAAGTCACTAGCTGTTGTAACAGGACTAGCATAGCCAGTATGGGTTAACGTAACGATAATATCCGTAACTTCCCATCCGTACAAACCTTGTTTTAACGTTTGAAATACAGTATCTTCAATCGCTTTATGAAAGGCTAAAGGTAGTGAGCCAAGTTCAACGCCTAATTTATATGTTATGCCAGAATTCAGTTCACCACGTTCAACTTTGAATCCAACTGTTGCGTAAAATGGATTTGTTTTTTCACCTATTATTTCAACGGAAATCCCAATGCCAATTGGCTTCTCAATACATACAACTCGCGTATTTGAAAAAGTAACTTGCAAATTATATTTCTCAAAAAGAGTTGTTTCAATTACTTCTTTTTGTACTTGACCGAAAAGGCGAATATATAGTTCATTATGAACATCATCTTTCCACACTTTAATGAGTGGATCTTCTTCACATAGTTCTATAAGTGCAGCGTATAAATCATGAATTCGTTCTTTAGGTACTGCATCGATGGCAGCTTCCATTTGTGGTTCGGCAAAGTGAATATCTTTTATATAATCAGTCCGTGCACCGATAATATCACCAATTTTAATATCACTTAGTCCCCACACTTTGCAAAATTCTCCGCTAGGAACGGTAGAAGTTTGAACGGCATCTCCATTATGAAACATGCACATTTTTTTAATCTTTTCCTTATGTGGTAGAGACTGATCGCGCTGTATATCAACATGTTTTCTAACGTGTAAGTTACCAGAAAAAACTCTTACATATGCAATCTTTTCTCCAGAAGGTTCACGTTCAATTTTAAAAACAATACCGGACAATTCTTCATCTTGAGACAGATTATTAGCTGGAAGTAAGGCTGAAATATTTTCAAGTAGTTCAGATACTCCTATACCCGTCATTGCGGAACCGAAGAAAATCGGATACACATTTGCTTGCGCTATTTGTTTAATGAGTTCTTCTCTTAACATTGTGTCCGTTACGATTTCGTTATTTACATATGACTCAAGTAACGATTCATTATATGGTGCTAATCGTTCTATACAATCATCATATGATTTATATTCAATAATACGAGCTTCCTTTGTTCCTTCGTTTAGGACAGAGTAAAAGGGGAATGCTTCATTTGAAAGAATCGTTTTTATTTGCTTTACAACTTTTTTACTATTTGCACCACGACGATCAATTTTATTTACAAATAAAATAGTCGGTATGTTTAGTTTCTGTAACGTTCGCATTAAAATCTTCGTTTGTGCTTGCACACCTTCAACGGCAGAAATAACTAAGATTGCACTGTCTAAAACGCGGAATGATCGCTCCACTTCAGCAATAAAATCAGCGTGTCCCGGTGTATCGATGACATTTACTTTTAAGTCATCAATAAAGAAAGAAACGACGGATGCTTTAATCGTAATTCCGCGCTGCCTTTCTAATTCCATTGAGTCTGTTTGCGTACTTCCGCCATCAACTCGGCCAATTTCTTTAATCACATTCGTTTCATAAAGAATACGTTCAGTCAAACTCGTCTTGCCAGCGTCTACATGCGCGACAATCCCTATATTTATTGTTGTCATATATCAATATCCTCATTTCATTTTCCATTTTCATTTCCTCATTTCTATTTGTGTATTGCCGCATTACAATCACACTCCAGTCATTTAAATTATTACTATTATAATGTAATTTACATTTTTTGTAACGCTACAAAGCGCCTTAATTTGGAAAAAATAAAATGAAAACAAAATGCTTGCATTCTTAATCGATATAGATTATATTAATTGACGTATCAACTATTGATATATCAAACGTTTTTGAATTGGATGTAAAGGAGGGGTAATTTGACAAGTTCATGCTCAAAAGAAGCGATTATTTTATATAAATTACACTTTCTAAACAAGGAAGTAAGTTCGAAGTTTGAAGGGTGTACGGGTATGAGCCAATCTCGTTTAGAGCTTATACTTCAGTTATATGAAGTAGGTGAAATTAGTCAAAAAGCACTTCAGCAAGAAGTGAATATTGATAATGCGGCGATAACGAGGCATTTAAAGCAGCTTGAGGCCAATGAAATGATTGTAAGACGTAAAAATCCAGATGATAACAGAATTACGTTAGTTTCTCTAACTGAAGAGGGACGAAATAAAATCCAGGCGTTTCAAGAGGAAAAAGAACGTTTTGCAGCATCTGCATTTAAAGGATTAAGTGAGGAAGAACGCGATAATCTTTTAAATATGTTAAATCACATTCAAGAAAATATAAAAGAACTTTAAAAAAGGGAGAATACAACTATGACTAACTCAGTAAAAACAAATGACTTTAACGAAATTTTAACAGGACGTCGTTCCATTCGTAAATACGACTCATCAGTGAAAATTAGCAAAGAAGAAATGACAGAAATTCTTACAGAAGCAACACTTGCACCATCATCAGTAAACATGCAACCATGGAGATTCCTTGTGATTGAAAGTGACGAAGCAAAAGCAACACTTGCACCACTTGCGAAGTTCAATCAATCACAAGTAGAAACATCTTCAGCAATGATCGCTTTATTTGGTGATTTAAACAACTTTGATAATGCAGAAGAAATTTACGGAACAGCAGTAGAGCGCGGTTTCATGCCAGCTGAAGTAAAAGAAGATCAAATGAAAAAACTTTCAGCTTACTTCTCAATGGTTACACCAGAAGTAATGAAAGATACTGTACTTATTGACGGCGGTCTTGTAGCAATGCAATTTATGCTAGCAGCTCGTGCTCACGGTTATGACACTTGTCCAATTGGTGGATTTGAAAAAGACCAAATTGCTGAAGCGTTTGGATTAGATAAAGAACGTTACGTACCAGTTATGTTAATTTCAATCGGAAAAGCTGCTGACAGTGGTTACCAATCAGTACGTCTTCCAGTTGAAAAAGTTGCTGAGTGGAAGTAATTTTAAAAGAAATAAGTGAGATATGAGAGGGGAAACACCATGATTATTATTCACGCAACATTTCAAGTAGATCCAGCGAAACAACAAACATTTTTAGAAGAGATTCGTCCGCTGATTCATAGTTCAAGAGAAGAAAGTGGAAATATTTCTTATGACTTGTATAAGGACATAGAAAAAGAAAATGTGTATACGATGGTTGAAGTGTGGAAAGATGAAGCAGCAGTTGCGAGTCATAATACGAGTGAACACTTCACATCTTTCGTTAGCAAAGTAAAACAGTTTTTAACTGCTCCTCTTGATATAAAAGCTTATAATGGAGAGTTAGTAAAATAATGAGAAAGATGACTTTAGCTTATAGTGCTAAGGTCATCTTTTTTATTTTGACAGGAATATATTTACTTTTATCGTAATGTGTTATAATTCGGAAAATGATAATTCTTAATTTTCAGAACAAGAGAAAGTGGGGGGATAAATAGATGAACACATTAAAGAAAATCACTAATAATATTTCGAAAGTTATTATAGGAAAAGATGAATCCATAGAACTTGCAGCCATTGCTCTAATAGCAAAAGGACATATTTTATTAGAAGATGTACCGGGGACAGGAAAAACAACACTAGCGAAAAGTTTGGCTAAAAGCGTGGACGCAAAATTTCAAAGAATACAATTTACAGCGGATACTTTGCCCGGAGATGTTATTGGTCTCGAATATTTTAATGTGAAGGAATCGGATTTTAAAACGAGGCTAGGTCCTATTTTTGCAAATATAGTATTGGTGGATGAAATTAATCGGGCTGTACCGAGAACACAATCTTCGTTATTAGAAGTGATGGAAGAGCGTACTGTTACAATTGCGAAACAGACGCATTCCTTACCAGAACCTTTTTTAGTTATAGCTACGCAAAATCCACTCGAATCAGCCGGTACATTTCCGTTACCAGATGCTCAGTTAGACCGGTTTTTACTCACAATACGCCAAGGTTATCCTACGAGAGAAGCTGAAAAGGAAATGATGAATCGGTTTCAAATGAATGATCCGTTAGAAACGTTACATTCTATTATTTCAAGTGAAGAAATTATTACGATGCAAAAGCGTGCAAGAGAAGTGTTAGTAGGGAATGATGTGCAAGATTATCTTCTTGAAATTATTGAAGCAACTCGTAAGCATGAGCTAATTGAAATTGGTGTAAGCCCGCGGGGAACGTTGGCATTTATGAGAGCGATTCAAGCACGGGCAATATTAAATGAAAGAGATTACTGTACGCCAGATGATATAAAACAACTTGCTGCTTCCATATGCACTCATCGTTTAACGTTAACGATTGAGGGGGAGATGAAAACGACGAAAGAACAAATCATGAAAGAAATTCTTCATACGATTGATGTGCCAGTGGAGAATGTACGATGAATCAACAGCTTGTGTATACACCTTTAGCGGAGCCTTTCGTAATGGGAGTTATGTCAGTTGTAGCAGTTATTTTATGTATATTTTCAAGTAATCTACTGTTTTTATCTCTCGTATTTTTGTATGTAATTTTAATAGGTGCTATGCATGTTTATATACGTAAAGTATCTCGTGTTGAATGGGAATACAGTCAAGGAAATTCAAATGTTTTTATAGGTGAAACGAACAGATGCAAAATAAAAATTTCAAACAAATCAATTTTTCCTATTTTTAATGTTGTATTTCGATTTAAATGTGAAAATAAGCTAACTTGGAATCATGATGAAATAAACAAAAATCATAGTACAGGTTCAAATTATTATATGAATTTTAATTTAAAAGGAAGAGAGTCAGTTTTATTTGATTTACAAGCTGTAGCTGTAAAAAGGGGAATTGCGAGATGGGAAGCAGTTGAAATTGTCATTACAGATCCCTTTGGATTTATGACGAACCATATAACATATAAACGAGTTGAAACGCCGACCTATTTAGTTTTACCAGCTGTTCCGAAAATGCAAGTTCCTGAATTACAAGAATGGTCACGAGGATTTCGAAAAGCGATGTCATCACCCTTATCTGATGAAACGAAGGTAATGGGAGTGAAGTCGTATGAAAATGAAGATTTTCGTTCTATCCACTGGAGTGCGACAGCGAAAACAGGGGCGATAACTGCAAAAAAACACGAGCGAACACAATCAGATAAATATGCGATTTATCTAAACTTGCAAAACAAAAGTGGTATTTCTTTGAGAAATGATACAGAGGAACTAATTGAATTAACGGCAGGCGTATGTAAACAACTGCTTATGCAAAACTGTTCATTTGAAGTATGGATTAATAGCGTAAAAGATAATGGATTACTACATATAAAAAACGGGGATAATCGGAAACACTTGCAAAATGTATTAAAGGTGCTTGCCTCCATATCAGATCAGGATACACCTGTATCTTCTTCTTATTTTTACACAGCTGGATTCCGGCGAAAGGAACTGGATGCGGTTCCTTTAATTTTTGGTACTTCCCCAAGGAAATACACCAGAACGAATAAATGGGTCGTAATTAAAGAATAAGAAGGGGTTTATGTCATGGCTAATAAAGAACGACATATAAAGGTAAAGATTTGGAGTATTAGAGTTTTCATGATACTTTTCTTTACGGTTAGTGCGATAACGTTATCACAAGGTGTTGTGCATGTACAAGACATAGTGAAAGAACGTTTTTCCAGTAAGACTAAGATAATATCGGAAAGAAATTATGATTTTACTAGTATAAACGAACAGTTTGATGAGCCTGAAAGAATTATAGAGGAAGAAACAAGAGTTGTAGACACCAGAACGAAAATAGATAGGAAAATCCCGCTTTTCAAACAGGGGAATTCATGGAACGACGTGTTTTCTGTTCTTTCAAATGCATGGATTAGTGTCATTTTTTATGTAGTTATTGCAGGGATAATTATATATTTTCTTTATAAATCCGTTAGGAAAAAGGTAACGAAATCAGAAATACAACAGGATAAACAATCGATAACAAAAGAAAATACGGATAGAATCGAAAAGAACGAGAAAGTGAAGCATCAGTTAGAACGGCCGTTACCGACAAATACGATAAGAAAAACGTTAGTTGAATGGGAAAGAACATTACCATTTCATGAACAGAGAAGGTCCTATGAAACGATGCAACAATGGTTAACGAGAATTTGTAGAACGCGAGATATTATTCCGATATATGAGTCTGTCCGTTATGGAGAAAAGACGTATACAGAGTTAGATGTGGAAAAGACTGTGCAATGGATAGAGCGAGACGGGAAGGTTTGAAGTTAATATAAGTAAATAAAATTAACTGTAAATTAATTTTATTTACTTATATTTAATTACGTGGTAATGTATACTTACTTTTTTATATCGCTACCAATGGAAAAAGGTTACCTTAGTAGAGTATTGCTCGTTACATTTTTTGTGAGGCTATCTTCACTTCATCAATATAGAATGAAAAATAGATGAAATAATTACGAGTAGCATGTAAATAAAAAATTATTATTTATGTTTAAATTTTTGTAAGGGTGTGAAAATAGAATGAAACCGGTATTGAAAAACATACTCCTTTCCTTTATTTTTTCTGCAGCAGGGATGTGTTGGTTTCTGTTTATATTAGTTAGAGGAGGCGGAGACTGGTTATTGTCTTGGGTAGGTGTATTAATGGCATTTTTATCTTTATACACGTTAATCGATTTATATTGTAAGTATACATACGATAAAAAATTAAGTAAATTGTTTATTAAAACCACAGTTACTACCTTTAGTTTTGCAGTATTGGGAATTACCTTTGGTATTGTACACGAGCTATTACAGCCATGGAGTCTCAGTCTAATGGTTTGGTATTGGTTGTTAGTATTACTTTTATTTGTAATGACGATAATATTATTAGTGATTTTAGTATTTGTTAATCGTAAAAATCACCATATTCCTAGGAGATATAGAATACTTATACTGCTAAATTTATTTCTTACGTTAGCACCAGTATTATGGCCACTATTACTTTCTATTATCGGAAATGGCATGAACGCTAGTGCAGGATGGTAAAAGTGAATAAACTAAAAAAATGATATAGGGTTTTAAATATAAAAGAGAACGTGTTTTCATAAATTGAAAACACGTTCTCTTTTATTTTCATACATTACTTTTTTCTTGTTGTTAAATTTTAAGAGTAAGTATTTCGTAAGGAATGGATAAGAAAAAAGAGAGTTTTATCATATAGGATAAAAGTATAGCTTGAATCAATACGATAGGAATAGGGGAGAGAATTTTATGAAAAAACGTAATTCAATGAAGTTAGCGAGTTTGACAGTTTTATTAGCGGGTACTACTCTATTTACACCTGGTTTTACTGTGAAGGCAGAGTCTACTCAAAGTATTTCGAATTCGTCAAAAGTACATGATCAAAAGAATCGGAATGGCTGGAAACAAGTAATGCAGGAAACTATACAAATTGGGGCGCCAGGGGTATTAGCTAAGACGTCTAATAAAGGGAAAATTAATAGTTATACTGCTGGCGTGGCGGATTTAAGTACAAAGAAACCGGTGAAATCGGATTATCGCTTTCGGATTGGTAGTGTGACAAAAACTTTTACCGCCACGACTGTCCTTCAATTAGTAGGAGAAAATCGCGTACAACTTGACGATCCAATTGAGAAGTGGCTACCAGGTCTTATTCAAGGGAATGGGTATGATGGTAATCAAATTACGATACGTCAACTATTGAACCATACGAGTGGTATCGCTGAATATTTAAAATCAAAAGACGCTGACGTAATGAATTCGAAAAAAACGTATACAGCAGAAGAAATAGTGAAAATAGGCCTTTCTCTGCCTCCAGATTTCTCGCCGGGCAAAGATTGGTTGTATTCAAACACAGGATATGTAATATTGGGAATGCTAATTGAAAAAATAACTGGTAATAGTTATGGGGAAGAAATTGAAAATCGAATTATTGAACCTTTGGATTTGTCAAATACGTTTTTACCAGGAAATTCACCCGTCATCCCAGGAAAGAATCATGCTCGTGGATATGTGAAAATGGAAGAAACAGGCGAGTTGAAAGACATTACGTATTATAATCCAAGTTTAGCTAATGCAGCTGGAGATATGATTTCTAATGCTGATGATTTAAACAAGTTCTTTTCATCTTTACTCGGTGGTAAGTTACTGAAGGAACGCGAGCTAAAAGAAATGCTTACTACAGTTCCTGTAGAAGGAAAAGGGGTTGGTGATGGATATGGTCTTGGAATCTATGAGACTAAACTTCCAAATGGTGTCTCAGTATGGGGGCACGGAGGATCAATTCCTGGATTTATGACTTTTGCTGGTGGAGTAATTGGAGGCAAGCATACATTTGCTGTCAATGTTAACTCTTTAGGTCCGGTTGATATTCTTACACAGTTTAATAAAATGATGCAAGTTGAATTTAATAAATAATAGATGAAAAGAGTTCTACTATAGAGGTATATAAGGATTTGTATGTGATTTAATTGTTATTAAAATATACTCTTAAAAAATCCCGAATCATGAGCAATTTACTTCCCATGATTCGGGGTTTTTATGTGCTGTTACAAGAAAAGTAATGATGTATTTGAATTTTTTCATTTTACTATAAATCTATTATATTTATTTGATATTTCTTATTTATAGTGACTTTTACATTTTTAAAATATTGAAACATACAAAGGTAAGTAGTTCTAGATTTCGGAGTTAATAATAAGTAAATTCTGATTTTTGTTGAAAAATATTTAAATGCATTTCCGTAATTTACATAATAAGGTACTTTTATCGTATGAATTAATAACAAATAGAATTAAGTATACAAACATAGATAATTATGATTTGCATCAAAATGATTGACTATTATGAAAATAATGATTAATATAGGTTTTATATTTTAATTTCATTTATGTTACAAATATGTATTTTATTTCAAATTTAATTGTGTCGTAAACTATAATTGAATATATTGTGAAAAAGAATAGGGAGCGGGAACAGCAATAGAAAAGGCTATCTTTTCAAATTGTGTAATGAAATCAAAGGGGAGGATAAATATGTATAAACAAGTAGTAGAACTGTTAGAAGAAGCAGCTATATCGTATAAACAATATACATATGAGCCAATATTAGATTATGAAACAGATAGAAAAATTAGAGAAAGGTTTAAATGTCCTATTACGGGGGTAAAGATAAATGATTAGCATGATATTCAGTTATATATTATTAGGGATTTCATTGTCTGCACCAGTCGGTCCGATTAATGTTGCTCAAATAAATAAAGGAATAAAAAATGGTTTTTTGAGTGCATGGTTAGTAGGAGTCGGGGCGATGTCAGCAGATGTTGTAATGATGTTTTTAATTTACTTTGGTATTTCGACTTATTTAACAACTCCCGTTGCTCAACTTTGTATTTGGATTTTTGGTTTTGTAACGATGATTTATTTAGGCTATGAAAGTATGAAAGAAGCTACTAAACAAGTTCAATATATTTCATCAGGTGAAAAAGAACATCCTTTAAAATCTTTTCTATCGGGGTTTGCTATCGCAATTTCTAATCCATTAAATATTATTTTTTGGATAGGGATATATGGATCAGTTTTAACTAGTGCTATGAATACTATTGGAAAAGAACAAGCTTTATGGTATAGTGCAGCCATTTTTGCTGGGATTATGCTTTGGGATATATTTATGGCTACATCTATTCATTTTGGTAGAAGATTTATTAATCATACAGTAATGAAATGGATTTCTATAGTAGCAGGCATTGTTTTAATTCTGTTTGGAATATATTTTGGCTACGAGGCAGTAAGAGGAACTGCTCAACTATTGTGAACTTTTTGATGATTAGAGAGAATAGTGATTTATTAGAAATTTATTCATCGCGAATCTTTTGGTTTTTGGATTTGTTAATCGATGGGTAGGTTAATTCCTTATAGTAAAAGACTTATAGAATCATTCTATAAGTCTTTTTATTGCTGTATAGAAAAATATATAGGCACATTCTCTTCTCACAAGAATAAATAAAATTTTTAACAAGAGTGATAAAATAAATATATAAGCAGTAAACTTTGTTTTAAACCATTACAACCTAAATTAGAAGCAAACTTAAATATTATATGGAAAAAGAATCAAGTGTTTTCAAATGCAGCCTATGACTTTATCAATCAGCTCCGAAATAGTATAAACTAATTATAATTTAAAATGAAAAGTAAAAAACGTGCTGTCTTACTTATTAAGATGACACGTTTTTTACTTTTTGAAATAGTCGTTATTTTTCCGAAGATTTAAGTAAAACAACTGCGGAAATGTTTATGTTCAAAAGGAGAAGTAGTGAACAATAAAAAAGATTTTAGTTCTGAAAATTGTTATTTTGTGATTGATAAAGCAGTTTTAGAAAGAACTCCCTCGCTCTAGTAGTTATGTAAAGTGGGGGAGTTTTATATTTTAAGTGTATTGTTATGAATGGAGTTACATATAAATAATGTTCAACAGCAATAAATAGATAAATTAGAACGAAATACTTTTAAAACCTACTTGACAGATAGGTATTAGTGGATTAATATGTGGATATTACTTATTTTACCACTCATTATTTTAATGCTAAAACAATTTGAATAGCTGATTGGATAACCAAAGGCACGTATACATTTCGAAATTTTGAAATGTGTTCGTGCCTTTTTGTATTATTCATAGAGCAAGGAGCGGAGGAGATATGAACAAAACGATGCCAACATTAATTGAAGAAACAGATTGGTTGTTTCGTAAAATGGTCCGTAAATTTGTGAAGGAACGCGACAAAATTAAGATTGAAGGTATTATGTTGCCGGGCTTCTTAATATTAAACAAAATTATTCAAGATGGTGAGCAACGTCTAACTGATTTGGCAGAAGAACTGGATTTGACATCAGGAGCGATTACGGCATTATGCGATAAGTTAGAAGAAAGAGGCCTGGCTATTCGGAAACGTCATCAGGAAGATAGACGAATCACTTTACTTGATATTACTGAAGATGGCCTGAAATTTATAAAGCGAAATCATAATATAAGAACAAGTTTTATGTCTGTTTTATTCGATGGATTTTCAACAGAAGAATTACACGTGCAGGCCGAAGTTTTTAAACGCTTAGCCCATAATTTAGAACAACTTTCTCATACGATTATGAAACTAAGTAATGAGAATAGGGAGGAGTAACGAAGAATGCTATTAGTCTAGTTATTTAGGACTGAAAATTCAAAAAACATCGATAATATGAATAGGAGTGGAAAGAATGGGACATCCAACAATTTATCCAACAGGGGCAACAGTATATAATCCCGGGAAAGCTTGGAGTGGTTATACAATTTATCAAGCTGCAGATCATGGTGCTTTATTAATTGATATGAATGGGAAAGAAGTACACTTATGGAAAGGGTTACGGGGATTTCCAAACAAGGTGTTACCAGGCGGATATGTTTTTGGTCATACAGCACAAAGAGATCCTGAGTTTGGTTTTCAGGATGAAGTCGATTTAGTTCAAGTTGACTGGGAAGGAAACATCGTCTGGAAATTTAACCGTCTGGAACATATTGAAGACCCAGGACATGCCTCGCAGTGGATGGCTAGAGCTCATCATGATTACCAACGTGAAGGAAATCCTGTCGGGTACTATGCGCCAGGATTAGAGCCGAAAACAGAAAGTGGAAATACGCTAATTTTAGCGCATAAAAATGTACATAATCCGAATATCTCCGATAAGCCGTTATTAGATGATGTAATTATTGAAGTAGATTGGAAAGGGAATATTATTTGGGAATGGGCTGTCAGTGATCATTTTGAAGAACTTGGATTTGATGAAAGTGCTAAAAATGTACTATTCCGTAATCCTAATATTAGATCCTTTGGTGGTAATTCGGATGGAGATTGGATGCATATCAATTCTATGTCTACAATTGGTCCGAATAAGTTTTATGATCAAGGAGATGAACGTTTTCATCCTGAAAATATTATTTGGGATGCTAGAGAGTCAAATATAATTGCCATTATTGATAAAAAGACAGGAAATATAGTTTGGAAACTCGGTCCTGATTATTCTAGCCCAGATGTTAAGCATTTAGGATGGATCATTGGACAACATCATGCACATATCATTCCGAAAGGATTGCCTGGAGAAGGGAATTTACTCGTATTTGATAATGGTGGTTGGGCAGGATACGGTCTTCCAAATCCTGCATCTCCATACGGTTCCAAAAATGCTGTTCGTGATCACTCGAGGATTTTAGAAATTAATCCAGTAACTTTAGAAATTGAATGGCAATATACGCCAACTGAAGCTGGGTATCAAGCTCCTTTAGATTCATATCGATTTTACAGTCCATATATTAGTTCTGCTCAAAGGCTGCCAAACGGAAACACATTGATTACTGAAGGAGCAGATGGTCGGATTTTTGAAGTTACTCGTGAGCATGAGCTTGTATGGGAATATATTTCACCATATAAAAATAACAGAAACTCAAATATGGTTTACCGTGCGTATCGTGTACCGTATGAGTGGGTACCTCAACTAGAAAAACCAGAGGAGAAAGAAATTATTCCCCTTGATATAGCAGCATTTAGAGTACCAAATGCTGCAGAAGCTGGTACGGAATCCGTTGTGACAGTCGAAGGGACAATATCTTACGGCACCGGAGATTTTTGTGTAGCGACATTGGAAGAAATAAATAAAAAACGAGATTAACGCTAGTAAATTAAAGTGTGGGGAGAGTAATTTCCCCCCACTTATTAAAATGAACTTGATAGGTTCGTTATATGACAAAATGTTGCCATTTCTTTATTTGTAATAATTTAACGTAATATTGTGGTGAAATAAAATCCCGCTTCAAGTTTGAACAAATTGTTATGGAGGAGTGATAAATGGTGAAATTAAAGCCTTTATTTTTAAGCTTATCAATGATTACCAGTTTAGCTGTCGCAGGGTGCTCAAGCTTTTCAAAAGAAAGTGCGGGAACGACGAAAAGTAATGGGAAAGAAACGGCCACGGTGAAAATGGCTATAGATACAGCGGCGGGTGGTTCTTTTCAGTTTAGAGCTGCCGAGAAACAAGGTTATTTTGAGAAAAATAGTATTAAAGCTCAACTATCAAATTTTGCTTATGGAATTGATACAGTAAATGCGGTATTAACCGAACAAGCTGATACAGGTCTTGCTGCTGATTATGCGCTTTTAAATTCGTTAGGAAAAGGGGATATGGTCGTAATTTCAACACTTACGCGAGGAAATGAAAAATCATCAAAAGACAATGAGCTTCTAGTTAGAGAGGGGATTAAAACAGAAAATGATTTAAAAGGTAAAAAGTTAGGCGTACCTAAAGGGACTGTAACGGAGTATGTTTGGGCGAAATATTTGGTAGCGAAACATATTAATGAAAAGGATATTACCTTCGTTCCATATAGTACACCAGACGAAGCTATTGTAGGGATGAAAAATGGTGATATAGATGCTGTTTGGAGTTCTGGTGCGTTAAAGGATAAATTTAAAAATATAAAAGGTGTAACAAAATTAGGTGATTTAGAAAGTGCGGGCGTTACAATTGACAGCTATTTACTAGCAAAAAGATCATTTGTCGAGAAGAATCCAAAAGCAGTTGAAAATGCACTTAAGGCTCTTTCTGAAGGCATAAAATACGTAGAAAACAATAAAAAAGAAACAGCAAAACTTGCTTTTGAACAATTGAAACTACCAGAGAAAGACGCATTAAAAGATATTGAAAGACAGAACTATGTTCTTGGATTTACTAAAGAAGATGCTAAGCATCTAGAAGATATGAAAAAATGGTTAGAAGAAAAAGGGAAGCTGAAAGATAAATATGAATTGAAAGATAAGATTGATCTTGAATCACTAAAGAAAGCTTTCCCTGAATCTGTTACTTATAAATAGAATAGGAGTGAAGTATGGTGAGTACAGTAAGTGAAAAAGAAGTATTGAAATCTCCTGTAGCCATTTCTATTTCTGGGTTATCTAAATCATTTAATAATGAACAATTTGTTTTAGAAAATGTAAATTTAACAATTGGGAATGGTGAATTTTTTATATTACTTGGCCCGAGCGGATGCGGGAAATCTACATTACTCAGTATGATTGCTGGATTTGTTGAAAAAACATCAGGAGAACTTATGGTAAATGATGAAGAAATAAAAAAGCCGGACAGAAATCGCGGTGTCGTTTTTCAACAAGCAGACGCAGCACTTTTTCCGTGGCTAACAATTAAAGAAAATGTTGAATTTGGTTTGAAAATGAAAAAAATGATAAAGCAGACTCGAAACGAAATATCCTCTTATTATATAAAACTAGTTGGGCTAGATGGGCATGAAGGAAAATACCCAAGAGAACTTTCTGGAGGTATGAAACAAAGAGTCCAATTAGCACGTGTTTTAGCCAACGACTCGGAATTTTTATTAATGGATGAACCATTTGGAGCGCTCGATGCAATGACTCGAAGAACGATGCAAATAGAGTTAATTCGAATTTGGAAAGAAACAAACAAAACGATTATTTTTGTCACTCATGATATTCAGGAAGCTTTATTACTTGGGCAAAGAATAGGGGTAATGTCTAAAGGACCTTCTTCAAAAATTGAAAAGATTTACGATATTCCACTACCGTATCAGAGAACATTTACAGATAAAGAATTTAATTACTATTATCAAATGATCCAATCACACTTTGATTGAAAGGAGGTCCCAATATGAGCGCATTGAAAGATGAGAGTGCAAGAAAAGATACTATTTATGAAACAAATAATTTCAAGACTGGTTTAAAAAAGAAGCTATTACAAAGTGGAATTATCGCTTGGATACTTATCCTTGCAATATGGAGTGCTGTGGCGAGTTTTTCTGATCCGCAATTTTTGCCAAGTCCGATAGCAGTTTTGTATGGAGCGATTGAACTGAGTCAAAATGGTTCCTTATTTATATATATAGGAGTTAGTTTTTTAAGAGTAATAGCTGGATGGATTTTAGGGAATTTTGTAGCTATTCCGGTAGGGTTATTAATTGGCCGAATCCCATGGTTAAGAGCGCTATTTGATCCAGTTATCAATTTTATTCGTTTTATTCCACCTCTTGCCTTTATAACATTATTTATGCTTTGGTTTGGTATTGGAGAGCAATCTAAAATTTTCCTCATTACGTATGCAACTTTCTTTATCGTGACGATTAATACAATTACCGGTGTGCAAGCTGTTGAAGAAGATAAAATTCGTTCAGCGAGAAGTATGGGAGCATCAGAATGGCAAATTATGTTCCATGTCATCATACCTGCTGCACTTCCTTATATGTATACTGGAGCAAAGCTTGCGATGGGATCCTCATTTATGGCTATTGTTGGAGCTGAAATGGTTGCAGCTAATGAAGGAATTGGCTATATGATTTGGAATGCAAGGTTATATTTCAAAACAGATTGGATTTTTGTCGGTCTTGTTATTCTTGGATTGATGGGCTTCTTGATGGATCGGATATTTAATAAATTCGGAAGTGTAGTTCTGAAAAGATATAATGTGGTAAAAAAATAAAAAAGAGCCATTTAGCTAACTAAAAACGGTTAGATAAATGGCTCTTTTTTATGAATAAAAGTCGATGCGTGCTTACGTCTTATTATTTTTTTATTTCGGTTTCAATCCTCTTCACCAAATCAACAGACACGTTATGAAAATACTCTAAAACGACCTTCCTAATATCATCGGATATAACTTTCAAATCACCAGCTAAGTTTTCAGCAAGATGTTCTTTTTCTATCGGTTTTAACGTCGCATAAAATTCGCCAGCCTGCGTAAAGTCATCTTGTTTCGATATAGAAGTTCTCTCAAGTTTACCATCAACGTACCTTCCGTCACCGCTCGTTATTTGATTAGCAGGTGTCCAATTTTGCTGTTGGTTAATCGTTAATTTGCGGAATTCAGGACCAATTCTTTTTCTTTGGGAATCACTATAAATGTTAGCTCGCCCTTGCAACATTTTATCATCTGATAATTCAGCACCGTCAAGTAAATTAGAAGGGGAGAAAGCGACTTTTTCTATTTGTTCCATAAAATTTTCAGGGTTTTTATTTAATACCATTTTGCCGACTGGTATAAGAGGATACGCTTTTTCATCCCATATTTTTGTATCATCTAAAGGATCGTAAGAAAGATGCGCTTCATCTTTCGGGTCCATGAGCTGGACATATAAACCATATTCCACTGGTTTACCGTTTGCAATTGCATCATATAAATCTTTCCCGCTATAATCAGGGTTTTCGGCAGCCAGTTTATTTGCTTCCTCGCTAGTAATGAATTGTACACCTTCAAATGGGTACCAATGATACTTTACGTACTTTCGATTACCTTCTGCATTTCTCCAAACATATGTATTTACACTATGTCCTGGAATGTGGCGAAGGCTTTTGGCTGTACCATTATCAGAGTACAAACGGACAACGAAATGTATGGATTCAGGTGCTCTAGCGACAAAGCTCCAAAATCTATTAGGGTCTATTAAGTTATTTTTAGGTGAAGGTGACAACGCTTGAATTGTTTCAGGGAAACGCATCGGATCGCGTACAGAAAAGACAGGAATGTGATTACATAATAGATCGAAAATACCTTCTTTTGTATAAAATTTTGTAGAAAAACCGCGTACATTTCTAGAAGTATCAGGTGTTCCTTTCGTACTAACAGCTAGTGAAAATCGTACCATAACAGGAACTTTCTCATTAGAATGTTGTAGAAAACTTAGTTTCGTATGTTCAGACATTGGATAGATCGTTTGAAAATAACCAAATGCACCAAATCCTTTTACATGAACAGGTCTTTCTAAAATTTTTTCGTGAATAAATTGTTGTAACGCCTCGTGAAGCACACTATCTTGCTCTAGAACAGGTCCACGTGAACCAACTGTTTGAGAGTGAAGTATAGCTTGTTCATTACGTTCTTCATTATCATTAAAGTCTTTCCCTAGTAAAGATTGCCTCTGTTTATCATAGTTTTCATCCATCAATATAGCCTCCAAATCTTTTTTGTCCATTGTTACTAAATATGATTTTATAGCGTTGATTATGTATAACACGCTAAGTTCAAACCAGTAACAGACCGCTAGATGAGAAAAACGCGTATGTAGTGGACCTGTTGAAATAGAAGAAATTATGGAAAAATGAATATCGGGAAGAACATTACTATTAAAATTTTAAACTTAAAAATGAATTTATATATGAATTTAAAGAAAATGAACAGAAATAAAACAGGGAGAATAACTAGGAGGAATGTAACATGTCGGATTGGTTTCAATTAGATAAAGAGTATATGATGTCAACGTACTGTCGTACAAAGCTTGCGATAGAAAGAGGAGAAGGGTGTAAGCTGTATGATGTGGATGGTAAAGAGTATTTAGATTTATTTTCTGGTGTAGGCGTAAATGTATTAGGATACAATCATCCGAAAATTGTGCAAACGACAATGGATCAAGTTACGAAGTCGTTGCATCTACCGTTTCATTTTTTAAACCCAGTTGCAATTGAGTATGCAAAGAAATTAGTTGATTGCTCTTTAAAAAACGGAAAGGTCTTTTTTACAAACTCTGGTACGGAAGCGACAGAAACAACGTTGAAATTAATTGATAAATATAGAGCTATTACGCATGAAGAACGTGAAGGAATTGTAGTGCTGAAGAATAGTTTCCACGGGCGTACGTTAGGAGCACTTCATTTTACGAGACAAGAAAGTGTATATCAAAATTTCCCTAAAACATCGATCCCGGTATATGAAGTTGAGCGCGAGAATATAGAGGAATTAGAAAAAACAATTATTCATGAAAATCCAATTGCAATTATGTTAGAACCTGTATTAGGAAGCGGGGGAATTTATCCATTATCGGGTGAATATTTACATGGTGTTCAAAATTTATGTGAGAAATATAATGTACTACTTATCGTTGATGAAGTTCAAAGTGGTATGGGGAGAACAGGAAAACTATTTGCTTATCAAAATTTCAATATTACACCACATATTATTCAAATTGGTAAAGGAGCAGGAGGCGGGATACCACTTGGCGGAATTATTGTAGGTGAAAAGTTATGTGATGTATTTGCACCAGGAGATCACGGTACAACATTTGCTCATTCATCAATGGGAACGGCTTTAGGTTTAACGGTATTAAATACATTACTTGACGATGGTTTAATGCAAGAAGCATATGAAACGTCACTATATTTGAATGACAAACTGCAAGACATTCAGAAAGAAAATTCTTATTATATTCAGGAAGTGCGTCATGCGGGGATGATGTTTGGGATAAGTGTGAATGACACGAATGAAAATGTGAAGAAATTACAGATTGAGTTAATGAATAAAGGAATGTTAGTCGATGTAACACAAGGGAATATTATTCGATTACTTCCGCCGTATATTATTACGAAAGAGGAAATTGACGCATTCACTTATGAGTTTATTTCTTGTGTTCATAACATAGCTGCTACAGCAAGTATTTAAAAAAATATAAAAAATATAAAAAGCTGAAGAAGGCGCTATTTTAGCGGCTTCTTCAGCTTTTTAAAATAGTAAATTACTTAACCTAGAGAGCATCTCATTGGACAAATAATTAATTATGTGAAACAATAATAACAGATAAGGAGACGTTAATTTTCCTTAAGTGCTTCGAATTAATTTTATTCAATAAGAGAAGGTGTGCTTAAAGAAGTTAAATTAAATAAGGAGCTGTTTTATTATATGCAACAAAATAATGATTTAAATTTTGAACCTCAAGACGTTAATATTGTCAATCCTAAACAAGCCAGGAAAGCAGTAGTTGCTACTGGTATAGGGAATGCAATGGAGTGGTTTGACTTCGGATTATACGCGTATTTAGCGGTAATTTTAAGTCAATTATTCTTCTCAGGTGTTGATAATAGTGGATTGCAACTTGTACTTACATTCGGTACATTTGCTGCAGCCTTTCTCGTTCGACCAATTGGAGGTGTATTCTTTGGTAGAATAGGAGATAAATACGGCCGAAAAATCGTGTTAAGTACTACTATTATTTTAATGGCACTTTCTACATTATTCATCGCATTACTACCAACCTATGAACAAATTGGTGTATGGGCACCAATACTACTTTTAGTTGCCCGAATGATTCAAGGCTTCTCTACAGGCGGCGAATATTCAGGAGCAATGGTTTATATCGCAGAATCTTCTCCAGATAAAAAGCGTGGTATACTCGGTAGTGGTCTTGAAATTGGAACACTCTCAGGTTACATTGCTGCTTCGGTAATTGTTACCATTTTGACGTTATTGTTAACAGATGAACAAATGCTCAGCTGGGGCTGGCGTATTCCTTTCTTAATAGCTGCACCAATTGGCTTGGTCGGTTTATATTTACGCCGTCATTTAGATGAATCTCCTATCTTTGAAGAGATGGAAAAAGCACAAGAGGAATCTGAAGACAATGAACAATTTTCATTTATGGATATTATGAAATATCACAAAAAAGACTTCTTATTAAGCACAGTAATTGTCGCCTTCTTTAATATTACAAATTATATGATTCTTTCGTATATTCCTTCTTATCTAACTCAAGTACTTAAAGTCAAAGAAACAACTGGCTTATTAATTATTTCAATTACGATGGCACTTATGATTCCGCTAGCACTTTATTTCGGTAAATTAAGTGATAAAATTGGTAATAAACGCGTCGTGCAAATCGGCTTACTTGGTTTAACTGTATTTGCAATTCCAGCATTTTTACTGATTGGTAACGGACATATTGCTGCTATATTTGCAGGTATTTTCATATTAGGTTTCTTCCTAAGTGTGTATGAAGGAACATTACCGTCATTATTACCATCACTCTTTTTCACCGATGTACGTTATCGAGCACTTTCGATCTCATTTAATATTTCTGTATCAATATTCGGTGGAACAACACCACTTGTATGTTCATACTTAGTTCATGCGACTGGTAACCCGCTAGCACCGGCATTTTATTTAACAGGTGTAAGTATCATTGGATTAGTCGTATTTAGTGTTCTATTCGTTACAACATCAGGACGCGCGCTAAAAGGTTCATATCCTACAGTAGAAACGAAAAAAGAAGCACACCAAATCGCTAAAGAAGACCCTGAAGAAACACTTTGGTGGCATGAAGAGTCATTAGAGATTGAAGCAGGGAAAAACGCCTCAATTTAAAAAGTAACGTAGAAGTATAAAAAGACTCCTATGAAAATAGGAGTCTTTTTGTTGTATTATTTTTTTCTTTTCTTTAAATCCTTCTGATACATGTAAAGCTTATGAATTTCATCCTTAAATTCCTGCAAAAGTACGGTGTTTTCCTCATTTGAATAACGCACTGTATTATAAGTATTAATAATAATATGACTTTGAATATTTACATCTTCTTCAATATTTATTCTATCTAACCATGCCTCAATAGTTTCTCCCCGATTTCTATTTAAAGGGGGAGTTAACTTACTTTCAAGCTTAAAAATCTCTTTTCGAATTTCGTTATGTGGCGGTTTGTTTCGTTTCAAACGTTTTTGGCTCATGCCGTCTTTATCAGTAATGATAGTAGATTCAAAGACAGGTATATTTGGTAAACTGAATTGTTTTCGTTTTTTTATTATTTTCCAAACGACATAAATAGCAATGGCTGCACAGGCTATTATGGTTATGCTATTTATAAGAGTTGGATCAAAAGGACGTGGCTCCAATCCATCCTTAATTGTAGGATCTTTTAGATTTCCTTTATTCGACCAAAAATCATCTGTTTCTTTTAACGCGGCTGCTGAAAATAATGGATTAATAGCGTATCCGAACCCTAATGCAACTGCTTCTATGATAAATGAAAAAACAAGACGAATGAAAGGAAACACTTGAATAAGTACTATACTCATTACACCAATCGTAATAATAGAAGCGAAACGTAATAACTGTTGATTACGATTTGCCCCGGTTAACCAAAATGTAATCATAATGTGTAAAACTAATAGTAACAGTTTCCATAAAGGTGGAAAGGGCGTATAAAATATGGCTGAAACACCAAACCAAACAATACCACCTAACGATTTTTGAACTGGATATCCTGGTCCAACTACATGTACGATAAAGAAGAAAAGCGGTAACATAATGATGCCAAATAGAGAGAAAGGGAGAAAAATAGAACAACCGATTATTTGAGTTATTAACAGTATGACAAATCCTGTTGTTTTTTTCTTCATTAATTTATGAACAAGAAATACACCAATATAGCCTGTTGCTAAAAATATAACAACGGCAACAAGTTCGTCCCTTTCTGTTAATAACGAAAGGAGGAGCAGCAGAATAAAGTCATTAACGTGATAGAGCCAAGTTTTCAAGCTTTTCCACCATCCCTTCGTTATTTATGAGAAACGTAGGTTGCGATAGAAGAGAGAGGTCATTCTTCTGCAAGCCAATGTAAATCATTGTAGAGAATCGTTCTCCTTTTCTATTTGTATAATGGAGAAATCCTTGTTTCGGAATTAATGTGCTATCGTCTGAAATACGTGCTAATTCCTCTAAAGCTTTGGCGTAATGTGTTTGCCCTTCATTTAATGGTAAGTGCAGAGGACCACCTTCGGCTAATATACTAATAAATAATTCAAACGGTATTTGATGCTTCGTAGCGTATTGACAAATGTATGTTGCAAATGAAATAAGATTTTCTATATTATCTTTCCAACCAAACCCGCGATCAGCAGCTAAAGAAAGACAGATCGTCCAACTATAATTTTTTACAGGTTCATATTGCTTCGCCTGTAATTCCTGCATTTTAGCAGATGCTTTCCAATGAATAGAACGGAAAGACTCACGTTCATATCGTTTCACACCGATAATAGATGTTTCATCATTGTAAAATGAAAAATTGGTTCGATAAGATCCATTTAAAAGTTGCTGAAGTTCTTGCAAACCTGCTACTTCTTTAGGAGAAGGGTACACAATAATTTCAGTTCTTAATTTATCAAATACAGGTAAATGTACAGATAATAAATGAAAAGGATCTTTCAAAACACATTCGAATTGTTCAATTTGAAACACGCCACGCTTCGTTGCGGTTAATGATAAATCCCATTTTTGCATTGAATGAGCAGGTTGTGAAAATGGGAAAGAGAATAGTGTTTTTGATATTTGTTCAATTCCTTGATCTTTATTCGGTAGTAGGGACGGATCTAAATGAAAATAACAAACACCATTAACGAGTGGTATATTTGCTCCATTTTTTAAATGAATAAAAAACTGTCCAGATTCATCAGGGAAAAGCCGAGTTGTTTGTTTCTCATTTATCACTTGAAACTTTTTCTCTATGTAAGCGACATATTTATAAATGAAAATCGCAAATAAATAGTAGAAGAAAAAGAAAAACATAATGATTCGTTGCGGCATAAAAAATGTAAATAGTATCGCGCCTGGCACAGATAGTTGAATAATATGAAGTTGAAAAAATAAAGGTACAGTTACAACGCGCTGTCCATTCATGCTTGCTCAATCTCCACTGGTACGTCAACCTCTTTTAAAATCTTTTGCATCATTTCATTTTTTGTCGTACGTAATGCGCCTTCCATTGATAAGACGATACGGTGATTCCAAACAGAAGGAACTAACAATTGTATATCTTCTGGTGTGCAATATTCTCTCTCTCGTAAAAAGGCTAGCGCTTGAACAGCACGTACTAAAGCTAATGTGGCACGTGGACTTACACCGTTAGCGATATAATCATGATTTCTTGTAGCGTGAGCAAGTTTAATAATGTAATGTTCTAACGGTTCTGATACGAAAATTTCTTTCACTCGTTTCTGTGCCTCTAAAATATCATCTAAAGTAATAACAGATGTGACACTTTCTAGTGGTGCATCGTTACGAAAACGTCGCATCATTTGTAGTTCATCTTCAGGATTTGGATAACCTATAGAAATTGTCATTAAAAAACGATCAAGCTGTGCATCTGGAAGAGGGAACGTTCCTTGTGATTCAATTGGATTTTGCGTCGCAATAACAAAGAACGGTTTTGGAAGAGGAGTTGACTGCTTTTCAAGCGTCACTTGTCGTTCTTCCATCGCTTCTAATAAACTAGACTGTGTTCTTGGCATTGCACGGTTAATTTCATCTGCCAATAAAATATTTGCCACGACTGGTCCTAGTCTTAACTCGAATTCGCTCGTTTTCGGATTGAAGTATTCAATACCTGTCACATCACTCGGAAGTACATCGGGTGTAAATTGAACGCGAGAAAAATTACCACCAATACTTTTTGAAAGTGTTTTCGCAAGTAACGTTTTCCCAGTACCAGGTACATCCTCAAGAAGCACATGACCGTCAGCAAGCAAGGAAACAATTAATAGATCTATAACATTTTCTTTACCTACAAAAACTGATCCTATATTTTCTTTCAATTTATTTATCATATGTATCATTCCTTTCAAAATATAAACGGATATTTCTATATTTTAACAAATTATTCAGAAAATTTATACGGTTTTTCAATTCAAAGAAATAAATATTCAATTATTAAATTATATTCTTGCACATTTTGGAATGCAAATATATAATATCGGTATACGATGTATCGTAAGTCGATATATCATGAAGCGATGTATCGGAGGTGGTTATAATGAATACGAAAGCGAGAAAATATATTCCGTTAACTGAGGCGACATATTACATATTGTTATCACTAGTGAAACCAATGCACGGATATGGAATTATGCAATTGGTAGAAGAGATGACAAATGGAGAAGTAAAGCTCGGTCCTGGAACTTTATACGGGAATACGACGAAGTTACTAAAAGAGAAGTTAATTGTTGAAGTGGCTTCTACAGATAGAAAGAAGTGCTATGAATTAACGCCGTTTGGGAGAGAAGTGTTGGAGCTAGAGTACAATAGATTACAGCGTTCGGTTAAAAATGGGAATAGTATATTAGGGGAGTGATTGGAAGATGGAGACAAAAAGGGTATTTAAATTTTACGCGGGATGGAGTTTAGAAAAAGAGGAAGCCTTTTTAAGAAAAATGCATCAACAAGGCTGGGCGCTACAAAGGTATAATATGATGTATACGTTTAAGAAAACTGAGCCGAAAGATGTAATTTATAAAGCAGATTTTAGGTTGGATTATAAAGATTCAAAAGAAAAGAAAAAAGAATATATTGATATATATGAAATGTGTGGATGGAAACATGTAACGAGTTTTGCGAAATGGAATTATTTTTGCAAAGAGGTAGAAGAGGAAAATGAGTTGCCTGATATATATTCAGATAAGGAAACGAAGATACAAAAACTTACTGAGTTGTTACAAGTCATTGCAATTATGTTTGCAACATTAATTCCAGCACTTTACTTATGTCTTTTTGGAGTATCAGAATCTGGATTATATAAAGGTATGGTAGGTTTTTTGGGTTGTTTATATTTATATATGCTTATTAATTTATATTGGAAGATTAATAAAATGAAAAAGGAAATATTGTAACAAAGGTTGCGACTATTAAAAGGGGAGGATTGGGATTGGTATAGAATCAGCTCCTTTAATTTTTATATATGTTTATTTTGTTCGATCTTTTTTACATAATAAAAGACCTCCTTTTTAATTCATAGAACTAACAGTTACAAAGATAATCCCAGTAATGATACCTAAAAAAATCATAAATGAAGAAGTAATTAATAATAACGAACTAGTAATTAATATCACTTTATTAGATTTTTGTTTTTTATAAATGAAATAAAGTAAAAGACCACAAACAGTAGAAAGTATCCATGTAGCTAAACCGTAAGAAGTCGAGATTTTCTTCCAGTCGAAAATCCAAAAGTAAAAGATGACTATGTGACAAGTTAATAATAGAAATGTTGATGGAAGCATTATCTTTTTATTTAAAATCATTTGTTTTACCTCCCTTATGTAAATATTACCAAAAAAGTGTAGGGTTTAATATATATAATAAGGAAGAAATACATTTTTAATTAACGTATTAAACGAAAAAATCCCTTATAGAAAAATCTATTTCTACAAGGGATAATCATGTTTTTATTAGAAAGACTGATTTTGAGCAGGTTTAATAAATTGTTCAGGATTTTCAACAAGTCCGCATACAGCACATTGGACACGGTAAGTAGGTCCTTGATAGGCCATATGAAAAGCATTCATCGTTTCATTTGTGTATTCCTCTTCTACTTGACCAGTTTGTGGATTTAACTTAACGGGTTTTACTTGTTGCTCAAGAATATTAAAGCGAGTGCGGTTCGTTTTACAACTTGGACATAGCATTGGTTCCATATGTATACACCTCCATTTGTAGCATTTCTTAAACTCATTAATTTTATGCAAACAAAAAACTTTCTCAATATAAATAGGTGTTTAATGTATTTAAAATTCAGAAAAAATAAAATATAATAAGAGTACGAACTGGTTATGTCCAAACCAAATCTCCTGTTTTATGCCAATAAGCTGGGGGGCCGAGAAATCGGCCTCATTTTTTTGTGCTCGCTACTATAGGAAACAAGGTTTTTATGAGACTTTTGTCGAAATTTTAGGGATGGATATAAAGGGGGATTAATAATGGATTTGAAGATGAAGTACATCATTTTATATGTAGAAAAGTTTGAGGAATGTTTAAAATTCTATAAAGATATTTTACAGTTGCCTATAAAAGCAGAGCACGGTACATATATTGAATTTAATACGGGATCTACAATATTAGCAATGAATACGCGGCAAGACGTGAAAGAATTAACAGGATTACCACTTACAGAAGGCGAGTTACAATCTTCTCATTTTGAATTAGGATTCGTTGTTGAAAATGTAGAAAAAATGATTGAGCAATTTAGAGAACAAGGTATTACGATTTTAGTTGAACCAATTGTAAAGCCGTGGGGACAAACAATTGCATACATTGCTGATCCAGATGGGAATTATATCGAAATTTGCAGTTCATTAGAATAGAAGGAGAAAAAGAGATGGGGTTTCCGAAACTAGAAACAGAACGTTTACAATTAAGAGAATTAACGCTGTTAGATGCAGAAACGATGTTCCGTTATTTTTCAAAAGAATCTGTTATACGTTATTTCGGAATGGATTCTTTCGAAAATATTGAGCAAGCGAAAACAACGATTCAAACGTTTAAAAATCGTTATGAAGAGGGAAGTGTATTTCGCTGGGGAATAGAGAAAAAGGGGACGGGCCAATTAATCGGAACATGTGGTTTTCATTTAATTAACCATCATCATAAGCGAGCTGAAATTGGTTATGAATTAGACGATACATATTGGGGACAAGGATACGCATCGGAAGCGTTACAGGCGATTTTAGCTTACGGGTTTGAAAAGTTGCAACTTATAAGAATTGCTGCTGTTGTATATGTAGAAAATAAAGCTTCTCAAAAATTATTAAATAAAGCAGGATTTCAAGAAGAAGGATTACTTCGAAAACATATGATTCAAAATGGAGTTGCGCATGATACGATTTTATATTCTTTATTAAAAGAAGAGTGGAAGAAATAATGAGTACAAACGAACTTATAACTATTATGAAGAAGCATAGGGAAAATAGATTCATTTTAGGTATAGATGGTTTAAGTCGTTCAGGAAAAACAACATTTGTTGCAAATTTAAAGGAAAATATGAAACAGGAAAGCATTCCGTTTCATATTTTTCATATTGATGATCATATAGTGGAGCGTAATAAACGCTACAATACCGGATTTGAAGAATGGTATGAGTATTATTATTTGCAATGGGATATTGAGTGGCTTCGGCAAAAGTTTTTTCAAAAGTTACAAAATGAAACGAGACTGAAATTACCGTTCTATCATGATGAGGTAGACTTATGTGAAATGAAAAAAGTACAGATCCCCATAGTAGGTGTCATAGTAATTGAAGGTGTTTTTCTACAGCGAAAAGAATGGAGAGATTTTTTTCACTATATGGTGTACTTGGATTGTCCAAGAGAGACACGGTTTCTACGGGAGAGTCCGGAAACGCAGAAGAACCTTTCAAAGTTTAAGAATAGGTATTGGAAAGCAGAGGATTATTACTTAGAAACGGAATTGCCGAAGGATCGGGCGGATGTAGTCATAAAGTGATTTGAAGAAAACCTCAACTTTTTGTTTGAAAAGTTGAGGTTTCTCTATGTAATAGCAGATTAATTATTTCAATTAATGAGAAGGAGAATATTATTATAATTTGAATTATATATTTATAGATAAATCTATAGATGAAAAGATTTCAATAAAGCGAGTGATCACATGAGTATTTTCATTTTAGAAGACGATGTCATACAAGCACAGCAAATAAAGCGGCTAGTTGAAGAGATTTGCGAGAAATATATGTTGCCTTTTGATTTTATTGAGGTAACTAGTAAAAGTGAAAACATCATTACTAACATTGCTAAGGCGAAGTATGTCCCAATCTATTTTTTAGATATAGAGATTAAAAGGGAAGAGCGTAAAGGGTTACAAGTAGCACAAGAGATACGAAAGTATGATACGCAAGGAATTATTGTTTTTGTAACGACGCATTCCGAATTTGCACCTATTTCATATCAATACATGGTATCAGCTTTAACTTTTATTGATAAAGGGTTGCCATACGAGGAGAGATATAAAGTTTTTGAACAATGTTTACTTCAATATGAAGCAAGAAATAAGCATATTATTCCGTCGGATGACTTTATCGTTGAAAATAGTAATGCCACTGTGCGGGTTCCTTTTCATGAAGTTGAATATGTTATGACTGATGAACCGCACCGGTTAGCATTAGTGACGTTGGGGCGAATCGTTTATTTTTATGGAACTTTAAAGGAAATTGAAATAATAGATGAACGTTTATTTCGTTGTCATCAATCATATATCGTGAATACGAAGCAAATGTCTTCTTATGATACGAAGCAAAAAATGATAGTTTTAAAAAGCGGGAAACGTATTCCAGTATCACGTCGTTTAGTGAGTAAAGTACGTAACATGTTAAAGGGTGAGATGTAATGTATATTTATGATTTATTTGCAATACTGCTTACTAGTATGTGTCATACGTTTTTATACATACAATTAATCCGGTACAACAGATTGTCAGTTAGAATGTTAATAGCTTTAAGTGCGGTATTCATTATTTTACTTGCTATCGTCGTAACAGTAACGAGATATCCAGAATTGAATAGTACGATTGTGTTATTTTTAATAAGTTTAGGATTAATGCAAAATGAACTAAAACTTAAGCATAATGTATATTTTGCACTAGTGAGCATGGTGATTATAACGTTAGTAAAAATGTTGCTTTTGGATTTAGGAATGAAACTCTTTATGTTAACGCCATTCAATTTATATTTATGGACAGGAAGTATAATTCATCTTATCGTAACGACACTTACTTTTATCGGTATTCTATTAGCGCGTAAAAGAATTCAAAAAATTGCTCAATATATAGTAAGTAGTCCGTTATATTATATAACTTACATATTATTAATTGTCGGGTTTATTATTGAACTAATTTTAACTCAGCCGTCAACTGAGTTTTTAGCAAAAATAAATCAACAATACAGTGAAGTAAGTTATAATTCAGCGATTATTATTTTTTTATTATTACTAATCATTGTACTAATAAGCTCACATTTATCGAAAGAAAAGTTACGAGAAGAGCATGAAAAACGTTTAGATAAAGAGTTATTAGATTATGTGGAGAAATTAGAGAATATGCATGATGAGCTTGCTAGTTTCCGTCATGATTATATGAATGTATTACTATCGTTAGAAGAGGGAATACGTACAAAAAATGTGAAAGAAATTGAGAAAGTGTACTACGATGTTATTGCTCCCACATTCAAAACAATAAATGATCATGAACTTGATATCGCAAAATTATCTCGCATACATATTCCTGAAGTAAGGAGTGTATTAAGAGCGAAAGTCGGTACTGCCCAGCAGCAACAAATAAAAGTAATGCTTGATATACCAGAGAACATTGAAAGTGTTTCGATGGCGATTATTTCATTTATTCGCATCATTTCAGTTTTAGTAGACAATGCAATTGAAGAAGCCGTACAAAGTGAGGAGAAGATATTGCAAATCGCATTCTTTAAAATGGATTCACGACAATATTTCATCGTGCGTAATAGTTCAAAGAGTGAAGGGATTGATTTGCAAAAAATTTATGAAAAAAACCATTCAAGTAAAGAAGGGACTAGAGGATACGGACTATTCTCATTAAAACGTATCATGAATAAAACAAATAATGCGACGTTAGAAACAACTTATGTAAGTCCCTATTTCACGCAAACATTTATATTAAAAGAGATGAAATAACCATCTATGATGAAAATGAAACCGAATAGGAAATAACTACATACTTTCTTCACTCATTTTTATACACTTCAAGTAAGAGGTGAAGCGAGATGAATGGTCTTATTTTTACAGCAATGATTAGCTTTGGTTTACCGCTTATTGCACTTTTATATGCTGTTTGGAAGAAACGCTATATTCCATATATGTTAGGGGTATTGGCTTTTGTTGTATCACAAATATTGATTCGTATACCAATACTGAATTATATAAATGGAACTAGCACAGATTTTCAAATGTTTTCTGTTATGCAGCCTGTCCTATTTGCGCTTTTGCTTAGTTTATCAGCTGGAATTTTTGAAGAGGTAGCTCGTTTTATCGCCATGCGCTATTTTATGAAACAACGAGATTGGCAGTCTGGTTTTTTATTTGGGGCAGGACATGGTGGTATTGAGGCAGTGTTAATAGTTGGCATCCCAGTAATATCCCTATTATTTTCACAAACAGTCATTCAAAATGGTGACAGTTACTATTTCGGCGGCATTGAGCGTATTTTTGCGATGGTATTACATGTTGGGCTTTCCTTCATTGTATTACAAGCTGTCGTCCAAAAAAAATTTCGTTATGTTGTATATGCAATTCTCATCCATGGGGCTGCAAATGCAATAGCGGGCATTATATCACTTTATGTACCAGGAAAAAGCGGGATCATTATATCAGAAGTTTCAATAGCAATTTGTGCGTTACTCGTTTTTAGTTATAGTTTCATTTTAAAAAGAAAGGGTGTATGAAAATGAGAAAAATGTTACTTATTATTATAAGTGCTATCGCGGCGTTCGCGCTCGCGGCATGTACCGGTAATAAAGTAGATGAAAGTACGTCAAAAAAGTTTATTCCAAAGGCGGAAGAAATTGTATCATTATTAAATGAGGCAAAGTATAAAGACGTGCGTGAAAAATTTGATAGTAAAATGAAAGCTGCATTGTCAGAAGAAAAGATGAAAGATCTTACACCTATAATAGAGAAAGCTGGTACATTCGAAAAAATTGAAAAACAATCGATTGAAGAAAAAGATGGCTTATATACTGTTATTCTTGTAGCAAAATATAGTAAAGAACAACGGACATTCATTATAACTTATAATGATAAAGAAGAAATAGCAGGTTTAGTTATTAAATAAAAAGAGTCCTTCTCGTATGAAGGACTCTTTTTATTCGATATCTTCAGGTCGATATTCTAAAATATCCCCAGGTTGGCATTCTAATGCTTTACAAATGGCTTCTAAAGTTGAAAACCGAACTGCTTTTGCTTTTCCGTTTTTCAAAATAGAAAGGTTAGCCATTGTAATTCCAACCTTCTCCGAAAGCTCTGTTACACTCATTTTTCTTTTCGCTAACATTACATCAATATTAATAATAATTGCCATATTATTCACCTCAGACCGTTAAATCATTTTCTGATTTTATATCTATCGCATCTTTTAATAGTCTTTGGAGAACGGCAGCAAAGACCGCGATTACCATTGAAGCAAAAATCATAATCATTCCAATAATAATAATGCCAGGGGCGTCATCTCTCTCTGCCACAAGATAGAAAAGTGGCATACCTAATACATATAATACACTAATTGCTAGTGCGCTGTACTTAATATTTTTTAAGGATTTAACAGATAGTTCTGAGAATGCATTGTTCTTATCAATATAGTTTAAAAGCTTAAATGTTTGGTACAAAGCAAAATAATAAGGTATTGCTGTTGCGTATAAGTTGATAAATACAAGATATTTAATATATGCAATATCAGGATATAGTTCAGCAGCGAAGTTTCCTATTTTAGGAACTAAAAAAATGCACATAGCAAGAACAGGGATACCCATTAGAATCACAGCTGTCTTTAGGAAGAGTGTTGATCCTTGTTTCATAAAAAGCACCTCATTTATTTAATATCTTATTAATTTACCACGGAATTTATTGTTAAACAATAAATTTTTATTTAATTCAATTGGGGATTTATTGTTTAACAAGTTAATAATAAAAAATCTTCTTTATAAGATAGATGAACTATACCGACATGTAATGAATAAGAAAGTTACTATTGTTAGCTTTAGAAAAATTGGGAACTAATAAAACATATGTAGGCAGTCAGAATTTTGTATGTAAATGAATGTGAAACTAATGGAGGCGCAATCATGTTTGTATTGGGTTTAAAGATGAAGAAGTTACTGTTAGTAGGAACGATCACACTAAGTATGTTATGTACTGAAAGTATGATGGATGATCATACGGTGGAAGCGAAAGTGAAAAAAGTAGAACGTCAACCGAAAAATGTAATCATAATGGTTATGGACGGAACGAGTTCTTCAGCAACTACATTAGCTCGCTTGTATAAAGGGAAACCACTTGCATTAGATGAAATTGTAACAGGAGGAGTTCGTACATATTCGGCGGAATCAGCTATAACAGACTCAGCTCCAGCAGCTACAGCTTTAGCGACGGGGAATAAATCGAATTCTGGATATGTAGGGGTATTACCTACTATTGTGAGTTCACCTGGCTTAAAATCAATAAAAGAAGAGGACAAGTTACGTCCAGTTGCCAATGTTTTAGAAGGTGCGAAACGTACTGGTCGCGCAACTGGAATTGTTGCTACAGCTGAAATTCAGCATGCTACTCCCGCTGGATTCTCTGCTCACCATGTAAACCGCAAGCATTTTGACGTAATTGCGGAGCAACAAGTGTATCAAAATATAGATGTCGTATTAGGCGGGGGAAAAGCGGCACTGCTACCTATAAAAAGAAAAGATGGTGAAGATTTAGTAAAAGTGATTCAAAATAAAGGCTACGACTTTATTGAAACGAAAGAGGCATTATTGAAATCTAAATCTAATAAAATGTGGGGCTCTTTCTCACATAATGCCTTAGCGTTTGATATGGATCGTGAAGCAACAAATCCGGAGCAACCAACACTTTCGCAAATGACGGAAAAAGCAATTCAAACGTTATCAAAAGATAAAGATGGGTTCTTTTTATTTGTGGAAGGAAGTAAGCCAGATTGGGCTGCACATGTGAATGATCCAATTGGGATGATTAGTGATGTATTGGCATTTGATAATGCAGTTGCAGAAGCATTAAGATTTGCAAAAAAAGATGGTAATACGATGCTAATAGCCGTAGCGGACCATGGTAACAGCGGTATTTCTATTGGCAATATGAATACGACAAAAGGTTATAATACTACGCCGGTCTCTACATATATTGATCCGTTGAAAAAAGCGAAAATGACACTTGAAGGAACTATCAATAATTTGAAATCTGATATATCCAATGTAGAAGAGGTAGCTAAATTATACGGGTTGGACAATTTAACTTATGATGAAAAAGAAAGGTTAAAAGTGGTTAAAAAGAAAATAGATGTAGGTCCAATTTTCACTACATTATTGGCTAACCGTGCGAACATAGGCTTCACAACAGGAGGGCATACTGGTGAGGATGTATTTTTATATTCATACGGTCCTCAAAAGCCAGTTGGTTTGATTCAAAACACGGACGTTGCAAAGACAATGGCGAAAGCGATGGGCTTTAATTTAGAAGAAGTAACAAACAAATTATTTGTAGAGAGTGAATTAGCCTTTAAGCAGAATGGTGCGACTGTAACAGTAGATAATACTAATGCAGTAAATCCTGTGCTCATAGTAAAACGTAATAATGTAACAGCTCAATTATTTGTTAACAAAAATATAATTCGTATTAAGAATAAAGATTATGAATTAGGAAGTGTTGTTGTAGAAAGCAATGGTAAATTCTATGTACCAGAAGAAGCAAGTCGTTTATTCATAAAGCATTCTCGTTAAAAAAACGCCAATTCCTTAGCTACTACTTAGGAATTGGCATTTTTGTGTAGATGAGATTTCACTTGAAAAAAGAGGAAAGAGAACCACAAATTCTAGAGTGAACTTCCTGTAAATTCACCTATTTATGTTTTTCATCCTAGAAAAAATATTTCTCAACATTTTAGTACTTTAAAAAGATTGAATATTCGTATTATAACGAATATTATATTGCTATCGGCAAAAATCGATAATTTGCAGACACTGGGGAGGAAATACATTGAAAAAGAAAAAGAAATTAAAACCTTTAGCGGTATTAACAACAGCAGCAGTGCTAAGTAGTACGTTTGCTTTTGGAAGTCATGCAGCGTATGCTGATACGCCACCATCTCTACCAATTGATGAACATTTAATACCAGAGGAACGCTTGGCAGAAGCGCTGAAGCAACGGGGAGTAATCGATCAATCTGCATCACAAGCTGAGACATCAAAGGCTGTCGAAAAATATGTTGAGAAAAAGAAAGGGGAAAACCCTGGAAAAGAAATCTTGACAGGAGATAATCTTACGCAAGAAGCTTCAGATTTTATGAAAAAAGTAAAAGATACAAAAATGAAGGAAAATGAACAGGCGGAGCAACCCGAAGTAGGATCAGTAGCTGGGCAAGGTCTAGGATTGAACCCAGGAAAATTAAATGGAAAAGTACCGACTACACCAGCGAAGCAAGCTGAGTACAATGGGGCTGTTCGAAAAGATAAAGTACTTGTATTACTCGTAGAATTTAGCGATTTTAAGCATAATAATATTGATCAAGAACCGGGTTATATGTATTCTAAGGACTTTAATCGTGAACATTATCAAAAAATGCTATTTGGTGATGAGCCATTTACGTTATTTGATGGATCGAAGATTAATACATTTAAACAATATTATGAAGAACAATCTGGCGGAAGCTACACAGTTGATGGAACTGTAACGGAATGGCTTACTGTTCCAGGAAAAGCGTCAGATTACGGTGCTGATGCGGGAACTGGCCATGATAACAAGGGACCTTTAGGACCAAAAGATCTTGTGAAAGAAGCATTAAAAGCAGCGGTAGCAAAAGGTATCAATTTAGCAGATTATGACCAATTTGATCAATACGATCAAGATGGTGATGGAAATAAAAATGAGCCAGATGGAATTATTGATCATTTAATGGTAGTACATGCAGGCGTGGGTCAAGAAGCTGGCGGTGGTAAATTGAAAGATGATGCAATTTGGTCTCATCGTTCAAAACTAGGGTCGAAGCCATATGCGATTGATGGTACAAAATCTTCTGTTTCGAACTGGGGCGGAAAGATGGCTGCATACGATTATACAATCGAGCCTGAAGACGGAGCGGTTGGTGTGTTTGCACATGAGTATGGTCATGATTTAGGCTTACCAGATGAATATGATACAAAGTATTCAGGACAAGGTGAACCAGTTGAATCATGGTCTATAATGAGCGGCGGTAGCTGGGCCGGAAAAATTGCAGGTACAGAGCCAACAAGTTTCTCACCGCAAAATAAAGAGTTTTTCCAAAAAAATATGAAGGGGAACTGGGCGAATATTGTTGAGGTAGATTATGATAAACTTCGTACGGGAATCGGTACTGCAACATATTTAGATCAAAGTGTGACAAAATCAAAACGACCAGGAATCATTCGTGTTAACTTGCCAGACAAAGATATAAAAAATATTGAGTCAGCATTTGGTAAGAAGTTTTATTACAGCACGAAAGGAAATGACATTCATACAACACTTGAGACACCAGTATTTGACTTAACGACTGCAACGGATGCTAAGTTTGATTATAAGGCATTTTATGAACTGGAAGCGAAGTATGATTTCCTTGACGTATATGCGATTGCAGAAGATGGAACGAAGACACGCATTGATCGAATGGGTGAAAAAGATGTAAAAGGTGGTATAGATACAACGGATGGTAAGTGGGTTGATAAATCATATGATTTAAATCAATTCAAAGGAAAGAAAGTAAAACTGCAATTTGAGTATGTAACAGATATTGCAGTAGCATATAAAGGATTTGCGTTAGACAATGCAGCGTTAACTGTAGATGGAAAAGTTGTTTTCTCTGATGACGCAGAAGGCCAGCCAGCAATGACATTAAAAGGATTTACTGTGTCTAACGGATTTGAACAGAAAAAACATAACTACTATATTGAGTGGCGTAATTACGCTGGGTCTGATACTGCATTACAATATGCACGTGGTCCAGTATTTAATACAGGAATGGTTGTATGGTATGCGGATCAAAGCTTTACAGATAACTGGGTAGGCGTTCATCCAGGTGAAGGGTTCCTTGGAGTAGTAGATTCTCATCCAGAGGCAATCGTAGGAACATTAAACGGACAACCTACCGTGAAGAGCAGTACACGTTATCAAATTGCCGATGCGGCATTCTCATTTGATCAAACGCCAGCATGGAAAGTAAATTCACCAACTCGCGGTATCTTTGACTATAAAGGATTACCAGGAGTTGCAAAATTTGATGATTCTAAGCAATACATCAACAGCGTTATTCCAGATGCGGGACGTAAGTTACCTAAACTAGGATTGAAGTTTGAAGTAGTAGGTCAAGCTGAAGACAAGTCTGCAGGTGCAGTTTGGATCCATCGATAAAATAAAAGGAAATGAAGAGGAGCTGCCATAAGCCGGTGAAACTGACTTATGGCAGCTCTTTTCTGCTTGTGAAAAAGTTTGTAGAAGTTCATTTTATAAATGAAATGCTCCATTTGTCCAATTATAGCGCTATTTTGGGAGTAAGTAATTTGTAAGTATTGAGTAAGAAAAAAGAGATTTTTATAGTATATAATATTTATTATATCTACTTTTAACACCTGATACTAATAGTGTGCTATAATATGAATTAGCAACAAAAAGGAAAGGAATTAGAAAAATGACATTAGAAAATACTAAAAATTTAAAAAAACAAGTTGCTCCGTATGAAAAATCAACGATTAAAAAAAGTGTGTGGCAACTTATTAACACAGTCGTGCCATTTGTTATTTTATGGTACCTCGCTTATAAAAGTTTGTCTGTTTCTTATCTGTTAGCATTAGTTCCATCTTTGTTAGCTGCTGGTTTTATGACAAGAATTTTCATAATTTTTCATGATTGTACCCATTATTCATTCTTTAAAAGTCGACCTGCTAATAGAATAGTAGGGACATGTATGGGTGTGTTAACGTTATTCCCATTTGATCAATGGGGGCATGAGCATGCGATTCATCATGCTACAAGTGGTAATTTAGATAAGCGAGGTACAGGAGATATTTGGACGCTTACAGTCGATGAATATGTAGCTGCACCATTTAGACTTCGTTTAGCATATCGTTTATATCGCAATCCATTCGTTATGTTTGGATTAGGTCCGATTTATGTTTTCTTGCTTAAAAATAGATTTAACCGAAAAGGTGCAAGACAGAAAGAACGTATGAATACGTATTTGACGAATATTATTATCGTTGCTGTAGTAGCAATACTTTGCTGGGCAATAGGGTGGCAATCGTTTCTGTTCGTACACGGTACGATATTCTTAATAGCAGGTTCAGTAGGGATTTGGCTGTTTTACGTACAGCACACTTTTGAGGATTCTTATTTTGAAGAGGATAAAGATTGGGAATATGTAAAAGCGGCAGTAGAAGGAAGTTCATTTTATAAACTTCCAAAAATCTTGCAATTCTTAACTGGTAATATTGGATTCCATCATGTTCACCATTTAAGCCCAAGAGTACCTAATTATAAGCTAGAAGAGGCACACAATAATACGCTTCCGTTAAAAAATGTACCAACAATTACACTTGCTACAAGCTTACAATCACTACGTTTCCGTCTTTGGGATGAGAAAAGTAACAATTTTGTTAGCTTTAAAGATGTAAAAAATATAATTAAAAATAATGTTTCTGTTCGGGTGAAATCGGAATTATAATTTCATCGGCTATAAAACTCCCCTTAATCATTTTCGATTTAAGGGGAGTTTTTGTTATATATAACGGATATTGAGGACGTGGAATACTCATATGTAGGTATAAATTCAAGGATACGGTAATCATATTATGTAAATAAGATAAAACATCATTATTTTTTGTTATTGTGAAGGATATCATACATATATAATGGAAAGCAGAAGGTAGAGGAGAGTAATGATAAGAACAGAAACAACGTAATAAAATAATTCTTTCAAAAGGAAGGGGACAGGAAAGATGTTGAAATTACAAGGAAAATACAATGAAGCGAAAGTATTTACAAATAACGTTGATGAGACGGCGACTGGGCAGATTATTGATCTTTGTAATCAAGAATTTGTAAAGGATAGTCAAATTCGTATTATGCCAGATACACATGCGGGAGCAGGGTGTACGATTGGAACAACAATGACAATACAAGATAAAATCGTTCCTAATCTTGTAGGGGTAGACATTGGTTGTGGTATGGAAGTTGTTGTAATTGATAAGAAAAAAGAAGAAATTAATTTCGATTATTTAGACGAAACAATTCGGAAATTTGTTCCAAGTGGTTTTCGTATCCGAGATAAAGAACATCGATTCTCAAAAATGATTGATTTTGATGGTGTGAGAGCACCATTTACATTACAACGCGCTCAAAAAAGTATAGGTACTCTTGGAGGAGGGAATCATTTCATCGAACTAAATGAAGACGAAAAAGGGAATGTATATATTGTCATTCATAGTGGTTCTCGTAATTTAGGAAAGCAAATAGCAGAGTATTATCAGAACTTCGCATATGAACAACTCATTTATGTTACATCAATGAAAGATGAGATTATTAAGAGATTAATGAAAGAGGGGAGAGAAAAAGAAATACAAGAAACTTTACGTGGAATAAAGAAGCCTAATATTCGAAAAGAATTAGCTTATTTAGAAGGACAGGGATTCAAAGATTATATGAATGACATGAATATTGCTCAAAAGTATGCTGCGTTAAATCGTAAAGCAATGATTGATGAAATTGTCACTAAAATGGACTGGCAAGTAACCGATCAATTTACTACAATACATAACTATATAGACATAGAAAATATGATTCTACGAAAAGGTGCTATTTCAGCTCAGAAAGATGAACGAGTCATTATTCCAATTAACATGAGAGATGGTTCAATTATTGCATTTGGTAAAGGTAATCCAGACTGGAACTTTTCTGGTCCGCACGGGGCAGGACGTATTATGAGTCGTAAGAAGGCTAAAGAATCATTGAGTCTAGAGGAATTTCAAAATACGATGACAGAGGTGTGGACTACATCAGTAGTAGAAAGCACAATTGATGAGGCACCAATGGTATATAAGCCAATGGGTGAAATTATCGAAAATACGAAAGAGACAATAGATATAAAGCATATTATTAAGCCATTATATAATTTTAAAGCGAATTAAAATGATAAAAGACCGCACATGAAGTGAAAGCCATGTGCGGTCTTTTATATAAGCAGGGTATTACATCGTCTCGCTAATTTTAGTCTCACTATTAGTGTTAGTAGAAATTCTTTTCTTAACTTTTAAGTGATAATAAGTGTAGCAAAAGATAATAAATGGTACAGTGCAATAGATTCCAAGTCGTTGTTCTGGGATAAAGATTAGACTGATTAATATAATGCCGTACAATCCAAAACCAAGTATTGGTACAAGTGGATAAAGTGGAGTTTTGAACTTTAAGTCCTCTAATTTTCCGCCGTCTGCTAAATAATGTTTACGGAAAAAGAATTGAGAGACACAAATTGACATCCAAACAATGATTGTTATGACGCCAGAAATGGAAATGAGCCATAAGTAAACCGTTTCAGCAGCTACAACGCTTGTTAAAAGAGAAAAAGCAGAAATAGCAATTGTCATAATTAAAGCATTCAAAGGTATTCCTCGTGATGATAATTTCTTTAAAAAGGCTGGAGCCATTTCATTTTTGGATAATGACCAAAGCATGCGAGTTGCTGCGTACAATCCTGAATTGGCGACCGAAAGAACAGCAGTAAGAATAACAAAGTTCATAATATCAGCGGCATATGGAATACCGATATTATCAAATACAGCAACGAACGGACTTTTTGTTAATCCTGCTTCTTCCCAAGGAATTAAAGCAACGAGAACAAAGATTGCTAAGACGAAGAAAAACATCGTGCGCCATATAATATTTCTAATAGAACGAGGTAAAGTTTTTGCTGGATCTTCACTTTCACCTGCTGCGATTCCGACAAGTTCTGTACCTTGGAAGGAATAATTGACTGTAACCATTGTTAATAGGATAGCTGCAAGTCCATTTGGAAATAAACCACCATGATTCACGAAATTTGATAATAGCGGTGCTGGTTCGTCGCCTTTTAAATCGATAAAACCGAACATAGCGGCGCCGCCAAGAATAATAAAAGCGATAATGGCAGATACTTTTATACTTGAAAACCAAAATTCTGTTTCTGCATAACTACGAGCAGATAATGCGTTAATTGTGAAGATTGTAACGCCAAATATTAAACACCAAACCCAAACAGGAATATCAGGAAACCAGCGCTGCATTGTAATGCCGGCAGTTGTAAATTCAAGGCCGGTTGTATTTGCCCAGCTTAACCAATACAACCATCCGATTGTAAAGCCAGTTGCAGGATTAATAAACTTAGTGGCATATTCCTGGAAAGAGCCTGAAACAGGCATGGCTACAGCGAGCTCACCAAGACATAGCATAACGAAATACATTAATAATCCACCGGCCATAAAGGCAAGTACGGATCCACCAGGTCCAGCTTGACTTATAATAAAGCCAGATCCGTTAAATAACCCCGTTCCAATCACACCACCGAGTGCAATCATGAATAAGTGTCTACTTTTCATCGTACGTTTTAATTCATTGTTTGTATTATTTACTTGCGCCATTGTTTTCCTCACTTTCGTAGTTGATAGAATAAAGTTTGATGTTTTTCCGTATTGTGGAATATATTCCGTGATGTGAAATCTTGTTATAATTTTCAGATAATTAAAAAGAAAAGTCAATATTTTTTTGTTTACGCTTTCAAATTATTGTTCGCAGTATATTTTTATTTTTAGAAAATTGAATAAATAGATTGATTTCATTTCGGATTTTTGTTAAATTGATAGGTAATTGAGCGTACTAATATATTACAAGTGAAGTAGAGGTGAGTTATGGTACAGTCCATTGATCGAGCGATAAGTATTATAAAGTTATTAAATTCTACTAATGAAAAAGAGTATTGGGCCATTTCTGATATAGCGGACAGAACACATCTCCCAGTTAGTACAGTACATAGATTACTTAATTCTCTAATCGAGCATGGGCTAGTTATGCAAATTTCAGAAACGAAACAGTACAAAATTGGACCGATGTGGATGGAAATAGGATTACGACAATTGGAGAAGGTAGACTACAGATCAGTCGCAAGAGAAGTAATGAAGCGATTGGCCTATGAGGTGGAAGAAAGTGTTTATTTGAACATTCCAAATGGAACACATTCTATTATCATTGAAAGAATGGATAGCCCATTAAAAATTCGAGTTATTGATAATCTAGGGGAACAAATTCCTCTTTCAATTGGTGCCGCAAATAAAACGATGCTAGCCAATATGAAACAGAATGAAATGGAATATATTGTTGAGCAGCTACTTTCTGCTTTACCAGAACAAAAGCAAATTCTTCTTGAGCAAATAAACCAAATAAGAAACGAAGGATATGCTGTCAGTTATGGAGAAAAAACAGAAGGGACAGCTTCAGTAGCTGCACCTATTATCGGATTTAATCATAAAGTAGTAGGAGCATTAAGTGTTGGGTTAATTAGTCATCGCATTAATGATGATCGACTTTCTTTTCTTATTAGTAAGGTGAAACAAGCAGCTCATGAAATATCAATAAAAATCGGCAGTACATCAGAACTATAATTTTGATAACTGTCGTCATTTTTTATTCATATACTGGAATTGATTTTCATAATGCGGAAAAATAGGGGGATATATATGTCAAAGTGGCAATCAAAAGAACAATTGATTCAATTATTAAGCAGTCTTGTTGAAATTCCTAGTATTACAGGGACAGAAGCTGAAGTGATATTGCCAGACTTCGTTGTGGAACAATTATCTGATTTACAGTATTTCAAAGAAAATCCGCACCATTTGCAAAAAAATCCGACAGGGGACGGACGATATTTTGTTACAGCACTAGTAAAGAAAAGCGATCGTACAAAAAATACCGTAATTCTAGTAAGTCACTTTGATGTTGTAGATGTACAAGATTACGGAGTGTGGAAAGAAGATGCATTCAATCCTAAAAAGTTAACGTCTATGTTTTATGCTCATAAAGATGAGCTTCCAGACCATGTACGTGAAGATATAGAACAAGGAGAATGGTTGTTTGGTAGAGGAACAATGGACATGAAATGCGGTCTAGCTTTACAAATGGCAATGATTGAGCAAGCTTGCGAAGGAAGATTTGATGGGAATGTTCTTTTATTGGCTGTACCAGATGAAGAAGTAAACTCGGTAGGGATGAGAGCTGCTATTCCAAGATTACTAGAATTAGCAAGAGAACATGATTTAGAGTATAAAACGGTACTAAATTCAGAGCCTATGTTTGCAAGACATCCTGGTGATCAAAAGAAATATATTTATACTGGTTCTATTGGTAAGGTGTTACCTGGTTTTCTTTGCTATGGTAAAGAAACACATGTAGGTGAACCTTTTGCAGGCTTAAATGGGAGTTATATGGCTTCATTAATAACAGCAGAATTAGAGTTGAATACAGACCTTTGTGATATTGTAGAAGGGGAAGCGAGTCCTCCGCCAACTAATTTACTTCAAAGGGACTTAAAGGAGGATTACTCTGTACAAATTCCGCATCGTGCAGTCACATTATTTAATTTGTTTTTATTAGAAAAGTCAATGACGGATGTCGTTTCATTGCTACGTCAAAAAGTAACGAAAGTAGCAGAGAAAATAGAAGAGAAATATGAAAAGCAAGCATATCGTTTTTCTAAATATAATCCGTTTATACCGCCTAATATGAAGGTGAATGTATTAACGTATGAAGAGCTTATCGCATATGCAATTGAACAACATGGGCAAGAGAAAATAAATGAAATTCAATCTAGCATAATAAAAAATAGAGAAGAGAAAGATGATCGTGCGGTAACCATTGATTTAGTAGATAAACTAGCTATTTTATGTAAAGAAAAGGCGCCGATGATTGTACTTTTCTTTGCTCCGCCATATTATCCAGCTGTAAGTTCACGCAACAATCTGTTAATTAAAGAAGTAGTTACAGAAATGGAAAAGTATGCAAACCTCAATCATAACATTACATTTGAAAACCAAAACTATTTTGGAGGAATTTCAGATTTGAGCTATGTGGGCTTACAGAATCCACTAGATTCAATGAGTTCACTTGTAGACAATATGCCACTATGGGATAAAGGTTACTCAATTCCACTTCAGGAACTAGAAGAGTTTGATGTTCCAGTTTTAAATATGGGGCCGGTAGGAAAAGATGCACATCAATGGACTGAACGTCTAGATGTAAATTACGCATTTGAAACGCTATTAGACATGTTACCGATTTGTATTGAAAAATTACTTGTTTCTAATAAAATTACACAAGTATAGTAGGGAAGGGGTGATTGAAGTTATTTTAATATAATTAACAACTAAAACGGCCAAACTCAAGTATATTCGAGTTTGGCTGTTTATCATGTAGTGCATTTCTAATTACATTCATGTGAAGTTATAGTTTTACTTTTTCGTTTGACCAGATAGTTCAACAGACTTTTGTGTACAACGTTGCATAGCTGAAATGATGGCTGTTCGTAAGCCTTTTTCCTCTAAAGTTGCTACAGCTTCTATCGTTGTTCCGCCAGGAGAACAAACCATATCTTTCAATTCACCTGGATGTATTCCTGTTTCTAGTACCATTTTTGCAGAGCCTAATACTGCTTGAGCAGCGAATTTATATGCTTGATTTCTTGGCATGCCATCTAGTACAGCAGCATCTGCCATCGCTTCTATAATCATATATACGTATGCTGGTGAAGAGCCACTTACAGATGTTACAACATCCATTAACTTTTCACTTACGATCTCTGATTGACCAAAACTATTGAAAATGTTTAGCACATCTTCTAAATCCTTTTCTGTCACCATTTCATTTGGGCATAATGCAGACATTCCTTCTCCAACAAGAGCAGGAGTATTAGGCATTACTCGTACAACTTTTAATTTTTTATTAAAGGCATTTTCAGTACTTTCAATACTTTTACCAGCAGCGATCGTAACGATGATAGCATCGTTTTTTATTACTTCTTTAATTTCGTTAATTACTAATGGGTATAAGTCTGGTTTAATTGATAAAATTAAAATATCAGCATTTTTAGCGACTTCATTGTTGTCGGTAGTTATAGTTATTCCGTACTTTTCACTAGCATTTTCTAAATTCGTCGTGTTTAAATCTGAACACATGATTTTATTTGAAGACACTATCTTTTTGTTTAGCATCCCGCCAATTATAGCCATCCCCATATTTCCGCATCCGATGAATCCAATTTGTTTATCCATAATAATTCAATCTTGCTCCTTTTTAATAAATTATATCATTTCGAAAGTATTATCTTAATATAACAATAACATCTCTGTGCAATATAAAGAAACATTCTAAGAGAATATATTCCTTTTTGCAATACGAAAAGATAAAAATTGATTATATTCAACATTCTGTAAATATATACACTATAATGTAAGATTTATGTTTATAAATATGAGTTGAACTTATATCGATTTGTATTTTCATTCAGTAGGGAAATAATTTCATACAAGTAACTGGCAGCTCTATGTATTTTTAAAAATACCTCTTGACACGAAATCGAACTATATCGCATAATATAAAAAAATTAAACAGTAAATCGTTGAAGGGAAATAGTACATATGTCTTCTTGCGAAAGAGAGTGGAATTCACCGGCTGAAAGATTCCTCGTATAGAATATATCGAACCTATCCCTGAGTCTTAAATGAAAGTTTAGGCGTTCGCCTGCGTTATAGGCGCCAAGTGGATATCTATGTATATCAATTAAGGTGGTACCGCGGAACAATGACCGTTTCGTCCTTTTTATTTTATGAAGGGCGAAGCGGTCATTTTTATTTTGCTCTTAAATAGGCTAGGTGCAGCACTCATTAGAATAGAAATCGTTGCAAGCTGTATGAATAGAAGTGTAATGTATAAAAAACTTTGATTTTAGACTTGGGGGATAAAAAAGTGAAGAAACAGCGAATAGTTGTAAAGATTGGGAGTAGTTCTTTGGCGGATAGTCATGGAGGCATTTCTAAAGAACAACTTTCAGATCATGTTGCCGCATTGGCTCGATTGAAAGAGGAAGGGCATGAAGTTTTATTAATTACATCTGGGGCCGTTGCTGCAGGTTTTTCTGCTCTAGGATATCCGAGCAGACCTGTAACAATTAAAGGGAAACAGGCTGCAGCAGCTGTCGGACAAAGTTTATTAATGCAGGCGTACACGGAGGAATTCCGTAAATATGGTATTGTTACTGCACAACTTTTGCTGACGAGAAGTGATTTTTCTAGAAAAGAACAATATAGTAACGCATACGCTACGTTAGGAGAGTTACTAAACCGTTCTGCTCTTCCAATTATTAATGAAAATGATTCCATCTCTTTAGAGGAGTTAACGTTCGGTGATAATGATATGCTGTCAGCTTTAGTAAGCGGACTTGTTTCGGCAGATATGCTTATGATTTTTACAGATGTGAACGGTTTATATGATAAAAATCCTCAAAAAAATGAGGATGCGAAAAAATATTATTTCCTTCCTGAAGTTACAGAAGAAATTGCTTCTCTTGCTGGAGATGCTGGCTCAAAACTTGGGACTGGCGGTATGAAATCAAAAATTGATGCTGCAAAGACGGCGCTATCTCTTGGGGTAAGTGTATTTATCGGTACAGGACGTGGACAAGAGAAATTTGTTGATGTTTTAAAGGGGAAAGGTGACGGAACGTATGTCGGGAATGCCCCTCAAAAAGAAATAAAGATGAACAAGCAATGGATTGCCTTGCATTCGGTTGTTAGCGGTCAAATTGAAATAGACGCCGGAGCAGCTACAGCTATCATTCAGCATGGTAAAAGTCTTCTTCCTGCTGGTGTTACAAATGTGTCAGGATTTTTCAAAGTTGGCGATGTTGTAGAAGTAATGACGCAACAAGGGCGCGTAATTGGAAAAGGACAATGCACATATAGCGCAGAGGAATTAAGAGAGATAAAAGGTATGCAAAGTCAACATATTCAAGCAAGAGGCGAAAGGCATAATTATGAAGTCATCCATAGGGATCATTGGGTTTCACTTTAAGATAATCTTAAAAAGGAGGAAATAAAAATGAATGAAGTGTTGGCAAAGGGGAAACGAGCAAAAGAGGTTGCTAGGGAACTTGTACTAAAATCTACACATCAAAAAAACGAGGCACTTGCTGCAGTTGCAAATCAATTAATACATGAAACAGCTTATATTTTAGAGGAAAACAAACGGGATATAGAAGAAGGTAAGGCAAAAGGATTTTCTGATTCACTCCTTGATCGTCTTATGCTAACTGAAAATCGTATTATTGATATGACAGAGGGGATTAAGCAGCTAATTGAATTACGTGATCCTGTAGGAGAATGTGTAAGGGAATGGGAACGGCCAAATGGATTATCTATTCAGGAGATGCGTGTACCACTTGGTGTTGTTGGCATGATTTATGAGGCAAGACCGAATGTAACAGTGGATGCTGCTACAATTTGTTTGAAAACAGGAAACACAGTTATATTACGTGGTAGTTCTTCTGCTATTCATTCTAATAAAGCGATCGTTGCTGTTATTCACAGAGCGCTCAAACAAACAAGCTTACCAGAAGAAAGTGTACAGCTTATAGAAGATACAACGCGAGATAGCGCAAAGCAGTTGTTTACAATGAATGATTATTTAGACGTTCTTATTCCAAGAGGTGGTAAACAATTAATCGATACTGTTGTGAGAGAAGCGTCTGTTCCAGTACTTGAAACAGGTGCGGGAAATTGTCATATTTTCATTGATGAAACAGCAGATAAACAAATGGCAATTGATATTATTATAAATGCAAAAACGCAGCGACCATCTGTATGTAATGCGATTGAAACGATTGTACTTCATGAGAAGTGGGCACAGCAACATGGTAGCGAGCTGTTCTCTTCTTTGAAGGAAAGAGGCGTGGAGCTACGTGGTGATCAGAGAGCATTGGCATTGGATTCTTCAATTGTACTTGCTTCAGAAGAAGATTGGGGAACAGAATTTTTATCTCTCACGCTGGCGGTTAAAGTAGTTTCTTCTATTGAAGAAGCGATTCATCACATAAATACGTATGGGTCTATGCATTCCGAAGCGATTATTTCAGAAAACGAGGAAAACGTCAGCAAATTTTTCGTATCTGTTGATGCAGCTGCACTGTATCATAATGCATCAACTCGTTTTACTGATGGATCTGAATTCGGATTCGGCGCTGAAATTGGCATTAGTACACAAAAGCTACACGTAAGGGGCCCAATGGGACTTCCTGCATTAACTTCTACAAAATATGTGATTCGTGGTAATGGACAAATTCGAAAATAAAAATAAAAGACACTCAATTTTCGTTTGGGTGTCTTTTATTTTTAAAATTATTTACCATACAAAAAGCCCAACGAGCATAGCGCTTAATAAGGAAACAGCCATTCCGCTCACAAGAAGCTTCCAAACATTTTTACCGATGACTGATGATTTTTCTCCGCCAAATAATGAATTGTAAGTTCCGTAAATCATACCTACTGTACTAAAGTTAGCAAAAGAAGCTAGAAATGTCGTTGCAACCGCAACCGTATGCGGTTGTAACGACTTTAAGCTTGATTTTAAATCCATCATTGCAACAAATTCATTCGTCGTTATTTTGATCCCCATTAGTTCAGCTACATACATAGCATCACTGCCCGATAAACCGAGTAAAAAAGCGAAAGGACTAAAGATAATGGAGAAGATTTTTTGAATTGTTAAACCTGTTACAAAAAATCCTAAAATCCCATTTAAACATGCTGTTAAAGCTACATAACCAATTACCATAGCTAAAATAACGATAACCATATTCATACCGACTAACATACTGTTTGAAATAGTAGAAAAGAAATCCTTTTTTTCATGTTTGGAAGGTGTGTAAACAACATCTTCTTCTTTCGTAACTTCCACAGGATTTAATACATTGGCTAAAATTAATGCGTTAATACAATTTAATGGGATTGCGCTGAAAATATATGTTGCTGGAACCATTGATAAATAAGCACCGAGAATAGATCCGCTAACGCTACTCATACTCATAATCCCAAAAGTTAACAAACGATTTTCTTTTAAAACAGATAATTGATCACGAACAACCGCAAGTGCTTCGGTGTTTCCTAAAAACATCATTTGAATCGAAAAGAAACTTTCTAACTTTGGTAAACGAGAAATCTTTGAAATAACTGCACCTACTTTATCAATAATCCAAGTTAAGATTCCGAAATAAGATAGAATATCGAAAAAAGTAATAACAAAGATGATAGGAAGTAATGCACTAAAGAAGAAATCAATGTGTGGACTGTCCATAGATGAAGGAAATGCAAATCGAATTCCTTCATTCGCACATGCCAGTAGCCAACTAAAAAATGACGCTATTTGATTAATGATAATACTGCCTAGCTTTGTGCCTAACATAAACCACGTAATAAAAAGCTCCAATATGATGAGAATTACAATCGGTCTCCATTTTATATGTTTTTTATTAGGCGAACATAAGAAAACGATTAATATGACAACGAAAACCCCTAACATATTCAATAAGAAATGCATCTCAACAACTCCTTGAAGATTATTATTTGTATATAAAAAAGCTCCTATTCTTTTTAATTTAGAATGAATGTATTTCAAATTATATTTTATTTATTCCAAAAATGTTGAAGGGTAAATTCGATAAAAATAGAATTTAATGTATAGCAAACAAGGAGGGGATAAAAATGGAGGTCTATCACATAACGAGTAGAAAGAGGGAAACTTATCATGTTCAAGTGAAATATTCGATACTTTTCGAATGTGCACTTGGCATTGCAGCAATTACTCATAAGAGGTTAATTGATACACTTGAAAAAAGTCAAAATGAATGGGAAGAAATTAAGAAATCATTAACAGAAGAAATGAGAGAGCACTTACAATTTGTTGAAGAACATAATACGTGGAAAGCATTGCTTCAGTTGTTGTATGAAGGGGATTTTCAGGACTTAGCACAGTTTCATGGTAAAATCGATTCGCTTTCAGAAGTAGATTTGAAATATATATGTTTACCGTTTTTAGGGGAGAAGTATGAAGAGAAAAGACATTTAGCAGCAAGTGGAGATGTAACTGCAATATATGAACTAGAGGAGCTGACACAAGATCATCAGTTTTTCTCTACATATATTCGTTTTATATGTAATGTTGATGTACAAGTGCTGAAACCTCATTTAATCGCTGTAATGACAGGTTGGTATGAGAGTGTTATTCAGAAAGAGGAAGAAGAAATACTTTCTATATTAAAACGAGACTATGAAATAAAGGTTGAAATGAATAAAAAGATGAAACCAGAAGAGTTCGTCGAGTGGGCCACTGGTGGCGTGAACTATATGCCAGAGCCAAGTGTTCATCACGTACTTCTTATTCCGCAAATGACGTACAGACCGTGGAATATTGAGGCCGATATTGAAGATACGAAAGTATTCCATTATCCAGTTGCAAACGAAAGTATTCATCCTGAAGATTCATATGAACCGAATTATTTTTTAGTTCAAAAACATAAAGCTCTTGGAGATGAAGCGAGGTTACGTATTGTAAAAATGTTGTTCGAAAAAGAACGAACATTGCAGGAAATTACAGAAAGACTGCAACTTGGTAAATCGACTGTACACCATCATTTGAAATTGTTACGTGCAGCGAAGTTAGTAGATATACATGACGGGAAATATGTATTGAGAAAGAAAGCAGTACAGTCGTTAGCGAAAGAATTAGATATGTTTTTGAATAGATAATTAACAACGAGAATGTACATAAAGGGAGGAATATAAAAGAAAAGTTGGTGTATGAAATTGAAAAATGTATTGAAAAATCGTTCGTTCTTTTTCATGTGGATTGGTAGCGCGATTTCAGAATTGGGCGGGGCTTTCGGAACATTATGTAATTCGATTCTTGTTTACGAATTAACAGGATCAAAAACAGCATTAAGTAGCATGTGGTTATTATATTTTATCCCATCGCTCATACTGCAACTAATAAGCGGTCCATTTATTGATAAATGGAGCCGGAAGTGGATTATGATTTTTTCACAATGGATACGAGCGTCCGTATTCTTATTTCCCTTGGTGATGCTAGTTTCAGGTAGTATAGAAGTTTGGCACATTTATGTTGTTCAAATTGTAGTGGGACTTATTACACCACTTTATACACCTGCAAGTCAAGCAATTACACCGAGCATTGTAGGGAAAGAACAACTTCAAGATGCAAATGCGTACATTGATGGAATGACTCGCCTTATGATGTTTCTTGCACCAGTATTAGGTGGAGTAGTCATTCATTTCATTGGAACAGAACTTACATTATCTTTCGTATGTATTTGTCTATTTGTTAGTGGTGCATTATTACTTTATATGAAAGAAAAGAGAACAACACAATCCATTCGGAAAACGTGGCTAGAACAGTTTCTTCACGGCTTTACATATTTTTTCACAAAACCAGTTATCGTTTGGCTTGGTGTCTTTCTTACTTTCGTACAATTTGGGGTCGGGGTAACGCTGGTTACAAATCTTCCTTATATAAAAGATGAGCTGTCAGCAGGTTATACAGAGTTTGGGTATTTTATGGCTGGTTTCCCGTTTGGCTATGTAATTGGATCTATACTAGTCGGAAAAGTAACATATAAAAGCAGGCGCATACTTATGCTTGGAGGATTGTTTATAGGGGGACTCACATACATTTCACTAGGTTTTAACCACAGTATTGTAATAGCGGTAATAATTGAAATAGTTGCAGGTGTTTGTATTGCCTTTTTCAATGTTCATAACACAACGATATGCCAGCAATCAGTCCAAAATAATATGATAGGACAAGTGTTTTCAGTGCGTTTATTTTTCATACGATTCGCTATGCCGTTAGGTGTGTTAGTAGGGGGAATATTGAGTGAAATGTGGGGAGTAAGAGCACTATACTTTATTATCGGTTCAATTATATGTGTCACTTCTTTAATCGGAATATTACTCCCATATTTCAAATTTTTAGATGAGGCTATAGAAGAGAAATCCGCATAATTTAAAACTTTTTAATTGAAAATAATTATCATAATCAACTATAATGGAAGAATAATAGTATTCGTATTATAAAGAGGGAGTGGGATATATGTTTATTGAAACGAAAACATTTACAGTAAAAGAAGGTACATCAAATATAGTTGTAGAACGTTTCACTGGAGAAGGAATTATTGAAAAATTTGAAGGCTTTATCGATTTAAGTGTTCTTGTGAAAAAAGTAAGACGCGGCGACGAAGAAGTTGTCGTTATGATCCGCTGGGAATCTGAAGAAGCGTGGAAAAATTGGGAAACAAGTGAAGAACATTTAGCAGGACATAGAGCGAGTCGTGGTAAACCAAAACCAGATCATATTATTAATGTGGATCATGCAGTTTATTATGTAAAATCATCGAAAGCGGCTTATCAGCAGTCGTAATATATAAGTAGAGGATACATGTTGTAGATGCTAACATGTATCCTCTTTTTGTAGTAATGGGGGGTGGAAATGATGGAGAGTTTTTCATTCATTATAAATGAAAAACATAAAAAATTGGTACAAACAATTTTAAATGAATATGTATTTAGAGATAAAGTGAATGGATTGATGCTAATTGGATCTGTCGCAAGAGGTGACGCATATCCTGATTCGGATTTAGATTTTTATATTCTTTTACAAGAAGGACAAAAGAAGAAATTTCATTCTGAAATGAGAGAAGATATTTTAGTTGAATATAAGAGTGCAGATTTTAATCAAATTCAAATAAACTTTAAAAACAATCCGATGGAACTATACTCATTTCTAGAAGGGAAAACTTTGTTTGATAAAAGCGGTGAGTTAAAAAAGTTAAAGGAAATAGCTACATATGAATTTGAAAACTATCGAGTTTCTAGCGACAAAATGAAAGGCATTTCTCATTGGTTGCATAGTTCGCTTATTAAAATTCAATCTGCTTTAAAAGCAAATGATGAGTTAAAAGCTTCATACATAGTCCAAACTTCAACTTGGACATTGTTAGATGGGATATGGGCTGTTAATAATAAGCCTATACCACCAGCGGGATCTGTTTTGAAGTATATTGAAACGTTATCTAAAGTACCAACTCATTTTGAAGGTTTTATAAATAAACTGTTTTTAGGTGATACGACAGAGCGTACCTCTGCAGCAATTTTCTTAATTGAGTGGGTTTTACACAATTTGAAAAATAAATAATGTGGCTATTTTATATAGGTAAAATAATATTTCGCGTCGAACAGTTTATGGAATTGCAGTCATAAAAAAACGTTCTAGGCTATAGAAAAAAGTATTAAACTATAAAGCATAGTCTTAGACGGAACGCTTGAATATCTTACCTTGCATATTTACGTGTTATGAAAATGAGTCTACATACCCTCTGCTTAAAAGGAGATGAGTGAATGAAGTTAAATCATTTGAATTTATGTGTTGATGATTTATTAGAAGCGAGACATTTCTTTGAAACATTTTTTGATTTTCAATTTTTGGAGCAAAAGGGAAAAGCACTAGTAGTAATGAGTGATGAAAGTGGATTTATACTTGTGTTAAGTGACCCAAAAGCATTTAAGGGAAATAAGGAAGTGATGTATCCTGAGGCTTTTCATATTGGTTTTTTAGTGGATACTTCAAATGAAGTTGATCAAGCATATAATCGTTTAGCAGCTGGCGGCATTGAAATAGAAAAGGCACCGTATTCTATGCGAGGTAGTAGTTACGGTTTTTATTTTTCAATGTTTAATGGTTTGTTAATTGAAGTGTCTTGCCTTGACTATAAAGATGGTAAGAAAGTTCAATAGCATTAACAAGAGTAATTGTTTGAAGATGTAAATTTATTAGCCCCTTATCCGGTATGGAAAGGGGCTTGATCATTTTAAGGGACATAAAAGTAAAAATAAACGAATTTTAGTCAGGAAAAGGGCATGTGAGACAGCTTCTTTATTAATCTATTTGAATTACAAATTCAAGCACAGTTTGATCTTTCCTAAACGGCATATTGAGTTCTTTAAATCGTAAGCTTATTCCAGACAAATTATCAGGAAGGGCAGGAGATATAACGAAATGATGACTAAAATGTCCATCAGTGCCGCCCCCACCTTCTGACCAGCAGTCATATGTATCATCTATTGATAATTGGAAGAAACTATGAGGTTTGTTTTCATTAAAAGCGTCATTCACCGAATCCCAATCGCTATATAAATAAACTACACTAGCATTTGCATATTGCCGAATAAAAGTTACGGTATACATGATACCTTTATGTTCATACGTTTTAAAAACAGGTATATGTTTTTGGAATTTAGTTGGTTCGACACGAGGTTTAAATTCACTTTCGTCCATCATGGAAGAGAATAGTGAATTTAGATAGTCTGGATAAAATTCGTATTGCTTTGCCCATTTATAAATCGTTTCATCATGTGGAAAACCTGGATCACCACCTGAAAGTTCTTTTCGTTCTTTTAATAGGGCACAAATTTTTTCATCGATAGTATATAATCTTTCATCGTAATAATCGGTAGGGCGTTCAAAACCCATTCGTTTCATAATCATTCCTCCTTTTCTTTATTTTAACAAATAAGAAAGGACGATATATTTTTTAATGTAAAAATTAAGTGAAAACCTAAAATCATTTATAAATCAAATATTGTAGATTTAAAATGAAGTTTGATAACAAGGTCTATTTTGCAGAGAAATTAATTATGTATAAAATAACAATAATGTATCTTAATGCAAGAAAATCTAGAGAACCAAGCATGTTTCCCATATGGTACAGTACGAAACGATTATAAGTAGTACAGTGATATAAATAGGAGGTTACCACTATGACAGATGTATTTAAAGATATGGCGTTCCAGCTAAAAACGGAACGACTCGACCTGAATATGTGGGAGGAATCCGATGCAGTCTGGCTTAGAAAACTAATTGGTGAACGTGGAGTGGAAATGCCAACCATTGAATCTGTTCGTAGCTCTCTTATCGAAATGCGCAAGAAAGCAATTGAAAATGGTATTTCTCTTCTCACAATTCGTAGACGAGACGAAGGCGATTTCATCGGATACTGTGGCTTAATCATCGGTCGTGCTACGCTTGAAGAGCCGGAGATTGCATACGAATTGTTCAAAAGTGCTCATCGCAAAGGTTATGCGACAGAGGCAGCATCAGCAGTGCTGGAAGCTGCGATTGCTACGGGGCGCCATAGACTTTGGTCTACTGTAGGCGCTTGGAATACTGCGTCTTTTCGGGTATTAGAAAAGTTAGGGTTTCATCGGCATCACAGTACTTATGGTGAACGCGGTGAGATTGTTTGGAATGTGCGCGATCTGTAGGTTAAATTCAAAACAATGAAAAATGTAAAAGAAAGCCCATATGTTAGATTCCTCAGTAATCTAACATATGGGCTTTTCTTTTAAATGCAATAGTTTGCTCGTTTGTTTTAATTTTTTACATCTTCGTATAATTGGAGTGCCTCTTTCACATTCAATCCATTTTTCACAATACCATGTATCGCTTGAATCATCGCAGCTGGATGTTCAGATTGCCATATGTTTCGGCCCATGTCTACGCCGATTGCCCCTTCTTGTAGTGCATTGTACGTAATGTTTAATGCGTCTTCAATTGAATCCAGTTTTGGCCCACCAGCAATTACGACTGGGGCAGGGCATGTGCTCGTAATTTTTTCGAACCCTTCGCAGTAATACGTTTTAATAATGTCAGCACCCATTTCAACACATACACGGGAAGCAAGTGCTAGAAAGCGAGCTTCACGTTTTTGTAGTTCTTTCGCAACTGCGGTAATGCCGAGTACTGGCAGACAATAATCGTGAGCTTCTGAAACTACGTTTGCGAGATTCGTAACCGTTTGTGTCTCATAGTCGGACCCGACGAAAACAGACACACCTACGCCAATCGCGTTTTGTTTTACTGCTTCTTTTACAGGTGTAACAATTGTCTCATTCGCTAAATCTTTACCGACGACAGTAGCCCCGCCAGATACACGGATAACCATCGGTGTACTGCAGTTTTCAGGAATGCAGGAGCTAAGTACACCACGCGTCAAAAAGAGAGAATCCGTATAAGGAAGTAAGTTTTTAACTGTTTCAAGTGGCTGTTCAAGCCCATGAATTGGTCCTAAAAAGTAGCCGTGATCTATCGCTAACATAACCGCTCTGCCATCAGGTAAAATTGTATTTAATCGATTTTTAAATCCCCAAGTCATTCGAAATCACTCCTTTGTTAATGTTGGATTTTCCGTTTGTACCGTATCTTTATTTGGTAAATGTGGTGACTTTATAAAAACTGCTTTAAAAGGTTTGTCAGAATGGTTAATAAGATAGTGAGATTCATGTGGGCGAACTTGCAGGACATCCCCTTGTTTAATTGGAACTCTTTCGTTATTTACATAGAAATCTATTTCACCTTCTAATGCATAGAATACCTCTTCGCACGTTGTATGATAATGGTTTTGAAACTCTTGCCCAGGCTGAATGACAACAAGGCCTAAATCAATATTCGGCCCTTGTATTAAATATTTCGGCCCATTATCACCGAAGCGATAAGAGAAATCATTTTCATTCGCTTTTAACATACATTTCACTCCTTTATCCCGTATTAACGGGCAGTAAAACTCCCATCTCAAAATTTGTCTGGAGCAAAAAAGGTAGGTGGAGATCAACTGCCCGTAAAAGCCTGATTAGTTGAACTTTATGTAATCTGTTACAGTGCACCAGGCGCAATCCACATATGTGAAGTGAGCCCTTTATCAGCTAAAGCGAGCTGACTGTCATACACAGTTTTCCATGTTTCATAGAACTCTTTATATAGTTCGTGATTTTCAGTAACTGGTTCGAATGTTTGCTCCCACTGTACAAACTGTTCGGCAGTTTCTTCCATAGATGCATATATGCCAGCGCCAAATCCAGCAGCAATTGCGGTTCCTAAAGCAGCTGCTTCTTTCACAACAGGTACTTTTACAGGAATACCAAGGACGTCTGATAGAATTTGTGGCCATAGTTTTCCTTTAGCGGCACCACCAGCAAAAACGACTTCAGAAGGGAATGTCCCTGTGAGATTTTCTATTAATTTTAAGTTTCCAAGTGTAACGAAGGCTGCATTTTCTTCAATAGCACGGAACAGTTCTTTTTTTCCGCATTTGTCAGCATCTAAACTTAAATTTAAAAAAGAAGGTGCGGCATGACGCCAAGAAATGTAGTTCATTACGTTTGAAAAAGTAGGGATAATCCCATGTGAGCCGACAGGTACGTCTTTCGCTTGTTCTTCTAGTAATTCATAAGCATCTACACCGAGTTTGTCAGCAAGTTTCTTTTCCTCTTGGCAAAAAGCGTCTCGAAACCAGCGCATAACGAGTCCTGGGAAAAAGGCAATCGTTTCATATTGCCATAGATTAGATACGACGTGACAGTTTATACGAATCGCAGCTTGTGGATCTGGTATTGGCTCAGTAACATTCACTTCTTGTTGCCAAAAACTACCTCCGCATATTAATGTTTGATTCGGTTTCACGACTCCAGTTCCGAGCGATGCCATTTGAGCATCTCCGCCCCCGGCTACGACAGGAATCCCTTCACGTAATCCAGTTAATGCTGCACACTCTTTTGTAACGTTGCCAATTACTGTACCAGCTTCATTTACTGTTGGTGAAAATGGTAAAGATAGACCGCACTCCTTAGCGACATCGTTATCCCACACTCTATTTTGTAAATCAAAAATACCTGAAGTGCATCCGTTTGAGGGATCAATTTGCAGTACGCCGCTTAGTTTATATAAAATCCAATCGTTTAACATTGTAAAAGAGTGAATAGTATTATAGACGTCGGGTTCATGTTTTTTAATCCAAAGTAGGCGGGGTAAAGCACCTAATGAAAAAGTTTGACCAGACTTTGTATATAAATCTTTTTCAAGATGTGACCGAATTTCTTTTAGCTCACTAACTTCAGCGGATGCACGCCCATCAACATTTGCGCAAGCCCAAATTTCTTGCCCATTTTTATCATATAAAACAAAACCTTCTCGCATACTAGTAGCGCTAATAGCTTGAATGGAAGAGGGCGAGATATTACTTCTTTGTAAAACTTCTTTCGCGCATTGTTGTACTAGCTTCCAGTTTTCTATTACATCAAAATTCATAGAACCTGGGTAACGAGGATCTGTATTATGAACCCATTCTTTTTGACTGACAGCAATTTGATTACCTAGTAAATCAAAAAGAACAGCTCGAATGCTTCCTGTACCAGCATCAAAAGCTAATAAATGAGACATTAACAATCACCATCCTTTCGTAATAAGGAGAGGGCCGTTTCCTCATCGGTAATTAATGTATGAATAAACTTTCCTTTTAAGGCACCATAAATTGCGTCTATCTTTTCTGTACCTCCAGCAACACCGACGACATGATTCATATTGCGCAGGATAGAGAGAGGCGTGCCAATTAGACGATTGTGATGCGAGAGCTCTAGCAAATCGCCATTTGTATTATAAAACTGTCCTAAAATATCGCCAGCACCGTTTTGACTACGAATATATGTCATCTCACGTAGTGTTAATTTTTCTTCTTTTACAATCGTAGCGTCTTGAGATAATCCGCCAATACCGACAATAGCTGTATGTGCAAGTGAAGCGACATGAAGCATATCTTTTACACTCGGTTCTGATAAAATACTTTGTGCCATTTCGGTTGTAGACGCTAGAAACGGCGTAGGGATAATGTGAAGATCACCTTGCATGTAGTGTAAATAGTTTTGTTTTCTCGAGAGATAGTGATTTACTCCGCCTGTTAACGTTACGATTGAAAGATTAATAGAAGTCTCAAAATGAATGTTTTCTAGCATTTTGCTAATTGTTTCTCCCCATCCAATACCGAGTAAATCGCCTTGCTGGAGATGAGTTTCTAAATATTGTGCAGCAGCTTTTCCGAGAGAAGCGTGATAATTGTTTACTGGGGTCGGGATAATAAAAGCATCTTTTAAGTGGAATTTTTTCATTAAGTCACGCTCAATACTTAAACAGTGCAAACCAGTCCCTTTTACGTGAAATGTAACGATACCTTCACTGCGTGCCTTATCTAATAACCGGACGACTTTATTTCTTGAAATGTGAAGAAGTGAAGCGATCTCTTGTTGTGTTAATTGGTCTTTATAATAGTACCAAGCTACTTTAGTTAATAAATTCTCTTCAAAGTTCAGCTGAGTCATACTCTTCATCCCTTTCAACAATTGACCACTGCTTAAACATATGTGCCATATATTTTGTTTATTCCAGTTGAAACGATGAATAGTATGTAGAAAAAAGTGTTCTAGATATAAAAAAAGGAATATACAATGCTACAAAACAAGTAGAACAAATAATCATTTTCTCAAAAAATGTTCTGGATAAAGGCAGGTGACATCAAGTGGAGAACGTACCTTTATTACAAGTAAATAAAATGAGTAAGGCGTTTTCAAATCAACTTGTATTAAAAGAAGTGAACTTACAAGTAGAGCGCGGAGATATATACGCTTTAGTTGGGGGAAATGGCGCCGGGAAATCAACATTAATGAAAATATTAACGGGGTTATATTCGTATGATGATGGAGAAATGTATGTAAAAGGAACGAAGCAACAGTTTGCAAATCCGTCAGAAGCACACCGAAAAGGTATTTATTTAATACCGCAAGAACCGCTCATTTTTCCGCATATGACTATTGAAGAAAATATATGTATCGGGTTAACAGAAAAGAAAAAGAAATTAAGAGTACAGATTGAGCAATTGATTAACAGTCTAGGGTGGGATATTGACCTTAATGAACTAGGAGGATCATTATCGATTGCGCAACAACAGTTAGTAGAAATTGTTAGAGGATTAATACGAGAAGCTGAGATTCTTATTTTAGATGAGCCAACATCGACATTAACAACTCACGAAATTAAGAGTCTTTTTGTGTTGATGAAAAGTTTACAAGAAAAAGGAATTGGGATGATTTATATTACGCATCGCTTTCCAGAAATCTTTGAAATTGCCAACAAAGTAGCAATACTACGTGATGGAATGATTGTAAGCCAAGGTGACGTATGTGACTATACATATGACATGCTGATGGAGGGGCTATTGCCAAAAGGGTATAAACAGAAAGAGAAAATAGAAGTAGTTCAAGAGACAGCAAGGACGAAAAAAATATTAGAAGTGATCGATATAACGAGCCACGCATTCAAAAATATATCATTCACTGTACATGCGGGTGAGATTGTAGGTGTTGCTGGCATTATAGGATCTGGCAGGACTGAATTAGCAGAAGCGATATTTGGATTGAAAACTATAAAATCAGGGTCTATCTTATTAGAGGGGAAATCAATTGATGCGTGTTCTTTGCATAAAAGGCTAGAAAAGGGACTGGTTTATGTCCCAGAGGATAGGGCGAGGAATGGCATTTTCTCAATTGCTTCTGTTAAAGAAAATATTGCAGCAGCAAGTTTACAACAAAATAATCGCTTTTTTATAAATCAAGAAAAAGAAAGCGCTTTAGTTAATTCATTTATAGAACAGTTCCGAATTGTTGTACAGAATATGAATGAAGAACTAGTATCTTTATCAGGAGGTAATCAGCAGAAGGTCGTGCTTGCGAAATATCTCGCATGTAATCCTAAAATTATTATTCTTGATGAACCGACTCGAGGAATTGATGCGAAAGCAAGGATTGAAGTGTATGAGACGATAGAAAAAATGAAAAGGGAAGGACTCGCAATATTATTAATTTCTTCCGATGTTGAAGAAATTGTTCAATTAGCAAACCGTGTATATGTAATGCGAAATGGGCGATTTGTTTCTTATATGGAAAAAGAACAACTAAGTGTGAATGAAGTTACACGCCTTGCATACGGAGGTGTAGCGGAATGAAACGCATGTTAAAAATGCATGAAACGTCTATCATACTGTTACTACTAATGTATATAGCTATTATAGGAATAATAAACCCTAGTTTTATTCAATTTAACTCGTTATCTTTACTGATAAAGTCAAGCGTTATTTTAGTCGTGCTAGCAATTGGCCAATCGTTCGTCTTATTTACGAAAAATATAGATGTATCAGTTGGTTCAAGCATGGGGTTAAGTGCAGCAGTTTGCGGAATGTTGTTAACGGATGGATATCATGCATCTTTGTCTATACTTGCTGCTATTTTACTTGGCGCTATTCTCGGTTTTATAAATGGAATTGGTGTTGCGAAGTTTCGGGTACCGGCCATTATTATGACATTAGGTATGTTAGGGGTCATTAGAGGTGCGATGTTAATCTTTACAGGTGGAAAGTGGATTGAAGATATACCAAACGATTTTAAGCAACTGTCATCGATCATCACACTTGGTTTGCCGATCATTGTATGGATTGTTCTTATTATTTTACTACTACTATACTTCTTTTTAAGGAAAGTGCCATACGGAAGGTACTTCTATGCGGTTGGTGATAATGAAGATGGCGCGAGACTTATTGGTATACCTGTTAATAAAGTGAAGATATATGCGTTTATAATTTCAGGCATAAGCGCTGCGCTCGCTGGTTGCATATTTGTTATGAATATCGGATTCGTTCCAAATCAAACAGGAACTGGGATAGAACTACAGGTTATCGCAGCTGCTGTACTAGGAGGAGTTCATTTAAAAGGAGGAACGGGTTCTATAGTTGGAGCTGCATTAGGAGCGATATTTTTAGAGGCGATAAGCAGCTCACTCGTCTTTTTAAAAATACCAGCATTTTGGAATAATGCTATTTCAGGTTTCTTATTATTGCTAATCGTCATATTAGATAGCGTTATGAAAAAGTGGAAGGCAGAAAGGAGGATGAATCTATGAAGTATGTATACAGATGGGAAGGTGTTCTAATCGTATTACTTCTTTTAGAATTCATTCTCTTTAGTTTTATAAATAGTGATTTCTTAAATATTAGTAATCTCCTTTTTAGTACAAATGATTTCCTATTTATCGCAATTGCGGCGATACCAATGACTTTCGTTATAGTAACAGGAGGAATTGATGTATCGGTCGGCTCCATAATGGGCCTCACTTCGATCTTAATCGGTGTACTTTGGCTGAACGGAATACCTATTTTGTTTGCTGTCATAATTGCCCTAATAATTAGTTGCCTAGCAGGCGCTTTAAACGGACTTATTATAAAAATGACAGATGTAGAACCACTAGTTGTTACACTCGGAACGATGTTTTTATACGGAGGAATTGCACTTGTCATTTCAGGAGGGGCAGGTGCTTCTGGGTATGAAGGAATAAGTGGTTTACCTGACACATTTGTACAACTGGCAAACGGTAGTTTTATAGGAATACCGAATTTATTATGGTTACTAATTATATTAATGATTTTATGCACGATATTGTTTCATCGCACCATATATGGGCGCCACGTAAAATTAACAGGTGCGAACGAAAATGCAGCCAAATACACCGGGATTAAAACAAAAAAAGTAGTCATCATGGCTTACATACTTTCCGGGTTAGGAGGTGGATTAGGAGGTGCTTTCTTAACCGCGTATTTTGGTTCCGCACGTGCTGATATGGGAAGTGAAACAATATTACCAATCATTACAGCAGTCGTGTTAGGCGGGACACTTATTACAGGCGGAAAAGGAAGTATTATCGGTACTGTACTTGCGAGTATTTTTATAGGACTCATGCAGTATGGTTTGCAAATGACGGGTTTAACAAATGAACAATCTAATGTAGTTATTGGTATTATTCTTATTCTTTCAGTTATTATGAGGCATTTCAAATTACATCAATTCTTAGCGGAGAAAAGAAGGAATTTGCATAAGGGGGAAATGTCATGAAGAGAAAATTAGGGATTGTATTCATTGTATGCATTTGTTTAATCGGTTTAATCGCTTGCTCTAGTCAAACCGCAGATAAGAAAAAAGCTGATGATGTGAAATTTGCATTTATCCCAAAACTAACTGGAGTTGGCTTCTTTACATCAGGTGGTGAAGGAGCAAAAGAGATGGGAGATAAGTTAGGCGTACAAGTGAAATACGATGGACCATCTGAAGCGAGTGTTTCTGGGCAAGTAAAATATATAAACAATTTCATTAACCAAAACTATGATGCACTTATGGTCTCTTCTACGTCAGTAGATGGTTTATCACAATCATTGCAACGTGCTAAGAAAAAAGGCATGACGGTGTTAACATGGGATTCTGATGTCAATCCGAAAGACCGTTCCTTTTATATAAGCCAAGGAACACCGGATCAACTTGCTAACTTATTAATTGAAATGACTTCTAAGCAAATTGGAGATAAAGGAAAAGTAGCCTTCTTTTACTCTAGTCCAACAGTAACGGATCAAAACCAATGGGTAACGAAAGCGAAAGAAATTATTAAAAAGAAATATCCGAACTGGGAAATTGTAACGACGCAGTACGGTGAAAATAATGCACAAAAGTCTTTGTCGGTAGGGGAGAATATTTTAAAAACGTATCCAGATATTAATGCAGTCATTTGTCCGGATGCAACGGCACTTCCAGCAATGGCACAAGCAGCTGAAAATTTAAAAATGGATAAAAAAGTAGTCGTAACTGGCTTCTCTACACCAAACGTGATGCGTGATTACGTAAAACGAGGAACAGTAGCGCAATTTGGTTTATGGGATGTCAAACAACAAGGTGCACTCGCAACGTATGTAGCAAATGAAATTGTTGTAAAAGGGAAGAAGTTAAAAGTGGGGGATAGCTTCGAAGTAAAAGGAATTGGAAAAGTAAAAGTAGAGCCAAACTCCATTCAAGGATATGACTATGAGGCAGAAGGGAACGGAATTATCGTACTACCAGAACGAGTCGTATTTACGAAGGATAATATTGATAAATATAATTTCTAGTAACGAAAAAACGTCCGAATGTATCGGACGTTTTTTTCTTTATTAGTTATGAACTGTTTCTTTTTCATTTAATCCAAGGGTACGACCTGTAGAAGTGTGAAGGTCTTGGAATAATCTTGGATTTTCTGTTAATGAAATGCCGTAAGAAGGAATCATTTCTTTTATTTTTCCTTCCCATTCTACCATTCGGCTTGGGAAACATTTTTCTAATACTTCAAGCATAACATGAACGGCAGTAGAAGCACCCGGTGATGCACCTAGTAACGCCGCGATTGATCCATCAGCCGCACTAACAACTTCAGTACCGAATTGAAGTGTTCCTTTACCGCCAGCGTCAGTATCTTTAATTACTTGTACACGTTGCCCAGCAACTACAATATCCCAATCTTCACTTTTTGCGTTCGGAATGAATTCGCGTAATTCTTCCATACGTTTCTCGTGTGATAACATAACTTGTTGAATTAAGTATTTTGTTAATCCCATTTCTTTTACACCAGCAGCTAACATCGTTAAGACGTTATTCGGTTTTACAGAACCGATTAAGTCAAGGTTTGAGCCAGTTTTTAAGAACTTAGGAGAGAACCCTGCGAACGGTCCAAATAGTAAAGCTTTTTTATTGTCTATATATCTCGTATCAAGGTGAGGTACAGACATTGGCGGAGCGCCAACTTTAGCTTTACCGTATACTTTTGCATGATGTTGCTCTACAACTTTTTGGTTTTTACATACCATAAATAGTCCACTTACTGGGAATCCACCGATATGTTTTGATTCAGGAATACCAGTCTTTTGTAGTAGAGGTAGACTACCACCGCCGCCACCGATAAAGACGAATTTTGCAGTATGATGCTCGATTTTACCACTATTCATATCGTGTACTTTTACTTCCCACAAACCATTCTTCGTGCGTTTAATATTTTCGACACTATGTTTGTAGTTTAGCTCGACATCTTTCGTTTTTAAGTAATCAAACAACATTCGTGTTAATGCACCGAAGTTAACATCTGTTCCAGAGTCAATCTTCGTTGCCGCCATAGGTTCATTAGATGTACGACCTTCCATAATGAGTGGAAGCCATTTTTTTAATGTTTCAGGAGCATCGGAAAATTCCATTCCTTGAAACAGTGGATTTTTTGAAAGCGCTTCAAAACGGTTTTTTAGAAACTGAACATTTTTTTCACCTTGTACTAAACTCATATGAGGTAGAGGCATAATGAAATCTTGTGGATTACGAATTAATTTGCTTTTTACAAGATATGCCCAAAATTGTCTTGAAAGCTGGAATTGTTCATTCACTTTTACAGCCTTACTAATATCTATAGATCCGTCAGATTTTTCGGAAGTATAGTTCAGTTCGCATAGCGCAGAATGCCCTGTACCTGCATTATTCCATTCATTAGAGCTCTCTTCCCCGGCACTAGCGAGTTTTTCAAAAACTTTAATTTCCCATTCAGGTGCTAATTCTTTTAGTAATGAGCCCAACGTTGCACTCATAATTCCTGCACCAATTAAGATAACGTCTGTTTTTTGCTGCATGTTGCTCATGATAATCTCTCCATCCCCTATATTGGCAAAAAAGAGTAGGTGTTTTCTATGTCTAAGCCGTAAAAGAGAAACACCGCCTAGGCCCCACCTAGGTATTTACCTTTTTTGTCTCAATTATATAACCATCTCATACTCTATTATAATAATTAATAGACTAAAATATCTAGTGTTATCTGATAATTTTAAACTATTTAACGTTTTATTCGCCAAAAATCTTATTTAACAAGCTCTTTTAAGTTGGTAAATAGAAAAAAATTACAGTTTGAAATTATCTCGAAAAAGCTTACGTATCCAAAGGTGAGTAGAAGGGATACCTTTTTATGGGATTTTTTGCTTTTTATTGTATAATTATTCTGAAAGTTTAAAGGGAGGGATACACATGCGTACACAAGAACAAATCGCAAACTTATTTCGAAATTTTTCAATAAAGGAATGTAAAGGGTCAAGTGACTTATATGAATACTTATCAATACAAATTGCTGAAGATGAGGAAGTACTTACACTATCTTCCTACGCTCAAGCAGGTCAACCAGTCCCAAACTTATTATTAGGTGCAGTACATTATTTATTATTAGCAGGGAAAGAACATCATTTAAAAACGTACTATAGTAGCTTAGTTGAAAATGCTAATACAGATTTAGATCAAGCTTTTGCTCATTTTAAAGATTTCTGTAAAATATACAGAGAGGAAATCATTACTTTATTACAAACGAAACTTGTTCAAACGAATGAAGTAAGAAGATGTGCGTACTTATATCCAAGTTTCAGTTACATATTTAGCAAAGTGAATAAACCGTTAGCGTTAATAGAAATTGGGACAAGTTCTGGATTACAACTATTTTGGGACCAATATAGCTATTCGTACGGTACAGATGAAACATACGGAAATATAAATTCGAATGTACATGTAACTTCTGAAATAAGAGGGGAGAATGTGCCTCATTTATTAAAAGAAAGTCCACCTGTCGTAGAAAGAATCGGACTAGATTTACATGTAAATGATTTACATAGTGATGAAGATTATTTATGGCTACGTGCACTCATATGGCCAGAACATAAAGAAAGGCTTGAACTGTTTGACCAAGCTGCATCTTTAGTAAAAAATAAATCTGTTCAATTAATAGAAGGAGACGGTGTAGAGCTATTATCATCTATCATTGAACGAATAAGTGAAGAGGCGGTTATCTGTATTTTCCATACACACGTCGCAAATCAAATACCTGAACAAATAAAACGTAAGCTGGAAAAACAAATCCAAGAAATAGGTGCAAAACGTGATGTATTCCACTTATATAACAACATGTGGGACCGGGATCTTCATATTGATTATTATATTAACGGAAACGAATATCGTGAAACAGTCGGAGAAACAGAAGGGCATGGGAGATGGTTTAGTTGGAAGCTTGGGAAGGAGACGCTTATTTAGATTAATAGGAGCGCCCTCACTTGTAAAAGATGAGGGTATAGGTTCAAGCATTGACTAAATGACTAATGAATAAATTTATTAGTACTATACAAAAAACTCTTGGGAGAAATCCTAAGAGTTTTTTTGTATTACATTTAAACCCCATAATGGATCATGTACTTTTGTTCTGTTGTAGCTTGTACAATTTTTAAAGCTAACTCATTCAGCTCATCAGAACTTTTGAAGAACTTTGAAGATGTAACTGTTTCATAGAATATTGCTAATGATTCAGGTGGGATAATTGTAATACCGTAATAGACTAAACCGCATTCCTGATTTTTGACTGTATGGAAGTAGGTTTTCATAATTGATAAATTTTGATTTAAACTACTGATAATATCATCATCAACAGAAATACAATGATATTTCTCTGGTGTATAATCCTCGTAATTTTTTCGAGAAGTAAAATCATCAATTATTCCAAAATCATGGACACATGCTATCAATATCATCCTTTCAGCTTTAATAAAGTGAGTTCTATTAAAGTAAAATAGTCATTTTGTTTACGTGTAATAGTAATAGAAATAGTTATGTAGTTCATTAGTATAGTACTTCATAAAATATCTTCGGTTCTTCTTCGTGAAACTAGTTTATCCGACTTTAATGGGCAGTAAGACCCCCACCTCAAAATTCAGCGAAAGCAGAGAAGTTAGGTGGGGGATCGACTGCTCATAAAAGTCCGATTGGTTCAACTAATAATCAGTGGGGGATGAAGAAAACCCCCACTGATTAAAGTTTCACTTTATTTATCGATAAACTCATCGGGAGTCCAAGTGGCGATTTCATTCCCAGGTGCAGCAACTACAAGCCATTGCTCATATTGGACACCAGCTTGCCAACATTCATAATAATCATGAAAACCATTTACAAAAATAATTTGTCCACTCTCTAATGTAACAATTAAATAAGGGCTTTCTAAGCCGAGTTGTATATCGGTAACTTTTTGTCTTCTTATCTCAAATATTCTCTCATATTCTTCTTCCTCAGAATAATCTTCAAATTCATCTTCATTTAATGGATATCTTTTTGGAGGTTTATTAAATAAACACCATTTTGATTCGATATTGATATATAATTGTCCGTCATAATCAACGGGGGCGTGAAAATTTTTGAAATGAATCTTTATAGTGCCTGGAGAAATACCAAATTGTAATCCATCAATTTGTGATCCGATGAAGAGATTTTTTAACACTTTTTCAGCGTGAATTTTATCCTCTTTATTCATTCTTGAAATCCTCCTTTTTAAAAATATATCTTATATTCTTATTGTAATAAATAAATTTTTATGTAAAATGAACTTTTTGCAAAAAACGAGCGAATATAGTGTGAAAGATTATGAGGGGGCTATAGTCACTACTCAATTTTTAGCAATCGTCAGTTTGTTTTTGGCGGGAATTGCGACAACTATATAGTGTGAAGAAGGGCATAAAACGTTTATAGAAAATAAGGAAACTTATAATATATAGAATTAGAAATAAGAATTTGATAGTATTGGAGTAAGGAGTTTTAATAGCAGTATATTAAGTGGTACTAATATATTGTTACAAATACTTCCATGAATTTATGGAAGCATTTGATAGAATTCAAAAAAATATAATGGAGGCTCATATGAAAAAAGTAATTGGCGCAGCAACAGCAACTGTTTTCGGATTGGGAGCATTTACTACAACTGCTACCGCAGAAACGATCGTAACAGCAGATGTACTCAACGTACGTGAAAAACCGACTACGGAATCAAAAGTAGTCGAAAAGGTAAAAAATGGGCAAGAATTAAAAGTCATCAATACTGAAGATGGCTGGTCAAAAATTGAGTTGAATGGTAAAGAAGTATTTGTAAGCTCGGAGTTTACAAAAGATATTTACCATGTAACAGCAAATTTATTAAATGTTCGTACGGAAGCAAACACAGAATCAAAAATTCTTGGCAGACTGAAAAAAGATGATGTAATTGAATCAACGAACCAAGTAAAAGATGGATGGCTACAATTTGAGTATAAAGGAAAAACAGCTTATGTAAATGTTTCTTTCTTATCTAGTACAGCACCAGTTGAAAAAAAAGCTGACGAGAAAACGAAGCAAGTAGCGAAAGTGCAAAAAATGGTTAAAGCTAAGGAAGAAGCTAAAACACAGAAGGTAACAAAGGCAAAAGAAACAATTAAACCTAAGGAAGAAGAGAAAGTACAAGAAGTAGTAAAGCCTAAGGAAGAAGAGAAAG
>NZ_DALYZR010000008.1:0-34564 GCF_031983925.1 Bacillus sp. (in: firmicutes) | reverse complement strand
AAGGCTAAAGAAGAAGCAAAAGCGCAAGAAATAGCGAAGGCTAAAGAAGAAGAGAAAGCACGAGAAATAGCAAAGGCTAAAGAAGAAGCAAAAGCGCAAGAAATAGCCAAAGCTAAGGAAGAGGCGAAAGCACGAGAAATAGCTAAGGCCAAGGAAGAAGCAAAAGCCCGAGAAGCAATAAAGGCAAAAGAAGAGTCTAAAAATAACACGCAGTCCGCTAAACGTGAATTAACAGTGGTGGCGACAGCATATACTGCTGATCCAAGTGAAAATGGTACATATGGTGGACGCGTTTTAACTGCGATGGGGCATGATTTAACGGCTAATCCGAATATGAGAATTATCGCAGTTGACCCGAAAGTAATTCCTTTAGGATCTAAAGTATGGGTAGAAGGTTATGGAGAAGCAATCGCTGGAGATACCGGAAGTGCAATTAAAGGTAATCGCATTGATGTTTTAATGGGCTCAAAAAGTAAAGCTATGGATTGGGGAAGACAAACTGTTAAAGTGAAAATTTTATAACAAATCTAGAATATAACATAATGAAAATAAGACCGACATATTCTGTCGGTCTTATTTTCGTACCATAATATCATTAAGAATCACATCAAATATATCTTTCTGCGTGAAGTGATCTGTAAAAATAGTTTCCCTAGCAACTTCAATTGTATCGTGCGGATTATACCATTTTTCTAAGGAATCCTCACCAAATTCATGCTTTTTTTCCCTTGTGTTATGTCGTCGAATCGTTTCTTTTAACGATAAATCAAAGTAATATGTATACGCGTTTCCTTCAAAAAAATGTATTAATTCTTTCAGCATATCACCATATCTTCGACTGTTTAAAATACCTTCTAAAATAACAAGTTCACATTTTTCTTTTCCATACTTTGTAATTTCACATAGTAAATCATGTGATAAATTCCCCATCGTATCGTGTACTCTAAGCATATCTCTACGTACAACATCTTGTGATACTAAAAGTGTCCCTTGTCCGAAATATTCTTGTAGTTGCTTTGCGATTGTTGTTTTACCACTTGCGGAGTTTCCTCTAAGAATGATTAATGTTGATTTATGTATAGGATTAGACATAGTGAATTCCCCCAGCATGAATGATTATATAGAAAATTTTAACAAATTAAACGTAGAAAGTGTATAATTAATAAGGATGCAAATAAAAAAGGTGGGGGTTAAATGGAAGGTAAATTAAATAGGGCGCAGCCGATTTGGAAACGGACATGGTTTCGCTATCTAGGGGCATTTATAATTTTACAATTACTGTTTATTATTTGTGAAGTAACTGCATGGGCACCAAACTTTAGACCTGACGGAGAATTTTTTAATAGAGTATTAAATTCTCAATTTTTCACAGAATGGTTCACGCCATATAAAATCCCTCAATTTAATGTGTTTACAGCATTTTTTGCGATTACATTGTTACCATACGCATTAATAGGTGCAATGAAAGATTTCACAAAAAGGAAAAATATAAATAATTAAAAAGAGGTATTATATGCTATTTCAAAAAGATAATGTATCGGTTCGGTACGTAAAAGAAGAGGATGCACCAATCATTTCAAAATGGTTAACAGAACCAGAAGTCCTGCAATATTACGAAGGACGAGATAATCCCCAATCAGTAGATATGGTACTGGATCATTTCATACATAATCCAAACAGTCATGAAAAAAGATGTTTAATAGAGTTTGATGATGTGCCAATTGGTTATATTCAAATGTATCCAGTTGATTCGGAGTGGAAAACATTATATGGCTATGAAGAATCGCAACATGTATGGGGAATGGATCAATTTATTGGAGAACCGACTTATTGGGGAAAAGGCATTGGAACGAAACTCGTTCAGACAGCAATTACATATATTATGGAGAACACGGGAGCAGAAGCCATTGCAATGGACCCGAAAGTAAATAATGAACGTGCAATAAAGTGTTATGAAAAATGTGGATTTAAAAAGGTAAAGGTTTTAAAAGAACATGAACTGCATGAAGGGGTATTAGAAGATTGTTGGATGATGGAATATAAACAAAGGGAGCTGCGCGAAATGAAAAAAGCATTAATCGTAATCGATGTGCAAGCAGGTATGTATACAGCAGGAATGCCAGTACATAATGGGGAAAAGTTTTTAGAAATATTGCAAGAGCTTATTGGAGAATGCCGTTCAAATGATATTCCGGTAATTTATGTGCAACATAATGGACCGAAAGATCATCCGTTAGAAAAGGGTACAGAGGGGTGGAAGATTCATAAGGCAATCGCTCCACTAGAAGGGGATTGTGTTGTTGAAAAAACGACCCCAGATTCATTCCACAAGACGGACCTAAAAGAAGTATTGCAAGACAAGGGAATCGATCATGTTATCATTTCAGGAATGCAAACGCAGTATTGTGTGGATACGACAACTCGCAGGGCGTTTAGTGAAGGGTATAAAGTAACGTTAGTGAGCGATGCACATAGTACGTTTGATACAGAGGTGTTACGTGCTGAAGACATTGTGAAGCATCATAACGTAGTGTTTGGAGCGTTTGCTGATGTCATTACATTAAAAGATTTGAAAGAAACTGTCTCTAAATAAGAGGCAGTTTTTTATCTGACTTTAATGGGCAGTAAGACCCCCACCTCAAAATGCAGCGAAAGCAAAGAGGTTAGTTGGGGGATCAACTGTCCATAAAAGTCCGATTGGTTCAACTAATAATCAGTGGGGGATGAAGAAAACCCCCACTGATTAAAGTTTCACTTTATTAGAGGAAATCATGTCAAATAGTGTCGGTAAGTCGACATCTTTTGTCGAAACGTCGATATATTGAAATAAACGTTGATATATTTGAAAAATCGTTGATATAATTTCACGTACCATAATAAAAACATAAAAAAGGAGCCCCACATAATTAAAAAGGGCGCTCCTACATCAAAATATTACTTCTTCTTATCTTTATCCAATATATTCTGCTCTTCAGCAAACTCCGTACCATATGCAAAGCGGCGATTAATATGAATATTATCGTTGTGGTGCCTTGTGTGGGAGTTAGAGAAGCGATGAACGATTACTTCAGATAATGTGAAGACAATTGCGGAAAGGATGCTTCCCCATGCAATTTGCATATAGTTGTCTAATAAAATATTACCGAAAATCCATACGCTTAAATATGTTAGTAAGAAATCCGACATAATGGCACCAGTATTGCCGATTCGATTTAATATGATTTTATCAACGAACATATAAGATACGATTGTTACAAAGAGACTAAATGAAATAATTTGGACGAACGTTGCAGGGAAAAATAAAGCGAGTCCAATACTAAATGCGATAATGCACGATATAAACTTGATAAGCACTACAGTAAAACCATTCAATATTTACACCTCCGATTTATACATAGTTTTACAATAAATTTAGGAGTTCATACATTGTAACGAATATATTTATATAAAACTTTTTCATGTTCAATCTTTGTCTAAATATTAAAAAAACAAAGAAAAAATGTTATAGTAAAATGAAAGTATATGACATTTTTAGGTAAGGGGGAATCCTGGGTGTGGATTACTTCAGAAGTAGAAATTCCAGACGAGTTAATTGATCATCTTGAACAAGGAAAGTTAGTATTATTTGTTGGAGCGGGAGTTTCTATGAAAGGGAAATCAAACTTACCGAATTTTGATGATCTTGTTGATGAAATTGCGAAAACGTTATATGTAGAAAAACGTGAAATAACAGAACCACATGATTATTATCTTGGTAAAATTGCGAAATCAAAAGATGTACATCAAGTTGCAAGAGATCTAGTTCATATAGAAAAGTCAAAACCGAATCCGCTTCATTATGCAATTCCGAGGTTGTTTCCTTTAGACACGGAAGTTCGTATTGTAACGACAAATTTTGATCGACATTTTACAACTGCGATAAAAGAAATGAATAGAGAATTAAACGTATATCACGCACCTGCATTACCTACAGGTAGAGCGTTTAAAGGACTCGCTTACATACATGGCAATATAGAACAAGAGAAAGAAGCATTAATTTTAACAGATGGTGATTTTGGAAGGGCTTACTTGACGGAAGGATGGGCGAGAAGATTTTTAGTTGATTTATTCTCGAATTATACCGTTTTGTTCGTTGGATATAGCCATAATGATCCAGTAATGAAATATTTAGCAACTGGTTTACCACCAAGTACAAGGCGTTATGCATTTGTCGCACAAGGAGAAAATACATATCATTGGGAGCATTTAGGAATACGGCCGATTGTATATCCAAATAAAGGTAATAATCATCAGTCTCTCGTTAAAGCAGTAAAACGATGGGCGGAGTTAATGGGTGATAATTATATTACAAAACGAATGCGCATTCGTGACATAGTAACAGTTCCACCTTCTGTAGAGCAGGAACAATTATCATACATAAAACAATCCATTAAAAAAATTGAAACAGTCCGCTACTTCGTTGAATTTGCTCATGATTATGAGTGGGTGGAATGGCTTGAAGCGGAAGGGAAATTACAAAATTTATTTTTAATTACATCAAACTATAACGAGGTAGATGAATTACTTGCAAAATGGTTAGTGGAACAATTTCTTTTTAGTCACCAAAAAGAATTATTTCAATTAATTTTTAAAAATCAATCTAAACTATCTCCGTTATTATGGAGAACAATTTGTAGTTACTTAAGTGAGACGAAAATCGAGATGGACCCATTGTTGTTTGCACGGTGGACACTGCTTTTATTAGAAACAGCTGAAAAAGATAGTAAATCGATCGAAACAATTTCTTACTTACTGCAAAAATGTTCTTTTCCTGAGCATAAAGAAATCGCTTTATTGTTATTAACGTTTATTTTGGACGGAAAACTTAAATTGAAGCGTGAAAGAAAGTGGGGAAATGATAATACGCAAGAATCAATAGAACTTGAGGAGTCGAGTCGTTTACCCGTGTCTACATTTTCTTATGTGGAGCAAATTTGGAATGAAAAGATGAAACCGCATATTTCTTATTACGCCGTTCCAATTATGATGATGGGAATAGAGAAGTTGCGGATGTTATCACTAAGGCAAACGGCACTGAAAAAAAGGGATAAGGAAAATGTGGAAAAAGAGTTTCAGCAAAATGATCTTGCGTTTTTAATTCAAATTGTAAAAGAGTGTTTAGCCTATTTATGTGAAAACAATGAGAAAAAAGCAAATTATTATATTACTGAAATGATAGAAGCAAGCAGCATACTTCAAAATCGAATTGCCATTGATGCGATGAATAAAAATATATTCGTAAGCGCCGATGAGAAGATGAAATGGTTGTTACAGGAAGAAATTCTTTTAGATGTCACGTATAAACAAGAAGTTTTTCAACTTATAAAAAATCATTACGCACTCTCTTTAGAAAAAACAAAGGAAGAAGTCATTCAAATTGTATTAAAGAACCTTGCAGAGGAGAGGGCATTTGATGTTTGTTTACTGTTAGATTTATTATTCACGTGTGATTCAAATAGTCCATCTACAGCAAAAGGTTATGAGTTAATGAAGCAAAAACATCCACACTTTCATTCTGATCGATACAGTGTAAAAAAGAGAGAGACGACAGAACAAAGTATTACTTGTAATGTAACTGCTGATGGATTATTACAGCTGAAAGATGAAGAAATTATGAAACAAGTTCGCCAATTCTCTCAAGATGGTGTGTTTGAACAACGTCATTTTTTAGAGATGTTATCGAAAGCATGTAAATTGAATACAGAATGGAGTATTTCATTTGCTTATCAATTAGTAGGTATGCACGAAATAAGTAATGAAGTTTGGTTTGTTTGTATTAGAGAGTGGCGAAATAACCGAGGACTGACAAATGAACAAATACAAAAAGTTATTCCTCTGTTGCAGAAATTCGTTAGAAATACTGCATTTCATTGGTTAATTAGTAGCTTTCTATATGAAATTAGCAATCGGTTAGAAGAGTTAGAGGAAAATAGTATACGCAATGTAAAACGGTTTGCTTTTTCAGTATTCCCTCAAGTAATGAAAAGTGACACGGATTTTAAGCTTGGAAAACAAGATTTTTACAATGAATCGATTCAGCATCCTGTTGGGAAAATGACAGCTGTATTATTAAAACTGTTATCATATGATCATTTATACGATCGTAATGTGTATGAATATTTATTTTTATTTGAAGAACAAGTAAGAATTAGTACAGAACGGACAAATTTTATGTTAGCGCGTTTAGTAGCGGATATTACATTTCTTTATCATATTGAGAAACAATGGTGCCGAAAATATTTGTTACCGTACTTAGAGTTAAAGAAGGAAAATGAGATTACGAAATATGCATGGGCCGGCTTATGTTACACGCAAATAAATTTACCTTTATTTACAGAAATGAAGCGATTTATTAAGTATGCAGTAGAACATTTAGAAGTATTACATCCGCATACGAGGGAAGCTTTCTTAAAATGGCTCAGTTTTGTATTTATTAAATGTGTACTGTATTGGGAACAAAAAACAGACTGGTTATACCCTTTACTTATACGAGAAAATGAAGAAAATAAAATTAAGTTTATGCAGTTTTTATGCTATTACGTCAAAACGTTAAGCGCAAAAGAGCAACAAAAATTTTGGGCAGCTTGGCTCAGTATATTTTTGCGAGAACGACCGAAAATGGGTGAAATCACAGCTAGAGAATATGTAATGCTTTTACGTATTATTTTATTTATGGATGAAATAGTAGAAAGAGGGTTATCGATAATTTGTAAATCATTTTCGGACGTAGGTGGAAAGGGAAATCAAACGGAGTTAAAACAGTTATTCAATGAAATACTTGAGAAGACAGAGAGTATAAAAATGTATAAAGAGTTGTATGCAAACGTATTTTTTACTTTACTGCAAACGCTTCAGGAAGCGGATTTACTTGAAACGGAAATCATTCAAATAAAAGAATTATTAATCGGGTATAAAGTAGAAAAATGTGTAATAAATGCAATAGATAATGAGATAATTCGCATCGGAATTGTTATGGAGAATTTACAAGAAGAAATGTAGGGCGAAAGTGGAATTTTAAAAAATATATAAAAAGTTGTTGACAGTGTTTTGAAAAGCGTTCTATAATACGAATCATACTTATTCAATTTCAAAAAACATTTGAATAAACAAAGTGCAATGAAGAGATCACAGTAGTGGTTAGTCTTACTGTAACAGAGAGCTGGTGGTTGGTGTGAACCAGTACAGGGATAATCATGAATTACAGTCTTGGAGCATCTTTTTCGTAGTAAAGATAGTATTGTCTTTATGAAGAAAAAGCGGTCAATTGATCGTTAACAGTGAAGAGAGGTAGACGGAAAGATAGTCTACAACTAGGGTGGTACCGCGATAAATATCGTCCCTACTGATTTATTCAGTAGGGACTTTTTGTATTTTAGTGGCCCAACTTGAAAATTAAATATGTATGCGTTGAAAGGAAAAGCAGTAGTTGTTGTTTCCCTGTAACAGAGAGCTGGTGGTTGGTGTGAACCAGTACAAAAACAAGAGCGAATTACAGTCCTAGAGCATCTTTTTCGTAGTAAAGATAGCATTGTCTTTATGAAGGGAAAGACGGTCAGATGATCGTTAACAATGAAGAGAGGTAGACGAAAGAAGTCTACAACTAGGGTGGTACCGCGATAAATATCGTCCCTACTGATTGAATCAGTAGGGATTTTTTGTACAAAAAAGTGGGTTTTTAATTAGTAGATAGTGTCTTTGTACTAATTATTAGTTTAAAATAAGAAGAGGGATCGATTCCACTTTAAATTTGTATAATTGACCAGTTCAGAAAATAGAGAATTTTTCATTCTCTTACTATAACTTTTAAAACATTAGAGGAGGATTTCCAAATGGCAAATCATGAATTAGATCAATTACGTAAACAGGTAGATGAAATTAACTTACAACTATTACACCTTTTAAACAAACGTGGTGAAATCGTTCAAAAAATTGGGGAGCAAAAGCAAGTACAAGGTACGAAACGTTTTGATCCAGTACGTGAGCGTGAAGTACTTGATATGATCGCAGAGAATAACGAAGGACCATTCGAAACATCAACGGTTCAACATATTTTCAAAACAATCTTCAAAGCTAGCTTAGAATTACAAGAAGATGATAACCGTAAAGCATTACTAGTATCACGTAAAAAGAAACAAGAAAACACAATTGTTGACGTAAAAGGTGAATTGATTGGTAACGGAACACAAACGTTCATTATGGGACCTTGTGCGGTAGAAAGCTTAGAGCAAGTTCGCCAAGTAGGGCAAGCGATGAAAGACCAAGGCTTAAAATTAATGCGCGGTGGTGCTTTCAAACCGAGAACATCTCCATACGATTTCCAAGGTTTAGGAGTAGAAGGATTACAAATCTTACGCCAAGTAGCAGATGAGTTCGACTTAGCGATTATTAGTGAAATTTTAAATCCGAACGATGTTGAAATGGCATTAGACTACGTTGATGTAATTCAAGTTGGTGCACGTAACATGCAAAACTTCGATTTACTACGAGCTGTAGGTAAAGTTAACAAGCCAGTATTATTAAAACGTGGATTAGCAGCAACAATTGATGAGTTCATTAATGCAGCGGAATACATCATTGCACAAGGTAACGACCAAATTATTCTTTGTGAGCGCGGTATCCGCACATACGAAAGAGCGACACGTAACACATTAGACATTTCAGCAGTACCGATTTTAAAGAAAGAAACACATTTACCAGTTGTTGTTGACGTAACGCATTCAACTGGACGTAGAGATTTATTATTACCAACAGCAAAAGCAGCACTTGCAATTGGCGCAGATGCAGTAATGGCTGAAGTACACCCAGACCCAGCAGTTGCATTATCAGATTCTGCACAACAAATGGATATTCCAGAATTCCATAAATTCATGGAAGAGTTAAAAGGATTCAAAAATAAATTATCTTAATTCCATATCATATATGCGCTGAAGAGGAAACAGTAGTGCTTATCTCCCTGTTAAAGAGAGCTGATGGTCGGTGTGAATCAGTACAAAGGTAAGCATGAATTACAGCCTTGGAGCATCTTTTTCGCCAAATTTTGGAGGAAAAGACGGTCAGATGATCGTTAACAATGAAGAGAGGTAGACGAAAGAAGTCTACAACTAGGGTGGTACCGCGATAAACATCGTCCCTACTGAGCGCTCAGTAGGGACTTTTTTGTACAAAAAAATAGTAAAGGGGCAAGAGAAATGAGATACATTACAGCTGGAGAATCACATGGACCGCAGTTAACAGTTATTTTAGAAGGTGTACCAGCAGGTTTAACGCTGGCGGCGGAACATATAAATAAAGAATTATTAAGAAGGCAAAAAGGGCACGGACGCGGAAGACGTATGCAAATTGAAACGGATACAGTTGAAATTGTAAGTGGTGTTCGTCATGGGGTAACACTTGGCTCACCAATTACGTTAATCGTAAAAAATGATGATTTTAAACATTGGACGAAAGTAATGGGTGCAGAGCCAATTTCGGAAAAAGAAAGTAAAGACATGAAACGTACAATTACGAAGCCACGTCCAGGACATGCGGATTTAAATGGAGCAATTAAATACGGTCACCGTGATATAAGAAACGTACTAGAGCGCTCGTCTGCAAGAGAAACGACAGTAAGGGTTGCAGCTGGAGCAGTTGCGAAACAAATTTTAAAAGAATTAGGCGTAGAAATTGCAGGGCATGTACTTGAAATCGGTGGAGTAAAAGCAAAACATATTTCTAACTTGTCAATTGAAGAAATTCAAACGATTACTGAAAACTCACCAGTTCGATGTTTAGATAAAGAAGTAGAACAAGAGATGATGAATGCAATTGATCATGCAAAAAGTAGCGGAGATTCAATCGGAGGCATTGTAGAAGTCATTGCAGAAGGAATGCCGATTGGCGTTGGTAGTTACGTTCATTACGATCGTAAATTAGATGCAAAACTTGCTGGTGCAATTATGAGCATTAATGCATTTAAAGGTGCTGAAATTGGTGTTGGTTTTGAAGCAGCAAGACAGCCAGGAAGTAAAGTGCACGATGAAATTTTATGGGATGAAGAACAAGGATACACGAGAAAAACGAATAATGCCGGTGGTTTAGAGGGCGGTATGACAACGGGAATGCCAATTGTCGTAAGAGGTGTAATGAAACCAATACCTACATTATACAAACCGTTAGCAAGTGTTGATATTGATACGAAAGAAGCATTTCAAGCGAGTATTGAAAGGTCGGATAGCTGTGCAGTACCAGCAGCAGGTGTAGTAGCTGAATCTGTTGTAGCATGGGAACTTGCACATGCACTAGTCGAACAATTCGGAAAAGATCGTATGGAGTTAATTCAACAAAACATTACGCAACATAATAAATACGCAAAAGAATTTTAATAAAAAGGTGGTTTTAACATGCAAGTAAAAGATCAACTATCATCATTACAACCATATAAACCAGGTAAATCACCTGAACAAATGAAAGAAGTGTACGGAGATCATGCATTTGTGAAATTAGCATCGAATGAAAATCCATTCGGCTGTTCACCACGTGTTTTAGATGAGTTGCAAAAATCGTGGTTGGACCATGCTTTATATCCTGACGGAGGTGCGACAACGCTCCGTCAAACAATTGCAAATAAATTACAAGTACAAATGGAACAAGTACTTTGCGGTAGTGGTTTAGATGAAGTCATTCAAATCATAAGTCGTGCAGCACTTAAAGCAGGAGATAACATCGTAACGGCAGGTGCAACATTCCCGCAGTACCGTCATCATGCGATTATTGAAGGCTGTGAAGTGAAAGAAGTTCCACTAAATAACGGTGTATACGATTTAGACGAAATTTCGTCAGCGGTAAATAATAATACGAAAATCGTATGGATTTGTAATCCAAATAATCCGACAGGCACATATGTGAATGACCGAAAATTGACTCAATTCATTGAAGGGATTAGTGAAAATACGTTAATTGTCATTGATGAAGCGTACTATGAATACGTAACAGCAAAAGATTTCCCAGAGACATTACCGCTTTTAGAAAAGCATAAAAATATTCTTGTGCTTAGAACATTTTCCAAAGCGTACGGATTAGCTTCTTTCCGCGTAGGATATGCGATTGGACAGGAAGAGTTAATTGAGAAATTAAATGTCGTACGTTTGCCATTTAACGTATCTTCATTAGCGCAAAAAGCAGCGACGATTGCTTTTGGTGATGACGAGTTTATTGAAGAAATAGTTCGTGTAAATACAGAAGGATTACAACAATACGAGAGCTTTTGTAAGGAAAATGATATTCCATTTTATCCATCGCAAACAAATTTCATCTTCTTACCAGTTGAGAATGCTGGAGAGATTTATGAAGCTTGTGCACACGCAGGATTTATTATTCGGCCGTTCCCAAATGGTGTCCGTATTACAGTCGGAACAAGGGAGCAAAATGAAGGAGTGATTTCAGTGTTACAACAACACTTTGAAAATAAAAAAAGAAAGTCTCGAGATGAGGCAAATGCGTAAGAAGGTAGTATTAATTGGAACTGGTTTAATCGGAGGCTCTCTCGCATTAGCAATTAAGAAAGAGCACGATGTAACGATAACAGGTTATGATATATTTCAAGAACAAGTAGAGCGTGCAAAAGAATTACACGTAGTAGATGAAATAGCAGTAAATTTACAACATGCATGTGAAGAGGCGCATTTAATTGTTTTTGCTTCTCCAGTTGAAGAAACGAAGAAATTATTACACAAATTAGCGTCATTTCGGTTACGAGAAGATGTTATCGTAACCGATGTTGGTAGTACAAAAGGAACGATTATGAATGAAGCAGAAGCTTTGTTTTCAAAGGAAATTTCTTTCATTGGTGGACATCCGATGGCAGGTTCTCATAAAACGGGAGTTGAAAGTGCAAAAGCGCATTTATTTGAAAATGCATTTTACATTTTAACACCGATGCATCACGTGCCAAATGAAGATGTGGAAGAGTTGAAAGATTGGTTAAAAGGAACAGGGTCACATTTCCTTGTTTTAAACACAGAAGAACACGATTATGTAACAGGAATTGTAAGTCATTTCCCGCATCTTATTGCAGCTGGATTAGTAAAGCAAGTAGAGAAACATGCAGGAGATAATCCACTTATTCATCAGCTAGCTGCTGGAGGTTTCAAAGACATTACACGTATCGCATCTAGTAGTCCGAAAATGTGGAGTGATATTGTTAAGCAAAATCGTGAGCATTTAATGTTATTATTAAAAGAGTGGATCTCTGAAATGGAAGATTTATATGATACAGTTTCGACCGGAGATGCAGGCGAGATTCAAAACTATTTTGCAGACGCGAAAGAATACCGTGACTCTTTACCGGTAAGAAAGAGAGGGGCGATTCCTGCCTATCATGACTTATACGTCGATGTTTTAGATAAAGTAGGGGCATTGGCCCACATTACGAGTATTTTGGCTCGCGAGGAAATTAGTATTACGAACTTGCAAATATTAGAAGCGCGTGAAGGATTACTTGGAGTATTACGTATTAGCTTCCAACGAGAAGAAGATCGTATGCAAGCAAAACTCGCGCTTGGAGAAGAAAAATACCAAACTTATGAAACAATTTAAATGAGAAGGTGAAAACGTGAAGGAAAGAACAATTCAACCTGTTAATAACGGATTAAATGGCAACATTACAATTCCAGGAGATAAATCGATTTCGCACCGTGCTGTCATGTTCGGTGCGATTGCAGAAGGAAAAACAACAATTAAAGGTTTCTTGCCCGGTGCAGATTGTTTAAGTACAATTTCTTGTTTTAAAGAAATGGGAGTAGACATCGTGCAAAACGGTGATGAAGTCACTGTAGTTGGTAAAGGATTAGAAGGTTTACAAGAACCGAAAGCTGTATTAGATGTTGGTAATTCGGGTACAACTATACGTTTAATGTCAGGAATTTTGGCAAATACACCATTTTTCTCTTGCGTACAAGGTGATGCATCTATTGCAAAAAGACCGATGAAACGTGTAACAAATCCATTAAAACAAATGGGTGCGAACATTGATGGGCGCGAAGAAGGAACGTTTACACCGCTAACAATACGTGGTGGAGATTTAAAAGCAATTGAATACACTTCGCCGGTAGCAAGCGCACAAGTAAAGTCAGCTATTTTACTTGCAGGACTTCGTGCAGAAGGTGTAACAGCTGTTACAGAACCACATATTTCACGCGATCATACGGAAAGAATGCTCGAAGCATTTGGCGTTAAAGTAACTCGCGAAGGAAAGACAGTGAAACTAGCAGGTGGACAAAAGTTAACAGCGACAGATGTTCAAGTACCAGGTGACGTATCATCAGCTGCATTTTTCTTAGTAGCAGGTGCAATTATTCCAAATAGTAAACTAGTATTACAAAATGTAGGAATGAATCCAACTCGTACAGGTATTATTGATGTTTTAGAGAAAATGGGTGCTACGTTCACTGTAGAGCCAATTAACGAAGGAGCATCAGAACCAGCTGCAAACATTACAATTGAAACATCTTCATTAAAAGGAATCGAAATCGGCGGAGATATTATCCCTAGATTAATTGATGAAATTCCTGTTATCGCTTTAGCGGCAACGCAAGCAGAAGGAATTACAGTAATTAAAGATGCACACGAATTAAAAGTAAAAGAAACGAACCGTATTGATACAGTCGTAGCGGAATTAACGAAACTTGGTGCTCGCATAGAGGCAACTGACGACGGGATGATTATTTACGGGAAATCAGCTCTAAAAGGTAATACAGTTAATAGCTATGGTGATCACCGCATCGGAATGATGCTTGCGATTGCGGGATGTATTGCAAAAGGAAAAACAACAATTGAAGATGCAGAAGCAGTTGGTGTATCATACCCTACATTCTTCGAAGAACTTCAAAAGTTAGCTAAATAAAGTGATGAGAAGCAGATACGAGATGTATCTGCTTTTTCATATTGGATGTTTGTTAATAAGCTAGTATAATTTCATTCACCGAACTGTAACGTTTAGAATTATGGTACAATTCAAATAAAGGAGGGAGGAGAAATATATGAATGTTATACGATTAACAGAAGATAAATTTAAAGAAGCATTACGCTTATCAGAATACGCTTTTCAATATAAAGTTGAAGAGGATCGATTGCAGCAGCAACTTACAAGAATGAAGGAAAGTCATGAAGTATACGGTATTATGGAAGGTAATGACTTAGCGGCAAAACTACACCTTATTCCGTTTCATATATACATAGGAAAAGAAACATTTAAAATGGGTGGCGTTGCAGGGGTAGCAACGTATCCAGAGTATAGAAGAAGCGGATATGTGAAAGAATTACTTCAACATTCACTTCAAACGATGAAAAAAGACGGATATACAGTATCGATGTTACATCCATTTGCTGTTGCATTTTACCGTAAATATGGCTGGGAACTTTGTGCGAATCTTCTTGTATGTCATATGACAAAGAGTGATTTAGTTATGAAAAAACAAGTGAATGGTACTGTGAAACGTTTCAATAAAGAAAATCACTCAGAAGAAGTCGAGAAGCTTTATGAAACATTTGCAGAACGTTTTTCTGGTATGCTAGTTCGCAATGAAAAATGGTGGTTACAAGCAGTTTATGATGATTTAACATTAGCAATTTACTACGATGAAAATAAAACGGCAGCAGGTTACATGTTATATAAAATAGAAAAATCTAAAATGACTGTAGAAGAATTCGTACCACTGCATAATGAAGCACGAAATGGTCTATGGAACTTTATTTGCCAACATGATTCTATGATTAAAGAACTTGAAATGACAGTAAGTGAAAACGAACAGTTGTTATATACATTGCAAGAACCACGTGTGAAAACAGAAATAAAACCATATTTTATGGGAAGAATTGTAGATGTAGAGCAGTTCTTAAAACAGTATGAGTTAAACTGGAACAATATACAACAAGAAATAATTTTACATATTACAGATTCATTTGCACCGTGGAATAATGTATCGGTGAGACTTGCAAATTATGAAATAACAATTATAGAAGAACCAATGGATAAAGGGATCAAGCTAGATATAAATGCACTATCTACAATATTGCTTGGATACAAACGCCCATTAGAACTAAATGAACTTGAATTAATTAATGGAAGTGAAGAGGAAATACGAACGTTTGAGAAAATAGTTCCGGTACGAGAAGCATTTATTTATGATTTCTTTTAAAAAATAGGGCTGTCCAAAATCAAATTTTGGGACAGCTTTCTCTTTGGGCGTCGGTTTTTGTCGGTAAGTTGATATATCCTGAAAATCGCTGATATAATTTTATTCACAAATAAGGGAATAAAATTACAACTATACGTAGTCACACACTTGACTTTTATTTCCTGTAATTTATAATTAAAAACGGAATGAATTTTCATTCCTGAAAATAGAGGTGGAAAAAATGGCTAAAAACAAACAAGAGGATATTTTTGATGCTGCGATGCAACTTTTTGCGGAGCGTGGTTACGATGGTACGACAATTCCAATGATCGCTGAAAAGGCAAAAGTCGGTGCGGGTACTATTTATCGCTATTTTGAAAATAAAGAGGCGCTTGTTAACTCATTATTTTCAAAAAGTATGTTACAGCTTTCTGAAATGATAAAAACGGATTTTCCTGTTGAAGCAAATATTCGTGAACAGTTTAGTCATACGTATAACCGTTTATTTGAATTTGCGAGAAATAATGTGGATGCTTTTCTGTTTACAAATTCTCACTGTGATAGTTATTTTCTTGATGAACAAAGCAAGAAAATATTTGATGATTTTATAGGCTTCTTTATGAATATTATAGAAGATGGGATTGTAAAAGGCTTACTCCGTCCGTTACCTCCAGTTGCTTTAATTATTATTGTATATCAACCGTTAGAAAAATTAATTAAAGTAATTGCAACAGGGCAATTAGAGTACTCAAAAGAATTAGTAAAAGAATTGGAAGAAAGCTCTTGGAACGCTATAAGAATCATTTGATTCTATAGCTTTATAAGGACAGGAATGAATATTCATTCCTGAATAGAATTAAAAAATGAGAGTAGGAGAGGGTATTTGTGTAACTAAAGGAATGAACATTCATTCCGAAAAAGTAGTTTAATAGAGTTTATAAAACAATGTAATAGAGTAATAGGAATGAATGTTCATTCCGGAATGGTATTTTAAAAAGCTGGGAATGAATATTCATTCCGAAACTAACATGAAATTTTAATCGCGGGAGATGATGCAAATGAGCAAGCTGAAAAATTGGAGAAGTTTATCTTTTCTATTGTGGATAGTTATTACCATTACAATGATCGTTACGGTGCCTAATATGGATAAATTAGTGAAAGAAAAAGGGCACATTACGATTCCTAATACAGAACAAAGTAGTATTGCTGACAAAATGATAAAAGAAATGAATAAAGACGGGACAGAAAAGTATGAGATTATAGCAGTTTTTAATAGTGGTAGTAAAACAGCTTTAACGACTGAACAAAAAGAGGAAATAACAAAAACAATCAACGTTTTGCAAAATGAAAAAGAACAATTAGGAATTAAAGAAATTGTTTCACATTTAGATAATAAAGACTTAGAGAAACAATTAGTTTCTAAAGATAATACGACTATTTTAACGCAAGTATCGATAGATAAAAAGCATGGTGAAATATCGAAAGTTACAAATAATCTTCATAATAAAGTGAAAACGAAAGAGGTAACAACGTACTTAACAGGAAGTGACTTAATCGCGGGTGATTTTCTTACATCCTCTCAAGAGGGAGTGAAAAAGACTGAAGTTATTTCAATTATTTTCATTCTTGTAATATTAATCATTGTATTCCGTTCACCTATTGTTCCAATTGTTTCTCTTCTTACTGTTGGGGTATCATATTTAGTTTCAATGGGGATTATTGCCCATTTAGTAGATCAATTTAATTTTCCGTTTTCTAACTTTACGCAAGTGTTTGTCGTTGTTGTCCTGTTTGGGGTTGGAACAGACTATAATATTTTATTATTTACAAGATTTAAAGAAGAATTAAGTAAACAAGAAAACGCATTTTTGGCTACGAAAGAAACATTTAAATCGGCAGGGAAAACCGTTTTATATAGCGGGATAGCAGTACTAATTGGTTTTGCATCTCTTGCTTTAGCGAGTTTTAAATTATATCAATCTACTTCAGCGGTAGCAATCGGTGTCGCAGTTTTATTACTAGTATTAACTACGTTAAATCCGTTTTTCATGGTGCTTTTAGGAAAAGGGATGTTTTATCCCGTTAAAACATTTAAAGGTCATGAAGACAGTCGTCTATGGGGATTCTTTGCGAAAAACTCAGTAGTAAGACCATTTGTAGCTTTAATTATTGTATTCGTGATATCGATTCCTTTCATATTAAAGTATTCTAATACACTTAATTACAACGACTTATTTGAAGTAGACAATAAATATGAGTCGAAAATGGGGATTAATGTAATAGAAGAACATTTTCCACCTGGTTTTTCTTCACCAAGTACGTTAGCCATTCAATCGAATAACAAGTTAGATGAGGCGAGTTCACTTCAAACTTTAGATGAACTAACTGATAAGATTTTGAAAGTGAAAGGTGTTTCAGAAGTATATGCACCGACACGTCCAACTGGTGATAGGATTAAAGAACTATATATAAATAAACAAGCGGGTGAACTAAATACAGGTTTAGGAGATGCCAATGGTGGTATAAAGGAAATTAATGATGGATTAACTACTGCGAAAGATAAGATGGGTAATAAGGACTCAAATAGTCTTGCAAACGTTCAAAAGTTAATTGATGGAACAAATGAAGCGAAGAATGGTGTATCGGCATTAGGAACAGCTTTAAATCAACTATCTAATGGCATAAATGATGGAGCAAAAGGTGCGCAGCAAATTGAGAGTGGGTTAACTTCAGTAAATGAAAATATAAGTATATTATCTCATGCAGCTTCACAACTTCATGCTGGCTATACGCAGTTAGAAAAAGGTTTAAGTTCTTACGGTCAATACTTCGGAAGTATTTCTCAAGCGATTGACGGTGCGAAGAAAGGTTATGAACAAATTGAAATGTTAATGACCAATTTCATCCAAACGAAACCAGAATTAGCAAATGATCCTAACATTCTGCAGACGATAGGAATTGCTAAAGAGGCTCAAAAGCAATTAGGTGGGCTTTCAAATGAATTAAATCAATTAGCAACGCAACACAATGCGGCGATGGGATCATTTAAAGAAGCGAATCAATCGTTATTGAAAGTGGATAATGGCTTAAAAGAAATGAGCAACGGAGTTACTAAGTTACAAAAAGGAGCAGCTGATCTTAAAAATGGATTAAATGAAGGTGCTTCAGGTTCAAAACAAATTGCGAACAAGTCATCTGAATTACAAACCGGATTAACGAAAATAAACGATGGGCAAGGCCAGCTATTAACCGGACTGAAAGACTTGCAAGAACAGATGGGGCAATTACAATCAGGACTATCTAAAAGTACAGAAGGCCTTGAAAAGGTAAGTAACGGCCTAGGGGATGCTCAGAAATATTTAGGAGAACTAAATGAATCAAAAAGCTCTGAGAAATTCTATATTCCAAAAGAAGTTTTGGAGGGAGAAGATTTCCAAAAAGCTTTGAATACGTACATGTCACATGATAGAAAGACTGCTAAAATGACAATCATTTTAGACGTAAATCCGTATTCAAAAGAAGCGATGCCAGTTATTCAAGAAATCAATAAAACGATAGATGGTACTTTGAAGGGGACGGAATTAAATCATGCGAAAACAGCAATTGGAGGAACGACAGCTAGAAACGTTGATTTAAAAGAAGTAACAGGGCAAGACTTCTTACGTACAGCTACAATTATGTTAATTGGAATTGCGATTGTATTAATGATGATTACACGTTCATTATTAAATACCATCTTTATTATTGGATCGTTACTATTAGCGTACTTTGCATCATTAGGGATAAGTGAACAAATTAGTACGCATGTTTTACATGTAGATTCATTAAGCTGGAATGTTCCGTTCTTTAGTTTCATAATGATAGTCGCTTTAGGAGTGGATTATAGTATTTTTGTAATGATGAGATACAATGAGTTAGAAGGGGACCCAGCGACGAAAATTGTAACTGCTTCTCGTCATATTGGAGGAGTCGTATTATCAGCAGCAATTATTTTAGGAGGTACATTTGCTGCATTAATCCCTTCAGGTGTATTAACGCTTATACAAGTAGCATCCGTTGTTGGTGTTGCACTGTTACTATTAGCTATTATTGTGATGCCAATGTTGTTACCTGCTTTAATAGGATTAACGAGTAAAATGAAGAATTATGCAAAGAAATTAAGTGAAAGGAAATAAAAGAATCCACTTTTAAAAGTAACTGGTTCCGTTATAGGATAGAAAATATAAAATAACACACAAATTAGGGATGCAAAATCACATATGATTTTGCATCCTTTTTTATATAGTTCACTCAAATAATGGTGGAATATCTTTTTTAAAAGGTAAATGGAAAATTTATGTTAAAATAATGATAGAGATTATGAAAAAATGTTCTTAAGTTAACGGTCAGGTTACTTTAAGAAGGATTTTTCAAAGGAAATGTTGAATATCGTATTTTGAAGGAGTGATTGCAGTGGAGTAAGTAATTTTTTAAATCTTGGTTAAATACTTTCAAGGAAGGGATTTATAAATATGAATACAAAACTAATAATAGTAGAAGGTTTACCTGGATTCGGAAAATCGACCACTGCAAAGCTAATAAATGAAATTCTAAACCAAAATAAAATTGAAGTTGAACTATTTTTAGAGGGGAATTTGAACCACCCCGCCGACTATGATGGTGTATCTTGTTTTAATAAATTTGAATTCGATAGATTAGTATCTAACAGTGGAGATTTTAAAGAAGTTCTTCTTAAAAGAGTTTTAAAAAAAGGAAGCAATTATTTATTACCATACAGAAAGATAAAAAATGAGTTTGGTGACCAGTTTTCGGACGAATTATGTAACGATATTTCAAGAAACGATATATATGAATTACCATTCGATAAAAATATTGAATTAATTGCTGACAAATGGAATGACTTTGCTGAAATTGCTCTAGAAGATAATAAGGTTTATATTTTTGAATGTTGTTTCATACAAAATCCATTAACAATTGGGATGATTAAATACGGTGAACAAAAAGAAAAAATAATAAATTATGTAATGAAAATTGCAAAAATCATAGAGAATTTAAATCCAATGTTATTCTATGTAGAACAAGATGATCTTGAATTTTCATTTAGGAAGGCATTAAAAGAAAGAAATCCAGAATGGTCCAAAGGAATTGTCGACTATTACACGAACCAAGGCTATGGGAAAGAACATAATCATTCAGGTGTAGAAGGAACGATAAAAGTTCTTGAGGCTAGAAGGGATTTAGAGTTAGAAATATTCGATATGTTAAAAATGAAAAAAGAAAAAATCAATAATACAAAATATGAAATTGACTCATATAGTTCAATGCTAAAAGATAAGTTAACAATAAAAATGGTGAAATAGCTTTTTACACTAACGGGTGCTTTAGTTGAAGAAGGAAATAAAAACGCTCAGAATATTTTGTGAGCGTTTTAGTTTGCTATTTATAATGCGAAATGCATTCAAATGATTGTATTATTTCAATGGATAAACATAATGCTCCAATTATAAATATTTTTTTCAAAATGAATCCTTCTTAAAGTGTGTATGTAACTTTAATATAATTAAAAACAAAGGTTTTATTCAAGTTTGTAAAGAAAGGAATAGCAATCAACCGTTGCTATTCATCCAGCTTCTACTATATAATAGCTATAGTCTACAATAATTGAGTCGTAATATGCGATTTTTTAAGACAATCGGTGAGAAAACGCTGAAATAAGCGGTATTAGTAGGAGGATACAAATGATTACAGTAAGTAACGTTAGTTTGCGTTTCGCGGATCGCAAATTGTTTGAAGATGTTAACATAAAATTCACGCCAGGTAACTGCTACGGCTTAATCGGAGCAAACGGTGCTGGTAAATCAACATTTCTAAAGATTTTATCTGGAGAAATCGAACCATCAACAGGTGACATACATATTACGCCAGGTGAGCGTCTTGCAGTATTAAAACAGAACCACTTCGAATACGAAGAGTTCCCAGTATTAGAAACTGTAATTATGGGTCATACTCGTCTTTACAAAGTAATGCAAGAGAAAAATGCCATTTATATGAAAGAAGATTTTAGTGATGAAGATGGTATGCGTGCTGCAGAACTTGAAGGTGAGTTCGCTGAGCTTAACGGTTGGGAAGCTGAGTCAGAAGCTGCAATCCTTCTTAAAGGTTTAGGTATTGGTGAAGACCTTCATGATAAGAAAATGTCTGAGTTAACTGGTGCAGAGAAAGTAAAAGTATTACTTGCTCAAGCTTTATTCGGTCAACCTGATATTCTATTACTAGATGAGCCTACGAACCACTTGGACTTAAAAGCGATCCAATGGTTAGAAAACTTCTTAATGAACTTTGAAAATACAGTAATCGTTGTATCCCATGACCGTCACTTCTTAAATAAAGTATGTACACACATGGCTGATCTTGATTTCGGTAAAATTCAACTTTATGTTGGTAACTATGACTTCTGGTATGAGTCAAGCCAATTAGCTTTAAAATTAACGCAAGATGCTAATAAGAAAAAAGAAGAGAAAGTAAAAGAGTTACAAAACTTCATTGCACGTTTTAGCTCAAACGCATCTAAAGCGAAACAAGCAACTTCTCGTAAAAAATTATTAGATAAAATTACATTAGATGATATTAAGCCATCATCTCGTCGTTATCCATTTGTTGGCTTCACACCAGAGCGTGAAGTAGGAAATGACTTATTAACTGTTGAAGGTCTTTCTAAAACGATTGATGGTGAAAAAGTGTTAGATAATGTGTACTTCACTTTAAATAAAGGTGATAAAGTTGCATTTATCGGTCGTAACGATATTGCAATGACGACATTATTCAAAATCCTTATGGGTGAAATGGAGCCAGATAGTGGTTCATTTAAATGGGGCGTTACAACATCTCAATCGTACTTCCCAAGAGATAACTCTAAGTACTTTGAGAACAGTGACTACAACTTAGTTGAATGGTTACGTCAATTCTCTCCACAAGATGAGTCAGAAAGCTTCTTACGTGGTTTCTTAGGCCGTATGTTATTCTCAGGCGAAGAAGTTAAGAAGAACGTTTCTGTATTATCTGGAGGCGAAAAAGTTCGTTGTATGTTATCTAAAATGATGTTAAGTGGTGCAAACGTAATTACACTTGACGATCCAACGAACCACTTAGACCTTGAGTCTATCACTGCATTAAACAATGGTTTAATCGCATTTAAAGGTACAATTTTATTCACATCTCATGACCATCAGTTCGTACAAACAATTGCAAACCGCATTATCGAAGTAACGCCAAACGGTGTAATCGATAAAGAGGCTACTTACGATGAGTTCTTAGAAAATGAAGAACTTCAAAAACAAGTAGATGCAATGTACAAAGGTCAATAATAAATGATGAAAACCCTCGCTTTCGTTTTGAGAGCGAGGGTTTTTATAATCATTATTTTTATGGATTGTGAATAATTATTCAAGAATAACTTTATTAGAGGAAAGAGATTTGGATTTTGCACATAGAAGAATGGCTGAAGCATAAATAACTGAATGAAGAAATAATATATATCAAAAAATTAAATGCTATCTATTGTGAATTTCATTATATTACATTAATGTTCCAGAACTGGAGACATATTTATTTGCGAAGTAGTGAATAAAGGTTTATAGTATGTGATGTCATAATTAGTGGATGAATCTTGGGAGAAAACAGGAAATGTTACAAATTTATTTTGTTAAATAGAAACCAAGGTCAAAATGTCTAAAAAGAAATAGTTGAATAAATACTAGCTTCAAATTATAATTACTAGTATTCTTCATATAGTTAAATATATAAAATCTATTTGAAGATAAAAAATTGAATAGAGAGACAGACTTATAAAAAAAATAAGCCTTGGATGATCAAAAGAGGTGGAGAAATGAAACAATTCTTATTAAAGAGCAAAAGTGTGTTAAGCAATCATTTTGGATTCTTTCTGTTTGCCGTTATTTTATTTTGGCTCAAAACATATGCAGCTTATGTAACGGAATTTAATTTAGGAATTTCAAACACAATCCAAAAATTCTTGCTGTTTTTCAACCCACTTAGTTCAGCAGTTCTATTTTTAGGACTTGCATTATTTGCAAAAGGGAAACGATCTTATATTTGGTTAATTGTTATCAACTTGTTATTGTCGATTCTTTTATACGCAAACGTCGTATACTATCGCTTTTTCAGTGACTTTATTACGTTCCCGACATTAACACAAACGAATAACTTTGGAGATTTAGGTGGTAGTATTATTGCGTTGTTACATCTTTATGATCCGCTATACTTCTTAGATACAATTATTTTAATTGTGTTAGTAGCAACGAAATTTGCAAATCCAAAACCAATTCGTGTTGCGAAACATAAATTATCTTTAGTATTTGTAGCAGGTATTTTATTATTCAGTGTTAACTTAGGACTTGCAGAATCTGACCGTCCTGAATTATTAACAAGAACATTCGATCGTAATTATATTGTGAAATATTTAGGGGCATATAACTATACAATTTATGATGGAATTCAAAGTGCGAAAGCATCAACAGAACGAGCATTAGCTGATGGAGATAATATGACAGAAGTAAGAAATTATTTGACATCAACTTACGCTAGTCCAAACCCTGAGTATTTCGGTAAAGGAAAGGGAATGAACGTAATCTATATTCATTTAGAGTCATTCCAAAACTTCTTAATTGACTATAAATTAAATGGTCAAGAAGTAACGCCGTTCTTAAATTCATTTACAAAAGATGCGAATACACTTTACTTTGATAACTTCTTCCATCAAACAGGACAAGGGAAAACGTCTGATGCGGAGTTTATGTTAGAGAATTCTATGTTTGGTTTACCACAAGGATCTGTATTTACAACGAAATCTCATAACACATATCAATCAGCACCAGCAATTTTAGGACAACAAGGATACACATCAGCAGTATTCCACGGTAACTATAAAACATTCTGGAACCGTGATGATATTTATAAATCATTTGGTTTTAATAAATTCTTTGATGCTTCATACTATGATATGAACGAAAAAGATGTAGTAAACTATGGATTAAAAGATAAACCATTCTTTAATGAATCCATTCCGTTATTAGAGACATTGAAACAACCGTTCTATACGAAGTTTATTACGTTATCGAATCACTTCCCGTATCCAATTGATAAAGAGGAAGCGACAATTGAACCAGCGAACACAGGTGACTCGTCTGTAGATACGTATTTCCAAACAGCACGTTATTTAGACGAATCTGTAAAAGGTTTCATCGATTACTTGAAACAATCTGGTTTATACGATAATTCTATTATCGTTATGTACGGAGACCATTACGGTATTTCAGATAATCATAACGCAGCAATGTCAAAAGTAATGGGTAAAGAAATTAACTCGTTTGAAAATGCACAGTTACAGCGTGTACCTTTAATCGTTCGTGTACCAGGTGTGAAAGGTGGCGTACAACATCAATACGGTGGTGAAATTGATGTTCTTCCAACTCTTTTACACTTACTTGGAACAGATACAAAAGATTATGTTCAATTTGGTTCAGATTTATTATCACCAGATCATAAACAAGTCGTTGCGTTCCGTAATGGTAACTACGTAAGTCCAACAGTTACTGCATTAAACGGCAAATACTATGATACAACGACTGGAAAACCAGTAGAATTTACAGACGAAATAAAACAAAATGAACAAATGGTTCAAAAATCACTAAAATACTCTGACCAAGTCGTAAATGGTGACTTATTACGATTCTACACACCGGAAGGATTTACACCGGTAGATCGTTCAAAGTACAACTATAACCATCGTGATAAAAATAAAACGAAGGTAAAGACGACTGAAGATGGGGAAACGAAATAAATATTAAAAAGCGCTACTCATATGAGTGGCGCTTTTGTTTATAAATAGAACGTTGTTATTATATAGAAACATCTTTAGTCTTTTGTTTCATCTTTCCAAAGAACACTACACCAGCAATGACAATAATGATGAATGCCCATTTAATGAAAGGGTTACTTTCGAAAAATGCAGTGAACCACTTTTCATCCACAATCATTTTCGCGGCAGTATAAGCTAAAACAGCTGCTCCAATTGTAATAATGATAGGATAACGGTCGACCCATTTTAAAATTAATGTACTGCCCCAAACTACTACTGGAATTGAAACCAATAGCCCGATGATTACTAAAGAAAAATTGCCATGCGCAGCTCCAGCAACAGCGAGGACATTATCAATGCCCATTAATGCATCAGCAATGATAATGGTTTTAATAGCAGACCAAAAACCTTCTTCTGCTTTAATATCATGATCTTTGCCTTCAGCAATTAATTTGTAAGCGATCCATATAAGAAGTACACCACCAATTAGAAGTAACCCTGGTATTTTTAACAACCAAACGACAACTAAAGTAGCGAGAGCTCTAATCGCGATTGCCCCGATAGTTCCCCATATAATTACTTTCTTTTGTTGATCTTTCGGTAATCGTCTTGCTGCTAATCCAATTACAATGGCATTATCACCCGCTAAAACTAAATCAATTACAATAATGGCAAGCAAGGCTGACAAATATTCAGCTGAAAGAAAATCCATATACATATCACTCCTTAAGAGTAATATGTGCTAAGCTACTATACAGTATTAAAAATTCTGAGGGGTAATATTCATGTTTTGTTGAAAAGGAACAGAAAGGGGAATAATAGCATTAAACACAGACATAAGAAATTTTCAAAGCACAATCTTTGCACTGCAGAAAAACAAAAATTTGGACTTATATTTAGAAGCAATAATAGATATTATATTAATAGAAAGCGATTTCAAAAAATCTAATTTTGCAAAGTTAGTATCTATACTTGCAAGTCAATTAGTGAACAAGTATAGAAAGGGTGTACACCAAATATGATATTAGATACTCGAAGTATAAATATTTTGCAACAAATTATTCAAGCAGAAGGTTATGTGCCTATAAATCAACTAATTGATGTAATTCAAGTTTCTAAACGAACGCTTTATTATGATATTAAGAAGATTGACGATTGGTTACAAGAGGAAGGATTACATTCTATTGAATATATACGACACTTAGGTTATTGCTTAAATAAAGAAACGAAACAAATGATAGTAAAAAAATTAAATGAGTGTGTGATTAATCAATATGAATATTCTCCGAAAGAAAGAAAAATATGGTTAATATTATATTTGCTAATACAGGAAAAAAGAATTTTATTGGAAGACTTAATAAACCTTTTGCAGGTAAGTCGTAATACTGTACTCGCAGATTTGAAAAAGCTAAAAGTAGAGTTAAATAAGTATAACTTATCTTTACATTTTGGTCGTAAAGAAGGATATCAAATCGTTGGAAATGAACAGAGTAAACGAAATTTATTAATTTTAAGCCTCTCTCAAATTATTTGCCAACATAGCTGGGAGTATTTAATATCACAAGTAAATTATATTATGTGTGATATGGGAAGTGAAACAGATACTCTTGCACGAGAAACATTATACACTATAAAAAAAATTCTTGCGAATTGTGAAGAGTTTTTAGGTGTCCAATATACAGATGAGGTACTAGAAAATTTAAGCGTTTACATGTATTTGTTCCATAGACGTATTCTAAAAGGTAAGTGCGTCGAGATGGAAGAAGCTGAAAAAAATGTTCTGCAAGATTCAAAGCAATTTGAAGCTGCAAAATATATAGCAAAGCAGTTTGAACGAGCGTTTATTGTTAAATTTCCAATAGATGAAATCTATTATATTACGACTCATTTGTTAGGTGCAAAAGTAAATTATCAGGAAAATATTTATGAGAAAAATAATATGGATGAAATACATTCAATTGTTGACCGCATGATTAAAGATTTTCAACACTATGCTTGTGTTTTATTTCAAGACTTTAATGGGTTGTTTACTGATCTATATTTGCATATGAAACCTGCATTTTATCGTGTGAAGTATGGAATAGAAATTGAAAACCCATTACGAAATACAATTCAAGAAAACTATGAAGAGGTATATTTTCTTACGAAAAAGGTAATTCATCATTTTGAAGAATATGTGAAAAAATCTGTTTCCGATGATGAAATTGTGTATGTTACTATGCATTTTGGAGCTTGGATGAGGAAAGAGGGAATCGTTCCCAATCCACGAAAAACGGCATTACTTGTTTGTCCAAATGGTATTGGTACATCACGTATGTTGCAGTATCAATTAGAGAAGTTATTTTCAAATATAGATATATTAAATGCAATTTCAAAACGGGAATATGAATCAAATATATTTGATGTAGATTGTATAATTACGACTACTGAAATTGAAAAAGGGAATGTGCCGGTTTTTAAGGTTAACCCAATTTTATCGGATTCTGAAAAAGCAGCTCTATTAAGAAAAGTGAATGGAGTATTGTATGGAGAAAACCAAAAAGATTCTGTGGATTTAGTGATGGGAATAATTCAAAAATATGCTGACGTAGTGGATGAGAAATCTTTAAAAAGAGAACTGATTGAATTTATGAGTGGTCCTGCGTATTTTGAGAAGGAGGAGAAATATAAACCAATGTTAAACGAACTTTTAACTAGAGAATTTATTCATCTTGAAGATCGTGTTGATAATTGGAAAGATGCGATCAGGCTAGCGGCTGATCCGTTATTACAAAACCAATACATCTTTGAAGAATATATCAATGAAATGATTGTAAATGTAGAAAAATTAGGTCCTTATATTGTTATTGCACCTAAAATTGCAATACCTCATGCTCGCCCAGAAGCGGGGGTCAAAAAGTTAGGGATGAGTTTATTACAACTAAAAGAAAGTGTTCTATTTTCAGAAAAACAAGAGCATGCCGCAAATTTAATTATTGTATTGGCAGCGATTGATAATGAGACACACTTGAAAGCATTAGCACAATTAAGTGAGATGTTATCGGATCCGAAAAATGTGGAAATGTTAATTCATTCAAATTCAATAGACGAAATGCTAAAAATGATAGCTAAATATTCTAATTAAAGGGGAGATTGAAATGAAAAAAGTATTAGTTGTATGTGGAAATGGATTAGGGAGTAGTTTTATTGTAGAAATGAATGTGAAGAAAATTTTAAATGAATTAGGATTACAAGCAGAAGTATCACACACAGATTTAGCATCAAGTAAATCAGAACAAGCAGATTTATATTTAGGTGCGAAAGATATTATTTGTAACCTTGAAGATGGTAATCGAACAGTTGCTGGATTAACGAATATTTTAGATTTAAATGAAATTAAAGAAGCATTACAAAAACACCTAATGTAGTAACAATGAAGGGGGAGTAGTGCTATGTTTGATATAATTATGAAGGATATTTTAGGACAACCCGCAATATTAGTTGGATTATTTGCTATGTGTGGTTTACTACTGCAAAAGAAAAATTTTGCAGATACGGTTTCAGGAACCTTAAAAACAATTATGGGCTTCGTCGTTTTAGGAGGTGGAGCCACTATATTAATTGGAGCTTTAGATGTTTTTGGTAAAATATTTGATAAAGCATTCCATATTAAAGGGATTATACCAAATAATGAAGCTGTAGTTGCAATAGCACAGCAAACATTAGGAAAAGAAACAGCGTTAATTATGGTATTTGGTATGATTGCGAATTTACTAATTGCACGTTTTACAAAATTTAAATATGTGTTTTTAACTGGTCATCATACCTTATTCATGGCATGTTTAATTTCAGCGGTATTTTCAACTACCGGGATGAAAGGTGCTACATTAGTGATTGTTGGATCAATCATTTTAGGGGCACTCATGGTGATTTTTCCAGCATTATTACAACCATACGTTAGAAAAATTACAGGAATGGATGATATCGCAATCGGCCATTTTGGATCAGTTGGATACTTAGCGGCAGGGTTTGTTGGGAGTAAATTTGGAAATAAGGATAAATCAACAGAACAAATTAAAGTGCCTAAGTCACTAGGTTTTTTACGTGATACATCAGTTTCTATGTCATTAACGATGGCTGTATTATTCTTTATTGTTGCACCATTTGCGGGTAAGGAGTTTATCGAAACGGAATTAAGTAACGGACAAAATTACCTTGTGTATTCTTTCATGCAAGCAATTACATTTGCAGCAGGAGTATATATTATTTTAGCGGGTGTCCGCATGTTAATTGCAGAAATAATACCTGCATTTAAAGGGATTGCAGATAAACTTGTACCAAATGCAAAACCAGCGTTAGATTGCCCAACAATCTTCCCGTTTGCACCAAATGCAGTTATTATTGGCTTCTTAACAAGTTTTATTGCCGGATTACTATCCATGTTTATACTTTCATTTATTGGTTTGAGTGTAATAGTGCCAGGGTTAATTCCTCACTTCTTCACAGGAGCAACAGCAGCCGTATTCGGTAATGCAACAGGAGGAAGACGAGGCGCAATACTAGGAGCTTTTGTAAATGGATTACTAATTTCATTCCTACCAGCAATATTATTACCGATATTAGGCGGATTAGGATTTGAGAATACAACATTTGGTGATTCTGATTTTGCAGTTGTAGGTATTTTAATTAGTGAAATTGTGAAGTTAGTAGGATATATTTTTTAATAGATAAGATGAAAAAGACTTGGATTCTTGTAATGAATGCAAGTCTTTTTTATTATTTCATTAATGTATTTAAAAATTATGATGAAATAATTTAAAAAGCATTATTAAATATTAATTGGATAGTCTCTATACTTGAAGATAAAGCTACTTGAATAATAAGGAGGTAATTTATGATTTTTCAAAATGAAATTGTATCATTACATTTTGAAGCTGTAAAATACGAGTTTAACAATGCATTTGATACATTTGATCGTAATTGGCTAATAATAAAAGTGAAACTTTCAGAGGGAAATAAAGTTTTTGAAACGATGGATCCTTTTTTACAAACTAGCGAATTACAACACATGAAAGAATGGTTTCAAACATTACCGAATCCTACATATACCCGACTAGACTTCATAGAACCTAATCTGTCGTTTGAAATTATAGCAGAAAAAGAAGAGACATTTCAAATTATAGTTCGTTTATCTATAGAACTAAATCCTTCATGGTGTAAAGAAGAAGAGTACGAATTTTGTATTACTATTACGCAAGAAGATAGAAAAAATATTATTCGTTTCATTGAAGAACAACATATAAAATTTCCAAAACGATAAAAAAGACTTGATATCCTAAAGGAAATCAAGTCTTTTTCATTACATACGATTATCATGCCAGAAGTTTAATGGGAAGTGTTCGTTCTCACTATAAGCTTCTAATTCATATCCTTTTTCTTTCAGTCCTTTAATAATACCAGGTACTGCTTTTACGGATTGTGGATGAATATCGTGCATAAGGATAACTTCTGTTGGCTTGTTAGCGCCATTTAGAACGTTTTCTACAATTTTTGCTGATGCAACATCAACCTGCATTTTGTTGTACTTCCAGTCTAATGAATCGATTGTCCAATCCCAAACTTTTAAGCCATTCTCAACAACTTTGTTGCGAAGAGCCTCATTTAATCCTGGCATTGATCCGTAAGACGGACGAGTTAATACTGGTGATTTGCCTAAAACGCCAGCGATTAAGCCTTGATCTTCCTTCATCTCATCTACATAATGACCTTCTGTGTAAAGTTTCTTGTAGTTATGAGTCATACTGTGCATCCCAACGTAGTGGCCTTCAGCATCTTCACGTTTTACAAGATCAGGGAAAGCTTTTACATTTGAACCAATAAGGAAGAATGTTGCTTTTGCATTTTCTCTCTTTAACATATCTAAAAGCTCAGCTGTGTATTTTCCAGGACCATCATCAAATGTTAAGTAAGCTACTTTTCTAACTTGCCCATTATATTGTTTTGGAGCTTCTTTCGGTGCAAGAGATGATTGAATTTCACTTACAAGTTGAACAGATTTTGCTTCATCCTCTGTACTCGCTAGAGCAGTATGTGCTGATCCTAAGGCCGCTTCGTATGTAAATAATACCCCCGCGCAAATCAACATAGCCCTTTTCACTAAAGTTGTCATTCGAATTCCATTGTGCATAATTTTCCTTCTCTCTATAAAAGTTCTACTCTACTATATTAGCAATTATAGGGAGGTAATTGCAAAAAAACTTTTTTACAAGAGCAAAAAAGTTTGTCCAAAAGTATGCAAGATTTCAATATTTTGCTGGTTTACTAAAATGAAACAAGGATGGAATGAAAATGCATGTAGTTTGTTGCTATATATAATAAACCCAATGAGTGAGTTATACAGAGAATGCTGACGAAGAGTGTGCCTGTTGCATTAAAACGCATCTACAAAATTTCACATACCGTATTTTGAAAAATAAATATAGGAAAACCAAAAAGTAATGTAGAATATATCGTACATACATATATGAAGTCAACAGAAAAGATAAAGAGGTGGGCATATGTTACTTGAAGAAGTAATGCAGCAACTAGAGGAATACGGAACAGAACAGAATCGTAAAACGTATAAAAACCACGGAGCGAAAGAGCCACTATTCGGAGTTAGTTTTGCTAATTTAAAATTGTTAAAAAAGAAAATAAAAAAAGATCATGATTTAGCAATTTTATTATGGGAAACAAAAAATATGGATGCAATGACATTAGCAACAATGATTTTAGATCCAAAGAAAGTTACGACAGAACTGCTAAATAAATGGGTACAGGAAGTTGATTATTATTGTTTAATGGATGTTTTAATGACGGCTATTTGTACGTCGCCAATCGCGATAGAAAAAATGGAAGAATGGACAAAGTGTGATGATGAATGGATTGGAAGAGCAGGCTGGTCTTTATTAGCAAATATAGCGATTAAAAATAAAACGTTACAAGACGATTTCTTCTCTCCGTATTTAGAAGAAATTAAAGTAAATATACATAATGAAAAAAATAGAAAAAAAGAAGCGATGAATCGTGCTTTAATCGCGATAGGAATTCGTAATGAAGACTTAGAGCAAGCAGCGATTGAAATTGCACGTGAAATTGGAAAAGTACACGTTGATCACGGGGCAACGTCATGCAAAATACCAGACGCAGAGCCGTATATAAAAAAAGCGAGAGAAAGAGCTGAAAAAAAGAAAGTGAAATAAGAAAAGGGGAACGGTTATGAAAGCAATGGAAGCGGCAAAAAGCATCATTACATCACAATTTCCGGATTGTGATGTAGCTTTACTTGGAGGAAGTGTTGCAAGAGGAGAAGCGACAAAAACATCTGATTTGGACATTGTAATAGTTGATCAAAGTTTAACGTCTTGTTATCGAGAATCTTTCTATAGTAATGGGTGGCCAGTTGAGGTATTTGTACATAATTTTGAAACGTTAAAAACCTTCTTTAAAATAGATTGTGACCGCGGAAGACCTTCGTTACCACAATTAGTTGCAGAAGGTATTGTATTAAAAGGGGAAAATGAAATTGTTGAGAAATTAAAAAGCGAAGCGAATGAGTTACTAAATAAAGGGCCAGCTAAATGGACGGAAGAAATGATGGAGCAGAAGCGTTATTTTATTACAGATACTTTGGATGATTTTATTGGTGCATCAAAAAGAGAAGAAGAGTTGTTTATCGCGAATTTATTAGCTGATTTATTACATGAATATGTATTAAGAGTAAATGGTAAATGGCTTGGAAGTTCAAAATGGTTTATAAGGGTACTTAGAAGATATGATGAACAATACGCAGATCAATTTGTAACAGCATTCGATCATTTTTATAAAACAGGAGAGAAAAGAAAATTAATTACTTTTGTAGAAAAAACGTTAGAACAGTATGGAGGAAGAATGTTCGAAGGGTTTTCTATAGGAAAGTAAAAGGGGGATAATACAATGAATATACCATTCGTTCAATTAAGAGAACTGACACTAGATGATGTAGAAGACCGATATCAATGGTCATTAGATACAAAAGTAACAAAACATTTAGTTGTACCAGATCAATATCCACCGTTCACTCGTGAAGATACAAAAAAATGGATTGAAGCATGTATAAATCGAAAAAATGGTTATGAACAAAGAGCAATCACTACAGAGAACGGCATACATATTGGATGGGTAGATCTTAAAAACTTTGATAAAACAAATAAAAATGCAGAATTGGGAATCGCGATTGGTAATAAAGAATACTGGGGTAAAGGGTATGGAATAGCAGCCTTATATAGTATGTTACATGTAGCATTCTTTGAATTTGAATTAGAAAAAGTATGGCTACGTGTAGATGAAGATAATTTTCAAGCTAGAAAGAGCTATGAAAAGGCTGGTTTTGTATGCGAAGGGTTAATGAGAAATGATCGATTACGTAAAGGTCAGTTCATTCATCGCTATCGTTATAGTATGTTAAGAGAAGAATATCAATCTTTAATTAGTAGTTTATAAAAATATTATGTTAATTAAAAGGGGATAGAGAAATATGATTCGATTACTTACGAAAGAAGATGCAAAAAAATATTGGGACTTACGGTTACAAGCATTACAAGTAAACCCTGAGGCATTTGTAACAACTTATGAAGAGGCGATTCGTCAGGAAAATCCTATTAAGCGAGTGGAAAGTAATTTATCAGCTGCTACTAGTTGTACATTTGGTGCTTTTAATGAAGAGAATCAATTAGTTGGAGTTGTCACTTTACTAACAGAAGAGAAAGAGGCGTATAAACATAAAGGGCATATCGTTGCGATGTATGTAGATGCAAGCAATCGAAGAAGTGGTCTTGCACGTGAGTTAATACGTAAGGCAATTGAAAGAGCAAGAGAAATGGACTTGGAACAATTGACATTAGGTGTTGTTTCCACAAATGAGCCAGCAAAAAAGTTGTATGAATCTATGGGCTTTAAAACGTATGGGATTGAAAAGAGAGCTATAAAGATGAATGGTGTGTATAGTGATGATGAACATATGGTGTTGTTCTTGTAAGGGGGGAGTTTCATATGAAAGATCTACTTTTGCAAAGAAATATGAACCCGCAAGTTGCGATTTTGTATGCGACGGTTACGGATACATTTAAACGACTGCAAAAGTTAGTAGAAGGTACTGATGAGAAAGAACTGTCATTTAAAGGGACAGAAAATAATGAAAATAGTATTGGACAACTACTTCAACATTTAGCAGTTGTCGATTTACATTGGGTGTACCGATTAAAAGGAGAAGCAATTCCGCTCGCACTTGAAAATATATATGGACCTATGTTAAATGAAGCAGGAGAGCTGCCAAGTTTAAGAAAACAGACGTTGCAACAATTAATGCAAAATTATGAAGTTGTGCAACATATGTTTTATGAGGAATGTATGAAACTAACAGAAAATGATTTAACACGAGAAGTTTTTTATCCGACTTTAATGGGCAGTAAGACCCCCACCTCAAAATGCAGCGAAAGCA
>NZ_DALYZR010000007.1:0-207338 GCF_031983925.1 Bacillus sp. (in: firmicutes) | reverse complement strand
TAAAATAAAAATTGACGTTTCACGTTGTTTGTTTCGTTCAGTTTTCAAAGAACTTGTCCATCGCTTCAGAAGCGACTTCATCATATTAACATCTTCATTTTTCAATGTCAACTAAGTTTTAAAATTTCTTTTTTATCGTTTTCTGCGTTTCCGCATCAGCGACGTTTATTAATATACCATCATGGTTTTTAAATAACAAGTGTTTTTTTATAAAAAAAACAAAAAAAATTATCTATCCTACTTTCTTCTATAGTAAAACCTTTTATTCTCTCTACTGAAAATAAGTATTTTGATTGTATACCAATACACTCTAATTAACCAAACTGCCTTTCATAATCCCTCCCACCTTTTCATTCTCTTCTACATTAAAGTCCACATTTAAAAAGAAAATAGCTTCGCCACTTCCTAATAATACGAACATGTTGATTTTTTGTCCCTCCACACAAATCATTACTAATTGAAAGAACCGGTTGTTGGCAGATAGCTCCACCCCAACCGAATTCGAGGCGAGAATTTTATCGTCCGACCAACGGCGGGATAGATAACGAAATTCCAACGAAACATCAACTTAAGATTATTGTTAGAATTTTTTTACATTTAATTAATGAAAAATATCCATTTTTTGTTATATAGTAAGAAAAGACGTACTCAACTACAAATAAGCCAATGGAGGAATTACTTTATGGATAGGTTAACGAAGTTTTCATTAAAAAACCGCGCCGCTGTTATCATCATGGTTTTTCTCATTTCCATACTCGGTGTTTATTCCGGCTCTAAATTACCTATGGAATTTTTACCTAGTATCGATAATCCCGCAGTCACCGTTACAACCTTATCTCCAGGACTCGACGCCGAAGCAATGACAAAAGAAGTAACCGCTCCCCTTGAAAAACAATTTCGCAACTTAGAACACATTGACAACATCACCTCTTCTACTCACGAAGGATTATCACGCATCGATATCGCGTATACATCCAAAGCAAATATGAAAGATGCCACACGTGAAGTTGAGAAGGCCCTTACTACAATTAAATTACCTAAAGATGCAACAAAACCGATAGTTAGCCAATTAAATACTTCTATGATTCCACTCGCTCAAATTGCAATCCAAAAGCAAAACGGATTTTCAAAAGCAGATGAAAAACAAATCGAAAAAGAAATCGTACCACAACTCGAAAGCATTGATGGTGTTGCCAACGTTATGTTTTTCGGAAAATCAACTTCTGAATTATCTATTATACTAGATCCAAACCAATTAAAAGATAAAAACGTAACACCGGAACAAATATTAAAAGTTTTACAAGGAAAAGAAACTTCCACTCCAGCTGGAGCTGTTACCGTTAATAAAGAAGAATATAACCTTCGTGTCATCGGAGATATAAAAAATGTAGATGACATTAAAAACATCACCGTTGCACCTCAAGTAAAATTGCAAGATGTTGCTCAAATTGAACTTAAACAACACTACGATACAATCTCACATATAAATGGCGAAGAAGGCACTGGATTAATCATCATGAAAGAGCCAAGTAAAAATGCAGTTGCAATCGGAAAAGAAATCGATAAAAAAATTAAAGATATAAGTAAACAATATAAAGATCAATTTTCTATTAAACTTTTAGCGTCAACTCATGAACAAGTTGAAAATGCTGTTACTAGCATGGGAAAAGAAGTAATCCTTGGAGCAATTGCTGCAACTCTAATTATCTTAATCTTTTTACGCAACTTCCGAACGACACTCATTGCTGTTGTCAGTATTCCATTATCTATTTTATTAACACTCTTTTTACTACACCAATCTAACATCACACTTAACACTCTAACACTTGGTGGTTTAGCCGTTGCAGTTGGACGTCTCGTCGATGATAGCATCGTTGTCATTGAGAATATTTTCCGACGTTTACAAAAAGAAGCTTTCTCTAAAGATATTATTCTCGATGCAACGAAAGAGGTCGCCGTCGCAATTACTTCTTCTACTTTAACAACGGTCGCTGTTTTTTTACCTATTGGCCTCGTATCAGGAGTAATCGGAAAATTAATGTTACCTATGGTATTAGCAGTCGTATATTCTATACTATCATCCTTAATCGTTGCACTAACAGTTGTTCCACTTATGGCTTTTTTACTACTCAAAAAAACAAAACACAAAAAGCCAAGTTCTTCACCACGATATGTCGCTACATTAAAGTGGGCTCTTTCGCATAAATTCATTATTCTACTTACTTCTTTTTTATTATTCGCAGGATCGATCGCCGCCTATGTATTACTACCGAAAGCGAATATAAAATCTGAAGACGACACAATGTTATCTATTAATATGACTTTCCCAGCTGATTACGCTCCTGAAACACAAAAACAAAAAGCTTTTGATTTCGAAAAGAAGCTACTTTCTAATTCAGATGTAACGGATGTTATTTTACGAATGGGATCTAGCGCAGAAGATGCACAATGGGGGCAAACGACCAAAAATAATCTCGCAAGTATATTGGTAGTCTTTAAAAAAGGTTCTGATATTGATCAGTATATTAAAGAGTTAAAGAAAGAACATAAAACTTTTGAGCCCGCGGAACTTGATTATATAAAAATGAGTTATTCAAGCTCTGGCAGCGGCAATAATTTGCAATTCAACGTAACAGCCACTAACGAAACGAATTTAAAAGAGGCTGCTACTATCGTCGAAACAAAACTAAAGGATATGGATGATCTTTCTAAAGTAAAAACGAATTTAGAAGACTCTAAGAAAGAATGGCAAATCCATGTTGATCAAACAAAGGCCGAACAACTAGGATTAACACCAGAATTGGCAGCTCAACAAGTAGCATTCCTTATGAAGAAATCACCTATTGGTGAAGTTTCAATCAATAACGAAAAAACTACTATTATGATAGAACATAAAAAAGAAAGTATTACTAAACAAGAAGACATTTTAAACACAAACATACTATCACCTATTAATGGACCAATTCCTTTAAAAGACATTGCAACTATTTCAGAAAAGCAACTTCAAACAGAAGTTTTCCATAAAGATGGAAAAGAAACGATTCAAATTACCGCAGAAGCTTCAAATGAAGATTTAAGCAAGGTAAGCACTGAAGTGAACAAAGCGATAGCCGACTTAGATTTACCTAGCGGAGCAAAAGTAAATATCGCAGGCGCCACTGAATCTATGCAAGAGAACTTCACAGATTTATTCAAGATTATGGGGATTGCAATTGGGATTGTATATTTAATTATGGTTATTACCTTTGGGCAGGCACGTGCTCCTTTTGCAATCTTGTTCTCCTTGCCATTAGCTGCTGTCGGCGGTATTTTAGGATTAATCATTTCAGGAACACCAGTTGATGTAAATTCCTTAATCGGTGCATTAATGTTAATCGGGATTGTCGTTACAAACGCTATCGTATTAATAGAAAGAGTACAACAAAACCGGGAACATGGTATGGAAACGAGAGAAGCCTTACTCGAAGCAGGTTCCACTAGACTACGTCCAATTATTATGACAGCTATTACAACAATTGTTGCTATGCTCCCACTCCTATTTAGCCAATCACAAGCAGGAAGTATGGTATCAAAAAGCCTAGCCGTTGTTGTTATCGGTGGTTTGGCAGTCTCAACTGTTCTTACATTAGTAGTCGTTCCAGTTATGTATGAACTATTAGATAAAATCGGGAGAAAAAGACGCTCTCGTAGAAAAATAAGCACTTCTACAGAAACACCTGATATTTAAAAGAAAAGCGTTATCTTCATGAATGAAGATAACGCTTTTTCTCTACCTGCTCATATAATCCATCACTTTTTCCACATACCGCTCTAGCGGTTCACTAGAGTCCACAATAAGATATTCACTATGTAAAGGTCTTTTACTACCATTTAACCACTTTTTAAAAGCTACTTCGGAATCCACTCGACCAACCTGACTGACCATACGCTTACGTGTTTGCAGCCTATTATTAATCTCTTCCATATCATTAAGATAACATTCGATATATTTATATTTTACACCATGTTTATTAGACAGTTTCATTCCTTTTTCAACCATTCCTTCATATAGACATGGACTATCCAATATCACACTATGCCCTTGGTCTAAATAAGAATCAATCAATGCCCACTCAACATCGTATGATACTCCTCCAACAACCGCTGATTCAATCCCTTTCATTTCCAATGACTGTAACAACGCTGATTTCAAAACGTCATGATCTACAATTACAGCACCTGTTAACTTCGCTATATACTTAGAAACTGTCGATTTTCCCGATCCAGGAAATCCTGACATTTGCAGAAAAAACAAATTAAACCCACTCCCTCATTTTCATCTTCTTATCCTAATATTCGCGAGCAGCAAGACCCCACTAATTAAAGTTTCACTTTATTTATATAACGAATTACAAATTCAACAATCGCTATACCTTTTCCTTCTATATTAAAACTCAAAAAGAACCCCCTACTTATAAGTAGAGAGTTCCCCTTTACAGCTTATGCAGCTTTTACCTTCTTCGTCGTTTTACTTTTTCTTTTCGCTCCTGTAAAACGTTTGTGCAATATAGATGCTACTAATCGTGAAATAACATTGAATAGTAATACCATAATAATTAATACAGCTGCAGATTTTGTCGCAATTAACTTCGCATCTGGGATAATCCCTTCAGAATTTAACTTCCAAATGTGAACCGCTAACGTTTCAGCTGGTCTAAATGGATTTAAAGGATGAGCAGGACTTGAGAAGTCCGCTGCTGAATTTAAAATTGGAGATGTTAAACCCGCTGTGTAAATTAATGCTGCTGCTTCACCAAATATACGACCTGCCGCTAAAATAACACCTGTAATAATTTGCGGTAATGACGACGGGATAATAATACGAGTGATCGTTTGCCACTTTGTTGCACCTAACCCAAGGCTCGCCTCTTTCACATTAGCAGGAACTTCTGAAATCGCATTTTCACAAACACGTGTTAAACCTGGCAAGTTTAAAATCGTTAAAGCAAGGGCACCACCCATTACTGTGTATCCCCATCCTGTCATTGTAACGAACACTAACAAACCGAATAAACCAACAACAATAGAAGGTAAAGATGCCATTGTCTCGATACATAAACGAACAAAGTTTAAAAAACGTCCTTGTTTTGCATACTCTGCTAAATATATTCCAGCGCCTAATCCAAGTGGAATAGATATAATAAGCGTTATAACAAGCATATAGAATGAATTGAATAACTGCGGACCAATCCCACCACCAGCTCTTGTATTGCTTGGTTCTCCAAACAGGAAATTAGGATCCCAAAAACCCCATCCCTTTTGTAAAATCTCAAATACTAAGAACACTAGTAAAGCTACGACTAAAGCCGCAACCGCATAAAAGATACCTGTCCAAACTTTATTTACCGTCCTTGCATTCATTATTATCGCTCACCTCTTTGCCCAATTGCTCGAATAACTAAAATAAACAGGAATGAAATAACAAGTAAAATCATTGCTAAAGTCCATAGCGCATTGTTCCAAGCAGTTCCGTTTAATGTATTTGTCATATCCATTGTCAAAATACCAGTTAACGTTGCTGTCGGACTATATATTCCTTCTGGTAATTTAACCGTATTCCCAATTACCATTTGAACCGCTAACGCTTCACCAAAAGCACGCGCTAAACCTAAAACAACACCTGTTAAAATCCCTTTTTTCGCAGCAGGAACAATTACTCGGCTAATCGCTTGCCATTTCGTTGATCCTAAACCATAAGAAGCTTCTAAATAATCAAATGGAACAGAGCGTATTGCATCAGAAGCGATACTAGCAATAGTAGGTAAAATCATAATACTCAGGACAATAATACCTGCAATTAAACTAAACCCTACTCCCCCAAACGAATCACGTAATAGCGGTACTAAAATTGTAACCCCTAATAATCCGTATACAACCGAAGGAATACCAACTAATAATTCTAAAACAGGCTTCAATACTTTATTTCCAAACTTCGGCGAAATTAAATTCATGAATATAGCAAGAGCTATAGCAATTGGTGCACTAATAATAACCGCACCTAACGAAACCACCGTTGAACCTACAATGAAAATTACAGCCCCGAAAGTTCCCTCATCAGCATTTGGACTCCATTTTGTCGATGTTAACATCTCAGTAAACGAGATACCACTTTGCGTAAAAGATTGAATTCCTTTACCGCAAATAAACGCAATAATAGCTAATGTAACTAAAACAATAAAAATACCACAAAACGTAACAAGTGATCTTCCTATATATTCACTTTTCACGTAATTAATTTGTTTTTTCCCCTTCATCACAGGACAGACCCCACTTCATAAATTGAAATGAACAGGACTGGCCTTGCAGCCAGCCCCATAAATTTTATTACTTATTTAATTTAGACATTGGAATATAACCCATATCTTCTACTTGCTTTTCAAAATCTTTACCTTTTACATAGTCAATGTAAGCTTTTGTTGCTTCTTTCGCTTCACCTTTCGTTACCATGTACTCGTAAGACCAGAATGGATATTTACCAGACGCAATGTTTTCAACTTTTGGTTCAGCACCATCAATTTTCACTGTTTGTAGCGCACCTTTTTTCTCGCCAACCATGTAAGACATTGCTAAATAACTTACTGAACCTGGAGTAGAATTAATCGCTTGCTCTACTGCACCGTTAGAATCTTGTGTAGTACCAGTTCCGTCATTAATTTTCGCATCTTTCATAATTGTTTTTTCAAATGTAGCACGTGTACCAGAAGAAGCTGGACGGTTAATTACGTTGATTTTTTCATCTTTCCCGCCTACCTCTTTCCAGTTTGTTACTTTTCCAGTGAAGATATCTTGTACTTGTTGTACTGTTAAGTTATCAACTTTTACATCTTTATTTACGACAAGTGCGAATGCAATACCCGCCACCTTGTTATCTACTAATTCTTTCGCCTTATCAGCATCTTTTATTTTATCTGCAGATGGAACATCTGAGTTACCAATTTGGACCGCACCAGAAGCTACTTGGTTAATTCCAGTTCCACTACCGCCACCTTGCACTTGAATAGAAACGTTTGAATTTTTCTCCATAAATTTCTTTCCAGCTTCCTCTGCAAGAGGTTGAAGTGCTGTAGAGCCTGCAGCTGCTATCGTACCTGACAATTCTTGTTTTGCATTATCGCTTCCTTTAGCATCTTTACCTGATGTCTCTTCTGCTTTTCCACATCCCGCTAATGAACCCGCTACCACTAAAGCTGCTAAAGAAAATTTAATACCCTTTTTCATGACCATGTCTTGTACCCCCATTTGGATTATCACTTTTCACATTTATCTACTTCTTTCGAACACAAATTCATTGTAGGACAATAATATTATGTGAGTGTTAAGCAATTTTTAATTTTAAGTAAATGACGATAATAATCCTTAAAAACTAGGAATCCCAACATTTATAGTTAAAGAACCCAACAAAATCCACACTAATTAAGCTGTAATGTAAATTTACTCTTAACAATGTAAATTAAATGTAAATGTTTTTCGCTCTTTTTCCCTTTTAGTTAAAGTTACATTTACAATTCCGCTGTATTTTGTTACTTTTACACGCCTAATTTATGCACATTACACAGAATTTCAGTAATATTTTTTAGTACAACTAAATAAATTGGAACAATTCTAAAAATAAATGAATATTTTTAAAGTACCAATTGACAGCATCATCCAATGTAGTCTACTATATTACTAACAAAAAGTTTACCTAAGGAAACTTTTTAAACTTAAACTAACAATATAGAGATGAGGTAACTTTTATGGTATCGGCTAATATAAAACCACTTTCCGAATTTAAGACAGGAGAGTTTGTACAAATTGAGAAGATACAATTAGAAGGAACTATGAAACGACGTTTATTAGATTTAGGATTTATCCCTGGGGCAACAATTAAAGTATTACAACGCAGTCCACTTGGAGATCCGGTCGCTTATCAAGTAAGCAACACCACTATTGCACTACGTAAGGAAGAAAGCTCCCTTATTTTCGGGATATTAATAGGAGATGATTTCAGATGAGCAAACATCGCATTGCTTTAGCCGGCAACCCGAATACCGGGAAAAGTACATTATTTAATACTTTAACAGGCTTAAAACAACATACTGGAAACTGGACAGGAAAAACTGTTTTAAAAGCTGAAGGGGAATATGAACATAACGGTAGTAAATATACATTAATAGATTTACCTGGAACTTACTCACTATATTCAAATTCTGCAGATGAAGAAGTAGCAAGGGATTATATTATATTTGAAAAACCAGAAGTAACTGTAGTTGTTGTCGATGCAACTGCTATGGAGCGAAATTTAAATTTAGCACTCCAAGTGATGGAAATGACGAGCAACGTAGTCATTTGTATTAACTTAATTGATGAAGCTGAGAAAAAAGGCATCGTTATTGATGAAAAGAAATTAGCAAAATCACTCGGTGTACCTGTAGTTAAAATTTCCGCTCGTAACCGAGTAGGCATCGGTCATTTACTAAATGTTATTGCCAAAGTAGCAAATAAAAAGCTAATTCCAACACCAATTAAAATTTCTTACAGCGAAAAAATCGAGAATATGATTCAGGAATTAGAACCACAAATTTATAAAGTGTTCGGTGATACGTATCCAGCACGCTGGATTGCGTTACGTATATTAGATGGAGATAAAAATTTCTTAACTACACTTCAAAAACACCATAATGAACCACTTGTAAGGGAGGTCGTAATGAATGGAATCTCACTCAGCCAGTAAAGCTCTTCCATTAGACTATATTATTCAACATGCACAAGCACTATCAAAAGAGGATATACGAGATGATATTGTCGGAGATATTTACCGAACATCTGCAAGCATATGTAAAGAATCTGTTCAATATACAAATACGGATAAATTGTATCGTTCTGAAAAACTAGATAAAATTTTCACATCTCCAATCTGGGGATTCCCAATTATGCTTGGTATTTTATCTATCATTTTTTATCTTACAATTGCAGGGGCTAACGTACCATCTGATATGATTGCTGAGTTCTTCGGATGGGCCGAAGGATATTTAACATCTTGGTTTCAAGCAGCACATGCACCTGAATGGCTACATGGCATTTTAATACTTGGTTTATTCCGTGGTATCGGTGCTGTTATTAGCGTTATGTTACCACCTATGGCCATCTTTTTCCCTATGTTTGCACTATTAGAAAACTACGGATACTTACCACGAGTTGCGTTTAATATGGACCGCTTATTCAAACGCTCTGGTGCACATGGTAAACAATCTTTAACAATGGCAATGGGCTTTGGTTGTAATGCAGCAGCCATTATGTCAACACGTATTATTGAATCACCACGTGAACGTATGCTTGCAATCTTAACAAACAACTTCGTTCCTTGTAACGGTCGCTGGCCTATGTTAATTTTAATGGCTTCATTATTTATGGCTGCCGGTTATACAGGTAGTATGCAAACATTGGTTACTGCTGGAGTTGTAGTTGGAATGGTTGTAATTGGTATCGTTATGACATTAACCGTTTCTTGGGTACTATCAAAAACAGCTTTAAAAGGCGTTCCAACTCACTACACACTCGAGTTACCGCCATACCGTAAGCCAAAGGTTTGGAATACAATTGTGCGTGCAACACTCGATAAATCCGTCTATGTTTTAAAACGAGCTGTTGTTGTTGCTGCTCCTGCGGCTGCATTAACTTGGTTACTTGCTAATATTTTCATCGGTGACACAAGCCTACTTATGTATTTTGTAAACTTCCTAGATCCATTCGCTAAAATGTTAGGACTTGACGGATTTATTCTAGCTGCGTTCATTCTTGGACTACCAGCGAACGAAATTGTTATCCCGATTTTATTAATGTCTTACTTATCAACCGGAGCTTTAACTGAAATAGATGATTTTAATCAAATTAAAAATCTATTCTTAGAAAATGGTTGGACTTGGTTAACGGCGTTAAACACAATGTTGTTCTCACTTCTTCATTTCCCATGTGGAACGACACTGGTTAACATATATAAAGAAACAAAAAGTGCAAAATGGACATTCTTATCGTTTGCAATCCCTACCGTTATCGCTATTGTTGTGACATTCCTCTCTACACAATTGGTACATTGGTTAGGGCTTGTATAAAAACAAAGCATACATAGAAGGTATCCCCCTTCACATATGCTTTGTGCGAAAGAAACCTGAAATTATTCAGGTTTCTTTTTTTGCACATCATTATTCCAAGGCTGCGCTCCATACGTTGTAATTTTTTTATGAATGTAGTATATAGCTCCCGGAAGAACTGCCATTAATATTGTGCAACTAATCCCTAATCCAGTAAACAACCTCCATCACCTTACTTCACTTTCTTTGGTAATGCTGAACCTGAATGTTCAATTGTTGGATCAACGTGAACATTAATTTCAGCATTACTAAAATAATTCTGGCCTCGATCCCAATTCTTACTAATTTTCTTCCACTCTTTATAATTATGCTTCTTATATACCTCTCCTAATTCCAATACATCTACTTTATATTTTTTTTGAACAAGCTGTATAGATTTTTCAATACGCTTCTTCATTTCCTTTGAAATTTCTTTCTTTAAAAGCTTTTCATTCATCACTTGTTTCGGTTCATTAAAATGTAACTCAGCTAATATCCCTTCTGTGGACAAATGAATATCAAACTTCGGTTTTGTAGCATTTTCAGTAGACACTTGGATCTTTCGGCGCAACTTATGAATTTCATATGTAATGAGCTGATTCTTTTTACGAACAGTAAAGAAACCTCCAATTTTTTTACCTATTACATAGTTCATTCCTAATGTTTGCTCTCCACTCAAAGTTCCAACGCACTTATTATCCTTTCCACGAATCAATGCCGCTCCTTCCATTTGTACGCCTTGTTTAGTTAACCCTAAGAGAGGTAATGCAAAACTTCGATCTGCGATCATTTTCCCTTGTACTTCACCAATTCTCGCCGCCTCAATCATTTGAGCGTTTTTCGGAGGATGTTCAGCTAACATATCAATATACTGCGCCGGTAAGTTTTCAGGTTTTGCACTCTGTTTTAAAATAGATTCTGCATTTTTCTTGGAAACGAACAAACGAATATTTCTTCTCATTTCATGATCACGAAAATATACATCTAACGTATTTTGCAAAACATACGGATTTGCTAGTAATTCATCCGAAAAAATAATGACTTGTATATGCGGAAAAAATAATGTTCGACTAATTTTTTTAGCAATTATTCTTATTTGCTCAAAGACGCTATCTGCTTTCGCACTTACGTTAATATAATTTTCACTATCTCCATCGCCCTGTCCACTTTGTTGTGCTAACTTACTGGGAAGTACCATCTGATACGTCCCTTTCATAATCGGATTTGATTTCTTTTTCTTCACAATATCGTAAGCTGCGCCTACTACAAATCCTCTTTCTTCTATTTCTTCTAGTTCAGAGCACCCACTTATAGATCCAGCTAAAACCATAACCATTATAATTTTAAGAAGGTGTTTCATTTCTACCATTCCTTCTTTTTATTTTATATACAATAAAAACTAGCAAAGGAGCTAATACGACAAACCCCATATCTATCCACGCTAAATACGTTCCGTAACTTGATAACGTATTTAAATTACCCGGGAGCATATTCAGCATAAAAATTAGAGGCGCGCTTCCGAAAATAAAAATATGTTTCTTCACTTTCGGAAACATAGCACAAAACAATAGAGATGCGACGTCATAATACATGGCTGTAGTGTTATAAATAGTAATAATCCAAGTCGTAAAAAAAATTGCATCGAACCTTTCTAAAAAGCCTCCACCAATTTCAATTTCTTTCCCTAATTCAATTGTTGGGTATGTCAATCCACGAGTTGTCATATACGTAAAAACACTAATACACGTTACATAAATTAAAATGTATGAGAGCACATTTACTATCACTGCTTTCGCAACTGCCATTGGTGCCTTTTTCGCTGTCTTATCATTCAACAACACAGCATAAAACAGAGCTACCTCAAATCCAATAAATGTGAATATAGAATTTTTAACCCCAACAGCGTATTGACTTACTTCCGTTTGGAAAGCTGGAAACAAATTGTTTATTTCCATTAAATTTATATTTAATAAAGAAAGAAGCACTATTGCAATTAAAACAATAGGTAAGAACATAACATTTAATCGTAACAAAGCTGCTCTCGATCCTGCTATTCCATAGATAACAACCAATAAGAAGAAAAAAGATAGTAGCTGTACTGGTGTCTCACTAAATAAATACGTTTGCGAAATAATTGCAATCATTCGTGATTCATATGCTGTCAAAGCAGCAAACGTTAATACTAAAACCATACTAATCGTGTATGCTACCGGCTTTGTCAAATGCGCACTCGTATATTGAACAAAGTTTTGTTTTGGAAATAAAATAGCCACCCTCGTTACAAACCAGCCTAAAACTGCACATATCAATCCACCCAAAAGCAAAATAATCCAACCATCTGAAAATAAAGTTTGGTTAGCAATATCCCTTGGCATAGATAATGCGCCTATACCAATAATGGTCGATGATACCGCAAACCCAATTTCCCGAGATCCAATTTCTTCATCGCCATACTCAAATGGTTTCAATTATTCTCGCTCCTTTGGACGTACTGTAGAATCTTTTGTTTGTAAATATTCCGGTCTCTCTTTCAACATTGATTTTGGCATGCGAATAAACTCTTCTTTCCAATCTTTATAAAATGCAGGAGCAATTGGAGTCGTATACGGTACACCAACACTTGTTAAATTTGTAATATGAATAGCAAGCGCAATAAGAGCTAGAATGATTCCATACAACCCAAAAGCAGTTGCTGCTAATACAAAGACGAAAAGTAAAATTCGAAACGTAATTGTGATGCTATACACTGGAAGTGAAAATGTAGCAATAGCTGTAACCGCAATAATAATAACTAAAAACGGATTTACAATTCCTGCGTTCACCGCTGCTTCTCCGATTACAAGACCACCTACAATCCCAATTGTTTGTCCCATCGGTTTCGGTAACCTAATTCCCGCTTCTCGTATTAATTCCATCGTTAATGCCATCATTAACGTTTCAATATAGGCAGGAAACGGAACACCTTCTCTTGCCCCGGCAATCGAATAAGCCAATTTAGAAGGAATAAGTCCTTGGTGATATGAGACGAGCGCTACATACATCGCTGGCATTAAAACTGCAACTATACCAGAACCCATTCGCAAAATTCTTAATAAAGTCCCTATTACCCAACGCTCATAATGATCTTCCACAGATTGAAAAATATCAACAAATACTAGCGGAGCTATAAGGGCAAACGGTGATCCATCCACCAAAATAGCTGCCTTTCCTTTCGCTAATGAGGCCACAATATTATCAGGCCTTTCCGTATTCAAAAACTGCGGAAACGGCGACAAATTATTATCTTGAATTAATTGCTCAATTGTACCCGTCTCAAAAACGACATCTGTCACTATGGATTGAAGACGCCGATCTAGCTCTTCTACAATGTAAGGATTAATAATGTCTTCTATATATACTAAAGTCACTTCCTTTTGGGATCTCTTCCCCATAATATAAGATTGAAATCTCAGCTTTGGGTCACGTAAACTACGGCGAATTAACATTTTATTCACGTTAATATCTTCATTTAATCCAATCCTCGGTCCACGTATTAAATCTTCTGTTACTGGTGGTTCTAAACTTCTTTTTTCCCAAGCTCTACTATTAATCACGATAGCTGTTTGAATATTATCAATTAATATAACTGTATCTCCCGCTAAAATCGCATTTATAATATCCGGAAATGTTGTCTTCTTACCGACTTCCGCAATAGAAATAAAACGATCCAATAACGTCTGAACGATAGCTGCTTCTTTTTGTACTTCTTCATATTGAAGTGTACGAACTACATATTTATAAACATTATCCTTATCTGTTAACCCACACAGAAAAATAACAGCACAACGTGTAAAACTGCCAGCAAGGGCAACTTCCCTAATTGTTAAATCATTCGGTGAACCTAACTCATCCCTAATTTTTTTCATAACTTCAAATAAGTTACCTTTTAGCTCTAACAAGTCCCCCACCTAACTTCCTTTTCAACAAGTTTTTAGTTAGATTCCGCTAATCGAAGAAAATATATACAAAAAAGAGCTATCTCTTTTCAAAGATAGCTCTAGCATTAGAATTACTTTCCTACTATTATATTGTCTGTCTTTATAGACACATTTTTCGTGAACCCACTAACGATAAACATCACAATCATATTCATTAACAACGCGACTATACCTACATTTAAATCTTTTATATATTGAGGGAAACTCGGAAACATCGTAGCTATAGTTGAACCCGATAGAGTAATATACGCAACCACTAACAACCCAATCCCCATCCCTGCAATCGCTCCTTGCTTCGTAATAACCTGACGCGGAAACAGACTACATACAAGTGCAGGGAAAAGCTGTGTCACTATACTATATCCCATTAAAAGAAGTGCTCCTATCGTTTCTCCACCTTTAAAAGTAAACAAAACAGCTACAAGCGTTACTACAGGAACAAATAATTTCGCTGTTTTTGCCACTTGTCGATCCGAAGCAGATGGGACCATTGTTCGGTAAATATTTTTCGCTAATAATGTAGAAGCGGCCATGACAAGCATAGAACCTGGAACTAATGCCGTTAAAACTCCGGCACTACCAATAATCCCAATAAACCAAGGATCAAAAGTTTGAAGAGCCAGACGGAATAACGAAAGGTCTACATCCCCTCCCTTTAATCCAGGAACTTGTAAGATAGCTGCAAACCCTGCAAAGAACACGAAAAGTAAAACTAAAGAATACAGTGGCATAATGGCCGCATTTTTACGAAATACTTTTTCATTTTTTGCAGAGAAAGCAGAGGCGAATGTATGGGGCCACATATAGAAACCGAGAGCCGTTAATACAATAGTAGAAACAAACCAAGAAATGCTCATTCCTTCATCAGGTAAAGATAAAAACCCTGGTTTTGCTGCTTCTACAGCTTCAAACATCGGCTGAAATCCTCCGTAATAATGGTACGGTAAATATATACCTAAAAACATAACGATAAACAGGATCATAATGTCCTTCAAAGCGGCCGTCCAAGCAGAGCCGTGTATACCTGAAACCATTACATATATCGTTATAACAATTGCGCCAATCCACACTGCTATAACTGGCGATACCCTTCCATAAGACGCTTCCGAAACGATAATTCCTAATCCTTTTAACTGTAAAACAAGGTATGGGATAATCGAAATAACCCCAATGATAGAAACGATAAGGCCAAGTGCCTGACTCTTATATTTCTTCACAAAAAAATCTGGCTGTGAAACTAGATTATGCTCTTTTGCATACTTCCAAACTGGTGGTAATAAAAAATAAGATAAAATATAAGCTAATGCACCATAACCTAAAATATAAAAAGTAGGTGCTCCTTTACTATACGCCCATCCACTTCCACCTAAAAATGTGAATGTCGTATAAATTTCACCTGCCATAAGAAGAAAAACAAAAATAGTACCAAAGCCTCTTCCTCCAACTGACCATTGCTCTAAATTCATATCTTTTCCGTGTTGTGCCCGAATTCCTAAAAATAGTGCGAGAAACAAAAATAAAATAATGATAAGTAATGCGGTCATTTTACATCCCCCTTATTAGCAGGATCAAATACGTACACAATCCCCATACAAAGAGATGTAATAAGCACTGATAATAATACCCAAAATAATAAAAATGGCATCCCTAATATGTAAGGAGTAACTGAATTAGCAAATACGGGTCCAACAACTAAACAAAAAACTGGAATAAGCGCTAATACGTGTATTTTCTTCATCTCATTCTCCTTTACTTATGAAATTCATAATCGATGATACAAAGACTTGCACTCCAATCGGTAATGCATCTTCATCAATCGTAAAACGAGGGTGATGGTGAGGATATATAATTCCTTTCTCTTTATTTCCTGCACCGATAAAAAAGAATGTCCCCGGTGCTTTTTGTAAAAACGCTGAAAAATCTTCTCCAGCCATCGTCGGCTGTAAACGCGTAACTCGTTCCCTTCCATAAAGCTGTAATGCTGTTTGCTCAATAATCTCTGTAACTTCATAATCATTTACGACTGGACGATATCCATATTCATACGAAAACGTATATTTCGCTCCGTAAGCTTCCGTCACATGCTTTACAATCTGTTCAATTCTTTTCTCTGTTTCTTCTCGCAACTCATGTCTTAAACTCCGCACTGTCCCTTCAATCTCCGCTTGTTCTGGAATCACATTATGAGTTGTCCCAGCGTGAAATTGCGTAACAGATACTACAAGAGAATCTAACGGATTCGTGAGGCGAGATACAATTTGCTGAAGTTGCGAAACCACTTGTGTACCGATTGCAATACTATCAACTGTTTCATGAGGGATTCCAGCATGTCCACCTTTTCCTTCTATTATAATTTTAAAAACATCTGGAGCAGCCATTGCGGGACCATAAATTACACCTACTTTTCCAACCTCTAACGATGCCCAAAGGTGAGCACCAATAATATAATCGATCCCTTCCATTACACCCGCTGCAACCATTTCCTCTGCACCACCAGGAAAGTTTTCTTCAGCATGTTGGAATAGAAAACGAATCTCCCCTTTAATCTTCTCTCTTGCTTCTACTAACTTATGTACAACTCCAAGTAATATCGCTATATGTCCATCATGGCCACATGCATGCATTACACCCGGATATGTAGAAATAAAGTCAAACTCATTTTCTTCATGAATAGGAAGAGCATCCATGTCAGCTCGAACCGCAACTATTTTACCAGGCTGCTTTCCAATCAACCTTGCCATTACACTATATTTAGTAGGTCTTGATACTTCTAAACATGGAATTTCCCGAAGTATATCGAATACAAACTGCGATGTTTTCTCTTCTTGAAAAGATAACTCTGGATACTTATGAAAATGCCTTCTCCACTCAACCAACTGATCCTTTGACAAAACAAGTTCTTTTGCAACATCCATTTCTCTTCTCCCCTTCTTCACCAAGTTAAATGTTATTATAACGTGAATTGTTAACTTTTAAAAGAATCTTCTGAATTTTCTATCATGTTTACTTAAAAATAAAAAGCCATCAAAAGATGGCTTTTTCATTATTATAAAATAGTAATTGCTTGTTTCCCCATTTGCTCCCACGCTTTCTCAAACTCTGCTCGTGGAACAGCGAAACGTGGATTATTTTTTAGTGGATCATTTACATATACAAAGTTTTGATCGTATCCAACTACTACTACACTATGCTCAAAATATGTAATTTTCACTTCACCAGAACTTGTATTCCATGTTTCAAAACTACTTTCAGCTAGCGGCTGAAACGTTGTATTAATAATAACCCATACTGGAGAACCAGAACTAATTACTTTATATAGATCTTTCACGTCTCTATCTGTTAAATTAATTACTTTTTCAGAAACATATTTTTCTGCTAAATTAAAGATTGGTTTATTGTATACACCATATCCTGGTTCAGCTTTCGTATAAATATTTCCAACAAACCCCTCATAAGGATTTCCGCGCAAACCATTTTGTTCAAATGGAACTCGATGAATTTCACTAGCAAGTTGCATCTTATCTACTTGTACACCTTTATATTGTAGCAACATAGCTAAGCTTGTCACTTCACATCCACGAGGTAATTCTGGTAACTGCTTTATAAACGGAACATTTTCAATCATAGCCGCTTCTTTCATTTCAGATAGAAAGTCTAAGCGTAGCACTTGTGCCTTTTGTATAATCTTATCTTTCCCTATAAAAAACGCTGCAGCAAATATAATTCCAAAAACAAAAAGATATTTTAACTTTTTCATTTTAAACAAAACTCCATTAATTATTATTTTACAGACATACCTCCTACCATTGTACCTTTCTTCTTGCTAGTTTGCTAGAAAGATTCTGTGAATTATTGTTCACAACTACATCGTTATAAAATTCTAATTATTTTTAATAAAAAGAAAAAACAATATACTTTTCTGAATTTTTTTGCTAAAATCGAAATAATTAACATAGTGAAGATATCACCTTGTTAATAAAAACATTCTTAGGGTATTTAGTCATAGTTCGTTTTTTACATACTCCATTCATTTCATAGTAAATAAACCGAGTATGTGTCATATCCCCCACTAATGATTAAAGACTCAGAATGAAAACCAGTTAACACATATAAAAAATAACGGGGTGAGGGGCATATGAATCAACAAGTAGAACAAACAGATTTAAAACGTACAATGAAAAGTAGACACCTATTTATGATTGCACTTGGTGGTGTTATCGGAACTGGCCTATTTATGGGATCTGGTCAAATCGTCCATAACGCCGGCCCTGGTGGTGCTATTCTTGCATTTTTAGTCGGTGGATTTGTTATGTATTTAACGATGTTATGTCTTGGTGAATTATCTGTTGCTATGCCAGAAGCAGGTTCATTCCAAAGCTATGCAAGCAAATTTATTTCACCTGGTTTTGGTTTTGTTGTCGGTTGGATGTATTGGTTAAATTGGGCTGTTACAGTTGGAGTAGAGTTAACAACTGTAAGTATTTTAATGAAACGCTGGTTTCCAGATGTTTCTTCGTGGATTTGGTGTGTTACATTTGCAGCAGCACTCTTTCTTGTAAACGCCCTATCAGCAAAAGCATATGCAGAAGCAGAATTTTGGTTCGCTAGTGTAAAAGTCGCAACCATCGTTATTTTCATCGTACTCGGTGGTGCAGTTATGTTCGGTCTACTAGACTTTAACGGAAAACCAGCTCCAATGCTTCACAATTTCACTGAAAATGGCGGATTATTTCCGAATGGTGCATTGGCTGTTCTTCTTACGATGATTACAGTGAATTATTCTTTCCAAGGAACAGAATTAATCGGAATCGCTTCAGGAGAAAGTGAGAATCCTGAAAAAACAATTCCAAAAGCAATCAAAAATACCATTTGGCGAACGCTATTCTTCTTCGTCCTAGCCATATCAGTTGTTGTAGGTTTACTCCCGTGGCAAGAGGCTAATCTAGTCGAAAGTCCATTTGTACTTGTATTTGATGTAGCTGGTATTCCATATGCAGCAGACATTATGAACTTTGTTATTATTACAGCTGTATTATCCGTAGCCAATTCTGGTCTATACGCAAATTCACGTATGCTTTGGGCAATGGCAAAACAAGGAATGGCAAGTCCAGCATTTACGAAGCTAACGAAAAAAGGTGTACCATTAAACGCATTGATTTTCAGTCTAATCTTTGCAAGTTTATCCCTATTAACAAGTATATTTGCAGCAGATACTGTCTTTTTAGTTTTAACATCTATCGCAGCAATGGCTGCCGTTGTCGTTTGGATGTCAATTGCGGCTTCACAGTTTTTCTTCCGTAGAAACTTCGTGAAAAACGGTGGTGACATCAATGATTTAAAATATCGCACACCACTTTATCCGCTCGTTCCAATCGTAGCATTCTCACTCAATTTCATTACATTTGTAAGTTTAGCTTTCATTCCAGATCAGAGAATCGCTCTTTATTGCGGTATTCCATTTATGGTTATTTGTTACATTTTATATCAAGTGAAATATAAAAAAATTGTCACATTTGAACAACAAATAAGTCTAAAAAAAGAAGTAAACTAAATATACAAAATATTCAGCTATCTTTCTTATCATAAGATAGCTTTTTTCTATTTCTTGGGTATCCTGGTATAACTTTATTTATCTTAAAATTTTCACAATCGCATTTTTCTCTGGAAAATAGTTTACAATGTAATCAAGTTACAAATGATATTCACCTTAAAAAGTGTGCATTTGTGTCTATTTTTTAACAATATCTCAAAAACTATTGCCTTCTATAAATTAATAGGTTTATATTGTTTTATTGGCATAGTTTCAATCCAAGGAGAAAGGAGATTTTCAATCGTGCAACTAAAGAAAGCGTTTTGGAAGTTGGCTTCGCTTCTTCCGTTATCATTACTTCTGTTCCTCGGTGGCTGTGATAAAAAACTCGCAGTATTAAATCCGCAAGGACCTGTTGCAAAAGCACAGTATGATTTAATTGTTTGGTCATTCTTGCTTATGTCATTAATTATCGCAATTGTATTCATCTTGTTTACAGTCATCTTGATTCGTTATCGTGAAAAACCAGAGAATATGGACTATGAGCCACCTGAACAACACGGTAACACATTATTAGAAATCATTTGGACGCTTGTTCCTGTTATTATCGTTATCGCATTATCGATTCCAACAGTAAAAGCAACTTATGCTTCGGAAGAGGTTCCGAAAGAGTCCAAACATATTAAACCAGTGGAGATTTATGTTACATCTGCAAACTGGAAATGGTTATTCAGTTACCCAGAGGAAAAAATTGAAACCGTTAACTATTTAAACATCCCAGCTGGTGTACCAATTCAATTCAAACTGACTTCTGTCGGCCCAATGAATGCTTTCTGGGTACCAGAACTTGGTGGTATGAAGTACACAATGGATGGCATGATTATGGACCTTTATTTACAAGCTGATAAGCCAGGTTCTTACCTAGGGCGTAGCGCGAACTTCTCTGGTGAAGGATTTACTCACATGGAGTTCGAAGTTGAAGCAAAAACTAAAGAGAAATATGACAAGTGGGTTAAAGAAGTACAACAAACTGCTCCTAAACTAACAGAAGATAAGTACAACGAAATTGTTAAACCTGGTGTAGTTGGTCGTATGACATTCTCTAGCCATCACTTAAGTTATGTAGATCCAAAATCACTTGAATATTGTGATTACAACTACTACAAAAACAAAAAATAATAGCTATAATTCCAACAGATTGGAGTGAACAAAGTGAAGCTTGATGAATTTTTTGTCACAGGTGACCCGATTATTTACGGTGCAGACGCTTCTATCGTTCTTGTGACATTAGCAATCATTTTCGTACTAACAAAGTATAAAAAATGGAAATGGCTTTGGGACGAATGGTTAACAACTGTTGACCATAAAAAAATTGGGGCCATGTATATTATCTCTGCGGTTATTATGTTATTCCGTGGTGGTATGGACGGTTTAATGATCCGTGCACAGTTAACATTCCCAGAAACAACTTATTTAAACGCTGAACACTATAACGGAATCTTCACAACACACGGTACAGTTATGATTCTTTTCATGGCGATGCCATTCGTTATGGGATTAATGAACCTTGTAGTACCATTACAAATTGGTGCTCGTGACGTTGCATATCCGTTCTTAAATGCTTTAAGTTTCTGGTTATTCTTTGTCGGAGCAATGTTATTCAACATCGCTTTCGTAATTGGTGGTTCTCCAGACGCTGGGTGGACTTCTTACTTCCCAATGGCAGGTACAGAGTTTACTTCTGGTGTAGGAAATAACTACTACGCAATTGCATTACAGATTTCAGGTCTCGGTACGTTAATGACAGGTATTAACTTCCTTGTTACTATCTTAAAAATGCGTACACCTGGTATGACTTTAATGAGAATGCCAATGTTTACTTGGTCAATCTTAATTACAACAATTATCATTATTTTCGCTTTCCCAGTATTAACAGTTGCTCTTGCATTAATGACATTTGACCGTCTATTCGATGCTCACTTCTTTACGATGGCGAGCGGCGGTATGCCAATGTTATGGGCCAACCTATTCTGGGTATGGGGTCACCCTGAAGTATATATCGTTATTTTACCGGCATTCGGTATTTTCTCTGAAATCATTAGTACATTCTCACGTAAGCGTCTATTCGGTTACAGTGCGATGGTATACTCAATGGTTGCAATTTCTTTACTAAGTTTCGTCGTATGGCTTCACCACTTCTTCACGATGGGTGCAGGTCCAGCGGTTAACTCATTCTTCTCGATTTCGACAATGGCGATTTCGATTCCAACCGGGGTTAAGATCTTTAACTGGTTGTTTACACTGTATAAAGGACGTATTCGTTTTACAGTTCCAATGCTTTGGTCATTGGCATTTATTCCAAACTTCGTAGTCGGTGGGGTTACAGGGGTTATGCTTGGTATGGCAGCAGCTGATTATCAGTACCATAACAGCTACTTCCTAATCGCTCACTTCCACTACGTATTAATCGCAGGTACAGTATTCGCTATGCTTGCTGGATTCACATTCTGGTATCCAAAAATGACTGGTCATATGTTAAATGAACGCCTAGGTAAATGGACATTCTGGATCTTTATGAGCGGATTCAACATCTGTTTCTTCCCAATGTACTTCTTAGGTTTAGACGGTATGACTCGTCGTATGTACACTTACTCTGAAAGCCTTGGATGGGGATGGCTAAACCAAATCGCATCTGTCGGTGCAGTAATGATGGGTATTGGTTTCGTACTTCTTTGTTACAACGTAATTTGGAGTGCTCGTCACGGAGAACGTGACACAACTGGAGATCCATGGGATGGCCGTACACTTGAATGGGCAACTCAATCTCCTGTACAACATTACAACTTCGCAAAACTTCCTGAAATTAAAGAAGCTGATGCTTTCTGGTACATGAAGAAACGCGGAGAAACAGTTACACCAGCAGCAGAAGATATTAAACCAATTCACATGCCAAGTAACTCTGGCGTGCCTATTATTGCGTCTGGATTCTTCGGTCTTGCAGGTTTCGCATTAGTATTTAGCTGGTTCTGGCTTGCAGCAATCGGCGGCATTGGTATTTTAGCTTGCTTAATCTATCGTTCATTCGATTACGATGAAGGTTACTATATTAGTGTTGATGAAATTAAAAAATCAGAACATGTAGCATGAGAGGTGAAATGATATGGCGGCTTTAGATAAAAGCTTACCCTTGGAATATCAATCCGAACAAAGCAGATTGAATATCCTAGGATTCTGGATTTTTCTTGGGGCTGAAATTATGCTGTTCGCAACACTTTTCGCCTCTTATCTAGTACTTGCTGGTCGTACGGCAGATGGCCCAACACCAGCACAACTGTTTGAACTTAAAACGCTTTTAATTCAAACATTACTACTTTTAACAAGTAGTTTCACATGTGGTATCGTGATTCACGAAATGCGTAAGCACAACCAAAAAGCAATGCTTGGATGGTTCGTCCTTACATTACTTTTAGGTGCAGGCTTCCTATTCTTCGAAATTGAAGAGTTCATTATGTATATTGGTGAAGGCGCAACAATTCAAACAAGTGCTTTCCTATCTGGATTCTTCGTTCTTCTTGGAACACACGGAGCCCACGTAACAGGCGGTATCATTTGGGCAATTTGTGTTATTATCCAAATTTTAAAACGAGGTTTAACACCAGTTACAGCTCGTAAAGTATTCATTATCAGCTTATACTGGCATTTCCTTGATCTAGTTTGGGTCTTTATTTACACACTAGTTTACTTGAACGGGATGGTGGCGTAAATGGGTCAAAATAACAACCAAGCAAACGGGCATGCGCATAGCGGATTCCCTTGGTCACACGTTTTCGGATTTATTTTATCGCTTGCACTAACGTTTCTAGCTTTATACGTGGCACTTTACACAACCCTGCCACTATCAACGATCTTAACTACCATTATCATAATGGCTGTTGCGCAAGCGTTGTTACAATTAATTATGTTCATGCATTTAAAAGAAGGAGAAGGAAGAGTTCAAATTCTTACTATGATCTACAGTTTCTTCGTTGCAACTGCAACAGTTGGTTTAACTGTATGGATCTTCTTCTCAATGTAATGTACATGGAAAAGACTGCTGAGATTGCTCAGCAGTCTTTTTTTATTCCCTCCCCTATTACATCCACATTACGGAATTAACAACAGAATCATGAAAAATATACTTATTATGACAAATGTTAAGAAAACTCTTTCTTTATGAAATCGAATCCATATGCGTTGCTTTTCTACCTATTATATGGCTAAATAGGTACTATATTTATTTGAAGGGAGAGAACGCAATGGAACATCACACTTCTGTTCTATCACTTATGGTTGTCGTTGCAATCGCGTTTTTCGTTCCCCTTTTGTTACAACGCTTTAAATTAAAAGCACTTCCTGTCGTTGTTGCAGAAATCATCGCAGGAATCTTTGTAGGTAAAAGTGGGTTTAATATTATTGAGCCAGATATGTGGCTTCAAGTCTTATCGACACTAGGATTTATCTTTCTTATGTTTTTAAGCGGTTTAGAAATTGATTTTTCTATCTTTAAACAAAAAGGGAAAAAGAACACGACAAACGAACCAAACACATTCCAGGCAGCAAGCATTATCTTCTTCTTTATTTTCATCTTATCTTATGCCCTATCACTACTATTCGTATGGCTAGGATTTGTAGATAATGCAATGTTTATGACTTTAATCATTTCAACAATCTCTTTAGGTGTTGTCGTACCAACATTAAAAGAGAATAACTTAGGAAAAACAGCAATTGGACAAATCATTTTATTAGTCGCTGTTATTGCGGATTTAGTTACAATGATTTTACTTGCTGTATTCGTCGGATTAAATTCCGAAAGCGGTCAAAGCATGTGGCTCCTTCTTCTTCTATTCGGCGCTGGTATTGTTATTTACTTCGTTGCAAAACGTTTTAAAAACATTCCATACTTGGATAGCTTAAAAGCTGGTAGTGTACAAATTGATACAAGAGCTGTTTTTGCACTCATCTTAATATTAGTTGGGTTATCTGAATCCGTTGGAGCTGAAAATATTTTAGGTGCCTTCTTAGCAGGTGTACTCGTATCATTATTATCACCAAATGAAGATATGGTTGAAAAACTGGATTCTATCGGATACGGTTTCTTCATTCCTATTTTCTTCGTAATGGTTGGTGTAAATTTAGAGGTTTGGTCTATTTTTAAAGAGCCTTCTAGTATGCTCATGATTCCAATTCTAATTGTAGGACTCTTTATCTCAAAACTGTTACCATCCCTCGTTTTACGAAAATGGTATCCACGTAATATCGTACTGGGGAGTGCCATCTTATTAACATCGACACTTTCTTTAGTTATTGCAGCTGCACAAATTGGTGAAAAGTTAGGGATCATCAGTCCAAGTTTATCTGCTTCCCTTATTTTAAGCGCAGTTATTACTTGTATTTTTGCGCCTATATTATTTAAAAAGATGTTCCCAAAAGTGGAAACACCAAAACCAAAAGTTTCTATTATTGGTGCGAGCAGAATTACCCTTCCGTTATCACTTGATTTAAAACGAGAAGATTATGACGTAACACTATATATGATGCGTCAAAACAAAATAAATGATCAGGAAGCGAAATCACATGACTTCCCTATCGTGAAATTAGATGACATCACAATTGCATCGTTAACTGAACAAACAGCCTTTCATGCAGACCGAGTTGTTGTTGCAACAAGTGATGATGAGCAAAACTTATTATTAGCAGAACACGCAAAAGAACTAGGTGTTGAACATGTTATTGCAAGTGTAGAAGATCCACTTCTACAAGAAAAAGCAACACAAGAGCATATCGCTGTCTTCTCAACAATTAACTCTACACGTATTCTATTACGTGCGCTAATTGATAAACCGAGTCTCGTTCGCTTAATTACAACAGCAAACGAAACAGTCCGTGAGGTTGAACTACGTAGCAATAAATATAACGGTGTTGCACTTCGTCGCCTTCCATTTTTAGGTGATGTACTAGTCATTCAAATTTATCGTGGAAATAAAGCATTAATCCCACATGGTGATACAAGACTACAACACGGTGATACATTACTTGTAACAGGCTCAAAAGAACATATCGATACACTAAAAAACATATTAGAATAAAAAAATGCCCCTCACATAATTGAGGGGCATTTTTTTCCATTTCATATGGTAAAATGTTACTATCACATATTATGAGGATGGATCACATTATGTCTATTGTAACTTTAGCTCTTTTATTATTAGCCGAAATACTAGGTGCCATTATTCTCATCGGTGTTAGCATTGAAATTTGTAGTTACGGATGGAAAAAGTCGAATGGAATAAAGTACTCTTGCCTCTTACTTTCACTCCTTCTCGGAACCGCTAGCATACTCGGACTTTTCGCCGCACCTGCCTATTTCTTTATACAATTAACAGAAAAAGCGTTATAAGAAAGGATGTTAATATGATTACCGTGAAAAATATTGACGGATCTGAAACTTACGTATTACGTCAAAAAATTTTGCGCCCGAGTCAAACATTAGCAGATTGTAAATACCCTTCCGACTATGAAACAGACAGCTTTCACCTAGGGGCATTTATAAATGATAAACTAATTAGTATCGCTTCCTTCTCAAAAGAAATATATCCTGACCTACCTACAGGTATTCATTATCGTCTACGAGGAATGGCAACATTACCTGAATTTCGAAACAACCACGCTGGAAGCTCCTTAATTCAGAAAGCAGAACAAATCTTACAAGAGCGTCAAGCAAATATGTTATGGTGTAATGGCCGAATTACTGTGGCTGACTATTACAAGCGCTTAGGCTTCCAAGAACATGGTGAAATCTTTGAAATTGAACCAATTGGTCTTCATAAAGTACTATATAAAAGAATATAAGAAAAGCTTTCCACAATACGGGAAAGCTTTTCTTATATTTCAATCTTCACTTTTTATCTTTTTCATATATATGTATATAAACAGACTAGGAACTAAAAAACAGGCTAACATAATAAGTCCTGTCATACTAATTTCTTTTATTGAAATATCTGATGTTACAACGATACAAATAGCTAAAATCCCAATAATAATACCTACAGGAATGAATAATAGCTTCATAAGATAACTGCGTGATACTCCGCCCGTATGCTCATACACTTCCACTGAATTTTTCAAGTTTAAAAAATTAATAACTACTATCCCGACCATAAATACCATTAATAAATCCGAAACACTTTCATATCCTGCATCTTGCAAAACGTAGCGATAAAAAACAATACCTAGTATGACAATATTTTGTAAGATGAAAACGAGTCTAATATGTTTTAGCCCCTCAATCATTAAGCGTTCATCTTTCACGATTCTCATCCCCTCACTCCTTTTCCTCCCAAAATAAATCATTCAAAGTTTTATCTACTGCATAACAAATTTTCAAACATAAATCTAAAGATGGGTTGTATTTCCCCTTCTCAATTAAACTAATCGTTTGCCTTGTAACGCCTACTTTTTCTGCTAATTGTTGCTGTGTTAAATCTAACTGAACACGCGCGACTTTTATTTTACTTACAGCCATCCATGTTCCACCTCCACCTTATTGTAACATATATATTCCATTATGTAATTTATATTTTTCGTAACTACTTATAGTTTCACTTTATTATACACAAAAAAGGAGCCCCTCATAAGAAGCCTCCTCTCCTATATTATAAGAATAAATGACATCCAAATAAAATTGTAAATAAGTATAGTAATGGATGTACTTCCATCCCTTTCCCTTTCACAATTTTTAAGACTGGATACACTAGAAATCCAATTGCAATTCCATTCGCAATACTAGACGTTAACGGAATACCAACGAAAATTAAAAATGCTGGTAATGCATCTTCAAATTCATTCCAATTAATATCACGAATACTTTGTGCCATTAAACTACCTACAATAATTAATGAAGGAGCTGTAATAGCGGCTACGCTTGATAAAGAAGCAATAACAGGGCTAAAGAATGCCGTTATAATCGTTAGGCCGACTACTACAATACCTGTTAATCCCGTTTTACCACCTGCAGCAATACCAGCTGACGATTCAATCGTCGCTGCTGTTGGGCTTGTCCCAAAGATAGAGCCTGTAGTACCGCCAATTGCATCCGCAATAAATGCTTTACCAAAACGTTTCTCTGTATTATCTGTAATTAAACCTGCTTGTTTAATTAAACCGAGTAATGCTCCTGTTGTATCAAATAACAGTACAAGTAAAAATGAAAATACAACGCCATATAATCCGTATTCAATTACATCTGAAAAGGCGTTGATTGGATTTGAAACGATAATCCCCTCTGGTAAATGAGGCATCGCAACAATTTTATCCGTAAACTTCAGCTGTCCTGTAAAGAAGGCGATAATTCCTGTCACAATCATACTAATAAATAATGCACCGCTCACACGCAATGTCATTAATACCGCCGCTAAAATCAAACCAATTAAAGTTAAAATAACGGCTGGAGAATGGAAATCACCAATCGTAACTAAGTTAGATGGATGATCGACGATAATTCCAGATAGACGTAATCCAATAAAAGCAATAAATAACCCAATTCCACCTGCAATTGCATGTTTTAAACTATCAGGAATTGCGACAATAAGCTTTTGCCTAAATGAAGTGAAAGATAATAAAAGAAAAATGATACCTGTTACAAATACTGCTGAAAACGCAATGACATATGTAATCCCCTCTGCCTGTTGAACAACAGAATAAGCAAAATACGCATTCATTCCCATAGCTGGAGCAATAACAATTGGATAGTTAGCTAAAAACGCCATACATAGCGTCCCTACAACAGTCGCAATAATCGTTGCCGTAAAAGCTTGATCAAATGGTACACCTGCATCAGATAATATTTTCGGATTGATGACAAGAATATACGCAAATGTAAAAAAAGTTGTGATGCCAGCTAAAAGCTCTTGCTTCACAGAAGTGTTATATTTTTGTAATTGAAACATGGTTATGTACCCTTCCTACATCTAAATTATTATCACACATTCTTTTCTTACTAGTATGTGAGAAAATATAATACTTAATCTTAACAATCAATAAAAAGAAGAGTCAATATATTCGCTAATAGTTCGAATTTTAAGTTTAAGTCTGACAAGCGCAGATGTAGTACAGTTAATAATGATTATTTTTGTAGCATAACAGATGGAAATGTTTTATAATTTGAAATAGTTAAATATTTAGTAAGCACATTTAAATATCGTTCACTCTACAAGGGGGATTCTTCTTATGCAGCACACAAACAAATCTGGAACTTTAAACCGCGGTTTAAAAGAACGACATATTACTTTAATGTCACTCGGTTCAGCTATTGGCGTTGGACTATTTTTAGGATCTGCTTCTGCTATTAAACTAGCTGGCCCTTCTATTTTACTAGGCTATATGATTGCTGGACTCGTTATTTTTTTCATTATGCGAGCACTCGGAGAAATGGCAATTGAACAACCTGTTGCTGGCTCTTTTAGTAAATATGCATATGATTATCTTGGACCACTAGCTGGCTATATTACTGGTTGGAACTACTGGTTCTTATGGGTTGTTACTTGCATGGCTGAAATTACGGCTGCTGGCATTTACATGCAGTACTGGTTCCCAGATATTCCGCGCTGGACTTGGGCTTTACTCGCTCTATTATTAATGAGTGCTTTCAACTTTTTATCTGTAAAAGTATTTGGAGAACTTGAATTTTGGTTTGCTCTCATTAAAATTGTCACAATTATCTGTATGATAGTAGTTGGGGCTGGTATTATTTTATTTGGCTTCGGAAACGGTGGTATCGCTACTGGCATTTCAAACCTTTGGTCACATGGTGGCTGGTTCCCAAATGGTTTTTCTGGGTTACTCCTCTCCATGCAAATGGTGCTATTCGCTTATTTAGGCGTTGAATTAATCGGCGTTACAGCGGGTGAAGCGCAAAACCCGAAAAAAACACTCGCAAAAGCAATCGATAACGTATTTTGGAGAATATTACTGTTCTACGTTGGGGCTCTATTCGTTATGATGGCAATTTATCCATGGAACGAACTTGGTGAGAAAGGAAGTCCATTTGTATTAACATTTCAGCAAATCGGTATCGCAAAAGCAGCAGGAATTATTAACTTTGTCGTATTAACAGCAGCTCTTTCTTCTTGTAATGGTGGTTTATTTAGTACAGGCCGTATGCTGTATACATTAGCTCAGCAGAAAAAAGCTCCTGAAAGATTCGGTCGTTTAAATAAAAATGGCATTCCAAGTCAAGGAATTGTAGCAACAGCAATCGTTTTACTCGTTGGTGTTATATTAAACTATCTTGTGCCCGCAAAAGTATTTACATGGCTCACTAGTATTTCAACTTTCGGGGCAATTTGGACTTGGGGTATTATATTAGTCGCTCAAATTAAGTTCCGTAAAAGTTTGCCGACGCAAAACAAACAAAAGTTATCGTATAAAATGCCTTTATACCCATTAAGTTCATATTTCTCACTTGCTTTCCTTGCACTCGTATTATGTATAATGGCGTATTCAGAAGATACAAGGATTGCATTAATTGTTGGACCAATTTGGCTTATCGGTTTAGCTGTCGTGTATTACATGAAAGGTTTTCATAAAATTGATGAAACACCTAATTCAAAAATTAGTTAAGCAAAACATCCCTTCCTTATTACTTGGAAGGGATGTTTTTAAATCTCTATAAATATTTCTCAACAAATTTCACGGTATTTTTACAAATTTTTAATATTTTTTATGTTTTCCGTCTTTATTTTTACAGAAAAATAAATTACATTATTAAAGCACATATATTTATTATTAGGGGGATTCTTCTATGAAGAATAAAAAATGGATTACATTTTCTTTAGCAACAGCAATTACACTAAGTATAGGGACTTCGTTCATACCGTCTACTTATGCAGAAAGCTCTGTAGACCCAGCTCCTGAAATTGCTGCAAAAGTTGTAAATCAAAACAATGGGAAAAAAGTATTATTTGATAATACACACGGTCAAACTGCCGGGACTGCTGACTGGGTTATTGATGGTGGCTTTTCTGATTTCGGAAACGGCATTGCCCAAAACGGCTATCATGTAAAAGAACTACGTAAATCAACACCGATTACATACGAAGATTTAAAAGACTACAATGTGTTTATCGTTCCAGAAGCAAATATTCCTTACAAAAAATCTGAACAAGATGCTATGTTACAATACGTGAAAAATGGCGGTAGTATCTTCTTCATTGCCGATCATTATAATGCAGATCGTAATAAAAATCGTTGGGACTCTTCTGAAGTATTTAACGGATATAGACGCGGTGCTTGGGATAATCCAGCAAAAGGAATGTCTAACGAAGAAGCCAATTCACAAGCTATGCAAGGAGTAGAAAGCTCTGATTGGCTATCTGACAACTTCGGTATTCGCTTCCGCTATAATGCAATCGGTGATGTTTCCGCTAAAAATATTGTATCACCTGAACAATCATTCGGAATTACAGAAGGGGTTTCATCTGTAGCAATGCATGCTGGTTCTACTTTAGCAATTACAAATCCAAAACTAGCAAAAGGACTTGTTTATCTTCCAGAGAATCCGTCAAAATGGAATAACGCTGTCGATAGCGGTGTATATAACGGCGGTGGTGTTGCAGAAGGTCCTTATGCTGCGATCGCAAAAGTAGGACTTGGAAAAGCTGCCTTTATTGGAGACTCTTCTCCTGTTGAAGATGCTACGCCAAAATACGTTCGTGAAGACTCTGGTCAAACAAAGAAAACTTACGATGGATATAAAGAAGAAAACGATGCTATCTTACTAGAAAATATCGTAAATTGGCTATCGAATAAAGAAACATTTACAAGTTTAGATCAAGTAAATGGTTTACAACTTGATTTACCTACCACTTTACAAACATTTGAACAACCAAGCTTATCAACTGAGCCACAACCTGAACCTTGGAGTGCGCCAAATGCAGGTTATCAATGGTTTAATACAAATACTTTTAAACCTGGTTCATATGGCTATAACGGTGCAGTAACAGCAAATGACTACGTAGTTACACACCCTAGCACTCTACCAAACCATGAAGTGTTCCAAATCAAAATTCAAGTAAATAACTTATTACCAAATACAACATACACTAATTACTCTTTAGGTATATTCACTACCGGCGGTACACAAGTAGCAAAAGTTCAAAATACAAACGGCACTTGGCCATCTACTTTCGGATATAGTAGTGCATTTTCTTTCACAACAAATAGCTTAGGTTCTGCTGAAAAAATTGTGAACGTACAAATCGATCCAAATACGACTGGACAAGCAACACTTCGTCTACGCCAAAATACAACAGCGAAATATAATGAAGCTGTAACGATTAATAAGAAATAATGAAAAAGGCAATCCAGATATGGATTGCCTTCTTCTCACTTCTCTTCTTTTGAGAAAAACATTCTTGAAATAACGATACCTATACTACCTACTATTAAAAATAACACTGCCCTAATCATCATTGAAACTTCTGGTAAGTCTAGAAGAAATAGCTTTCCTATCGTTACGACTAACACGACTAAGCCTGCATACAATATTTCATTCATATTTTTATTCCGTCCAAACCAAACTGCAAATAATGCATATACCATCCATAATAACGATACAGATATGCTTATTATGCTTCCATCTGTGGACAAAACTTCACCGATTCTAGTAATTGTAATAAATACAATCACCATAAACCAATAGAGTGCTATAGAATACACATACTTGCCAAAGCTTGCTAATACTTCTTTTGCTTGTCTCATGCAATAATAGAACGTTCCTATTAAAATAAGATGAGCAACAAAGCCTGCCGAAATAAATTGATCAAACGGGCTAAAAATAGTCTGTATCATTCCAATTGCGTAAACCGTCGCACTAACATACAATTTTATCTGTTGTTTTCCTTTAATAGAAGTAAACATACCAAGGAAACCTTGTAATAATAATACAATCGCTGCATTCACTAAACTATACTCATATAAAATCGCTAAACTAAATGCTCCCATTGCGAAACCAAATAAAAGATTTGTAAATGTAGAATGTCTATTCTTCCTATATTCAAACACAAACATAATAGCGTGCACGAGTGCACTTATCATTAATCCCCATGTTGTAAATTCAGGTATTTTTGAAATGGCTAATATAAAGAAGACTGCATTCGCACTAAATATCGCCAAGCGTGGCTCTACTATAAAACTTCTCTCCGTAAACATATGCCAAAATAATAGTAAGTGAATTAAACCATAAACTACTGTTAACTGGACTTGCAAATCCTCTACTAACATTGACATAACAGCAAAGAAGACAAAAAGAACAATAGCAGCAACAACATAAGAAATCATATATAAATACTGATAACGATTTTTCAACGCATACCATAATAAGCTGAGCGTTAGTATCATCTCATATCCAAAGAAAATATACGGATTAGGAGTCGTACTATTTAATAAGAATGGCACGAAGAAAGCTCCTACCGCTACGAATATAGTAAGATATTCCGATTGATACCTCTTCGCTATATAAATACCTAAAATGACCCATGCAATATTACATAGAAACGCGACACTCGCTGGAATAAATCCATATAAATAATGCGCCGCAAATGTCGTTAAAACTATACCCGTAATACTTCCTCCTGCTAGTACTAACCCTAATGCTTGCCGCTCGCGTTTAATTTGAATATCCCCTATATAATAAAAACCGATTGATAGGACAATACCAAACACAATTCGTATTGCTGGTGTTAATAATCCTGCATCTACCCCTGCTTTAAATAACCAAATTACTCCAAGCAACATAATACCGACAAATATGCGTGGTAACCACGTTTGGCAAAACTTAATAATATTAAATGGTTCCGGCTTAAAAGCAGATATATCCACTTGTTTTACCTCACGTTCTTGCACAGGCTCTTTTATTGTAGCTACTTCTACTTTTTGTTTTTCCTCCATCACCGTTTCAATATATTCTTTCTTTTCCTTACTAACATGTTGCTGAGCATTTTCTACTTCTATTTCTCTTTGTTTTGCTTTCAATTCAAAAAGTGCTTCTTGAATCGTTTCAATTGCCGTTTCGAGTGCTTCTATTTTCTTATTCAAATCCTCCTTCATACGCTCCCCCCTCATCATCCGTTCAAAACCTATATATTACCAATTACTTCTATCATACTCTTAGTCTATTCATTTTCAATACTATTTTTCCCAAAAAAAGAAAGGTGTTTTCCGAAATCGGAAAACACCTTTTTACTCATTTCTTCTTATTTAAAACACTACTCACGATAACACCAATACAAGCACCTATAATAGCTGGAATGATCCACCCAACACCTTCTATATAAAACGGAATGTATTTCAATACTGATGTCCACTGATTCATCATCACATTTTTATTGAAAATATCGATTGCACTAAATACTGCTACAATCACAATTGTAACTGGATATATGCATACATACTTTCCAATATACTTATGGAATAGCCCTAAAATAATAAGCGTCAATGCAACTGGATAAATAAATCCAAGAATTGGTACTGATACTTTTAAAATTTGTGTTAATCCTAAATTAGCTAAAATCATACTAATACAACTTAAGATAAATGCCCACACTTTATACGCTACTTTCGGAAATGCACTTGCGAAAAATTGACTACAAGATGTAACAAGTCCGATTGAAACACATAAGCACGCAATCGTAAAAATAAGTCCTAATAAAACGACTCCGCCTTGTCCAAATAATGTAGTCATCACTTGTGCTAACACTTGCGCGCCATTATCAAATATCCCCAATGACCCACTCATTGAACCGACATATCCAAGTATGACATAAATAATAGATAATAATAGTCCTGCACCAATTCCAGCAATACTCATATATTTCGCTAAACCTTTATCATCTTCAATACCTTTTGCACGAAGAGCATTTGCAATCACAATCCCAAAAATTAAAGCTGCTAATGCATCCATCGTTAAATATCCATCTAAAAACCCTTGGAACATAGGCGCTTGTCCATAATTTCCAGCAGCCTCTTTCACACTACCTACTGATGTAAACATGCTTTTTATAAAGATAAGAGCAATCATACCTAATAATAACGGTGTTAAAACTTTTCCGAACAACCCCATTAATTTAGACGGGGATAAACTTAACCAGTACACAATACTAAAGAAAATAACTGTGTAACATAATAAGATTACGCTACCTGCTTCCGGGAATAACTGACCCGGTCCCATCTCAAAAGCGAGACTTCCTGCACGCGGAATGCCAAGGCCTGGTCCAATAAATACATACACGATACATGGAAAAATAATGGCGAATGAAGAATGAACTCTACCCGCTAGCGTTTGAAAACTTCCTGCTTTTGCAATCGCAATAACTCCCAATATCGGAAGACCTGTTGCTGATATAATAAACCCTACTAATGAAATCCACACATGTTCTCCTGCTTCATACCCAAGGAAAGGTGGAAATATAAGATTCCCCGCTCCAAAGAACATCGAGAATAACATAAGACTAACAAGTAAAATTTCTTTTTTCTGTAACAATTTCATCTCTTTCTCCTTCTTTAATTTCATCTTTTATGAAATCAATTTCACATATAAAAAAGTGCAATAAACCGCTTCTTTACACAGAAAACATAGTCCATAGTCTAACATAAAAGAAACACTCATTCTATAGCTATATCCCTTTTCCAATTTCTTCTGAAAAATCAACCTTTATTGACTTATAATATTTAATAAGGTAAAATATTAAATGTACAAAATTATTAACTTTGTTTTTGTTTGTGTCAGGAGGAAAATAACATGGAATCAGCGATACAACTAGAAAAAGAACAACAAAGAAAAAAGAAACATCCTCCAGGTTTATACTTACTCTTCTTTACAGAAATGTGGGAAAGATTTAGTTACTATGGATTACGAGGATTATTAACATTATATTTAACGACAGCTTTAGTAAGCGGTGGTCTTGGGTTTAGTCCCGCATGGGCACTCTCTATTTACGGATTTTACACTGGAGCCTGTTATTTCACACCAATGATTGGTGGATACTTAACAGACCGGTTCCTAGGTAGACGAAAAGCAATCACAATTGGTGGTATAACAATGGCAATCGGTAACCTTACACTATTTGCCTTGCAAAACCAAGTCGGCCTATACCTCGGATTAGCGCTTATTATTATCGGTAACGGATTCTTCAAACCGAACATCTCTACACTGGTTGGGGAATTATATGAAGAGAACGATCCAAAACGTGATAGTGCATTTACCATTTTCTATATGGGTATTAATGTCGGATCATTTTTAGCTCCACTCGTTTGCGGATTTTTATCAGAAAATTTATTCAAAACAACGGTTGATGGCGTTGTACATTACGGATTCCGTTACGGATTCTTAGCCGCTTCAATCGGAATGATCATTGGACAAATTTTATTTACAACACTATCCAATCGCTTCCTTGGTGATATTGGTAAAAAACCAACTCGCGATTTACAAACAACAGATGGACAACCATCAGTAGGTGATACACCGTTAACAAAAAAAGAAAAACAACGTACTGCAGTTATCGTCATTTTAACATGCTTCGTTGTCTTCTTCTGGGCTGGCTTTGAACAAGCTGGTAGCTCATTAACATTATATACAAACAAATTTGTAGACCGCTCTGTGTTCGGATGGGAAATTCCAACATCTTGGTTCCAATCGGTCAATCCATTATTTATTATTTTACTTGCTCCAGTCATTTCAGCATTATGGGCAAAACTTGCAACTCGCAAGCGTGGGGATTTAAAAATCCCAACTAAAATGGGACTTGGTATGATCTTGCTCGGTATCGGTTATATCATTCTCGTTATTGCTACATTAAAAACAGGTAGTGATGAACATAACATTACAGAAAAAGCAAACTTACTATTTATCGTCTTTACGTATCTTTTCCATACGTTAGGTGAGCTATTCTTATCACCTGTTGGACTATCAATGGTTAGTGCACTTGCCCCAGTAAAACTTGCTTCTTTATTAATGGGAGTATGGTTAGCAAGCTCAGGAATCGCCAACATTTTAGGTGGACAACTTGCAAGCTTCACAACTTCACTTGGATATGCTGAAGTATTTACAGTAATTGGCGCTGTAGCAATTGTATTAGGTTGTGTTTTATTACTAATTTCTAAAAAATTAGTAAAATGGATGGATTAAAAAAGATGAGGGGAAACCCCTCATCTTTTTTATGCATTCTTACCTTTTTCTATCGCTTGTTCGTACAGATTTTTATGTTCTTTATATTCACTTGGCACAAAATTCTTATAGAAGAATGCGAGCCAACTGTCTCCTTTTTTATATCCTTCTTCTCTAATTTCTGCTGCTTTTTTATTTGATTTAAATCCTTCAATGAACCATTTCTTTAACGATTCATTCTTTTCATACTTAGCAGGAACTTTCAAATCATAGTTTTCAAATGCATACTTATAGCCAGCCTTTTCTACTGCTTTTTTTGTAGACTTATAACCCTTTTCATAAGCTGTTTCATACGCCTTCACGTACACATCTTTCTCTCTATTTCCAGGGTTCTTTCCAGCTAATTCCTTACCTGCCTTTTCCCCTAGTTCAGCTTGCTCTTTTTCAATTTTTTCTGTTCTTTCTTTATTCCCTACTTGGAAACCTTCTGCAAAGTTTGGCTTAAAATCTGGAGCAATTTGACTATCTTCCATCGTCTCTTGTGCTAAACCTTGCTCTTTTCCTTTTTCAAAATGCGTTTTCTTCTGCTCTTCTAAAGACCAAGATGCAGCATAAGCAGTTTTGAATGCTTCTTTATATGTATCTGATTTCCCAGCTAAATGTGATTCCGCATCATTTTTCCCTGCTTTAAAATCAGTCTCTCCACTTTTTTGTCCCTCAAGCTGCCCTTTTTCCATATCAGCTTGACGCTGTGCTTCCTCTCGTTTACGTGCCTCTTCTGCTTTTCTTTGCTCTTCAGCTACACGCTGTCTCTCTTCCTCTGCCTTTCTTTGTTCCTCCGCTACACGCTGTCTCTCTTCTTCAGCTTTACGCTGCGCTTCCGCTTGTCTTTCAGCTTCTACAGCACCATTATTATTTTGACTAGGAGCTGGACTTGTTGCACCACTACTAGAAGCTGGCTTATTGTGATAATGATATTCCCCGTACTGCAATCCCCATTTTTCACAATTTGTACGACACGTATGTCCCCCATTAGCATCTGTACGTCCTGGATGCGCATAGGCTGAAATTGGAGCTACCAATAACGCTACACTTGTTGTTAAAAGAAGTTTCTTCACCTGTTGTTTCACTCTTGTTCCTCCCAAAATTTTGAATTCTAACTTTATTATACATAAATAGAAAAATACTTAAATACCAACTAAAATATTCTATTATTTCTCAACATTAGTAAAAAAGAAGGTCAACTCTTTAGAGAGTTGACCTTCTTTTTTATTTCTTCGCCTTCGTTCCTACTAAATCACCAGCAACAACGTAACGTTTAGAATTATCTTTCACTGATACACATGTAATTAGCGTTATCTCATCTTTCCCATGATCTTCAACAACTTCCCACTTATCAGGAGTTACTTCAGATACACCAGTAACCGCATATTCATATTCGTTTTCATTATCATACAAATAAATTTTATCGCCTTTTTTTAGAGAAGCTATATCACTAAATAAAACACCTTTTTTAGACATGTTATGTCCTGCTAATGCATAATTCCCTTTTCCCATCACTTGATTTTCTTTTACTGTTGCTGCACCTGATAATAGGTTTTTCTCAGTAGAAGACTTTAAAACAGGAAGTTCTAATGAAACACTTGGAATCGAAATACGACCAATTACTTGTTTCTTATCTAAAGATGCGTTCGCTACTTCTGCCAAATCTGGTTGATTAATTTTCGAAGCATCTACAAATTCCGTCTCATGTTTTTCATAATCCATCTTTTGGACAGCCTGTACATTTTCAGTCTGTTTCTTTTCAGCTTGATATCCATCATAAAATGGCTTGCCGATTAATACACCACCTACAACAAATAGGAGGATTGCTACTATACTATAAATTCTTTGCTTATTCATATACAATTCCTTTCCCTTACAAAATCTTACTCTATATAAAATGATAAGATAATATTGCTATATGTACAAGTATAAGCTAAAAAGAAACCTTCTTGCATAGGCAAGAAGGCTTCTTTTTAAGCTAATTTATTTCTGTATAGAGATATGTGGAATACTGTCATTTGAATTAAATAAATCAAATACACAACATATAAAGGGTATGCCGAAATATATAAATTTGCTACAGGTGTAAATATTAATAACCCTAGTGCACAAGGTAATACAAACCATAATGATACAAATGTTGTGCGGCATGCTTTATCTGTAATATCCTTCTCCCGTTCATCCTCTTGGGGAAATAATAAAGGATATAATCGCAATGATGATTTGTTATATTTCTTTTTATGCAATCTTTTAAAATACGCTAATATGATAGCTACAATAAATATTAATACAACAGGCGTCAAACTCATTGTTATTTTAGATGGTAAACTTTCATTTTTAATAATATCAGCAAACTGTATATAAAAATCATAAAACTCTACGAATGCCCAGCATGCCAATACACTGTAAAATAAATTTATAATATACGAAGCAACAATTCTATTCATCCTCTTCCCCCTCCTTATTTAAAACAAACACATCTTCCATCTTTAACTGAAATACATCGCAAATCGTAAGTGCTAATAACAAAGAAGGAACATAATCCCCTTTTTCAATTGCCGCGATTGTTTGTCTCGTCACCCCAACCTTTTCTGCTAATACACTTTGCGAAAAATTAAAGCGAGCTCTTAATTCCTTCACTCTATTTAAAATGGTCAAATTTACCACCTCTCACCACCATTGTATGCTACCCTTAACAAAATGTAAACTCAACTTAACATTATTTTTACAAAAAAATCCAACTTTACATATTGTAAAGTTGGATTACGCATTAGTTTAAAATTGTAACTTTAACATTTTTTCTGCCCCAATTACTAGATGAAGCTTTATCAGGCATTAAAACATCAATTTTGTGACCTTTAATCGCGCCACCAGTGTCTGCGGCAATTGCAATTCCATAGCCTTCAACATTTACAGTAGATCCTAATGGAATAACAGATGGATCCACCGCAATTAATTTCATTCCTGGATTTGCAGTTAAATTATAAGGTTTACCACCTGGTCCCCATGCAGAATATACTTGTTGACCTGGTCCATAGCCATTTTCACCTGGATCAGCTGTATAAGCTGTAGCTTCTACATAAATTTCTTTCCCACCAGCAGTTGGCTTAGGAGATGGTTCAGGTTGTGGAGGTTCTACCTTCGAATTATTATTAGCAACTGGTTCAGCTGGTTTACTAGCTTTCTCTTGCTTTTGCTTTTCAGCAATTTCTGCTTGTGCTTTCGCTAAAGCTTCTTGCTCAGCCTTTGCAGCCGCTTCTGCTTTCGCACGCTCTTCCGCTGCAATTCTTGCTGCTTCTTGTTCACGAGCAATTGTTTCTTGTACTGCCTTCATATTTGACTCAATTTTAGCTTTTTCTTCTGCTGCTAAATTAAGTTGGCTTGCAATCTGGTTATATTTAGCTTGAACTGTTTGTAAGTTATCTTGACGCTTTTTCAAGTTATCTTGCAGTTCAGCTTGTGCTTTTGCTAATTTTTGTTTGTCTACTACTAAAGATGCTTCTTTCTCGTCAATTGTTTTCTTATCTTCTTCAATTTGACGAAGATCTTGTTCTTGTAGACGTAAAATTTCTTTATCAGCTTCTAAAATAGTAGAAACTGCGTTCATACGTTGTAGGAAATCAGCAAAGTTTTTTGACTCTACTACAACTTCTACTACTAAACTTGTATTTGAACTGTTTTGAACAGAAACCATACGTTTTCTCATAATATCCTTACGAGCAAGGACTTTATCCTCTAAAACGACAATTTCTTCCTTTTTTTGCTCAATCTGCTTATGTGTTTCATCAATTTTACGTTGAATAGCAGCTTGATCCTCTTTATTTTTTGCAATTGTATTATTTAAATTATGTAGTTCGTTTTCGATACCTTGAATTTCTTTACTAACAGCTTGCTTCTCTTGCTCTTTCTTTTGCATTTCTGCATCGTTTTGCTGCAATTGCTGTTGCATGTTGTTAAGTTTCTCGTCGTTTGACTCTGCTTTAACAGCGACTGTACTAGAAAGACTTATAATTCCTGCTAATACTAGACTACTGATTCGCTTAAAATAGTTCATAATCCGACTCCCTTCTTATACAGTTATACATGATTTATTTTACAGTTTGTTTACAATACCATTAAATACAGTTTATTTTTCATGACGAAAAAAAGGGAATTATGCATAAAATGTAATAGATTCTTAAATATTTAACAATTCCTATATTTAAAAATTATAAAAGATTCTAAAATCCAAATATAGAGAAAATATAACTTCTAAAGGCGGTTGAAATAAATCTATGTTTACTCAAAAGAAATCACTCCAACATAAAATTGATCAATTAGAAAGTCGTATACAAGAACTAGAAGCAGAATTAAAACAAAAGGATATTGAACAACAAGAGACTATTTCTTCTATCCACGATCGTGTACAAAGCGTTGTTCAAGAGCATCAACTTGTAAATAACCAGCACAATACACTTCAAAATTTAGTTCAACAATTAAGCTCATGTTTCGAAAATGTTTCAACACGTACTACACATTCCAATGAATTGAATAACGAAATGCTACAAAAAGAACAAAGCTTAATTCAATCTATTGAAGAAATTATTGATTGTTCTAACGAAGGAAAAGAATCTGTTCATCGTTTACTTATTGTAATTAATAAATTAGGTGAACAATCCCAGCGCACGTCTAATAGTATGAATCATTTAAGTGAACGCTCAAAAGAAATTGAGCAAATTGTAGAAGTCATCCAAAACATTGCAGCACAAACAAATTTACTTGCTTTAAATGCAAGTATTGAAGCTGCTCGTGCTGGAGAGCACGGTAAAGGATTCGCTGTCGTTGCCAATGAAGTAAGAAAACTAGCAGAAAGTACCGCTGAAAGTACAAAAAACATCGGCAACTTAACGAAAAAAATTCAAGAAGAAATTGAAAAAGCATACGATAATACAAAAGATAATTTGCATTTAGTCGATGAAGGTGTAGAAATGAGTGCCGATACAAACGCTAGAATCGAAAATATTTTAATTATGATTCAAACGTTACAAAACGGCGCTACAAATGTTATTAAAGCTATTGAAAACCAAAAGACTTGTAATGATGATATATTACGAGAATTCGCTAATACACAACAAATGTTCCAAAAGTTAAATACTACTATTATGAATCACATTCATGATGCTGAGAAAGTCGATGTTCAATTAACAAAAAGTCTTGAGGAAACAGTAGTTTCTCATTAATAGTAAAAATCCCTTATACTGTTATAAGGGATTTTTATTATATTTCGAATATTTATTTCTTCTCAATATTGAGCCGTATCTTTGTTATAATGGACAAGTTGTTTCTTTCGACTATTAAACAAGGAGGTTATTATGGAACAATTTTACTACATTTTAAAATATTTAATTCTTGGTCTGTTCCAAGGACTAACAGAACCGATTCCGATTTCTTCAAGCGGTCACCTCGTTTTGGCACAGCATTTGCTAGGACTAAAAATAGAGGGGTTTAGCTTTGAACTACTTGTTAATTCAGCTTCATTATTAGCTGTATTACTTATTTATAGAAATGATTTAATTCGTCTAACAAAGAATGGTCTATCTTATATATTTACAAGAGCAGAAGATGCAAAATCAGATTTCTTCTTTATTATTTACCTTGTTATTGCGACCATTCCAGCAGGTGTTATTGGTGTTTTATTTAAAGATTACATCGATCAGTACTTAAAAGGTGTGAAAATGGTTGGGATTTCCCTTCTTATTACCGCTGTCGGACTTTGGATTATTAGAAACTTGCGTGGACGTAAAAATGATGGCGATCTTTCTATGAAAGACGCAATTATCGTCGGATTAGCACAAGCTTGCGCACTAATTCCTGGAATAAGCCGATCAGGTGCAACAATCGTAGCAGCGATGTTACTTGGTATGAAGCAAGAAACGGCTCTTCGTTTCTCATTCTTACTATATATCCCTGTTAGCTTAGGTGGTTTATTACTAAGTATTACAGACATTGCAAAAGATCCAAATCTAGATACACTATTCGTACCATATATCGTTGCATTTATCGCAACATTTATCATGACGTATATTTCATTAAAATGGTTTATGAACATTATGGCAAAAGGAAATTTAAAATATTTCTCTTTCTATTGCATTATCGTAGGTGTACTTACTCTTATTTTCTTATAAGGTGAAACTTACAAATCAAAAAGCGAGTCATTCTATTATACTAGAACGACTCGTTTTTTTATGCATATACTTTCTTTTCTTGACAATACAAACGAATAACATGTTTATTTTGTTGAAATACATCATGCGTTAGGCGGATAATAATAAAATTTCGTTTTATTTGATCATCATGAACAAAAATCTGTTCTCCCTCTTGAAAACGCCATGCACTTTCAAAAGTTGTAATATGATCCCCACTTACAGAAAAAAGCTCATATCGCATATTTTGTACCCTCTCTCAACTTATAATAATCATAATATCATTATATTAAATTTAGTATAACTTAATTCCATTGAAATTTGTAATTTTTTCTATTTCGAAATATTTTAATTTTGTTTTAAGATTCTTTTAACGTTATAATGATAAACGAATTTTCATTGAAAGGAGCTTCATTTTGACTGCATATATATTTCCAATAAAAACAGCATTTATTTTATTTCCTATTTTAGCAATGTTCCTCTTAATACCTTTTTTAATATTTAACTACCGAAAGTACGGTTATTTAAATAAATGGCGTTCATTTATTTTGTACTCATTATTACTTTACTTATTAAATGCCTATTTTCTTGTGATTTTGCCGTTACCACAAACATATGATACTTGTAGCCTACAACCGGCTAATACGCAGCACATGCAACTATCACCATTTTATTTCATACAAGAAATTAGTAATCATACTTCGGCAATTTTAACGAAACCAGCTACTTATTTCTACCTATTAAAAGAATCTGCGTTTTTACAAGTAGCATTTAACGTTCTATTAACCGTTCCATTCGGTATTTACTTACGTTATTATTTCCGACGTAGTTTCTTACAAACAATTTGTATTTCTTTTTGTCTTTCACTCTTTTTCGAGCTAACACAAGTGACTGGACTATACGGTATATACAATTGTGCGTACCGCTTATTTGATATAGACGATCTGTTTTTAAATACATTAGGCGGCGTAATCGGCTTTATCATTGCACCAATATTTACGTACTTCCTTCCGAAAGCAAACGAATTAGATAGTCATATTAATTTGGAAACGAAACCAGTCGGATTTGTTCGTCGCCTTATCGCGATGCAAATTGATTGGATTTTCTTATCCATCGTTGTACCTGTCATTAAAAACAAAGGAAATTCTTTCTTTGTTTCTAATATTCAATCTTACACGAACATATACGAACTCATTTTCATAACGTGTTCGATCTTTATTTACTTTATTATCATTCCATACTTTACGAATGGAAAGACAATTGGTAAAGCGTTGCTTCGTATTTACGTGAAAGGAAAATCAGATCGTATTACGTTGAAGGAACTATTCATCCGTTATGGTATATTCTATTTCGTTTTAGGTGGAATCAATTATATTCTTTCTAGTAGCTCTATCTTAAATCTTAAAGAACCTTTAGTATTAGTAGTTATATTATTATTCCAACTCGTAATTAACGGTCTATTTATTATTCATGTTTTATTACATGTATTTAGTCGTGATAAGTTACTATTTTACGAGCGAATTAGTCAAACAAGAAATGCGATCGTACTAAAAAAAGCTGACAAGTAATACTTTGTCAGCTTTTTTTCATAATCGTAAATAACTTTTCTGTGTAAGGGTTTGAAAACATTTCTGCTTCATCTAATAATTTCCTCACCTTTAGAAACGAATGCAATTCTGGATATATATTTTGTAATTTTTCATACGTTAACGTATGCATTTTCCCCCAATGCGGGCGTCCTTCATATTTTAGAAAAATTTTCTCCACCTCACCAAAATAAGCAGCATACTTCATACCTTTATACATATGAACAGCTATATACGCAGAATCTCTTCCATACGCTGGACTGAGCCATATGTCATCCCTTTTCACATAACGGCATTCAATTGGGAAGTGTACTTTATACTTTTTCTTTTCAATAAGGTTTGAAATTTCTTCTACAACGACCTGCATATACTTTGAAGGAACACTATACTCCATTTCATAAAATGGAACCGCACGCGATGTAGCAAATACTTCATAACTCGGACCAATTATTTTTGTATTCGGTACAGCTTTAGCCGATAATCGACTTACTCCTTTACTTATAGAAGGAAACCATTTACATCCTTTAGATAACAAAGAGAACATCTTATTTTCAAGTAACTCTACCTTTAGTTTATGCCATTTCAAATCACTTTTTTTACCCGTTGTTTCGTTTGTAATTTTCACTTGCACTTCATCTGAATAAGGAAAAACGAAAAATTCAAAATGGCGATTCTTCTTATATTCTTCTAGCTTGTTCATTACAGTAGATAAGGACTGTTTTTCACTTTTATAAACGAGTGAATAAGCTGGAATAACCTTCAATTTTATTTTTACAATGATACCTAACATTCCAAGAGACAACTGAAAAGCTCTCCAATATTGTACATTCTCCGTTTGTGAACAAACTATACTCTCACCTGTAGATAAAACTGCGGTAATCTCTATAACTTGTGTTGATAAACTTCCAAAGGTAATCCCCGTGCCATGAGTCCCTGTACTAATCGCTCCTGCAATAGATTGCGAATCAATATCCCCTAAATTTTCTTGCGCATAACCTTTTTCCTCAAGTAACTTCCCTAGCTCATGTAACTTTGTTCCTGCCCATACTTCGGCAACCATCTTCTCCGCATCAACATTCACAATACCCTTCAATTCATCTAAAGAGACTAAAATTTCTTCCGTCTGCACAAGAGGGGTAAACGAGTGTCCTGAACCGACAACGCGAATTTTCTTCCCTTCTTTTCGTGCAAGCTCTACAACTTCTACTACATCTTGTATACTTTCTGGATACATCGTATAATGCGGTGTTCCTTCTACATTCCCTGTCCAATTTCTCCATTTTTGTCCCTTTATAGAAAGCATTGGCCATCCCCCCGATATGTTGAATACTCCCCAACAATCTCTCCCTCTTTCACACGATATAAAAACGGAAACCGCTCACATAATTCTCCAGCTTTACTATGGCGAAACAAGATAGAATCTCCTATCTCTACTCGTTCCTCACCGTTATAAAAAATCGGTGTTTGTACCTCACCAGCACCTTCTAAAGCTAATAGTTTGGCACCATTTGGCCTCCAAATCTCAGGTTCTTTATCCTTCCCAATTGCGCCTGAGGCAATATATCCACCACCTAGACAAGTATAAATTGTTGGAGCTGGTTTACGCACAACTGGCAAAGCAAATCCGACAGCTGGCTGAAGTTGTACTTCTTTATAATAATCAAACAGCTTCGGGGCATAGAAAGCAGAACCTATTGTAATCTCTGAAACTGAATGATCTTGCTCAGTTGTTTTTATACTTCCTGTGCCTCCTCCATTTACAAACCTTAGTTCAATACCTAGATTTTGTATTTCTTTTACGATATGTCCTCTTCTTGCTTTAACTTCTAACACTGATTTCTTCTTTAAATATGAAATCACTTTACTTTTTACTCGTTGATTCGGTATGTGATCTCCTACCCCAGCAATTTGGGCTTCATATCCCATTACACCATCTAGTATTAAAAATGATGATTCTTTCAACCTTTTTACTATTTTCAAAGCACCTTGCACATCTCTTACCGGTGATCTTTTGACCCCAAAATGAAAATTTAAAAAACGACTACTCATATCAATATCTAAGCAAACACGAAAACATCCTTTAGACTTCTCAGCAATTTTTTCTAAATAAACAATATGATCTTCACAATCCACCATACAAGTTATAATGAGCCCTTGCTTTGTTAGCAAACTTATTTCATGTAACGCTCTATCATCATAAGCAGGATATCCGAGCAATAAATCATTGAATCCTTGTTCAATTAAAAACAAAACTTCCCTAGGTGAAAAACACATAATACCTTGAAAACGATCATTTGCAGCTAGAATCTTTTGCATAACCGGAACAGAACGTAACGATTTACTCGCTATACGAATCTTCTTATTTCCACTTAATTCTATAATCAATTGAATATTTCTATCTAAAGCTACTTCATCCAAAAATGCACAAGGTAATGGAACTTCTTTAAAAATTCCTCGATCCACACTTTTTCTCTCCTCTTCTCTATATGTCTTATACATATTGGAAAGAAAGTTGGAATCTCCTCTACAAAATAAAAAAAGTTTCTTCCTATTTAAGAAGAAACTTTTTTAGGACTACTTCATAGAAATAGTTGCTGCTACTGGATAATGATCAGAATAATCATCATACGTATATTTTTTGAGCCATGATGTAACAGTCCACTGTGGAGATTTTGGTTGTAATACTTTATTCTCTATAAATGATGGATTCGCATGGTCCTTACTTGCAATAATATAATCTAAATACTCGGCAGGACTATCAGGGAAATTATATTTTGCAATACTGTTTGTCGTTGCATCCCAAGTTGCTGTATGTCCCGTATAAGATGGAATTGACGCATGCAATGTTTTAAACATGGATGCGTACTCTGAGTCACTATTGTTCTCTGCATTTATTTTATTCACGTTCATATCACCACCAAATAGAACGTACTCGTCATTTGGTATATTCTTATTTTTAATAAAATCTTGAATTTCTTTTAGCTGGTTTGTACGTACAGATGCAGGTGAAGTTTTTCCACACATACTATCTTCAGCCTGCAAGTGTGTCCCAATCACATGAACGAAACGATCATTTTTCTTAATTTTCGTGTATACAAACCCTTTATTTGATAAATTATCTGGTCCGCATCCTTTTGCAAATACATATTGAATCTTTTCAACGATCGGCCATTTACTCACGATTGCAACGCCTCCATCTTCAGGCGTTGAAGATGAATAGCTACCTAACGTTTTATCCCATTCATTTCCATTACTACGACCTAATACTGCTGTTTGATTTGGATATTCTTTCTTCAAATTCCCTAACAAACGATCTGATGCGCTATTATCGAACACTTCATTTAATATAACTACATCCTGATTCTTAATATAATCTGCCGCCCCAATTAAATCGGCACGCTGACTTTGTCCCCAGTTCGGATATAAGTTAGTTGATAGCATATACACGTTGTGCGTCATCACTTTCAAAGTGTTGTTTTGATCTGTAGACGTATCTGCTTGCACTGAAGAACCTCCGTATAAAACTCCTAAACCAATCCCAAAGCTAAGTACACCTTTTAGCAATTTACCTTTCACGTTCCATACCTCCATTTGTATAGTAATAAAAAGGTCAAATACTCTATTGTGAGATTTGACCTTTTTTAAATACTTAACGATCTCCGTACGTATCAAACCAAAGCTGAATGTATCCAGCAGTAACACGTTGTGCATCCATTAATCGCTTACCTGTCATTGGTGTAACTTCAGCGCGCCATTTATCTGCATATTCTTGTGACACAGCTGCTTTTACGAACCAATCTTTCGTATTATCATTTACAATTCCAGAGTAATCTTGTTTCGCTACTACTGCCGCTCCATGAATCCACTCTTCTGGATTTGTACCTTTCCAGTTCCAATATCCATTTCCATCCGTTACTTTATAATTATCTTTTATCGTATCTACAAAGTTTTCATATTTAGAATGGAATCCTTGTGGATATGAAAGATTTGTAAAGTTTGCCGCATGCATCGGTTGGTTTACATCTCCTAAATAATGAAGAGATAATCCTAAATAGAAGAATGCTTGTTTCATATCTTTATTTTTGTATGATTCACCAGCTAATTTAAAATATTTAGCGCCAGTTTCTTTTGCCTGCTTTGCAAATGGAATATATGTTTTTCCATTGTCTGGATCATAGAAATGTGAAGCAAATGTGCTATTATCATAATAAGGATTTTCATAGTCAGCAGCATAAATACCGTTCTCTAACTCCGTACGCCATTCATTTAATTGTGCAACTCGATCTTGTTTTACAAGTGTTGTATTGCGAGACATAATATCAATCGCACGGTTTACAATCCATAAATGAGAATTTACACCTTCTTTATGTTTATCTTCAGCAGACCAGCGGTGAACTATTTTTATTTTACTTCCCCCATCATTTTCATGAGCAAATGCAACGCTTTGTAAAGGAGCTACTACTGTAATAGCTGCTGCTAAAGCAAGTACTTTCTTTTTCATCTGAAATCCTCCATTTTATAATCGAATTATTGTAAACTTTTTGTTAGGATCCTATGATGTCGTCCGGTTAACCTATGACTAGAATATCCCACCTTTCACGAAATTTCTATCACTAAATTAAAATATGCAAATGTTCATATCATTATAACTTTATACATAGTGAATATAATGAATGAATGCACTTTCATTTTAATAAACTATTATTAAGGCTTATCTAAACTAATGTAAAAAAAGAGTAAAGCATACACATGCTTTACTCTTTTTTTCTATTCGATAATATACTTGGCAGTTGGACATTAACTGCCAACTTATGAATAAATCCAAACACTAATCCAATTCCAATAAATATGTATAAGATTGTAAATATCTTTCCAAAATCAGTTTGCGGACTAAAATTCGCATCACCGACAGTCGTCAACGTGACCACACTAAAATATAAAGCGTCAAGAGGACGTAATCCTTCAACTGTACTATAAAAAATTGTACCAGACATTAATGTTAAAAATGTTAATACGAATAATACTTGAAATTCTTTATCTTTCCACGCTCGTAAACAAGCTTTTAGCATCCGTTTCAATGTCAACATAAATGAAAGCATTAGACTTCCCCTTCCAAACAAAATACCTGTAGTTACAGGAAAGTCTATCACCTTTCTGTACAGAAAAAAAGTAGCCCTCTTCTATTTCTAGAAAAGAGCTACTTTTTACTATTCTATATTATTTAGGTGAAACAAGAATTTTCACTTGTGTTTTATCTTTTACAAGTGCTTCAAATCCTTCTTCAACAACTTGATCCACTGTGATTTTTTTCGTAATTAATTTCTCTGCTTGAATTTGGCCAGAGCTAATTAATTTAATAACAGCTGGGAAGATATGACGGTATCCTAAAATACCAACCACTTCTTTTTCTTTTAGTACAAGATTGTTTGGAGTAATTGTTGCGTCTTTTTCCCATACACTAACAATTACAGTTTGTCCTTCGAAACTTGTACTTTCAATTGCTTGACGAAGTACTACTTCAACACCTGTTACTTCAAAGCTCACATTTACACCTAAACCATTTGTTAAGTTACGAATTTCTGCTAATACATCTTGAGTAGCTGGATTTAATACGTAATCCGCACCTGCTAATTTTGCTAACTCTTGACGTTCTTTAGAAAGCTCGACTGCAATAACAGGAGTTGCTCCTGCTGCTTTAGCTGCTTGGATAACAAGAAGTCCAATTGGACCACAACCAAATACTGCTACAGCTTCCCCTTCTTTTAATTTACTTTGACGTACTGCATGAACTGCTACAGCTGCTGGTTCTACAAGTGCACCTTGTTCATACGTCATTTCATCTGGAATATGGTGAACCATATCTTCTGGTACTACTGTATATTCAGAGAAACCGCCGCCTTCTCCGCCAAGACCGTGGAAAACAAGTTGTTCACAAACATTGTAATGTCCATGTTTACAAGCTTCACATTTACCACAAGAATAAATTGGTTCTACAACGACGCGGTCTCCCACTTTATGAGATGTAACGCCTTCACCGATTTCAACTACCTCACCGCTAAACTCATGACCTAAAATAACCGGTGCTTTTACATGTGTTAATGGATGCTCTTCTTTTGGAATAAAAATAGGTCCTGCTAAATATTCATGCAGGTCTGTCCCGCAGATACCACACCATTTCACTTTAATCTTAACTGCTCCTGGTTTTACAGTTGGTTCTGGTACTTCTTCTACTCTTACATCACGTTGATTATGCCAAAGTAATGCTTTCATTTTATACATCCCTCTCTATGTATATACTTAACCTGGTGAAGTTTACAAATCTATTATAATACTTCTATCCATATATTTCAAAAAAACAATCTCATTTCCACTAAATTTTAACAAATAACGTTCAATATTTTGTCACTTTGTACTTTTTTCCACATCTGTTAACTCAATTTCATTGCGGTTGAAATTAGCATTATGCCATAATAGCATAGGAGAGGTGAATATCGCTTGAAATATTTTATTTACTTTATTGTTATCGTAGCGTTTCTAGATACATTTTCACAATTACCTATTATGAGTACGTTCGCTCAAAGTCTTGGAGGATCCCCTCTTATTATTGGGCTAGTTGTCGGCATGTACTCATTTGCTAATATGATTGGTAATATTATTGCTGGCGCTGCTGTCGATAAATTTGGTGCAAAAAAAATACTTTATATAAGCATGGGACTCACGAGTTTCATAGTCTTGTTATACACCGTTGTTCAAAGTGGTGAACAACTATTAGTTGTTCGCTTTATGCATGGGTTTAGTGACGGATTTTTAATTCCTGCTGCCTTTACGTTTTTATCAAAACAAACAAATTCAGCAAGACAAGGTAAGGCAATGGCCCTATCTGGTGCTGCTGTTGGAACAGCGGCAATTGTAGGACCTGCCTTCAGCGGGATTATGAAAGCAACTGCTGGTATAGAGTGGGTGTTCATTACCATTTCTATTTTAATGGTTCTTGGTACAATCGTATCTCTCTTCTTCTTACCAAATAACGTATCAAGAAAAGATACTTCAAGAACACAAATGATGAATAAAGAAGATATGTTTGAACTATTGAAATCAGAACCGTTATTACAGGCATATATTGGTGCTTTCACACTCATGTTTTCACAAGGAATTGTCACTTATATGTTACCAGTGAAAGTTGAGGCATTAGCGCTTAAAGCATCTACAACAGGCATGATGTTAAGTGTATTCGGTATTACCGCTATCCTCTTCTTCTTACTACCAACAAATCGTATTTACGATCGATTTAATCGTTCAAAACTAATGCTAATTGGTATTGCAGTAATGGCATTAGCATTATCTTTACTTGGATTATTTGCAACAAAAGGCATGCTCTTTATCGTTATGATGATTTATGGCATTGGATTCGCTATCCTTTTCCCATCGATAAATGCATTACTTGTTGAAAATACGACAGATGATAAACGCGGAAAAGCATTTGGATTGTTTTATGCTTTCTTCTCATTAGGAGTTGTTGCTGGATCCTTTACAGTTGGAGCAATCGGGGCATCCCCTAGCGCCAGCTTCGTTATTGGAACTGCATTCTTATTAACATTTGCCGGAATGATTTATGTCAGAAGCAAAATAAAAAACAAAGGCAAAGTAAAAAAGACAATGATAGGATAATTCCATCATTGTCTTTTTTTGGCCGAATATATTACTTTTGTGTGTAGCTAAGTAACAATGTAAATAAATTGAATGGTAAAGGCAATACTACATTTCTTCTTTTACAAAAAAAGTGTATCAATACCAACGATACTTCGACAATTTCCTCGGAAATATTTCCTTTCTCTACATAATTTGATACACTACATATAAACAGACACTTGTATTACATAAGCTAAAATAATAACTTACTGTACAAATTCAAAAGCACATTCCTCATATGAAGAATGTGCTTTTCTGTTATTAACGTTTAATCCAAACAGCGCCTGCTGATTTATCCTCTGCCTGTCCAACAACTTGGAATTTAAGTCCAAGATTCGGAACTTTTCTTCCTGCGTCTGCAATTTGTTTATTACTATATACTTTTGAATCATCAAAAGTTGTAACACCTTGTAATCCAGAATAGTTAAACTGTCCACGTGTTAATGAATTTACACTCCATGCTGGTGTTTGATCAAATGAAAATGCTGCGTCTGCAATTTGCATACCTGTATTACCGTAAGTTGGTTTTCCGTTTAAATTGCCAACAAGTGCCTCTGGATGCGAATCTACAACACCAAGGAAGCCTTCACCTGGATGCTCCCCAACCCAGTTATCTTTAAAGCTATCATCTGCGTACCAAACGACAAGACCTGTATTATACACTGGACCTTTTCCTGCTTTTAATCCATTATCTGATCCTGCATAGTTTCTCCACTCTAAGTAGTAATAATGAGCTTTTTTCTCTGTTCCATCAGAAACAACGAATCCATTTAACTGCATGTTAGGTGTTCCTTCTGCATCATCAGAAAATACTACTTGTCCATCAACAGTTACATTTACATTATCCATCGCGAAACCTTTATATGTTACAGCTGGATCTGTAATATAATCGAATTGCAGTTTCACTTTTTTTCCTTTAAATTGACTTAAATCATATGATTTATCTATCCATTTCCCATCTGTTGTATCTTTATCTCCTTGGACTACTTTTTCTCCAAGTCTATCAATTAATGTTTTCGTTCCATCTTCTGTTACTGCATGTACTTCGACAAAATCGCACTCTGCTTCTAACTCATAATTTGCTTTATAATCGAATTTTGCATTTGTTCCTTTTGTTAAATCAAAGAATGGTGTTTCTAGTGTTGTATGCATATCATCTCCTCTTGTACTGTAATATGCATGCTTTCCAAACTCCGGCTTAATCGTTTCGACACTTTTACCTGGTAAGTTAACACGTACAACGCCTGGACGATTTGATTTTGTAACACTTTGATCGATATATGTAGGAACTCCTACACCACGCTTAATGTTATCGTAATCTACTTCCAAAATTTTTGCCCAGTTGCCACCCATATTCTTTTGTAAGAAATCTTTATTTTGTGGTGAGAAACTAGTTGGCTCTGTTCCTGCAATTTTCCCTGTCCAACTTCCCCCACTCATGAGTGACCAAGCTTCGACAGGTGAACCAGTTCCAGTATATTTCGTATCGTATTCATCTGGTAAGCCAAGGTCATGTCCAAATTCATGCGCAAATACACCTACTGCTCCATCTTCTGGTTCAATTGTGTAATCATGTGCTGCTACTTTGCCACCAAAGTAATCTACCTTTGATTTTGTCCCTTCAATTGCTACTGGATCTATTGCTAATTTTGAACGATGTGACCAAATGGCATCATCGCCTAATTTACCACCACCAGCTTCTTGACCAACACCTGCATGGATTACCATTAAATGATCAATTACACCGTCAGGCTCATTTTGATTCCCATCACCATTTGTATCATATCTATCAAACTGATCAAATTGAGATAAATCTAACCCTTTCTCAGCAGCTGCATGTAAAGCTTCTTTCACTAAATCACGTGCGCCTTTTGGTCCTTTATTATCGTGACCACTACTACCATCCGCACCGTAGTCAGATGCTTTTCCTGGAACAGTTAGCCACTCCGTTACATATCCATCTGTCGTATAACTACCACCAGACTGCTCTTCGTAATATTGTTTAAATGTTTTTACTTTCGAACCATCAAATAACGTGTATGGTTCATTACCAAATAACATCTTTTGATAATGCTCTCTACTAAAGTCCTTCGAATACATATACCCTGGCGTTTGATCAATATTATTATGTTTATAATCACTAAATTCAACGAGTAATACTAATACCTTATCTGTTCGAACAGATCCCTTATACGGCGCTTGCTTTGCTTTAGATGTTGGAACTTGCCCATTCAATTGTTTTTTATTTGGTTCAGGCTTTTGCTCAGGGCTAACATTTTTTTCAGGTTTCTTTACTTTCTCCTTTTCTTCCATTTTTTTCTCTTTTACTTTTTTCACGAAATCAGATGCCTCTTTAGCAGTATCGGCTGGGAAAATTTCTTTATTTGCCTGATCCCCTTGTTTCTTTTCAATATATTTCTCTACAGCTTTTTTCGTCTCTTCCTTAGAAGATGCTGGATTAATTGTTCCTCTTTCTTTCAACGCTTCCGCTAAACGATCTTCTTGAATTAAGTTGTAATCAATTGGTGTTGTAGATACATTTTCTTTCTCTTTTGCTGGCGTTTCTGCGTATGCTAATGGAGCACTCATGACAGATGTACATCCGATAATTGCCGCAATTGCTAATGACGATAACACTTTAAATGGCGCTTTTCTTCTCATTCTATTTCTCTCCTTTTATAAAACTTAAAATTCAGATAAATAAGTGCATTTAAATCAAGTGCTCTACTTTCTTCCCTCCCTATATAAAAAGGCATAATTCTATAAACGTTAAGCTTTCTGTTATAGAATCATGCCCTCCAGTTTTCTGGTCAGAACTTCTACCGTTTTATGTCGAAATATGAAACATAAAAAGTGATTTGATATATATTAAATAGCTTATATAAAAAATTTAAAAGACAATATGCAAAATTGCATGAAAATTCTTTTAAATAAAAAAGAATCCTAGTCAATTAAACTAGGATTCTTGATTTTCTATTATTTCTCTTGTGTTTTTTCCCAATCAGCTAAGAATTTCTCAATTCCTTGATCTGTTAATGGGTGCTTCACTAATGAAGCAATTACGTTTGCTGGGATTGTTGCAATATGTGCACCATTTAATGCTGCGTCAGTTACGTGAACACTGTGACGTACAGATGCTGCGATAATTTCTGTTTCGATACCGTGAATTGCAAAGATTTCTGCGATTTGGCGAATTAAGTCCATACCGTTATGACCGATATCATCTAAGCGACCTAAGAATGGTGAAACGTATGTTGCACCAGCACGAGCTGCAAGTAATGCTTGAACTGCTGAGAACACTAATGTAACGTTTGTACGAATTCCTAAGTCAGAGAACGCTTTTACTGCTTTTAAACCTTCTGTTGTCATTGGAACTTTTACAACAACGTTTGGAGCAATTTTCGCTAACTCTTTTCCTTCTTCGATCATTTTATCTGCTTCTAAACTAATTACTTCTGCACTTACAGGTCCTTCTACGACGTTGCAAATTTCACGAATGCGCTCGTGGAAATCTACGCCTTCTTTTGCTACAAGTGATGGATTTGTCGTTACTCCAGCTAATACGCCTAATGCATTTGCCTCTTTAATTTCGTTAATGTTTGCTGTATCAATAAAGAATTTCATTTGTTATTCTTCCTTCCTAATTTTCATTTTATATTTATTTATTTTTCTTAATAAGCTCTAATTCAATCGGAATAGATTTGTCCACTTTTTTACCTTGTGTGATCTCTTTTGCTGTTTGCATCGCCTTCTCTCCGATTAATTCCGGTTTTTGAGCAACTGTTGCAGCCATACGCCCATCGTTAACCGCTTTTACAGCATCTTCTGTTGCATCAAATCCAACAACGACTACATCTGTTTTCCCAGCAGACTTCAATGCTTCAAGTGCACCTAATGCCATCTCGTCGTTATGCGCAAACACGGCTTTAATATCACCATTTGCTTGCAAAATGTTTTCCATAACAGATAATCCTTTTGCTCTATCAAAATCAGCCGCTTGTTTAGCAACTACTTTTAAAGACTTATCGGCTACGTTATGGAATCCTTTCCCACGTTCACGAGCAGCAGAGGATCCAGGGATTCCTTCTAACTCAGCAACGTTTGCTCCTTCGCCGACCAATTCACGAATGTAATCACTAGCCATTTGACCACCTTCGATGTTATTAGATGCAATGTGAGAAACAACCTTACCTGAATTTGCAACGCGGTCTACTGTAATAACAGGAACGTTCGCTGCATTTGCCGCACTTACTGCTGAAGCAACAGCATCTGAATCGGTTGGATTAATAACAACTACATCGACACCTTTTTGAATTAAATCTTCAACATCGTTCGTTTGCTTTGCTGCATCATTTTGCGCATCAACAGCAATCAATTCAATGCCGCTATCTTTCGCTTTCTTTTCTGCACCCTTTTTCAAAGTTACAAAAAATGGATTGTTTAAAGTTGAAACAGAGAATCCAACTTTAATAGTTTTATTTCGACCTTTATCGCTAGAATCCTTTGCCCATTCTGGCGGTTCCATTGAACAACCAGCAGTAATGACCATAATACATGCAACGAGTATAAGTAACCATTTCTTCATGAACTGTCCCTCCATTATGCTTCTTTTCGGCGATCAATTAATACAGCTAGTAAGATTACAAGTCCTTTTACAACTTGTTGGAAGAAAGAAGATACACCTAATAAATTTAAACCGTTATTTAGTACTCCGATAATAAGTACACCGATGAATGTACCAACGATCCATCCTCTTCCCCCAGAAAGACTTGTTCCACCTAATACAACTGCTGCAATTGCATCTAATTCGTAAGAAGTACCTGCAGTCGGCTGTGCAGAATCTAATCGTGATGTTAAGACAATACCTGCAAGCGCTGCCAAAATTCCGGAAAGACCATAAATCATTACTTTAATTCTCGTAACATTAATACCTGATAGTGCTGCTGCTTCTTCATTTCCACCAATTGCAAATGTACGGCGACCAAATGTCGTTTTCTTCAAAATGAAGTACAGTACTGCAAAAGCGATCATCATTGTAACAGCTGGTACCGGAATACCGAGAAAATAACCGCGACCAAACATTTGGAACATTAAATGATCACCAAGTCCAGTGATCGGACGTCCGTCCATATAAACAAGCGTCAACCCGCGAAAAATAGTCATTGTTGCTAAAGTCGCAATAAATGGAGCTACTTTTCCCTTCGCTATGATGATACCGTTTACAATTCCCATTACAAGACCAGCTAATAATCCAACTGCCATCGCAAGGAACGGGTCCATGCCACTTGCCATCATTCCAGCAACAAGTGCACTTGATAATGCTAAAATAGAACCTACCGATAAGTCAATACCCCCTGTTAAAATTACAAAGGTCATTCCGAATGCAATAAGCGCATTAATCGATACTTGACGCAGTATATTAAATAAATTTGGAATTTCAATAAACGCTGGATTTAAAGCCGTAATTACTACAATAATTAGCGCTAGTCCAATTAAAGACCCAAGTTGTTGTAATACATTCCCCTTCTTAGCCATCCTTACTCTCCCCCTGTAGCTAGTGCCATAATAGACTCTTGTGATGCCTCATCTTTCTCTAAAATGCCGCCGACTTTTCCTTCATGAATAACAAGAACGCGATCACTCATCCCTAAAACTTCTGGAAGCTCAGATGATACCATAATAACTGCATCTCCTTGCTCGGTAAGCTTATTCATAATAGAGTAAATTTCTTTTTTTGCTCCAACATCAACACCCCTTGTTGGCTCATCTAAAATGAGTAACTGCGGGTGGATACCTAACCATTTTGCAATAACAACTTTTTGCTGATTTCCACCAGAAAGAGATTTCACCGCTTGTTCTCCACTAGATGCTTTCACATTAAGAAGTTTCATCATGTCCGCTGTAAACTGTTGTTCTAGTTCGTCGCTTAGAACACTTCCCTTTGAAAGACTTTCTAAATTTGGTAAAGCTAAATTTTCTCGAATTGAGAAATCTAGCACTAACCCTTCAGATTTTCTATCCTCTGTAATGAATGCGATTCTTTGTCTAATCGCATCTATCGGACTATCAATCTTTACTTCTTGCCCATTTATAAAAATTTGGCCAGAATCTAAAGGTTCGTATCCAAATATCGCTTTCATAATATCCGTACGGCAAGCTCCCATCAAGCCAGCTACACCAAGGATTTCACCTTTTCTCACTTGAAACGAAACATTTTCAAACTTCCCTTTTTTCGTTCCATTACGGATTTCAAAAATAACATCGCCAACTTGACTATTCCGTTCTGGGTAACGTTCACCAATGCTGCGCCCCACCATCATACTCACTACTTCATCAAACGATGTTTCCGGAATGGATCTCTTTCCGACGTATTCCCCATCACGTAAAATCGTAATGGTATCACATATTGAAAAAATTTCTTCCATTCGGTGTGAGATATACACGAACGAAACGCCTTCTTTACGTAATTTATTAATGACAGTAAACAACGTTTCAATTTCACGATCTGTTAATGCCGCTGTAGGCTCATCCATAATAATAACGCTCGCGTTTGTCATTAATGCTTTCGCAATTTCGATAATTTGCTGTTGTCCAACCGATAACTCTCCTGCCAACATAGCGCCTTTTACATGTAACCCTAGTTCCGCTAGTTGCTGCTGCGCAATCGCATTCATTTGACGTGTACGCAAAATCCCTGTCTTTCCATACATTAACTCTTTACCGAGAAACATATTTTCAGCTACTGTTAAATTCGATAATATGTTCAATTCTTGATGTATAAATGCAATACCGTACTCTTCAGCTTCTTTCGCATTTTTAAAGGTGTGCTCTTGCCCATCAATCGTGATTGTTCCACCATCTTTTTTGTATACACCTGTTAAAATCTTCATGAGCGTTGATTTACCCGCTCCATTTTCCCCCATCAATGCATGGACTTCTCCTGTTTCAATCATAAATTGTGCATTCTTCAAAACAGGATTGCCATTGAACGCCTTTGAAATATTTTTCATTTCAATACGCATTCCCATCACTTCCCTTTATTAAAAAATCACGCCTGCATGTAAAATTACATTGGCATAAGGCGTAGCCTCGCCTGTACGAATAATAGCTTTCGCTTTTTTCGTATGCTCTTTAAATTGTTCATGAGATACATATTCAAGCGCTGGCTCTACTAATTTCAGCTCAATCTCTTTATTTATTTCCGCATTATTGTTAATAACCTCTTCTGCTAACGTCACTTTTTCAATTGCCATATCATCCGCTACCACTTGCAATACATCTAAAAAGCTAGGTTTTCCAATTTCAACAGCTAAATCAATTCTTTTTACTCCGTCAGGAATTGGTAAACCGCAATCAGCAATTACAATCGTATCCGTATGCCCAAGTGAAGCAAGGATTGATGCAATCTCACTGTTTAATACGCCGTGCTTTTTCATCCGACAATCACCTGCACTTCACGTACTTTATCTCTCGTTGGCATACCGCCTTGCGCCCCAAGTTTCGTTACAGAAAGACCACCAGCAATATTCGCAAAACGAATTGCTTTTTGAAGTGTTTCTCCTTCAGAAAGCGCAACTGCTAATGCACCATTAAATGTATCACCAGCTCCAGTCGTATCTACTACATCAACAGCAATGCTAGGAACATGTACAATCTCCGTACCATTATGGAAACGTACACCGTTAGAACCTTCTGTCATCAATAGTTTGTTTGGATATTTAGCCAGTAACTCTTCAATTGGTGATGTGAAATCATCTAATACAATGCGGCACTCATGTTCATTTGGCGTAATATAAGTTGCCTTTTCTAAAATATCTTCTGATAACACTTGTGCTGGCGCTGGGTTTAACATAACCGGGATTTTGTGTTCCTCACAAATAGCCAATACATATTTTACTGTTTCAAGTGGAATCTCTAGTTGAAGCACAACCATATCTGCTTTTGTAAGAAGATCTTTTGAACGATTTACAACCGACTCATTGACAAGAGCATTCGCTCCTTGCACGACAACAATACTGTTATCCTCTTCTGCTAAAACGATATGAGCAATTCCTGTCGCCGTATCTGTAACCGGTACCACATAGTCGATAAAAACGCGTTCGTTCTCTAAATTTTTTCTAACTACAGTTCCATAATTATCGTCTCCTACCGCTCCAACCATCGCTACATTTGCGCCTAATCTCGCTGCAGCAACCGCCTGGTTAGCTCCTTTCCCTCCTGGAATTGTATGAAATGCTTCACCAATTACTGTTTCCCCTGCTTTCGGACGTTTTTTTGAAACGGCCACTAAGTCCATTGAAATACTACCTACTACTGCAATATTTGGCATCTATTTCATCTCCTTACTTCGTTGTATTTCGTTCTATAATTTCAATCGGTAAACGATAATGTTTCTCTTCTAATACGTTTCCTTCCATCTGATCTAACAGTAGTTCTGTTGCAATTTTCCCCATTTCGTAAATTGGCTGTGCAACAGTTGTAATAGATGGATACATCATCTCTGTTAAAGAAATTCCATCGAATCCGATAATTTGTAAATCATCCGGAATAGAAATCCCCTTTTGAAGCGCAGCCTTGACGATACCTATTGCAATTAAATCATTCCCAGCAACAATACCATCAATATGCGGATATTCTTCTAATAGTTCCACTGCTACACGCTCACTATTAGCTGGATCAAATGTACTCTCTGCAATCATATAAGAAAGATTATTTTGTGTAATAACGTCTACAAAGCCTTCAAAACGTTCATTCGCTGTGCTTACGTCACGCGGTCCACGAATATGCGCAATATGTTTACAGCCTTTATCTATTAATAGCTTTGTCGCTGCCTGACTTCCCGCATAGTTATCTGCATACACAGCAGGTATACGCTCATTAAACATACGGTCAATTGCAACGACTGGTACTGACAAATTCATGTAATTAACACTATTTTGTGGATTTGTTGCTACAATAAATCCGTCCACATTATTTTGCCTAAGTACATCAATATATTGCTTTTCTTTCTCTAAATTTTCATCAGAGTTACAAAGTACAACCGTATATCCCTGCTTATGAGCTACATCTTCTACGGCACGTGCAACTTCTGGAAAGAATGGATTCACGATATTTGGAACAACTAAGCCAATTAAACGAGATTTCTTATTATATAGTGAGCGTGCTACTGTACTAGGTTTATAATCTAGCATCTCAATCGCTCGTTCTACTTTCTTTAATGTATCTTCATGAACATATCCATTTTTATTTAACACTCTGGAAACGGTCGCAACAGATACTCCCGCTAATTTCGCAACGTCTTTAATCGTACTCATTCTTTTCCCTCTCCATTTCATGTAACCGTTTACAGAAAATAATATAACGTATTTCTAGAAATACGTCAATCATTTCTCACGAAAAAGCTTTTAAGGTTATACTCAAAAAAGCACCGCCATAAGGCGATGCTTTTTCATTACGAATATGATACAGTTTGTTCTTTTTCTTCTGTAGCTGGCTCTTTAGCATCTTTTTTACGATCTGACAGTTTAATCTTCTGTAAGAAAATTGTAAAGATAGCGCCTACTACGATAAATACTAATCCTGTTAAGAATACAGTATGAAGTGAGTCTACTAAAGAGTTTTTCAAAATCGGTACAATGCTGTTAGCGAACGCTTCTGGCATTTGTTTTAATGCCTCTGGACTAAATAACATTGAATATAAACCTTGTGGATCTGTATGAATCATATCTTTAAATTTCGTTACCATTTGTCCCGCTTCTTTCGGGAATGTATCTAATACAGGTACTAAATTCTTTGTTAATGTTGTACCTGAAGTGTTATTCATGATTGATCCTAAAATTGTAATACCAAATGTTCCGCCGATTTGACGGAAGAACTGACTTGATGATGTTACGACACCAAGATCTTTTTTCGGGAAGCTTTCTTGTAACGCTAATGTTAATGTCGGCATTACAAGACCCATTCCTAAACCGATAACCATCATATAAGAAGTAGCAGTCAATTTAGTTGTGTGCATATCCATCGTTGTTAATAACCAGAATCCTCCAGCCATTATAAGCATTCCTGTAATAATTTGTGGTTTTACACCAACTTTTAATACAAGTTGCCCGCCAATAATACTCATCACAATCATTGTAATCATCATTGGCGTCATAATTGTTCCTGATTCAGCTGCACTTACTCCTACAATTCCTTGCATGAAGAATGGTACGAACATAATCGCACCGAACATTCCAATACTCATAAAAAATCCAATCGCATTTAGTAATGTAAATGTACGATTTTTAAAGAAATGCATCGGTAAAATTGGTTCTTCTGCTTTCGTTTCAACAATAACAAAGCTAACGATACCAATTAAAGCTAATGCAAATAACCCGATAATTTGCCAAGAATCCCATGCGTAATCTTTTCCACCAAACGTTAATGCCAGTAATAAACTGACAACACCGAGAATCATCGTAAAGATCCCAGCAATATCAATTTTAATTGGTCCTGTTTGTTTATGTGATTTTAATCCCATTGCAATAAAGATTGTTGCTAAAATACCAACTGGCAAGTTAATGTAGAATACCCATCTCCAGTTCACTGCATCTACAATCCAACCACCCACTTGTGGTCCAATTACAGAAGCAAGACCGTATAACGCACCAAAAATACCTTGCCATTTCGCACGTTCTTTCCCCGTGAACATATCTCCGATAATAATCATAGCCATCGGCATCATAATACCGCCGCCAAGACCTTGAATACCACGGAAAATAATTAATTCTGTCATACCATTTGCCATACCACATAATGCTGAGCCAACCATAAAGATAACTAACCCTGTTATATATACGTTACGACGACCAAGCAAATCCGCTAATTTACCTGCAATTGGTACAACTGTTGTTGATGTTAACATATAAGCTGTTGTTAACCACGTCATTAAACTTAATCCGCCTAGTTCACCAACGATACGTGGCATTGCTGTACCAACGATTGTTCCATCTAAGGCAGCAAATAGCATCGCAATTACTAAACCGACTAACAACAACTTTCTATTTATATTGTCTTGTTGCTCCATGTAATCTCCTCAATTCCTCTTATTTTTTCTCTTTTTCCTCTTGTGTCCCGCAAATAATAGTTTCTAACTTCTCAAAAAGGCGTAACAAATCTTCTCTTTCTTGCAACTCTAAATGTGAGAAATATTTTGCAATGTGCTCATTACGAGCAGTCATCGCCTCTTCTACCCTAGCTTTCCCCTTTTTTGTTAACTCAATGACGACAACACGACGGTCATCTTTATCGTGATAACGCTCGACAAGCTCTTGGTCAATTAAGCGATCGATCATCACTGTAATTGCACTAGGCTTTACATACATTTTTTTCGCTAATTTTGTCGCCCTTGAAGCTCCATAATGATCTAAAATCTTTAAAATATAAAACTGCGGTGGTGTAAGTCCTGTTGCTTGCATTTGTTCTAATAACTCTGTCTGCATTTTCTTTCCAATCGAAAAAGCAAGAGCTTGAATTTTATCGATATGCGTCATATCATTTGGCATGTTATCCACCTCTTATTTAAGCACCAAAATATTTAATGTATTTAAATATTAATACCGCGAACAAAATCCGTCAACACTTTTTATTTATAAAAACGTTTACATTTTTGTCACAAAGTTGTATAATTTTCGTCGAAGTTAATATTGACAGTCACGGAGAATCGGAGTACACGGCTATGAATCATAAAAAAGGAAACTTTTTTATATTTCATGGCCTTTTTATATTCTCTCTGACTTACAACACTTCGAATTAAATTGGGGAGGATTTTCATTTTATGTTTTTCACACAATTCTTTAAACCTGCGCCCCACGTGGAACGCTTACCAGCTGATCGCGTTGATAGTGAATACCGTAAATTACGTTTACAAGTATTTTTAGGTATCTTCATCGGCTATGCAGGTTATTACTTTGTTCGAAAAAACTTTTCACTAGCAATGCCATACTTAATTGAACAAGGCTTTAGTAAAGGGGAGCTTGGGGTTATCCTTTCAGCAGTTTCTATCGCTTACGGATTAAGTAAATTTCTTATGGGTATCGTATCCGATCGTTGTAATCCTCGCTACTTTTTAGCAGCTGGGCTATTTTTATCAGGTATCATTAATATTGTTTTCGGCTCATTTTCTTTCATTACAACGAGCATTATACTTATGTTTGTACTTCAGTTTTTAAATGGATGGGTACAAGGGATGGGATGGCCTCCTTGTGGTCGTACAATGGTTCACTGGTTCTCTATTAGTGAACGTGGTACAAAAATGTCTATTTGGAACGTCGCTCATAATGTCGGTGGCGCACTTATGCCTTCCCTTGTAACATTAGGGTTATATTTCTTTGCAAATGATTGGAAAAGTATTTTTTACTTCCCAGGTATTCTTTCAATTTTAGTTGGTATTTATGTATTAATTACGATGAGAGATACACCTCAATCTTGTGGATTACCTTCTATTGAAGAACATACTGGAGAATATCCACCAGATGAAAAAGTACAAGATCGCGAACGCGAACTTTCGGTAAAAGAAATTTTATTTACATACGTACTAAACAATAAATTTTTATGGTACATCGCGATTGCGAACGTTTTCGTATATTTCGTACGTTACGGTGTTGTAGACTGGGCTCCTACTTATTTAGTAGAAGAAAAAAGCTTTACTCATAGTAGTTCACGTACAGCTTACGCTCTATATGAATGGGCTGGTATTCCAGGTACACTTCTTTGCGGCTGGATGAGTGATAAACTATTCAAAGGACGCCGCGCACCTGCTGGTATTTTATTTATGGTTGGTGTATTTATCGCCGTTCTTGTTTACTGGCTAAACCCTCCTGGTAATCCAATGGTTGATAGTATCGCACTTGTCGCAATTGGATTTTTAATTTACGGACCGGTTATGTTAATTGGTCTACACGCTCTTGACTTAGCACCAAAGAAAGCTGCTGGAACTGCAGCGGGCTTAACTGGCTTCTTCGGTTACTTAGGCGGAGCAGCTTTCGCTAGTGCTGCTATGGGCTTTATCGTCGATGCATTTGGATGGGATGGCGGATTCATCTTGTTACTTGCATCTTGTGTACTTGCAATGTTCTTCCTTGCTCTTACTTTAAAGACAGGATCTCCAAAACAAAAGCAAGCTTAAGCACTAATATTATTCTTACCAAAAAAAGAGAGACTGTTCTTTACAGAACATCTCTCTTTTTTCTACATATAATACTTTTTTCTTACAAAAGATTTATTTCCCTTCCTTATACATGTTAGCGTTTTCAAAACACTCCAACTACTTATATACATGCATCCAATCTCTATATAAAAAGATTTTTGAATATTTTCTCAACTTTCTCTTGTCAAACATTGTCAATTTATATTAAAATAACAACAACATACAAAATATTTAGTCTTTTCAGAAAGATGGAGGGATAGCCATGAAGAATCCACTTCTTCGCATTGAAAACTTACAGACTTCCTTTCGCATACAAGATCAATATCATGCCGCAGTTGATGATGTTTCGTTAACAGTCCATGAAAATGAAATTGTCGCGATAGTCGGTGAATCAGGTTGCGGAAAAAGTGCACTTGCCCTTTCCATTATGCGACTGCATAATGAAGCAAATACAAAATTACAAGGGCAGCTTAACTATAGAGATAAGGATTTACTAACGATGTCAGCCGCAGAGATGAATAAAGTACGCGGATCAAACATCGGCATGATTTTCCAAGAACCTCTTACAGCACTCGATCCTCTTATGACAGTTGGAAAACAAATTGAAGAAAACTTAGACTACCACACAAGCCTTTCAAAAGTTGAGAAGAAAGAACGCACCTTAGAACTACTTCATCAAGTTGGTATTCCAAAACCAGAACTTACATATAAACAATACCCACACGAATTATCTGGCGGAATGAGACAAAGAATTGTTATCGCAATTGCAATTGCTTGTAACCCAGCACTTATTATTGCAGATGAGCCAACAACGGCTCTTGATGTAACCATCCAAGCACAAATTTTAGACTTACTAAAATCTATTCAAGAACAAACGAAAATGGGCATCATTTTAATTACTCATGATTTAAGTGTTGTCGCAGAAACAGCCGATCGTATCGTCGTTATGTACGCTGGACAAGTTGTAGAAACAGGAAAAGTTGAAGAGATTTTTAATAACCCTCTTCACCCATATACTCGTTCTCTATTAAACTCCATTCCATCTGCATATGCTGAAAAGGAAAAATTACATGTTATTCAAGGCGTTGTACCGACATTAGCTAAGTTACCTCGCACAGGCTGTCGATTCCAGGCACGAATTCCATGGATTAGACCTGATCAACACGAGGAAAATCCAATTTTACATGAAGTAAAACCAGACCACTGGGTGCGTTGTACTTGCTACAAGCATTTTAACTTCCAAGATAAGAAAGGAGATGACGTAACTCATGGCACTGCTTAAAGTAGAAGATTTAAAAGTACACTTTCCAATTAAAGGTGGTGTTTTCGGTCGTACCTTAGATTACGTTCGTGCTGTTGATGGCGTAAGCTTCGAACTACAATCTGGCGAAACTTACGGAATCGTTGGGGAATCTGGGAGCGGTAAATCAACAACTGGAAAAGCAATTATGCACTTAACGAAAGCGACGGGCGGTAGTATTCATTTTAATAATAGAGATTTAACAAAATTAAGTCGCTCAGAACTAAGAGAACAACGAAAAGATATTCAAATGATTTTTCAAGATCCTTATTCATCCTTAAACCCGAAGAAACGTGTTATGGATATTATCGCTGAACCACTTCGAAATTTTGAGAAACTCTCACCTGATGAAGAGCGTAGAGCTGTTCAAGATTATCTTGATAAAGTTGGTCTAAATCCAGAGTCAATTTATAAATACCCACATGAATTTTCCGGTGGACAAAGACAGCGGATTGGTATTGCACGCGCACTTACACTAAAACCGAAGCTTATTATCGCAGATGAACCTGTATCTGCACTGGATGTTTCTGTACAAGCGCAAGTTTTAAACTTCTTACAAGATTTGCAATCCGAACTCGGACTAACATACTTATTTATCAGTCATGATTTAGGTGTAATTCGCCATATGTGTGACCGTATAGGTGTTATGTATCGTGGACGCATTGTGGAAGAAGCAACTAGTGCTGAAATTTATAACAATCCACAGCACATCTATACGAAGCGCCTAATATCAGCTATTCCTGATATTCGTCCAGAAAACCGCGAACAACAGCGTAAATTGCGTCGTGAAGTAAGCGCTGAGTACGAAAAATCATACGAAAATTATTTCAATGAAAATGGACGTGCTTACGATTTAAAACCAATCTCGCCAACTCACCGGGTGGCATTACCATAAGGGAGTGATAAAACATGTGGAAATTTATATTACGCCGGATTTTAGTTATGATACCGCAATTATTCGTATTAAGTGTACTCGTCTTTACACTTGCTAAAGCAATGCCAGGTGATGCATTAAGTGGCGCTGAACTAGCAAACCCAAAAGCCGATCCAAAAGTAATTGAAGAACAACGTGAGAAACTTGGGTTAAATGATCCTATTCCCACACAATATGTAAGGTGGATCTCAAATGCCGTACAAGGGGATTTCGGTATTTCTTACGCACATAAAATACAAGTAACAGACATTATTGGGGAACGCCTTGGTAATACAGTGCTGTTAGCTCTTCTAATTCTTATTCTTACTTATTTAATCGCCATTCCACTTGGCGTTATAAGTGGGCGTTGGAATGATACGTGGGCTGATCGACTCATTACACTCTATAACTTTTTAGGATTTGGTACACCCCTATTTATTTTCGGATTAGTAATGTTATTCTTATTCGGCTTTTTATACCCGATCTTCCCTACAAGTGGTAGCGTTGATCCACAAGTGGCAGCCGGATCATTTGATTATTATTTAAGTAAATTAAATCATATGATTTTACCAGCTTTATCTGGGGCATTAATTGGCACTGTAGGAACTGTACAATATTTACGAAGTGAAATTATTGATACGAAACATAAAGATTTTGTACGCACAGTAAAAGCAAAAGGTGTACCAGAATCTAAAGTATATTCCAGACATATTTTACGAAATTCATTTTTACCAATTGCAGCATTTTTAGGATATGAAATTACAGGTTTAGTTGGTGGCTCTATTATTCTAGAAAATATTTTCGGCTACCCAGGAATTGGACAACTATTTTTCCAATCTATTACTCAACGTGATTTCAGTGTCGTAACTGCTCTTGTATTATTTACTGGATTCGCAACGCTACTCGGGACTCTTCTTTCCGATATTATTCTAAGCATCGTTGATCCACGTATTCGTATTGATTAATGGAGGTGAAGAAACGTTATGTTAGCAAATCCTGAAAAACAAACTGAGGTCATTCATTACGAAAAGAGCCCTTCTGGTTTCTCCATTATGTGGCGAGAATTTCGTAAAGATAAACTAGCAATGTTTTCCCTATTCTTTTTAGCTTTAATATTAATAGCCGTTTACGCAACTTCATTTATTATGAAACAAGAAGATATCGTTCGAGTTGATCTGTTCGCCATTTATGATCCTCCTTCAGCTGAACATTGGCTAGGAACTGATTATGGTGGCCGTGATATTTTCGGACAATTAATTATTGGTACACGTAATTCCTTTACAGTTGGTTTAGCCATTACTCTTTTATCAACCCTTATCGGTCTTACCATGGGACTAATTGCTGGCTATTTTGGAGGAGTTGTTGATAACATCATCATGCGTTTTATCGACTTTATGATGATTTTACCATTCTTAATGATTGTTATCGTATTTATCTCACTTGTTCCAACTTTCAATATTACTACATTTATTCTCATAATGACCGCTTTCTTATGGGTCGGAAAAGCAAGGCTTATACGCTCTAAAGTATTAACTGAGAAAGAACTTGATTACGTATCTGCATCAAAAACTTTAGGAACACCAAATTGGAAGATTATCTTTCAGCAAATATTACCTAATTTGAGCTCTATTATTATCGTAAATATTACATTAAATCTTGCTGGTAACATCGGGATTGAATCTAGTTTGACTTACTTAGGTTTTGGTCTACCAGAAAGTACACCGAGTCTTGGTACACTTGTAAGTTATGCAACAAACCCAGATGTATTGCAAGAAAAATGGTGGATTTGGTTACCCGCATCAATCATGATTTTAGTGTTGATGCTGTGTATAAATTTTATTGGTCAAGCGTTAAAACGTGCGGCTGATGCGAGACAAAGAAAAGGATAAGGGGTGGAGAAGTTATGAACAAACCAAAACTGTACAAAGTATTAAGTACACTTGCTGCTTCAACATTATTACTATCTGCATGTGGGGGTGCTGATAGCGGTAGCAAAAAAGCAAATACGAAAAAAGTAGAAACAAATAAATTTAGTGCTGCTGTAAAAAATGATGGCAAAGAGATTAAAGACGGATCATTAACTTATGGACTCGTTTCAAATTCACCTTTCGCTGGTGTTTTAAGTAGAGTATTGTATGAAGTTGCTCCAGATTCAGAAATTATGGATTTCTTTGATGAACAATTATTAGCTACAGATAAAAACTGGGAAATTACAAATGATGGTGCTGCAACTTATACAATTTCTGAAGATAAAAAAACAATTACAATTAAGATTAAAGATAATGTAAAATGGCACGATGGTAACCCTGTAACGGCTGAGGATTTAGAATATTCTTACTTGATTATTGGGAATAGCAAATATACAGGTATTCGTTACGATACACAAATGCAAATGATTGAAGGTATGGAAGAATATCACGCTGGAAAAGCTGACAAAATTTCTGGTATTAAAGTAGTCGATCCAAAAACAATTTCCATTACTTATAAAGAAGTAAACCCTTCACTGAAAACTGGTATTTGGACATATCCTACACCTAAAAAATATTTAGGTGATGTACCAATTGAAAAACTGGCTGAATCTGATAAGATCCGTCAAAATCCAATTGGATTCGGACCATTTAAAGTGAAGAAAATCGTCCCTGGTGAATCAGTTGAGTATGAGCGCTTCGATGATTATTGGGGTGGCAAACCTAAACTAAAAAATGTAACATTAAAAGTTGTAAATCCATCTATTGTTAGTGCATCTCTGAAAAAAGGTGATATTGATATTGCAGCAATTACTGCTGATCAATATCCGAACGTAAGTAAATTAAAAAATACACAACTAATTGGTAAAACTGATCTTGCTTATACTTATATCGGATTTAAGTTCGGACATATGGACAAAGCAAAGAATGAAGCTGTAATGGATAACGATAAGTTCAAAGACGTTCGTTTACGTCAAGCGATGGCTTATGCAATTGATAGAGAAAAATTAGGAGAAAAAGTATATCACGGACTTCGTGTTCCAGCTAACTCTCCAATTCCACCATCTATGCCAAAGTACCATAATAACAATGTTGGCGCATATAACTTAGATGTAGATAAAGCGAAAAAACTATTAGATGAAGCTGGCTATAAAGATAAAAATGGTGATGGATTCCGCGAGGATCCAAAAGGTAATGAATTTAAAATTAACTTCCTAGCTAGTAACGGCAGTGAAACAAGTGAACCACTTGCAAAATTCTATATTCAATCTTGGAAAGATATCGGCTTAAAAGTAGAGCTTGTTGATGGACGCTTACATGAATTTAATGCTATGCGTGAAATGATTAAAAAAGATGATCCAAAGGTTGATATTTTCTCTGGTGCTTGGAACACTGGTTCTGATCCTGACCTTTCTGGTCTATGGGGTAAAAATGCTGGATTTAACTATCAACGCTGGGTAAATGATGAAAATACTAAATTATTAGACGCTGGATTATCAGAAAAAGCTACTGATGAAAAATATCGTAAAGAAGTATATGATAAATGGCAAAAATTAATTCATGACGAAGCACCGATGATTCCAATTCATTACACATTCGATTTAACAGGTGTTAATAAGCGCGTAAAAAATTATGATGTCAACACTGAAGTGAATCAAATAACTTCACATTGGAAAGACGTTACTGTAACAAGTGAGAAGCCAGAAGTAGAAAAATAATCATAAAAATAGCTCCCAGCATCTACATACATGCCAGGAGCTATTTTTTATTTACAATCCTTCTCTTACTATTTATAACAACCAATTCCTTCCCTACTCTAAAATTAAAAGATTTGATGAATTATCTTTATTACAACAGCTAACGTAACAGATGCAGCAAATCCCCCTAAACAAATAAGACCGACACCTTGGCTATATGATAAATTTTGAAGTGCTTTCATCTTTTTCATCCTCCCTATCTCCCCTTCGATATGTTTATTTTACCAATAGAATAATTTTCATAACATCGATTTTTCTGACAACAAACTTACAAATTTGTAAGTTAATATTTTCTAAAACTTATGTATCTATTATGTCCACACTCTTACCTTTTATACGTCAAAAAAGACCTCGAATTATATCAAGGTCTTGCTTACACTACAAAATATCTCACTCAATTTATTTGATAATCATCACCGGACATTTCACACGCTTTGCTATTTTATGACTGACACTACCAAGCACCATCTCTTGCAGTGTATTTAATCCTCTACTCCCAGCAATAACAAGATCTATATCTCCTGTATTTACATATTGAACAATCGTATCTCCTGGATCGCCATGTAATATCGTAATTTTATAAGAAATATTCTCTTTCTTTAATAAACCTTCAATCTCTTTTAATTTATCTTTTCGACTAGCCGTTATTGTTTCTAAATCTGTTTGACCTTGTATAATATCTGATTTTGCTGTTCTATTATCTACTACGTACACAACTTCAACATTTGCTTCTTCGCTACATTTCGCAATATATGTTGCATGTTCCGCTGCTCGAAGTGCATGTTCAGAACCGTCACATGCTAATATAATTTGTTTATACATATGCTGAATCCCCTTTTCGTTATCCTACTCGTATTATATAATAAAGCCCCCTAAAAAGGAGGCTTCTAACTAGCAATTCTTTTATTATAAGTAGCTAAATTAGTAACAAGTTTTGCACTACGTTCATTTAATCCCATTATACTTACTTTCACGCCACTTTGTTCATACTTCATAATAACTTTATCAATTGACGCCACTGCTGAATCATCCCATATGTGTGCGTGAGAAAAATTCAACTCAATTTCTTTTACATCTTCCTCAAATGAAAAATTATTGATAAGATCTGCCGTAGATGCGAAGAAAAGTTGGCCATGAATTTCGTATATTTTCTTATTTTCAATATATAAATGTTTCACGTGAATCTTTGCCATATTGAATGCAAATAAAACCGCACTAATTACTGTTCCGATAATTACACCTAATGCTAAATTATGTGTAATTAAGACCACCACAACTGTTACAATCATAACAAATGCATTTCCTTTTGGTACTTTATGAATCGTTGTTACAGAGTTCCAATCAAATGTTCCAATTGAAACCATAATCATAACTGCAACTAAAGCTGCCATCGGAATATGAACGACATAATCACCTAAAACAAATAGTAATATGATTAAAAATCCGCCCGCTACAAACGTCGATAATCGCCCGCGTCCACCTGATTTAATATTAATAACAGATTGTCCAATCATTGCACATCCTGCCATTCCTCCGAAGAAACCAGCAACAATGTTTGCAATCCCTTGTCCACGTGCTTCCTTATGCTTATTACTTTCCGTATGCGTCATATCATCTAAAACTGAAGCTGTTAATAATGACTCTAGTAAACCAATAATTGCAAGCATAACTGCGTACGGTAAAATAATCCCTAATGTCTCAAGTGTAAAAGGCACGTCAGGCATGCTAAAGAACGGTAATTCTTTCGGCAGACTTCCCATATCCCCGACTGTTTTTAACTGTAATCCGCTCATAAGTGCAATACTTGTCACAATGATAATTGAAATAAGTGTAGACGGTACAGCCGTCGTAATACGTGGAAATACATATATAATTGCAAGTCCTAATGCGACAAGTGCATACATTTGCCAAGTTGCATTTTTAAAATGTGGCAATTGCGCTGTAAAAACTAAAATTCCAAGTGAATTTAAAAAACCACTCATAACAGATTTCGGAACAAACTTCATAAATGAGCTCAGTTTGAATACACCGAAAATAATTTGGACAATCCCCGTTAATATTGTTGTAGCAAATAAATATTGCAAACCATGATCTTTAACAAGCGTTACCATTAACAATGCCATTGCACCTGTTGCAGCTGAAATCATTCCAGTTCTTCCGCCAACAAATGAAATGGTAACTGCAATACAAAAGGCTGCGTATAACCCAACGGTCGGATCCACGCCTGCAATAACAGAGAAAGCAATTGCTTCAGGGATTAACGCTAAAGCAACGACAATTCCTGATAGCACATCTCCTTTCACGTTGGAGAACCAGTCATTTTTTATCGTTTGAAACAAAATACCACTCCTCTACTCTTTTCTCATTTGATTTTCTCCATAAGAAAATCTAGCCGACTGCACGAAGGCTATTATATAACGAGTAGAGGATTTTTCGCTATGTAAAAGTTTCCTAAAAAAGACGCTATCTTCATAGCGTCTTCTCTCATTTCATTAATGTCCACCGTGCCCTTGACCACTTTCTTGCACAATCTCTAGCCTCTCATCCAATATACCTTGCGTTTCAAATGAAATATTTTCAGTATTTCCTAATAAGAATCCATGATTGTACGGGCCAAGTGTTGGGTCATCTTTAAACTTCGGTTGAATAGTAGCAAGGAAATCATACACTGGTTGTGAAGCTTTTCCTTCCTCTAATAAGATGACGGGGGCATGTTTACCCATATGTGAAAATGGTGCTCCTGCAACTGCTAAGTCTGGTGTTTTGTTTGAAACAAATGATACACCGTGTCCTGGTTTTGTGAACCCCCACCCAAATTTTGTTTTTTCATCTTTAAACTTTGCAAATGCAATAGAATTTTCTACTGGAGTCTCTCCACTAATACGCGTTACTTTCCCGTATTTGCTTAACTCTTTTTCTACTTCTTTTGAAATGATTTTTTCTGGTCCTAGTACATATATATTTGCTTTATCTTTTCGCATCTTTAATGCCTCTATCGTCGCTTCTGGCACTTTATTCTTTTCTGTATAAAGTAATGGTTCTGGCATATGAGAAATCCAGTTTACAGCTGGTGTTGTATATAAACGCCCTTCTTCTTCAGACGAACCGATAATAACACTATTCGGATAACTACCTGTTATATCCGCATACTCTTTATCAACATCTTTAGCAAAGATAGCTGGATCCGTTTCCTTTATTTGCTTTACTTTATAATCTTTTAATTGCTCCAGTGCGGCTGCCCCTATATCCCCCATCACCATAATTTGTGTTCCATCTTTCGTTCCGAGCGGATTTAGCCGTTTTATTTCTTTTAACGTCATCTCGGGTACCTTTTCTTTTTCTATAAATAAAATCGGTCCGTTATTCGGATGATGAATAAGGTCTGCACTTGCAATACCTAATTGCCACTCGTTTACTGGTACTAAAATAACAGCGCCTGGCTGATTCTCTTTATGTGTTGCTGGCCATATCGTCTGCGAAGTTAATACTACCATTTGAAGAGGATCATTTGTGTTTAATCTCGTTACATTTTTTAAACTTGTCGTTAATAAATCATTTGATGCACCTTGATTCATTTCTTTCGGTGCAGTTACCTCCTGATTCATTTTCATTTCCTTCTGCTCTGTTTTCTTCTCTTCTTTCGATTCATGATTTTTATGATCCGTGTTCGTTTGTCCACATGCAGCAAGACCAACTGCTGTAACTATTGTTATCCCAAAGATTCGGGTCATCTTTTTCACTATACCGCCTCCGTATAAATCGTTTTCGAGCCAATATCATTACCTAAAATGGAATTTCAACTTTACAATAACAAGCAATTCTGAAGAAATTATGCAGACGCATTACAATCTGCACCATTTCTTCATGATTTTGCATTACAATTTAAGTAAAAATTATATATGGAGGGCTCTCTATGATTGATATACTGCTCGTAGACGATGAACCGCGAATGCTTGAATTATTAACGCTTTATCTTACTCCAATTGGATATAACTGCATATGTGCACAATCCGGAGAAGAAGCGATTTCACATATAGAAAATCAAAACTTTAAATTTATTTTACTCGATATTATGATGCCAAAGATGGACGGATGGGAAACGTGCAAAAAAATCCGTTCATTTAGTAACGTTCCTATTATTATGGTTACCGCTCGTGATCAAACCATCGATGTCGTCCAAGGATTAAAACTCGGAGCGGATGATTACGTAACAAAACCTTTCCATGAAGAAGAGCTTTTCGCAAGAATTAAAGCTGTTTTAAGGCGAACAAATCAACACGCGCAAATCCAATATGACGGCATTTTATGGGATGAGGCAAAGCATTTCGTTTCTGTACATAATGAAGAACTTCTTCTCACTCCAATCGAATTCTCTTTACTCGGATTATTTTTACGTCATGTGAACTACGTATTAAGCCGAGATCAGCTTATTGAACGAATTTGGGGATTAAATACAAATACAGAAGATAGAACAGTCGATTCACATATTCGTAATTTGCGTGATAAATTACGAAAAGTAAATTTCCCTATTGATAATCATTTAAAAACTGTGTACGGAGTCGGATATCGATGGGTTGATACTTTAGATTAAGGAGCAAAACGATGAAGCGAATTTCTATTCAGCTCGGATTTTATTTTTTAATTGTTACACTTTTAATCGAAAGTGTTCTATTTGTCTTGCTTTATTATAGCCTTGTCAACAATAGAGTAAATGAAGAAATGACAGCTTTATTAAAGCGCGGAAATAGTCACAGAGATGTCCTTGAAAAGTATTTTGATAAGCAAACAATTTCCCATGTTGCGCTAATGGAATCCGAGGCCGAAACGACTGTTGTTATTACAAATGCAAATAAGGATGTACTAGCTAAATCCAACGAAATAAATACTACTATAAAAAGACATATTGAAAAGATGCAAACACGGACAGATCATGAAGGCGCAATTATAGAGAATCATTGGAAAACATCTAATTATATATGTACAGTTAGTCCCATTGTAATAGATGGAAAACATGAAGGCTATGTGTACATGTTTCTTGGGACAGAATCCATTGAAAAGATGGTGAATGGGCTAACAAGACAATTCATTATTGCTGGGATCATTACTTTTCTATTAACAGCCATCACCATCTTTCTATTATCACGGTTGTTAACAAAACCATTGTTACACATGAAACATGCCACTGAAAAAATGAGTAAAGGCGATTTATCCGTTTCATTAACAACTACTCGAAATGATGAAATTGGTGAACTAGCCTCATCAATTCAAACACTTGCTAATGATTTACATTATATGAAAACAGAGCGAAGTGAATTTCTAGCAAGTGTTGCTCATGAATTACGAACACCTTTGACATACGTAAGAGGTTACGCTGACATTGCTTTAAAAGAAACCACATCTTCCAAGCAACGTTTACGATATTTATCTATTATAAAAGATGAATCTGATTACATTACAAACTTAGTTCAAGATTTGTTTTCCCTTGCACAAATGGAACAACATAACTTTTCTATTCAAGTAAAGGAAGTGCATTTACACAACTTCCTGACTCGCATAGCTGAAAAAGTAAATGCCATATATAAAGAAAAACACATTAGAGTTTCTTTCTCTTGTCCTCCTACACTGCTAGTGAACCTAGATGAACAACGCTTCGAACAAGTTGTGGTGAACATTTTAAATAACGCTTATAGACATTCAAAAGAGTATTCTCTTATCCACATTTCTGTTACTGAAGAACATAAAAGTATTTCCATTACAATTGAAGATGAAGGTGAAGGTATTCCGCTTGAAGACCTCCCTCACATTTTCGACCGCTTTTATCGAGTTGATAAAGCGAGATCACGAGCTACAGGCGGAACTGGTTTAGGATTATCTATCGTGAAAGAAATTGTAGAGCTACACGGTGGGAATATTACTGTAACGAGTGAAGTCGACCACGGATCTTGCTTTATTATTTCATTGCCATCTATACAAAAACACGACTACCATCAGTAGTCGTGTTTCTTTATCATCTTACTTTATAATATAAATTTACAAATTGCCCAAAACGTTTCGTATCTGTTAAAGTTAAATGAATTTCCGGGTTCTTATCTTGGAATAACGGAACTCCCGAGCCTAATATATGCGGTGTAATCGTAACAACATATTCATCAATTAAATTATTCTTAAAGAATTCTCTTAGTAGACTTCCTCCACCAACCATCCATATTTTAGATCCTTCTTGCTCTTTCAACCTTTTTGTAAACTCCACTACATCTTCACTTACAAACTCCACGTATTCATTTGAACCTTTTTCTGAGTTAGAGAAAACATAACATTTTTTATCTACATACGGGAATGTTTCCATATGCTCTACTACATAATCGTACGTTCTTTTTCCCATGATTATCGTATCAATTGTTTCATACATTTCTGTATAACCGTTATCTCCCTCTCCTTCTGTTTCCATTAACCACTGTAAATCATCATCTTCTTTGGCAATATATCCATCTAAGCTCGCCGCAATAAATAAAACAATTTCACGTGACATCTCTTTCCCTCCTTGCATCTCATCTTGATAACATATGATGTAAACAATATACTAACAATAAAACATGACAATTTATGTCATGTTAAAAAGAAAAAGGTGATACATTTGTCAAAAGCTAAACGCTTATTAGATATTCTTATATTTGCTTCTGCAAAAAAGACATTTACAGCGCAAGAAATAGCTGATGAATTTAATATTTCCGTTCGTACGGTTCATAGATACATTTTAGATTTGAGTGATATGGGGTTGCCCATTTACGCAGAACAAGGTCGTAACGGCGGCTATAAAGTATTAACGAATAGAGTCATTCCCCCTATTTTATTTACGGAAGAAGAAGCAGTCTCCATCTTTTTTGCATTTCAATCTTTAAGCTACTACCGAGACTTACCTTTTAATACAGAAATCAATTCCGTTACACACAAACTGTACAGCTCTCTACAACATGATGCGAAAGCGAAAATTGATAAAATACGCTCTTATATTGCTTTCTGGAATCCGAAGAGAACAATTGATACACCTCTTTTAAATGAAGTGTTAACCACGGCTATTGAAAATAAAGATTTACACTTTCAATACGAATCTAAATCGGGGATAAAAACAAAACATGTTCATCCTATCGGTGTATATGCTCATGACGGGCTATGGTACTTACCATCCTACGACTTCAGTAGAAAAAAAGTATTACTGTATCGCGTTGATCGTATTCTTTCTATATTATCAACAGAAGAAAGTGAAAGTACGTTCATGAATTTAGAAGAATGGTTTAACTCTAGCTCTAACGTCATAAACATTCCTACCCAGTTACATGTTTTATTAACGACAGAAGGTGTGCGCCAATGTAAAAGCGTGCCTTACCTTGAAGAATTCGTTGTAGTAAATGAGGACGGGACAGGATATATACATTCAACAATTGATAAAGGTGAAATTAATTTTATTACCCCTTTATTTTATAGGCTTGGAAAAGATGCACAAGTGTTAGAACCGATAGAATTGATAGATGGTTTACGTATACGTGCGAAAGAAATTTTACATATGTATGGAGACGAAAAAAGCTGCTAAATATAAGCAGCTTTTTAGTCTCTTTGTTACTATTGACGAATATCAATCCACCAACGATATTCCGCATTCATATTTTCAGTGCCACCATTCCCTCTGTAATGGAAAGCATCTAAAAAGATTGAATTTAGTTTATCCTCATCTACAAAATAACCTAAGTTAACCTTCACCGTTTGTCCAGATCGGATACTGCCAATATTATAAAAGCTTTTTCCGTCTCCGTGAGGTTCCAAGTAATCAACTTCACCCGTCATAATACGCGTTGCGTCCATTCCCTCTTCTTTAGCGTAGTTCCATGCATTCCCTTCAAATTTAAGCTGTTTTATAGATGGATGCATATAGATTTCTTCTGTCGACTTTTTACCAATATTTTTCACTGTTGTTGTTAAATAGACAAATTTAACATTAACTAATTTCGAATCTACTAATGTATCAATTGAATCTTTACCATTCCCTAATTTATATTCATCTCGTCTGTACGATAGTAATTTTCCCGTCTGATCTAAAGCCTTATTCTTGCTTAATATCTCTAGGCCAAGTTCATTAAAGTTCTCTTGTGTAAAATCTTTGATTGAATCAAAGACTTCAACTTTTTCTATCACATATTCAATTTGGCTGTTATCCATAGATATCGTTACTGGAACCTTTTGTCCTATATGAAATAGTCGTTTACTATCTTTTTTCAAAGGAATCACCTTAGTTTTTTTAGGCTTACTTTCTTCGCTAAAATACTTTTTATCATAATCTGTTATATCTGATGCCTTTTCTTTTGACGTAGGCTCAAGTGAAATGTTCCCTAACACATCCACCATTTGTTCTTCGTTTATATCGTTTCCAATATAACTTTGTAACATGATCCCCTCTTTCTCAAAAAAGAGAAAGACCTCTCTGTTAAACGCTAAATTATTGTTTCCATTTTCTTTATTAACAATCACTGCTTTCTTACCATTTATCTCTTTCTCTTCGTAGCTTTTTGAGTACAGCGTTTTAAAATTTGAATCTTTTCCTACTCTCCAAAGAACGAATGAAAACCCACCCATTGCGTCATTATCTTTAAATGAATATTTCATAGCAGAGTCATCGATTGCTTCCATATTTTCTGGCAATTTACCTATTTTCAGCTTATACCACTTATCACTCTTTTTTGAGTCCTTATTTGTTACCGAAACATTTACTTCGTAATTTTGTTTTTGGACAATCATATTATAGACTTTTACTGCACCAAAAACGGTTGTCGGCATACCAATCAATAAGCAAGCAGCAGCGATTAACATACGATGTTTTTTACGCTTTTTCTGTGGCTTCTCGTCTTTCAGCTTCATTTCTTCCATAAACAATTTCTTTTTGCGCGTATATGTATGTGAAAATTCATGTTGTTCTTCGATTTTATCAAAATCATCTAAAGCAATCTTTTCAGCAAGTTCATATATTTCTTTGGAGTTCTTTGAATTCGTCATGTTGTATACCTCCTATAATAGTTTGGACTCGTTTTCGAGCGCGTTCAAACTGCTTGCGGACATTGACCTCCGTTATCCCCATAACACTTGAAATTTCTTGATACGTTAAGTTATAGAAGACTTTGTACTTAAACACCTGTCTATTAGATTCATTTAACTCTTTTAGCAATGCATCAATTTGAACCTCAGACATTTTACGTTTTTCCCACTCTTCAATATTTTCATCTACTGCCTCTACTGATTCTCTTTCATATTCTTCTAAAAATGTTTCATGTCGTTTATTTTTCCGGTAACTATCAATCGCCTTGTTTTTCGCGACCCTCAAAATGTAGCGTTTAAGCTCTTCAGTGCTCAAGCTATAGAGCTTTGCCAGGTTCTTATAAAGAGTAATAAACGTCTCTTGAACCGCATCTTCAGCCTGTTGAATATTATTTAAAATAGAATACGCTACATAATAAATCTTTTGTTCATACAACTCATATAGCTCTTCCATCTTTTCATAATCGTTGTTTGTAACCTTCATATAATTCCTCCTCTCACTCTATATAACGAATGAGCCCCATACTTTGTGACACTGCAAAATCTTTTTATAGATAAAATTTAATAATAGAATAAACAAAAGCCCAATTTCTCTATTTTAACTGAGAAATTGGGCTTTTTAATATTAGAATTTTCCTGACCGCTACGCCTTTTCAATAAGCAGCATATGCTCTATCGCTTCTTTTAACAAATGCTTAATCTCTTCAAAATTATGATTGTGCTTTTCTCCCGATTGTACCGTATAAAATTCAGCAAACGAGCGCTCTTTATATCTTGGTACGACATGCATATGGTAATGTGTTAACTCATTAAATACTCCACCATTTTGACAAACTGTAACTCCATCTGGTTTATATAATGCCTTAATCGCTTTTGCAATAAGCTTAGAAGCATCCATAATGGATTTTGCTACAACATCATCTAATTCATCTACTTCTACAACATGCTGTTTTGGCACAATTAAAGTATGTCCTGGATAGAAAGGTGCATGATCTAAAAAGCATGTTACATAGTCATCTTCATATATTTTATATATAATTTCTTCTTCGTTGGCTAATTTACACCCTAAACATTCCATCATATTTCCCCCTTTATTAAAAACATAAAAACGTGAGAGCCGTATTCTCACGTTTTTATGTTTTATTTTATTAGTTCAATTGTTTCCGTAACCTTTATACTATCTTTTACAGATTGAACAATCGTGCAATTTTTCACTGCCAGTTGCAGTGCCTTATCCAACTGCTCTTCTGTAATGTTTTGCGCTTTAATTTTATAGTGCAAATGAACACTTTCAACTGGTTTTGATAAAGCTTCACTTCTACCAATTTCCGTTTCAATTGTAAACGTATCGTATGTAATACGTTTCTTTTCTAAAATTGTTCGAAAGACAATTGCACTGCATCCTGCGATAGAAGAAACGAGTAATTGTAACGGTGAATACCCGTTTTCTTTTCCAATCGCTAATTGACCATACGATAAATCTGCCTCAATATCATCTTGTTTGATGGTTAGTTTCATTTGTTGTCTCCACCTTCATCGGTTTCTGCCGTTTCTTATTTATATAATAATATATGTAGCAGAAAATGATAAATGGAATACCACAATATAACGCCATTCTTTGTTCTGGAATAAACGCTAAACTAATAACAACGATACTATTTGTAATTAAAGCTAAAATAGGAACGATTGGATATAACGGTGTTTTATATTTTAAGTCCTCTAACTTTCCTCCGCCTTTTATATACTGACTTCTAAAGCGAAGTTGCGACAGGGCAATAATAATCCAACTTGATACAGCTGATAAACCAGCTATAGATAATAAGTACATGTATACTGTATCTTCTGCAAGGAAGCTTGTTAATAAAGATAAAGCAGCTACAGCAATTGTTACAACTAGTGCTGTAATTGGAATACCACGCTTATTTACTTTCTGGAAAGACTTTGGTGCCATTCCTTCATTTGCAAGTGACCATAGTATACGCGTCGCTGCATATAATCCAGAGTTCGCTACAGATAATAACGCAGTAATAATAACGAAGTTCATAATATCAGCTGCATATGGAATACCGATTTTATCAAATACAACTACGAACGGACTTTCAATTACGCCAGCTTCTTTCCAAGAAATTAATCCTACTAAAATCGTCATTGTTAAAATGAAGAATAACATAATGCGCCATACTGTATTACGAATTGCACGTGGAATTGTTTTTTCAGGCTCTTCGCTTTCTCCCGCTGCAATCCCGATTAACTCTGTTCCTTGGAACGAGAAGTTCACTGTAATCATTGTAAGTAATACGGCAGCTAGTCCATTCGGGAATAACCCGCCTTCACTTACAAAGTTAGAGAAAAGAGGTGCTGCTTCTTTTCCGTCATATGATATAAACCCTAATAATGCACTACCACCAAGAACAACAAATGCAAGAATTGTAATTACTTTAATACTAGAAAACCAAAATTCTAATTCAGCATAACTTTTCGCCGAAATTGCGTTTGAAGCATATAAAATAACACCGAATACAAGGCACCATACCCAAACATCAGCATTCGGAAACCATCTTTTCATCATTAAACCGATTGACGTTAATTCTAGTCCTACTGTTACTGCCCAGCCAAGCCAATATAGCCAACCGATCATAAAGCCCGTTCCTGGTCCAATAAACTTCGTCGCATACTTTTGGAAAGAACCTGAAACTGGCATTGCTACCGTTAACTCTCCAAGGCATAGCATTGTTAAATACATAATAAATCCGCCTACTAAATATGAAAGGATGGCTCCCCCTGGTCCAGCCTGATTAATGGTGTAACCTGAACCTAAGAAAAAACCAGTTCCGATTACACCACCTAGTGCGATCATAAATAAATGTCTACTCTTCATCGTACGATGTAATTTCTCATTCGTTTGTTGCTGCATCTAAATCCTCCCCCTACCAATACCCCTATATCTTGTTAAAATTTTCTGATAATAAAAATATACACGAAAGCGATTACATTTTCTATATAAAATTAAAACTTTTCTGATAAAATAATATAAAAAATCGAATTATTGCAAGATTTAGATTCTATTTAGAGGAAAATAAGGAGAAACAAGGAAAAAACTCTTACATATATTGTAAGAGTCAATGGAGTTCTAACCTTCTCGATAAAATTGATAAACTATAATTTACGATAAAATACATACAAGCTACTACTATAAACGTTGGAATCATATAATTTACATTTTGTCCGCTAATAATTTGAGCATTATGAATAAGCTCTGGCAGTGATATAACGACTGCTAGCGCTGTATCTTTCAGCAATGAAATAAACTGACTGACAAGCGGCGGAACCATTCTTCTTAATGCTTGTGGTAAAATAACATGCCAAAGCGCTTGAACATACGTTAATCCTGAAGATCTTGCGGCCTCAATCTGTCCTTTTTCAATCGATAATAGACCACTTCGAACAATTTCAGATATCATTGCTGCTTCAAATATTGTTAACGCAACAATTGTAGCTGTTATAATTTCTAATTTCAATCCTGCTTCTGGAAGTGCAAAATACGTGAAAAATATAATTAAAAGTAGTGGTAAGTTTCGAACCACTTCAACGAGAATTCCTAATATTTGTGAGACGACAGGGATTTTCATGTAGCGCAATATTCCTATTACACTACCAATAATAAAGCTAAGTACAATCGCTACGAGCGCTACCTCTAATGTGATGAGTAACCCTTTTAATAAAAAGAGAATATGATCACCTGTTATTGCTCCCTTAAAATCCATTTACACCGCCTCCTTTGCTAAGCGTTTTTCTAAATAACGCACTAACATACTGAGCGGAATTGTTAATATTAAATAAAACATCCCGACAAATATATAAACGTCGAACGTAACAAACGTCTTCGTTGAAATTAAATCTCCTTGATACATTAAATCCATACCAGCGATAATTCCGAGTATGGAAGAGTTTTTTACTAAATTGAGAAATTGATTTCCTAGAGGAGGGATTACGATTTTCATCGCTTGGGGTAAAACGACATGGTACATCGCTTGCGTGTAAGTCAATCCTGAAGAACGTGCTGCCTCCATTTGGCCTTTCGCGACTGATAAAATACCAGCGCGAATGACTTCCGCAATAAACGCTGCCGTATATACGGTAAGCGTAACTGTTCCTGCTACAAAACCATTTAAAGTAATTCCTATTACAGGTAAAGCGAAATAGAATATAAATGCAATTAATACGAGCGGAATATTTCTTACAAATTCTACAATAGCAGCTCCCAACCAATTTAAAATGCGAATCGGTGCAATACGCATTACCGCTAATATTATGCCTAAAATAAAACTGCCTATTAATGCGATTACACTAGACATCACTGTATATTTAAATCCTTCTAAATACATATCAATGTTATTCGTTAATATAGAAAAATCAGGCACATATTCTCCCCTCTTTCTTTACAAGAAGAGGATGAGTGCTCTCATCCTCTCGCTTTTACTATTCATCACTTTACTTCTCTGGTTTTTGCCCAATCCATTTCTCATATAATTTGTCATACTCTCCGCTTGCTTTCATGTCTTTAATTAAACTATTAATCTCTTTCGTTAAATCATCTGCACCTTTTTGCACTGCAATTCCGTACGGCTCATCCGTAAAAATTTTCCCGACAACTTCATAATTTGAATCTTGTTTTGCCATGCCGTAAAGAATTGCATTATCTGTTGTTAAAACATCACCTTTTCCTGCTTTTAACGCTGTAAATGCCTCACTATAATTTTCAAATTCTAATACAGTCGCTTCTGGTGATTTTTGGCGAATGTTATTTGTAGACGTTGAACCTTTTACTGCTAACACTTTTACGCCCTTTTTCACATCATCAATACTTTTAATATCGCTCCCTTTTTTCACGAGTAACGATTGCCCTGCTTTAAAATATACATCTGAAAAATCGACTTCTTTTTTACGTTCTTCTGTAATTGTCATTGTTGCAATAATTGCATCAATGTCACCGTTTTTCAGTAGTGGAATACGCGTTTTAGATGTTACCTCTTTCAACTCTAGTTTCTTTTCATCCCCAAGAATCTTTTTCGCAAGCGCCTTTGCAACATCAACATCAAATCCTTCTACCTGCCCTGTCGAAGGATTTTTCAATCCAAATAAGTTCGTATCATTCTTCACCCCAACTACTAACTTCCCTCGCTTCTTAATTTGTTCAACAGCACCGCCTTGCTTCGTGTTCGTTTCTTTCGCCTCATCTTTTTTACTTCCGCATCCAGCAACGACAAGTACGAATAGACATGAAAATACGATTAACGTAAACAACTTTTTCATTTTAAGCATAAAACTCCTCCTTTAATGGTTTAACACTCGGCTTAAAAATAGCCGCGCTCTTTCTTGTTCAGGACTTGCAAAAAATTGCGCCGGTGTTGTATCCTCAATGATTTTGCCATCATCCATAAATAAAATCCGATCGGCTACCTCCCGCGCGAATCCCATCTCATGCGTGACAACAACCATCGTCATCCCTTCTTTAGCTAACGTTTTCATAACATCCAATACTTCCCCGATCATCTCCGGATCAAGAGCAGACGTAGGCTCATCGAATAGCATAATTTCCGGCTGCATCGCAAGCCCTCTAGCAATTGCCACCCGTTGCTGTTGTCCTCCAGATAATTGATGTGGATACACGTTAGCCTTCTCTGGAATTCCTACTTTCTCTAAATAAAACATCGCTGTTTGTTCTGCTTCCTCTTTTGAAATTTTATTTACTTTAATAGGTGCTAATGTAATATTTTGAAGAACTGTTTTATGTGGATATAAATAAAAATGTTGAAAGACCATTCCGATATTTCGGCGTAATTCATTCATATCTGTTTTTGCATTGTGTACCTCCGTATTTTGTACAATTAACTCTCCATCCGTAATGGACTCTAACTGGTTTATACACCGAAGTAATGTACTTTTTCCTGATCCTGAAGGCCCAACAACTACTACCACTTCACCTTTTTTCACTTGCACATTAATATCTTTTAAAACTTGAAAGGTACCATAATATTTATTTACGTTACGAAACTCTATCAACATACTCACCCCTTCCCCTAACAAAGCATGTACATTCTTTTTATATTCAAAAATAGGCAAAAAAATAACTTCCAGCCTCATTTTGTCCATAAAAAAAGCAAAGGAATTTCCCCTTTGCTTTTTCATTTCTATTCCATTACGATACTTCTTCTTTCTTATCTTTTCCATATTCATGCTCCCAGAAATCAGCATTTTTAATTCCTAATGGCCCTGGATCGAATACTGGATCTTTTCCTTCTTTTTTCTGCTTTTCATAATCCTTTAATGCAACTAATGCAGGTTTTTGTAATAGTAAAATCGCAATGATATTTACCCATGCCATAATTCCTACACCGATATCGCCTAAAGCCCAAGCCGTTGCTGCTGTTTTTATACAACCGTAGAATACAGCTCCTAAAAATACAAACTTTAGTACCATAGACAGCCAAGGGCGGTCTTTATCACGATTTAAGTACGCGATATTCGTTTCTGCAATGTAGTAATACGCCATAATTGTTGTAAATGCAAAGAATAGTAATGAGATTGCAACGAAACCGTTTCCAAATCCAGGGAAAACAGATTCTACCGCTGCCTGTGTATATCCCGGCCCTGGCTGAGCACCATTTAATTTATTTACGATAAAGTTTTTTCCGCTTGCATCAAATACGTTATACATGCCTGTAATAATCATCATAAACGCTGTTGCTGAACAAACAAATAATGTATCAATGTAAACGGAAAATGCTTGCACTAAACCTTGCTTAGCTGGATGTGATACTTCAGCTGCTGCCGCTGCATGTGGCCCTGTTCCTTGCCCTGCTTCATTAGAATAAATACCACGTTTTACTCCCCAAGAAATTGCTAAACCGATAATACCACCAAATGCTGCTTCTAATGCAAAAGCGCTTCTTATAATTAACATAAATGCTTCTGGCAATTTTTCAATATTCATAGCGACAATAACACAAGCTACTAAAATATACCCAACAGCCATAAACGGTACGACAACTTGCGCTACGTTAACAATTCGTTTTACTCCACCGAAGATGATAAGAGCTAATACAACAACTAATAAAGCCCCTGATAGAGTAGTATTAATTCCAAAAGCTGTCTCTAAACTTACAGCAATACTATTTGCTTGCACACCCGGTAATAAAAGCCCCGTTGCAAGAATTGTCGCTGCAACAAATACTAGAGCATACCATTTCACACCTAAACCTTTTTCAATGTAATAAGCAGGTCCACCGCGAAACTGTCCCTGATGCTTTGTCTTATAGATTTGTGCTAATGTAGATTCTACATAAGCTGATCCTGCTCCTAAAAAGGCTACTGCCCACATCCAAAATACAGCTCCTGGTCCGCCGAAGGCAACCGCCGTTGCTACCCCAGCTATATTCCCTGTTCCAACGCGTCCAGATAACGAAAGTGCTAACGCTTGGAATGAAGAAACACCCGCCTCTGATTTTTCTCCTTTAAATGTCAGCTTCACCATTTCTCCTACATGCCTTACTTGTAAAAACCTCGTTCGAATTGAAAAATATAAACCTGCTCCTAAACATAAATAAACAAGTGCTGGACTCCAAACAATATTATTTAACCAATTTACGAAAGCTTCCAATATTCCCCCTCCTTTTTATCAAGAATATTCAGAATATATAAAAATTATAAATGTATACCGAATCTATGACAATATTATTTTAATAAAATAAACATATTTTTGTATAAAAAAACAAAGTATATATTTGTTTTATATACTTTGTTTTGAACAGAATGTATTATATATTCACAATTGCTTCTTTTTTTATAATTCTTTCGTATAGCTCTTCTGATAATTTCAAGAAGTTATCAGGCATATCTTTCCCTTTAAACTTCTTTTGAATCGTGCCATATAAACCTATATCGCGTAAACGTAAAAATAACAGCAATGATTCATACCAACTATCCGCTAGCTTATGTTCATATTCGTATCCTTTTCTTAACACTTGTAATTGTTTACGAGCAAAATCGGTCTTCTCTTCCGCTGTCCACGGTGTAAATAGAACAGAGTAATAAAGAACCATCGCTAAATCGTGTATAAAGTAATTATAAGCCGCATCATCAAAATCAAAGATTGTTAGCTCTTTACCATCATAATGAAAATTACCTGGATGAATATCACCGTGCATAAGGCCGAACGTTTCTCTTTCAATTGGAAGAGCCTTTATCTCAGCCATTAATACCGCAGCGATCTTTTTCACTTGATCATCTTCTAATTCATTAACAATCCCACTCTCATCTTCTTCCCACGTATCACGATGATCCGTTTTAGGATAGTTCATTGTTAGACGATGCAGTTGTCCAATCGCTTTTCCCCATGCTTCAAAGAGAGGCTCGCCCCAATAAGGCGATTCTTCTCCTTTTACTTGCTCCCCTTTTGCATATGTAAATAAGGAAGCGAAAAAGAAAGTCCCATCCTCTGCTCTGATTTCTTCTACAAGATTTTGAGATGCTGAATAAAGGGGTCCTGCTACCTTTGCCCCATTCTCCGCAACATATCGTAAAAAATCTAGTTCAGCTTCGACTTCTTTTTTAGAACGATGAGAAGAGTGAGTTAAACGCAATACGTAATCTTCGCCACGATCACCCTTTGCCTTAAAAATATAATTTTCAAAATCTCCAAGTGGCTTTTCTTCCACTGTTACATGAAATGTCTTTGCTGCTCTTGCTAAAATTTCTTTTGTAAAAACTCGTTCTACTGCTATTTCCATATGTATCCCTCCTATATATCTTCTTAATTCGACACAAATGTGAGAAGTACTGCTATGAAATTGAATAATGCGTGGACAATCATAGCCGATAAAATAGAATTTGTTTTCTCATATAATCCAAGCATAAATTTCTCACAAAAAACAAAAATTAACAGAAGTAACTTTATTCTAAAGAGGTGGAAATTATGACAGAGCAAAAAGAACAACAAGAGAGTACGGATCAAAAGCATATGTTTCCATCACTTCCGGAAAACATTAATTATATCGAAAATAAGCTCTGTCATTCAGACGATATAAAAAAATTGGATCTCCCTTTTCAAAACGGAAAAGGAGCAATCCTATATATCGAATCTTTAGCAGACCCAAATCTAATTCATCAATTAGCCCTTGAGCCTTTATTGACGCGGTCAGATTTAGCTTTAGATAAAGCTTTTTCTACATTAAATATGAAAAAGGAAACGAATTTAAATTATGGCGTGCAGCTCTTATTACAAGGCAAATCATTATATTTTCATGAACAAGTCGACAGTTTTTGTATTTTCGAAACAGCTTTATCTTTAAAGAGAGATATAGCAGAGCCTGATAATGAAGGGATTGTACGTGGACCACATACTGGTTTTGTAGAGGATCTAGCAACTAATTTAACCTCTATTCGTAAACTCATTAAGAGTCCAAATCTAGTTGTTAAGTATTTTACAATCGGTGAAGAAATGCACACGAAAGTGGCAATTGCTTATATGCAAAATATAGCGAATGACGATTTAGTTACAGAAGTGAAAAGAAGATTAGAAACGATTAAGACAGATGCACTTATGCCTCCAGGATATATACAAGAATTTATAGAGGATACGTCTTTCTCACCATTTCCGCAGCAATTAAATACAGAGCGTCCAGATAGAGTTGCAGCAAATTTAATGGAAGGACGAGTTGCTATTTTATCTGATGGAGATCCAACAGCGCTTATCGTTCCTGTTACGTTATTTGCCTTCTATCAATCACCAGACGATTATAATAACCGCTGGATTGTCGGTTCTTTCGTCCGAATGATTCGCTTAGTGAGTTTTTTGATTGCTTTTCTCTTACCAGCTATATATATCGCAACCGTAGCCTTTCATCCTGATGTATTGCCGCTTGAACTTGTGTATACAATTAAAGCTTCATTAGAGAAAGTACCGCTCCCTCCTATTTTTGAAGCTCTCTTGATGGAATTGATTTTCGAATTATTACGGGAAGCTGGTATTCGCTTACCAAGCCGAGTTGGCCAAACAATCGGTATTGTAGGTGGTTTAGTAATTGGTGATGCAATTGTAAAAGCTGGACTCGTTTCTTACACAATGATTATCGTTGTAGCTTTAACTGCAATCTCATCTTTTCTCGTTCCATCAAACGATATGAGTTCAGCAGTTCGAATTCTTCGTTTTCCACTAATGATTCTTGCTGCCATATTCGGATATTTAGGAATATCATTCGGTCTCATTATAACTTTCGTTCACCTATGTCAGCTTCATTCTTTTCATACACCATATCTTTCTCCTGTTGCACCAATGCGGATTAAAGATATGAAAGATTCTTTTGTAAGACTACCAATTTGGTCATTTTGGGAACGACCACATGATCCAAAACCGAAAAAAATGCAACGCCAACACGTAACGAGAGAGGATGAGAATGGTGACAAACACGCAAAGTAAAATTTCACTTGTTCAATTTACCTTTTTCGTTATTCAATGCCAAATCGGAGTGGGGATACTTTCTCTACCTAACCGTCTTCACCCGATAGCAAAAGGTGGTGGATGGATTTCTGCACTCATCGCCGGGCTTGCGATTCAACTTATTATTTTACTTATGTGGTTTTTATTAAGAAGATTTCCCGATGCAACTATGTATGACATTTCTTCTATAATGTTTGGTAATAAATTCGGAAAACTATTAGGTTTTTTATATGTTCTTTATTTTACGCTTATCGGTATGACAGTTATGTTAAATGCTTGTAATGTCATTAAAGTATGGGTTTTACAAGCAACTCCATGGTCTGCAATTCTCATACTATGTACAATAGCTTGCTGTTATATAGCTTATAATACGTTTAAAGTCATCGTACGATTTTATGTCATGGCCTCTATTCTTATTATTCCAATGGCTCTTTTAATTGCCCTAGGACTCACGCGAGCTGATTTTTCTTATATTTTTCCTATTACAGAAGCCGGATGGTGGAATATTATTCAAGCATCAAAGGAAACAATTACAGCTATGTATGGTTTTGAAATTATTCTTATCGCTTTCCCAAAAGTAAATGGGAATCCTGTGGCACGACTAAAAGCAATTTCTATCGCGAATGGATTTGTAACTCTTTTTTATACTTTTACTGTTTGGATTTGCTTTATCGTATTTAGTCCGAAACAAGTTGAGCTTATTCCTGAACCAGTTGCTTACTTATTACGCTCTTTACACATCGGAATTATAGACCGGACTGATTTACTCTTCATACCAATTTGGATGATAACTGTTGCTGCTTCTATTGCTAGTTATTATTGTGCTGCTTCTATCGGAATCGGACATATATTCAACCTTACTAATCATAAAAAGGCTGTTCCAATCGTTGGTATTATTGCTTTTAGTGTAGCCTTGTTTATAGATACCCCAGAAGAATTAAAAGTACTTGCGCAATTTACTGATAAATTTACCTATATTTTCATTTTAATCTTACCTTTTCTATTTCTTCTTTATTCCTTATTCAGAAATAAGAAAGGAGAACAATATGTTCAAAAAAAGAGTTAAATTACTTTTTATATTATGTACGAGTTCCCTCCTTTCTGGCTGTTGGGATCAAGAACCATTAAGAGAAGCAAGGTTAGCTTATAGTATTGGATCTGATATTACGGAAGAGAATAAACTCCAGCAAACAATTGAGCTCGTAAAAAGTTCAAGTGGAGAGCAATCTTCATTTGAGAATGAAATACATTCAGCAACGGGGCATAACATAAGGGATACAAGTGATGCTCTAAAAAAAAATGTGACTGGAAATATTCGCTATTTCAAATATGGTGTTCAATTACTAGGAACCAAAATTTTAAAAAAAGGGATACTACCCTATTTAGATGTCAGTTTTCGGGATCCAACAAACCCAACTGCTTTAGTAAAACTTATTGCAGTAGATGGTGAAACATCCAAGATACTGGAAAAAAAGAAGGTCGGAAATTTGTTAATTGGAGATTTTCTAAAGAAAAAAGTGAAAAGCTTAGAAGATATGAGTGTGTTTCCAAAAGAAACTTTGGAGACAGCCGCTACAAAAATGTTAGACCCCGGTAAAGACTTTACCCTCCCTTCTATAAAAATAAAAGGAAAAGAAGTTATTACAGACGGGTTGGCTTTATTTAATAAAGACAAATTAACTGGGCATTTACCTTTGAAACAATCTGTTTTATTCGTTTTATTAACTGGAAAAATGGGAACAAGCGCACGTATAACTCAAAAACTTACTAGTGATGAATCGAAGAAGACATCCGATTATTTAACAATGGAAATTAGCAATAGAAAACTAAAACGAGACTTAAAAATAACAACAGATAAAAAAGGAAATGTGTATGCTCACATTAAGCTTCAATTAAAAGTTATAGCTCTTGAAGCTCCGAGAGATAATCTTTACAAAATGGATGAAAGAAAAAAACTAAATAAGGAACTATCCAAACAGCTCACGAAAGAAGCGAAAAAAATAACGAAAAAGTTACAAAAGGCAAATTGTGATGCTTTCGGAATTGGTAGACATCTTATCGCTTATCATCCTGACCTATGGAAGAAAAAAAATTGGAATAAAGATTATGCAAAAGTAAAATTTAAGCCTGAGGTAGAAGTAAGCATTTTGTATAGTGGTGTCTTAAAATAAAAAGTTGTATGCCACGCAGGCATACAACTTTTTATTTCGTATATCGATATACAATTGATTCATATGGTCTTAAGTCAAGGTTTGTAATATCCTTGCTGGAATCTTTATAATTCGACAGTAATACTTCTTGTTTCATTCCATCCAATTGAACGTGCGCTGGTACAGAGTACGTTATTTCCTCTCCATAGAAGTTATTGATAACAAGTAGCACTTCACTTTCTGTAGTACGAGTATATGCCCAAATTTTAGGATCATTTTCATCCAAAATAGCATATTCTCCTTCTGTAATTACATCATACGTTTTTCGAAGTTCGATTAACTTTTTATAATGATAAAATACAGACTCTTTATCTTCTAGTGCCTTCTCTACATTTATTTCTTTATAGTTTTCAGCCACTGAAATCCAAGGTGTACTTGTTGTAAAGCCACTGTTCATCTCTTCATTCCACTGCATTGGAGTACGGGAGTTGTCACGAGATTTTTGTTTTAAAATCCCGATAATCTCTTCTTTTGATAATCCTTCTTCCAGCTTTATATCGTATATATTTAACGATTCTACATCGCGATATTGCTCAATAGACTCGAATTTAGGATTCGTCATACCGATTTCTTCACCTTGATAAATGTAAGGTGTGCCCTGCAACATATGCATAGCTGTCGCTAACATTTTCGCAGATTCATTTCGGTACTCCTTATCATCACCAAAGCGTGACACAATACGAGGCTGGTCATGATTACACCAGAATAACGCATTCCATCCCCTGCCCTTTTGCATTTCAATTTGCCAATTAGACATAATCTCTTTTAATTTAATAAAATCAAAATCAGCCTTCGTCCACTTATCACCATTCGGATAATCAACTTTTAAATGATGGAAACTAAACGTCATACTTAATTCATTACGCTCAGGGTTTGAATATTTAATACAATTATCAATTGTCGTAGATGACATTTCTCCAACTGTAATTACATCTTTCCCTTCAAAAACATTTCGGTTCATTTCTTGTAAATATTCATGCACACGTGGGCCATCTGTATAATATTTACGGCCATCGCTTGTCGCTGTACTTCCGTCATCATTTAAGAATTGTTGATCTTTTGAAATTAAATTAATAACATCTAATCGGAATCCAGTTACCCCTTTATCAAGCCAAAAGCGCATCATATCATATACTTCTTCACGAAGTTTTTCATTTTCCCAGTTTAAATCCGCTTGTGTCTCATCAAATAGATGTAAATAATATTGCTCTGTCTTCTCATCATATTTCCAAGCAGATCCACCAAACTTAGATTGCCAATTATTTTTTTCATCACGCCAAATGTAATAATTTCGATATGGACTATTTTTATCTTCCTTCGCTTCCTTAAACCACTTATGCTCCGTCGAACTATGATTTACAACGATATCAAGCATAATTTCAATATTACGTGCTTTCGCCTCTTCTAAAAGCTCTTCAAACTCTTCCATCGTTCCGTAAGATGGATCAATACGGTAGTAATCACTTACATCGTATCCATTATCATTTTGTGGTGATTGGTATATCGGTGTTAACCAAATATAATCTACTCCGAGTTCTTTTAAATAATCTAGTTTCTCTGTAACCCCTTTTATATCACCGGTTTCTTTATTGTAATAGCTATTAAAGCTCTTCGGATAAATTTGATAAACTACACTTTTATGCCAATCCTTCATGTTTAACTTCCTCCTACTTCTGTTTTACTCGCTTTGCAAATAACCACGTTAACGTAAATGGGATTACAACTGCGATAATCATTCCGACAATAAACATTGGAATCGATTTCGGAATGATAGAAATAAATGCGGGTAATCCGCCAATTCCGATAGCCGGTGCTAATACACCATTTAACGTAATAAATATTGCTGCCACAGCCGATCCTATAATTGCGGCATAGAATGGGAATTTATTTCGTAAGTTTACACCAAACATAGCTGGCTCTGTAATACCGAAATATGCTGAGATTGCTGATGTAGATGCCATACTTTTATCATTTTGATTTTTAGAAATCCAGAACATCGCAAGTGCCGCACTACCTTGCGCAATGTTAGAAAGAGCAATCATTGGCCAAATGAATGTACCTCCGTGTTGTGCAATTAATTGTAAGTCGATAGCAATAAACATATGATGCATACCTGTAATTACAAGCGGTGCATATAATGCTCCAAACAATACTGCTCCAACTACTGGTACTGTTTCATATACACCTACTAATCCAGCTGTTAATAAATCTCCAATATGACGTGTAACTGGACCAATAATCCCTAATGCTAACACACCTGTTACGACAATCGTTGTAATTGGTACAACTAACAATTGAATTGCATTTGGTACATGTTTCTTTAAGAAGATTTCCACTTTACTTAATACAAATGCTGCTACTAAGACCGGTAGGATTTGACCTTGATACCCTACTTTTTCAATTTGAAATAATCCTAAAATATCGAAGTACTCAATCTTTTGTCCATCTAAACCAGTTGCTGCTTTTCCGTAATCCCACGCGTTTAATAATGCTGGATGCACAAGCATTAATCCCATAACAATTCCTAATATCGGACTACCACCAAAACGCTTCGTTGCTGACCAACCGACAAGTGCTGGTAAGAATACGAAAGCTGTATTCGCCATCATATTAATTAAATCCCAAAGCCCACTTAAGTTTGGATACACATCTAATAAATTTTTACCTTCAAAAAATAAGTCCTTCGCCCCTAATAGGTTGTTAATTCCCATTAGTAAACCAGCTGTTACGATTGCTGGTAATATCGGCATAAATACATCTGAAAATACTTTTACAAACTTTTGAGCTGGATTTAGCTTTTGGTTTCCAGAATCTTTTACATCAGCTACTGTCGCTTCCTTCATACCTGCAAGCGTTATCAATTCAGCATATACTCGATCAACATCTCCTGGACCGATTACAATTTGAAATACCCCAGCGTTATGAAACGCTCCCTTCACTAATGAAACAGACTGCAATTTATCGTTATCTATTTTACTTTCATCCTTTAAAGCGATACGGAGTCTCGTTACACAGTGCGCAGCTTGTTCAATATTGTCTTTCCCGCCAATATACTGCAACACTTCCTCTGCTGTTTTACGATAGTCTTTCCCCATATTCCCGTCCCTCTTTTCTTTTTTTGATACCGTTTACAATTACATATTAACTCGTATATATAAGTTAGTCAACACTCGTATATACGAGTTTGTCATTTTTTTATAAAAAAAGAGATGAAACGTTATTACGTTCCATCTCCTTATTTTCTCCGCGCCACATCCGAAAAATGAAAAATATCTAAGCGGTGGCGGGATTCTGTATATTCGAACTGACTTCCATCATACAAATGCGTAAAGTTTTTCACGACAACAACATAGTCTGTTCCATTTAAATCTAAATACTTTCTATCGTCCTCTGTACATGGTTGCACTTCAATTACTCTCTGTGAATAACTAATATGAAGACCTAGTTCTTTCTCAATATATTTATAAATGGATTGCGCTGCAATTTCACTCGTTAATCCAGGAATATATTCCGATACAAAATGATTAATATCCAAAATTACTTTTTCTCCATCAATATTTCGTACGCGTTTAATATGATCTATGTCTGTTTTCTCTTTCACATTTAATAGCTTTGCAACCTCTTTTGTTGCTTTTACTTTCTCCATTTCTACGACTTCTGTAATACAATGACGTCCTAAACGTTCATTTTCTTCTTGGAAACTTACAATACCACCAAAGTTGAATTCAATGTTTTTTCGCTTTAAAACAAAAACACCTTTTCCGTGTATTTTTTGAACATATCCACGTTCTTGTAATAAATCTACAGCTTTTCTTACAGTACCGCGGCTCGCTTCATATTGCTTCATTAATTCAGTTTCTGATGGGATTTTGCATCCCTCTTTTAATTGCCTATTATCAATAGAATTACTGATTTCTGTATAAATTTGTTCATACTTACTCATCATCTACAATAGCCCCTTGTCACCTTCTAGTTCTATATGTATTATACCATGCTACACTCTTCTGCCAATCTCTCACTTATTTTCCAGTATAGGAAAAATAAAGGTAAATATTTAATCTCTAAAACGTATTTTTATAAAAATTTTTATATTTTTCTTTTCATTCAAAAAAACATGTAGTATACTAACTTCAAAATCAGAGGAGAAAGGGAGCAAAGAACTATGCTTACTTATACAACAATTGTAGTTACATTTGCACAAAAACATCATCATCATACGTAACCCTTGAAACCTAGCGGAAAAATTACGCGTAGGTACAAGGGTTATTCCCGTTGTACCTACGTTAGGCGAAGAGCCATGTAGGTATTTTTTATCTACATGGCTCTTTTTTTATTGCCAAAAAGCTAGTAAAAAATGATGTTTAAGCAAATCTTACTACAAAGGAGTTAACAAAAATGGAAACGAAAAAATGGGGATTATGGGTTTTAACAGCTTTTGTTATCGGGAATATGGTTGGCGGTGGCGTATTTATGCTCCCAGCGAATTTAGCACAAGTATCAGGTCCAATGGGTTCTACACTTGCGTGGAGTATTACAGGACTTGGCGTATTTATGATTGCACTCGTATTTGGAAATTTAGCAATCCGAAAACCAGAATTAAAAGCGGGACCACAAAGCTATGCTCAAGCGATGTTCCCTTCAAAAAAAGCGGGTAAAGTTGCAGGCTATAGTATGGCATGGGGATATTGGGCTGCGAACTGGGCTGCAACAGCATCTGTTATTATTTCCTTTGCTGGATATTTATCAACATTCTTTCCAGTTTTACAAAGTAAGCAAATTCTCTTTTCAACGAACGGATTTTCACTAGAACTTGGAAAAGGATTAACGTTCCTCGTATGCAGCCTTATGTTATGGGGAATTCAATATATTCTTTCTCAAAATATTGATCGTGCTGGAAATATGAATCTTCTTGCTACTATTGCAAAAATTATTGGATTTACAATGTTTATTGTAATCACATTATTCATTTTCAATGCCTCTAATTTCGGAGATGGGCAAACATTTATGAATGAAGCAGGACAATCCATTTCTTTAGGTGGACAAATCAATTCAGCTGCTATTGCAACACTTTGGGCGTTCATCGGTATTGAATCGGCTGTCATGCTTTCTAATCGTGCAAAATCTCAGCGCGATGTAAAAAAAGCTACGATTTTCGGATTAATTATCGCTCTTCTTATTTACATGTCAATTACTCTGCTTACAATGGGCGCTCTCCCGCAAGATGCTTTAAAAGAGTCTCAAAAACCATTAGTAGACGCATTAAATTTAGCAATTGGCAATAAAGGTGCCTATATCATGGCTCTACTTGCACTTGTATCTTTATTTGGATCTACAGTGGGCTGGATTGTTGTTAGTTCAGAAGTACCTTACCAGGCTGCAAAGAACGGACTTTTCCCTAAGCTTTTCGCGAAAACGAATAAAAAGGGTAGTCCTTCAAAATCATTATTGATTACAAATGTAATGACGCAGATTTTCTTGTTCTCAACGATTTCTGGTACCGTATCAGAAGCTTATAATTTCGCTATCGTTGTAGCAACATTAGCTTATTTAATTCCATACCTTGTTTCTACGCTGTACCAATTCAAATTAGTTATTACAGGAGAAACGTATGATATAATGCCTGGCTCTCGAATAAAGGACGGCATCATTACTACATTAGCATTCATATATTCTATTTGGGTTATCAAAACGGGAACTGCTGATTTAAAAACGTTCTTCTTAGGAATCGGATTGTTCGTATTAGGTCTGATTCTCTATCCAATACTAATGAAAAACTCACAAAAAATGAATTAAAAAAGAGAAGCTACGCTTCTCTTTTTTATATGAAATCTGTAGTTAACTTTTCTTTTAACTCTCCTACAGATAAAGGTTTCGCATAATAAAATCCTTGCACATAATCACAACCCATAGATTGTAATAAACTTTCTTGCTCTACTGTCTCTACCCCTTCAGCAACTACTGCTAAATGTAAGCTATGGGCAATTTCAATAACGGATTTTACAATCGTTCGCTCTGGCTGTGCATGATCATAATGAAATTCACGAATAAAATTACGATCAATTTTTACTATATCCAGCGGTAGTTGTTTTAAATAATATAAGGAAGAATAACCCGTTCCGAAATCATCTAAAGCAATTAAAATCCCCATATTTCTTAATTCTTGTAATGTAGCAATAATATAATCAAAATGACGAACAGCAGTACTTTCCGTTATTTCTAAAATTAAACGATTCGGAGGAAATCCAGTTCTCTTTAAAATGCTACGTACAGACAAAATAAAACGTTTCTGCATTAATTGTTGTATAGATAAATTCACAGATAACTTTAATCCTTCTTGATAATTTGGTAATGTTTTAAATAAGCGACATGACTTTTCTAATACCCAATCTCCTAATTTTATAATAAGTCCTGATTCTTCAGCTATAGGGATAAATTCACTTGGGGAAATAGGCCCTTCTTCTGTCGTACAACGTACTAAAGCCTCGATACCAGTATATTTCTTCGTTTTCAAATCAATAATAGGCTGCAACGCCACCTCTAACTCTTCATCACGAATTGCCTTTTGCAAAGCAAATTCAATTTTCATTCTACGATTTATTTTCGCACGTAACTCATCGGTAAAGAAACAAGCGGCATTTCTACCTTGTTCTTTCGCACTGTACATAGCTAGATCTGAATTTTTCAATAGTGTTTCCACATCTTGTCCATCTTGCGGATATGAGCACAGTCCTAGACTTGCTGAAATGTATACTTCATGACCTTCAAGCATAAATGGTGCCTGAAAGCATGACAACACAGATGTCGCTAGTTGCCTCATCTCATCTTGTGTATGATTTTTTGTTAACAACACAAATTCGTCGCCACCCAGCCTAGCCAGAACATCTTTCTCTCCTAGCACATAATGCAACCGTGAAGCAACTTCGCTTAAAAGTAAATCTCCTATCATATGACCTAGCGTATCGTTTACTAATTTAAAACGATCCAAATCAAAATAAATCATACCAAACTCTTTTTTATCTGCAATTAATTCGTTAACAGTCGTTATTAATTGTAAACGGTTCGGTAAACTCGTTAAAGCATCATGATACGCAAGTTCTCTATAACGACTTTCGCTTAACCGTAACCTCTGTTCTGCTTCTTTCCTACTACTAATATCATTTCGGATCGCAATAAATTGATATGGCTCTCCTTTTTCATTTAAAAATGGAACAATTGTTGTTTTAACCCAATAATATGTCCCATCTTTTGCTTGATTCCGAATCTCACCTCTCCATACTTTTCCGCTCAAAATACGCTTCCATAGCATTTGAAAAAATGTTTTTGGGTGATATCCTGAATTTAAAATACGATGATCTTTCCCTATTAACTCTTCTCGTGTATATTTGGAGATTTCACAAAACTTATCATTTACATATGTAATAAGACCCTTTCGGTCTGTAATCGCAACAATTGAAGACTCATCTAATGCTAACTTTAAATCTCGCAATGAAGATTCATATAATGCATGACCTCTTTGTTCTAGCATGCGCATCTCTCCTTGCTTCCTATCTGACTAAAACACAACTTGTTTCTTTTCATAGAAATAGAGATATTTCATTTCCTAATAATCGCCCTTTACATACATCATGTTTTGAAATATGCCGATTAAAATAACATAATATTATTTGTAATAAAAAGCAATATAATACCTTTTCAATTATACGTAGTAGTTTCTTATAGCTAACTCTATACAACTCTTCAAGAACATATATATAAAGTGAAACTTTAATCAGTGGGGGGGTGATCTCCGCCTAACTTCCTTGTTTCCGCTGAATTTTGAGGTGGGGGTCTTACTGCCCTTTAATGCGGGATAAATTAAAATTATTATATATGTTTTTTGAATTATAATAACAAAATATTAACATATTTTCACCTTAATTTTGGAAGTATTTTATAAATAAATACCGTATTAAACCAAAAAAGAGGATAGCCTCTTTTTTGGTTTAATACGGATATGGTGTTGGATATGGAACTGGATATGGCGCTGGATAAGTTACTGGGTACGGTGCTGGATAGTATCCTCCACCTGCTGCACCCGTTAATGCACCTGCTGTAAGCCCACCTAACACACCTCCAGCAAAACTTCCAGGGAAAAATCCACCGCCCCATGAGCCTCCACCCCAGCCCCATCCACCTCCGTGATGATGATGGTGGTAATCATGGTGATTGTGCCCTCCATGGTGGTGATGTCCCCCATTATGATGGTGACCTCCATGATTATGACGATAATACAATCCGTTATTTTCTATATAATTCATGTTTTCCCTCTCCTTTTTCATGTTCTCATCTTAATAGGTATTGTATGAATAATATGGATCTTGTTGGTAGCCTGTATAATAAGGATAATCCGAGTAATACGGATAACCATATCCGCCATAACCAAACCCAGGGCTGAGTAATGCACCTGCTACAAAACCTGGGAAGAACCCCCCACCAAAAAATGGTGAATGTCCAAAACCACCATGAAAACCACCGTGACCAAATCCTCCAATTGGACGACCATGCATTTTATTCACCCTCCTTTTCTCTTTAAAAACGTAACAATACACTGTATGTAGGACAAATGCGGAAAGTATGGGGAAATACCTACATTTTGTAAAAAACAGAAAACACTTTATAATAAAAATGTCACATTACATCTGCTATTTAGGAAGTCTATATTGAAGAAAGATTAGAGGAATTATATAGAAATGAAGAAACCTATTGTCCAATTACTATTAATATTTACAATTGTATCTATCGTTCTTTTCCTATTAAATACATCGTATATTTCGTTATATACATTTGTCGGCGTTCTCTGGTCCATCACAATTGTAGGAATTTCATTCGTTATTTTTATCGAAAATAGGTCTCCTCAAAGTACCTTAGCTTGGTTTTTAGTATTAGCACTTCTTCCCGTTGTAGGTGTACTTTTATACTCTATTTTCGGGCGTAGCCGTTGGAGAAGAAAAAAGCATCTCCATCGTTCAGAAGAACAAAGAAAATTATTCCGTGAAATATTAGAAGGAAGACGACTAGAGTTATCACTCAAAGTCCCATTAAGTGAACGCTCTACCCATTTAACAGAAGTTGTACAAAAATTTGGAGGCGGGCCTGCCGCAGATAGAACAACTACAAAACTTTTAACAAACGGAGATCAAACATTTTCAGAAATTTTGCAAGCTATCGAGCAAGCAAAACATCACATACATATTCAATACTATATTTATAAATCTGATGAGATTGGTACAAAAGTCCGGGATGCTTTAATAAACAAAGCAAAAGCTGGTGTTATTGTACGCTTCCTTTATGATGGATTAGGAAGTAATACGTTAAGAAGACGCTTTTTAAAACCTATGAAAGAAGCTGGGATTGAAATTGTTGAATTTGACCCTATTTTTTCAGCTTGGTTACTTGAAACAGTTAATTATCGTAACCACCGTAAAATCGTCATTGTCGATGGAGAAATTGGTTTTACTGGAGGACTTAATGTCGGTGATGAATATCTTGGCCGTTCAAAAAAGTTTCCCGTTTGGCGTGATAGTCATTTAAAAATCGAAGGAAAAGCGTTATATAAATTACAAGCAATTTTTCTAGAGGACTGGCTCTATGCATCTAGTGGTTTGAAAACCTATTCCTGGGATCAATTTATGAATAGACAATACTTCCCAGGTAAAGAAGTTTCAAGTGCAGAAGGTGCTGTGCAAATTGTAGCAAGCGGGCCAAGCTCAGATGATAAGAGCATTCGTAATACGTTATTAGCTATTATGGGCTCTGCAAAAAAATCTATTTGGATTGCTACACCATATTTTATTCCAGATCAAGAAACTTTAACATTATTACGTTTAAGTGCAATATCTGGCATAGATGTACGCATTTTATATCCTGGTAAAAGTGATAGTATTATTAGTGATCAAGCATCCCAATCCTACTTCACTCCACTTTTAAAAGCTGGTGCCTCCATCTATAGTTATAAAGATGGCTTTATGCATGCAAAACTTGTACTTGTTGATGATAAAATTGCAACAATCGGAACAGCAAATATGGATGTACGAAGCTTTGAATTGAATTACGAAATTATTAGCGTACTGTATGAATCAAAAACTGTTCATGATATTAAACGTGATTTTGAAGAAGACTTTAAGCATTCCACTGAAATTAAATGGAACGCTTTCCAAAAAAGAAGTATCAAAAAACGAATATTAGAGTCTTTTATGAGGCTCATTTCTCCTTTACTATAAGCAATCAATGTACAATTGATTGCTTTTTCTTTTATATTTGTCCCCTCCCCTTTTCTTTGCATACCATATTAAAACAAGTTATCATAAGATGTATTACTTTATGAAAATAATGTTAGGTGGGAAATACATGTTAGAACAATTTCATATACATGCTGATTTAAAACAACAGCTCTCTACAATTCACGAAAAGAATAAGCAAGAAGCTGGTGAAAATGCACATTTAATCGGTACAAAAATATATAAAGCATCTGATAATAGCATTATCGAAGATGCTATTACAGCACTTCTTCTTGGCAAGAACATTCTATTAAAAGGACCAACTGGTAGTGGTAAAACAGTACTAGCTGAAACGCTTTCTTCTTTATTCCAAAAACCAATGCATAGCATTAACTGTTCTGTCGACCTAGATGTAGAAGGTATTTTAGGATACAACACACTACAAACGAAAGATGGCGCATCTGAAGTTGCTTTCGTTAACGGTCCTCTTATGAAAGCGATGAAGAACGGTCATTTCCTATATATTGATGAAATCAATATGGCAAAACCTGAAACGTTACCGCTTCTTCACGGTGCATTAGATTACCGTAAAATGATTACAAACCCGTTTACACAAGAAGTTGTATACGGTGATGACGAATATCGCGTAATCGCTGCTATTAATGAAGGTTACGTTGGTACAAGTGAACTAAACGAAGCGTTAAAAAACCGTTTCGTTATTATTGAAGTTCCTTACATTCAAGGTGATACATTAAAAGAATTATTATTAGCAGAATCAAAATTAAACGATGTTACAACAATTGAAAAGTTCGTTGCATTTGCAAGCGATCTTATGCCTTTAGCTCGTGACGGCCGCGTAAGTGAAGAAGCAGCAAGTATTCGTGGCATTATTGATGCATGTGATTTAGGTGTATATATTCCTGTTATGCGTGCAATTGAACGTAGTATTATCGCAAAATTAAACGATGAAACAGAACAAATGACTGTCCGTGAATTAGCAGAAAGTTATTTCTTTGAGGGATAATTCATGAGACAAATTTTTAGTGACAAAAAAATTGATGCGTCGCTGTTTCTACAAATGGAAAACTTAATGTATGCCCTTCTCAAAGAAGATGATGCCTACCTTGAGTATGGCTATAAAGCATACTACGACGAAATTGAAAAAAAGGTTGTCATTAGTCACTTTTGGGATGATCGAAAAGAAGAGGATACAGTAATCGGATTAAAAAGCGAAGTGTTTTTAAAAGCACTTGGTAATAAACATTACTCGGACATGACTTTAATTCGTTCTTATGCGATTGAATTACAAGAATCACCCTTAAAAAAGTTTTTAACACAATTATTTGTTCTATTAGAAGATTTACGTGTTGAGGAAATCGTAAAAAACTTACGCCCTGGCACAAAGCATGTTTTTAAAAGAAGAAAAGAAATGTATCGCAATTACTTTAGCTCACAAAATGAAATCAATCGCGTTCGTAACTATCACGGTGATCGTCTATTTTGTCTATGCTATCTTTCATTAACGAGCGATAAATATGAAATGTTTAATAATGAATATTTCGAGCAAATTGAAGCTATTCTGCATGAAACATTCCAAGCTCGTAATACGGAAGATATTATGTATATCGTTGAGAAAATTCGCTATCGTTTAGAGGAGCTTCTTGAAAGTGATATGCTTAACAACTATTTCGGACATGCTCCGCTCTACTTATCTGTTATTGCAGATGAAAAAGACAGCCGTCCCGAAAAATTAGCAAATGATGATACACAACTCATAGATGACGATGAAAATAAAAACAAAATGGATGAAAGTTTCTCCACATGGCATCGTGAAAATAAAAATAACGAAAACGAGAACTTTTTACGCTTTGAATTAGAAAGCGGAACAAAAACAAATATGATGGGTGATACTGCTCGCGAATCAGAAGATGGTGACCAAGCACTTGGCTCTGTACAAGGTACTTCTCAAAAAAGTACACAATCCAACTTTGATGGTACTGATACAGAGGAAGCAAGAGCCTCTCACGCTTCTAGTCAAAATGATGGTGCATATGGTAAGTATAACACTGGCGCTTCTCATACATTTAAAGAAGCACGCAAACCAAATCCTGACGAGAAAAAGGATTACCAAGCTATTAAATCAGTCGTTAATAAAGATGTAAAAGAATTAAAGAAAATTATTGAAAAAACGATTGAAAATAAAACGAATGCAAATAGTGATAAATATTACGGAAGACTTCGTAAGAAATTCCTTCGTATTTATACTGAAAAGCAGCCTCGCATGTTTTATAAAAAAGGGCAAGAATCACAAGAGCTCGACGTTGCATTCCAACTACTAGTGGACTGCTCTGGTTCTATGTATAACAAAATGGAAGAAACGAAAAAGAGTGTGGTCCTATTCCATGAAGCGTTGAAATCTTTAAAAATCCCGCACGCTATTAGCGGATTTTGGGAAGATGCTTCTAGTGCTAAACCTGAAGATAAGCCGAACGTTATCCATGAAGTTGTAACGTATAAAAACTCAACGTTACCAAACGTTGGTCCCGAAATTATGCAACTTCGCGAAGAAGAAGATAACCGCGATGGATATATTATTCGTATCGTTTCTGAAAAGCTTGCAAAAAGACCAGAAAAGCATAAATTCTTACTTGTCTTCACAGACGGTGAGCCTTCTGCACTAGACTATCAACAAGACGGTATTTTAGATACGCATGAAGCTGTCAAACTTGCTCGTAAAAGTGGTATGGAAGTAATCGGGATCTTCATCGAAGAAGGCGAAGCAAAAGAAGCAACTTATCAATTAATGAAGAACATTTATAACCATCACTTCTTAGTTGCAAATCACGCTGAAGATTTACGTTTGAAGATTAAACCACTATTGAAAAAGTTATTACTGAAGACGATTGAATAGAAAAAACAGGAGCGTTGCGCTCCTGTTTTTTTCTTTCAATCACTTTGTTTCTGGCTGAAACTTGTATGGAATGGCTACTTCTAATAATGCCTCAAATCCACCATCGTAGAACGGGAATCGTTCATTTGCAATTGCTCTGTCCACCCACTCTATTGCAGAAATTTCTTCTTCATCTTCTGCAATAAGTTCACCTGTTACTACATTTGCTCGGAATGTAAATAATAGTGCATGATTCCCTGATTCTTCAAAGAATTTTTCATTGATCGCAACAAGTCCACCTGTCATAGCCGTTAAACCTGTCTCTTCTCTTACTTCCCTTACTAGAGCTTCCTCTAACGTTTCACCCTTTTCAACAGCCCCACCCGGCAATGACCAAATATTTTGTTCTACATTATGTACCATTAATATTTTATCTGTTTCTTCGTCATGTATTAGTGCATATACGACATCAACTCTTTGCATGTTGCTTTTCTCCTTCAATTAACTCATCCATTGTAAATAAGGAATGTAGCTGTAAACCATCTTCTAATAAGTTTTCTTTTCCCTCTTTCGTTCGTTCAATCACGCCTAGAACATGGTGGACTTTCGCACCTAATCCTCTTAAATCTTTCGTGCTTAATAATATTTGACCACCTGTCGTAATAACATCTTCAACAACACAAACATTTTTCCCAGCAATATCAACGCCTTCTGCTAACTTGCATGTACCGTACTTCTTCGCTTCTTTTCTTACAAATACAACTGGTATACCTGTTTGTAAAGATAATGCTGTTGCTACTGGAATTCCTCCCATCTCTAAACCTGCGAGCACTTCTGTCTCAGGAGGAATGAGCTCTTTCAATTGTTTAGCAATTTCTACTAGCAGTACTGGATTAGATTCAAATAAGTACTTATCAAAGTATTGATTTGATACTTGTCCTGATCGAAGTTTAAATGTTCCCGTTAAACGTGACGTATTGTAAATTTCCTTTGCTAACTCCCATTTCTCCATTCCCTGTCTCCCCTTTACACACAAATTAATTCATTCTATCACACTTGTAATTATTTGTATATTCCTAAAATACAAACAAAAAAGGTCGATTCCTAAGAATCGACCCTTCCTATTAATTCATCACTAACTCAGCTGTGAGCTTTTTTTTTAACTTAGCAAGCATGTCCGTTGTCATTTTGTCTAAATCGTATTCTGCTTTAAAGCCCCACTCTTTCATTGCTGCTGTTGCATCAATAGAGTTTGGCCAGCTATCAGCGATTGTTTGACGAGCAGGATCTACAGCGTAATCCATCGTAAACGCCGGGATGTGTTTACGAATTGATGCTGCGATTTGCTCCGGCTCAAAGCTCATTGCTGTAATATTGAACGCGTTTCTATGCACAAGTTTACTTGGATCAGCTTCCATTAATGAAATGATCGCTTGTAAAGCATCTGGCATGTACATCATATCCATGTATGTTCCTTCTGCAATGTATGAGGTGTATGTGCCTTTTTTAATCGCCTCATAATAAATTTCAACTGCATAATCAGTTGTTCCCCCTCCTGGAGGAGCTACATAAGAAATTAAACCTGGGAAACGTACACCGCGCGTATCAACGCCAAATTTTTGATGATAATAATCACATAGTAATTCTCCTGCTACTTTGTTTACCCCATACATCGTAGTAGGACGCTGAATTGTATCTTGTGGCGTATTATCTTTCGGCGTTGATGGACCAAATGCACCGATAGAACTTGGCGTGAAGAATTTACAGTTTAATTCACGAGCTGCTTCTAATGCATTTACAAGTCCGCCCATATTTAAATTCCATGCAAATAATGGATTTTTTTCTGCTGTTGCTGAAAGTAAAGCTGCTAAATGAATAATTGTATCTACTTCATTACGCTTTGCGATATCATGTAGTTTTTGTCCATCTGTTACATCTAACGTTTCAAATGGACCAGATGTTACTACTTCACTATCTGTTTCACGAATATCTGTTGCAATAACATTTGATGCGCCGTATACATCACGAAGTTTCATTACTAGTTCAGAACCAATTTGCCCTAAAGAACCGGTTACTAGAATTTTTTTCATTTTCCCCACTCCTCATTTGCAAGCTATTCAAAAGATGTCTTTACTTAAATGATGCCCATTTCTTTCCCTACTTTTTCATACTTACGAATTGCCTCATCCAACATTTCTTTCGTATGAGCTGCTGTTGGCATATTACGAACGCGTCCTGTTCCTTTAGGTACAGTTGGGAACACGATAGATTTTGCATATACGCCCTCTTCATTTAGACGTTTACTAAATTCTTGTGTTAATACTTCGTCACCAATAATGCAAGGTGTAATTGGTGTTTCACTTTCTCCGATGTTAAAGCCAAGTTCTTTTAACCCTTGTTTTAAATAGCGACCATTTTCCCACAGGCGATCATGTAACTCTGTGCTTTCCATTAAAATTTCAATGGATCGCATGCAAGCTGCTGCATCAGCTGGTGTTAATGCTGTAGAGAATAAGAATGGACGTGAACGAACTTTTAACCAGTCAATTAAGTTTTGTTTCCCTGCTACATATCCACCAATTACCCCAATTGCTTTTGATAATGTACCAATTTGGAAATCAACTTTATCAGATAGACCGAAGTGCTTTACAGTTCCTGCACCTTTTCCAAGTACACCTGAACCGTGTGCATCATCTACATAGGTCATTAAGTCTAACTCTTCTGCAATTTCAACGATTTCTGGTAGTTTTGCAACATCTCCATCCATTGAGAAGACACCGTCTGTAATGACCATTAATTTATTGTAAAGACCTGATTCTTTCGCCGCGATTGCTTTTTGGCGTAAATCTTCCATATCAGAATGTTTATAAACGATAATTTTTGCTTTTGATAGACGACTACCATCGATAATAGAAGCATGGTTTAATTCGTCTGAAAGAATCGCATCGTTTTTATCCATAACAGCTGAAATCGCTGCCATATTACAGTTAAATCCTGATTGGTAAGCGATTGCTGCTTCTGTATGTTTAAACTTTGCAATTGTTTCTTCTAATTTAATATGCAAATCTAAAGTACCGTTAATTGTACGAACCGCTCCTGCTCCAACGCCGTACTTATGAATTGCACCAATTGCTGCTTCTTGCAAACGGCTATCTGTTGCTAATCCAAGATAGTTGTTTGAAGATAAGTTAATATATTCTTTTCCGCCAATTGTAATGATCGGTCCATTTGAACTCTCAAGCGGATCAATTACGTTATAAAGCCCCTTTGATTTTAAATCCTCTAAATTTTCTTCTAAAAATTTTGCAAGTGTTTTACTAGACATCGTGAAGCCTCCCATCGTTCATGTAAGCGAATTATTGTCTTAATAGTTCTAATAATCCCTCTACTAGCTTAACACGTTTTCAGAATTTATTATAGAAAAATAGTTTAAAGTAACCGCTTACAATTCTAGATTATATACGATTCATTACAAGAAATCTATTATTTACTTTTCATATTTGGTAGAATAAAAAAAATATGTAAGGAGGCTTCAATCATGGCATTTACTGAATCAGATGTATATAATAACGAAGCATTTTTTGAACAATATATGAAGCGAAGATATCGAGAAAATAGCCCAAATGAGGCACTTGAAAAACCAGCCTTCTTTCAACTCATTAGTGATGTTAAAGGAAAGCGAATTCTTGATTTAGGCTGCGGTGATGCTAAGTTCGGTGAAGAGTTATTAGAAAAAGGCTGCCACTCTTACACTGGTATTGAAGGCTCCGAACTTATGTATGAAAAAGCTAAAAAACAACTAGAAAACAAAAATGGCGCCGTTCATTTTTTAAACCTCAAAGACTACACATACCCTCCTTCTACTTTTGATTTAGTAACATCTAGACTCGCCTTACATTATATCGAACATCTTCCTATCATTTTTCAAAATGTGTACGAAACTTTAAAGACAAATGGAACCTTTACTTTTAGCGTTCAACACCCTATTATTACCTCTTCATTTGAAAGCTTGCAAACGAGCGGAAAAAGAACGAGTTGGCTCGTCGATGATTACTTTAAACTAGGCAAACGGGTTGAACCTTGGATTGATCAAGAAGTTATTAAATATCATCGTACAACGGAAGAATATTTTACACTATTACAACAAGCTGGATTTACAATTACAAATTTAAAAGAAGCTACACCAGATCAAACTTATTTTCAAAACGCGGAAGAATATGAACGTCGTTTACGTATCCCCCTCTTCCTCTTATTCTCTTGCCGAAAATAAAAAAGACGATGACCCTCTCATCGTCTTTTTCATTATCTCATTGCCTGAGCAACCTCTTTACGTACACGTCTTCCTTTTCCATGTGGGATACAAAGTGGCGTCCCAAATAATGGATCTGTACTGATTTGACATTCCATTCGGAATACATCACGTACTAGCTTCTCATCTACTACTTCTTCTGGCTTACCTTGTGCATATATTTGTTTATCTTGAATGGCTACAATATTGTCTGCATAACGGCAGGCTAAATTTAAATCGTGTAGTACCATAACAATTGTTCTTTGTTCTTTTTCATTTAATTCGAATAATAAATCTAGCACTTCAATTTGGTGAGTCATATCTAAATAGGTAGTAGGCTCATCCAATAAAATAATATCTGTATCTTGTGCAAGCGTCATTGCAATCCAAGCGCGTTGTCGTTGTCCACCTGAAAGAGCATGCACATCACGCTCAGCAAATTCTGTCATCCCTGTTGCTGCAAGTGCCTTCTGTACCATTTCTTCGTCTTTTTCTGACCACTGTTTCAGCCATGTTTGATATGGATAACGCCCTTGTTTTACAAGTTGCAATACTGTAAGACCTTCTGGCGCTTGCGGTCCTTGCGGTAAAATTGCCATTTGACGGGCAATTTGCTTCGTTTGCATACTTTGAATCGCTTGATTATCTAACAAAATGTCACCAGTTGTTGGTTTTAACAATCTAGCTAGTGAACGTAATAAAGTTGATTTCCCGCAACCGTTAGAACCAATGAAGATTGTAATTTCGCCTTTTGGAATTTCTAAATTCAACTCATCAATAATAATTGTTTCACCATAAGACAACGTCAAACGTTTCGTCTCCAATGCTTTTTGCATATTCATCTCCCTTTATGAATTCCGACTTTTATAAAGTAAATAAATAAAATAAGGTGCACCAATTGCTGATGTAAATACCCCTGCTGGAATTTCAAGTGGGGTGAAAACTGTACGCCCAATTAAATCTGCAGCAAGTACTAAAATTGCACCAACAATCGCCGCAACTGGGAGTAATGCACCATATAAAGAACCAACTAGTCTTCGTGCAATATGAGGTGCCATTAAACCGACAAATCCAATTCCTCCAGCAAAGGCAACTGCTCCACCAATTAAAGCTGTACTAAGTAATAACATGAATACGCGTGACTTCGTTAAAGGAACACCAAGTCCTACCGCAATATCATCCCCTAGCTCTTGCGCATTTAAATGTCTAGCAGCTATAAATGATATTACCGTTAAAATGAGAACCCACGGCGCAAGTACCATGACATTTTGCCATGAAGAACCGTAAACAGTACCCGTAATCCATACATTCGCTTGACTTGCTTGATAAATTGGCGCTAATAACATAAACAAAGTCGTTACCGCTTTCGTTAATGCCCAAAACCCAACACCAATTAAAACAAGACTAATCGGCGATAACCCGTCATTTCTCCATGCAAATAAATATACAAAAAGCGCTACAATTGTTGCCCCAACAAAGGCTGCTAGCGGCATATAATGAATGCTTACAGTTAGCGCATTATTTTTATCACTAAATATAGCTAAAAACAATACAACTGCAACACTTGCACCACCTGTAATCCCGATAATATCCGGAGAAGCAAGTGGATTTCGGACGAGGCCTTGTAAAATACATCCTGCGATCGCAAGTGCGATCCCTACAAGAATAGCAATTAAAATACGCGGCATACGAAACTTATTTACAACCATATTTGACATCGCATCGCCATTTCCATTGATCGCTTGCCATACATCATAAGGAGCAATTTTCATGTCTCCCATACCTGCACTCGCAAAAAATAATCCTATTAAAACAACTAGTAAACTGAATAAGACGAGACAAGCTCGTTTATACATTAAAAACGAGAGCCCGCCTTTTCCTATACGAAACGGAATATACTTCTTCATTTGCTAAGCCCTCTCTTACGTGCAATATAAATAAAGAACGGCGCACCAATAAATGCTGTCATAACTCCTACTGGTACTTCTTGTGGCATAATGACATATCTTGCTGCGATATCAGCTAAGATTAATAGTATTGCACCTAACAAGCCGCTATACGGCACTCTCCATCTATGATCTACTCCAACAAGAAATCTGGAAAAGTGCGGGGTAATGATTCCAATAAATCCAATTGGACCAGCAACGGCAACTGAACCACCAGACAACAGGACAATAATAAGTAACACGAATGATTTCATTAAAATCGTTCGTTGCCCAAGTCCCTTTGCAACGTCTTCCCCCATCATCAATGTATTTACTTTCCCTGCCATCATAATAGATGCAATCCAACCTATTAATAAATACGGGAATACAGATTGTAAAATTTCTAACTTTCTTCCTTGCACAGATCCGGCAAGCCAAAATAATACTTCTTCAAGCGCCTTTTCATTTAAAACAAGTAATCCTTGTGTTAATGATGAAAATAACGCACTAATTGCGACCCCTGCTAATGTTAACTTAAGAGGTGTTGTCCCCTCTTTTCCTAAAGAACTAGAAGCAAATACAAGTACAGCTGCAACTGCTGCCCCTAAAAAGGCAATCCACGTGAAGGCTGATAATGACGTCACGGAAAAAATAACAATTGCTACAACGATGAAGAAAGCAGCACCTGAATTTAATCCAATAAAATCTGGAGAAGCAAGTGGATTCTTCGTTAAAGTTTGCATAAGACAACCTGCAATGGCTAAACTAGCACCAACACTTGCTGCAATTAATGCCCTTGGTAGACGCACATTTTGAATAATAATATGTTCATTAGAACCATTAAAATGGAAAAAAGCATCTAACGCTAATTTCCAACTCGTATTTGTATATCCAAAAATAATACTTCCCCAAATACAAGTAATGACTGCAATGATCCCAACAAATAATCCAATCCATTTTGCTTGATTTGTTTTTAATAACATGCAGCGTTTCCCCTTCAATGTATAATGATACGTTGTAAGTGTATTTCAACTTAATTCTCATTGTCAACGGAAATGAGAATTATTTTCATTGACAACGAGGCCATGAAGTATTATTATCATGCTTGCTATTGAAAAAAATTCTCACTATGTAGGGGGTACATAATGAATTTCATGCGAAAGAAATCGTTTACAGTATTTGTATTTTTACTAGCCTTTTCACTACTTTTAAGTGCTTGTGGAAAATCAAATACGAAAGAAGATACAAAAGAAGATACAAAAAAAGAAATGATTACAGTTGAACATGCAATGGGGAAAACAGAAGTTCCTGCTAATCCAAAACGTGTAGTTATTTTAACAAACGAAGGAACTGAAGCTTTACTTGAGCTAGGTGTGAAACCAGTTGGGGCTGTAAAATCTTGGACTGGTGATCCATGGTATCCACATATTAAAGATAAAATGAAAGATGTAAAAGTTGTTGGTGATGAAGGACAAGTGAACGTAGAAACAATCGCTTCTTTACAACCAGACTTAATTATCGGTAACAAAATGCGTCACGAAAAAGTGTACGAGCAACTAAAAGCAATTGCACCTACTGTGTTCTCTGAAACATTACGTGGTGAATGGAAAGATAACTTCAAGTTTTATGCGAAAGCATTAAATAAAGAAAAAGAAGGCCAAAAGGTTTTAGCTGATTACGAGAAAAGTATGAAAGATTTAAAAGCCAAACTAGGTGATAAAGTAAATCAAGAAATCTCTATGGTTCGCTTCATGCCTGGTGATGTTCGTATTTATCATGGTGATACATTCTCTGGTGTTATTTTAAAAGAACTTGGATTTAAACGTCCTGGTGATCAAAATAAAGATGACTTCGCAGAGCGTAACGTATCTAAAGAACGTATTTCTGCAATGGATGGCGATGTATTATTCTACTTCACATTCGATAAAGGAAACGAGAACAAAGGCTCTGAATTAGAAAAAGAATATATCAATGATCCGCTATTTAAAAACTTAAATGCAGTAAAAAATGGTAAAGCATACAAAGTTGATGATGTGATTTGGAATACAGCTGGTGGTGTAATGGCTGCTAACCTACTATTAGATGATATCGAAAAACGCTTTGTTAAATAATCTTTCCTTAGCCAGCTCTGCTTCTATGGAGCTGGTTATTTTTCAATTCACTTAAATGTCACATTATTTCATTTTGTATTTTTATTCCCAATATGTTATATTATAAAAGTAAATAGAATGTATTTTCTTTATATCAGAATAAATATTTTAATCTAAATTTTCTGATTAATCACTATTTTATTTTCTTTTAGAATTCAATTATTACATTTGAAAACGCTTATCATCTCGTTTTCAGGGCAAAATACAGTAACGGTTGAAGTAAAATAGACCTTTTTTAGAAATTTTCTTTCTATTTCCATATAATTCTATTGACTTCTAAATATTTTGTAAATTAAAATGATTACATAAATATCCGTTATACAGGATTAGGGGGAAACAAAAATGGATGCAGCTTTAAAATTAGACAAAGCTGGAGAGCAACAATCACCAAAAAAACATCCACCAGGATTGTACTTGTTGTTCTTAACAGAAATGTGGGAAAGATTTAGTTATTATGGAATGCGTGGCCTTTTAGTTCTTTATTTAACGACTGCTGCGGTTAGTGGCGGATTAGGATTTGATAAGGCGTTTGCAGTGCAATTATATGGTACTTTTACAGCGGCAGTATATTTCATGCCAATTATAGGTGGATGGCTAACGGATCATTATATTACAAGACGTCATGCCATTACTCTCGGCGGAATTATTATGGCAATCGGCAACTTTGTACTATTCTCAATGAATACAAAAACAGGACTATTTCTAGGATTAATACTATTAGTCATTGGTAATGGATTCTTCAAACCAAATATTTCTACACTGTTAGGTGAATTGTATAGTGAAAATGATTCACGTCGTGACAGTGCATTTACTATCTTCTATATGGGTATTAACGTAGGTGCTTTCTTCGCTCCACTTATTTGTGGATTTTTAGCAGAAGATTTCTTTAAAACAAGCGTTGATGGCGTTATGGTTATGGGATATAAATACGGATTCTTAGCAGCTTGTATCGGTATGATTATTGGACAAATTGTTTTCAACTTATTAGCTCCTCGCTATCTTGGTACAGCAGGAACAACAGTTGTTGGTAAAAAAACAAAAAATCAACCTGCAGTCGAAAAGAAACCTTTAACAAAACAAGAAAAAAACCGCACTTGGGCAATTGTAATTTTAACTTGTTTCGTAGTATTCTTCTGGGCAGGCTTTGAACAAGCTGGTAGTTCTTTAACACTTTATACAGATAAATTTGTTGATCGTACAATTTTTGGATGGGAAATTCCAACATCTTGGTTCCAATCCGTTAATCCAGCGTTCATCGTACTACTTGCACCATTCGTATCTATGCTATGGTTAAAACTTTCTAAATCAAAGCGTGGCGATTTAAAAATACCAACAAAAATGGCATTTGGTATGATTTTACTAGGTATAGGTTACCTTGTTTTAACATTAGCGGTTCTAAAAACTGGAAGTAGTGAAGCTGATATAACTGTTAAAGCAAACTTATTATTCATCGTTATCACTTATATGTTCCATACAATTGGAGAACTATTCTTATCACCAATCGGTCTATCAATGGTAAGTGCAATTGCACCTGTTAAATTAGCATCATTACTAATGGGTGTATGGTTAGCTGGTTCAGGTATGGCTAACTGGTTAGCTGGTAAACTTGCTTCCTTTACACAATCATTAGGATACCTTGAAGTATTTGCAAGTATTGGCATTATCGTTATCGTCTTAGGACTTGTACTACTTCTCTTCTCTAAAAAAGTTGCGAGTATGATGGAATAATACAAAAACAGACGCTTCTAAAATCAGAAGCGTCTTTTCTATTACTTCTCCTCTAACGCCGTCACGTTCACGTGGACGCTTTCTCCAGGATTAGATACATCATACACTTGAGCAACCCCACTCTGCTCGTCACAGCTCTCAATCCATACTGGTACACCTTCATATGTAACGTCGATTCTACTTGAAGAAGATAAAATTTGTTTCACACGTTTTACATCCATTCTACTATCCCTCCTTTTACTTATTACACTCCTTTCTATCTTTTCTTTTCCTTTTAGAATATATTCCATATAGCAACATTTTAATGGTTAGCCTTTTTTCCTTACATATTAACATTCTTTCTCATATCACCTTCTAACAAATAAAAAAAGACGTAGATCCCATACGTCTTTTTCCATAATATTCAAATTTTAAGAAAATAATGTTTTTACTACTTCACTTACTTTATCATTATGAATTTGATAATACACTTCCAGTCCTCGTCGTTCAAAGCGTACTACTTTATTTTGTTTTAATTTCGTTAAATGTTGCGAAACTGTTGATTGCGGAATTTCTAACACTTCCTGTAATTGTGTTACGTTACATGTTCCACGTTGCATTAGTTCCATTACTAGGCGTAGACGCAACGGATGCGCTAACGCTCTTAACATTTGTACATCTTCTTCTGAAATACGACATTCGAATTGATTTTGGCTCATAAAGTTCCCCTCATTTTCGTTTTTATTTTCTTTTTATTTATTTATATATCTGTTCTTATATTTCCTGTTACGACATAACTTTATCAACCTATAAAGCTGAAAAATTTTTCCACCTTAACCAGCAAAGGACTCAGGAAAAATTCCTTGCTGATTTTGAATATTATACTATACGATATAACGAAAAAGCAAAATAACGGGCTGCAAATACTTTGCTTGCAAACGTTGTTTTATCAGGCTTTTTGTTATATTTTTACCTCATTGCAATGTGCAGTAATGATATTGTAAAATACCGTCTATAATTGATAACCTATCGTAACGTATTTGGGTTATATTTAACCTCTTTGTTACGCTAAAAGGAATTTTCAGTAAAAAGAGCTGCCGTAACATTAAATATTAACTTATTACTTTTTAATTCATATTCACTAGCTTGAACTATGATGGAATACTTCCTATTAAATACATTTCCTGTCCCACTCCTAACTTGATCAAATAGGGCAAGCGGTACATTCTGCAGCTCTATATTTAATACAAAGACGGTCTCTATTATAGAGCTGTAGGATCAATAATGTATAAACAACTATAAGAAAAGAATATGTAAATCATTTATCTCACCCACTCAAATAGATTTGAGTGGGCTTTTTGTCTACTTTATGAACAAAGCATTTCTTTTAACACTATTATGGAATAATTATACTTTTTTACGTTGACAATAGTGTTGAAGGAGAATATACTAAGCATGTAAGTTGATTGTGAATAGTTTCACAAATAATGTGAATTTCTTCACATAAAATAGATAGGAGTTGTCATTATTATGAGTACTTGGACACAAATTTATGACCCATTAAACAATATTTGGTTATCTGCTCTAATCGCAGCACTTCCAATTTTTTGCTTCATCATTTGTTTAATGGGACTGAAAATGAAAAGTTATATCGCTGGGCTTTACAGTGTGATTGTCGCTATTATTCTTGCTATATTCGTTTATAAAATGCCAGCAACAGTAGCTGTAGCATCTGCCGGATTCGGTATTTTATCCGGATTTTACCCAATTTGTACTATCGTTATCGCAGCAATTTTCCTTTACAAATTAACTGTTAAAACAGAGCAATTCAACATCATTCGTGATAGTATTTCAAGCATTACAAATGATCAACGTTTACAAGTATTATTAATCGCTTATTCTTTCGGTGCTTTCTTAGAAGGCGCAGCTGGTCTAGGGGTTCCAGTTGCTATTACAGCTGCACTACTTGTAGGTATGGGCTTTAATCCATTAAAAGCAGCAGGTATTTGTTTAGTAGCAAACATCGCTGGTGGTGCTATGGGCGCTATGGGTATCCCAGTTACAGTACCAGCACAATTAACTGAATTAGATGCATTAACTATCGGTCGTCAAACTGTTCTTATTCTACCATTCATTAGTATTGTATTACCTTTCTTACTTGTTTCAATGGTCGATGGAATTAAAGGTATTAAAGAAACTTGGCAAGGTATTCTTGTAAGTGGTATTTCTTTCGCAATTACTCAGTTCGTTGTAACTTACTTCTTAGGTGCAGAACTTACTAATATTTTCGCAGCCGTTGTAAGTATGATCTCTCTTGCATTATTCTTACGTGTTTGGCAGCCAAAATCTTCTGCTAAAGAAGAAAAACACGAAGAAAAAGAATCTCATACATTCAATCAAATTTTATATGCTTGGTCTCCATTCGTATTCTTAACTGCATTTGTAACAATCTTTAATTTAAAACCAATTAAAGCTTTATTTGCTCCGGATGGCGCACTAGCAAACCTAGTATTTAACATTCAATTCCCTGGTCTTCATAACGCTGTTATGAAAACTACACCAATTACAAAAGCTGATACACCTTTCGCAGCGGTTTTCAAATTTGATGTATTCTCATCTACAACTACTGCAATCGTATTAGCAATTATCGTTTCACTTATCGTGTACCGCGTAAAAGGTAAAATGGTTAAAGAATTAATGGTTGAAACAATAAAAGAACTAAAAGCTCCAGTGTATACAATCTGTAGTGTTATCGCTTTAGCTTACGTGGAAAACTACTCTGGTATGTCATCTACACTTGGACTTGCATTCTCTTCTACTGGTAATGCATTCCCAATTCTTTCTCCAATCTTAGGATGGATTGGCGTATTCATTACAGGTTCAGTAGTATCAAGTGGTTCATTATTCGCACCGCTTCAAGCAGTAACTGCAGATCAATTAAACATCGTTCCTTCTACTCTTGTTGCATTAAACGTAGTAGGTGGTACAATGGCAAAAATGGTTTCACCACAATCTGTAGCAGTTGCTTGTGCAGCAGTTGGACTAGTTGGTAAAGAATCTGCCCTATTTAAAACAGCAATGAAATACAGTTTAATCTTCTTAGCTATCATTAGCTTACTTCAATTAAACGCTGTATTTAATATCTTTTAAAATAAAACACCGATCCAAATGGATCGGTGTTTTTTTACATTACATCTTCTTATTCTTTAGTAAAGAAGCACCAGCAATTTCAGGATGCGTCATTTCGAATGGATCTAAAATAATATCTAATTCTTCTTCTGTCAGTACACCATGTTCTAAACATAACTCCCGAACAGATTTTCCTGTTTCAATTGCTTCACGTGCAATACGTGATGCTACTTCATAACCAATATGAGGGTTAACTGCTGTAATAATTCCAACACTTTTCTCAACATATTGCTTCAGCAGTTCTTCATTTGCTGTAATTCCTTTAATACAATATTCACGGAATACACGGAATCCGTTATTCATAATACTGATAGATTGAATTAAATTAAATACAAGCACAGGCTCCATTACGTTGAGCTCCAGTTGTCCTGCTTCTGACGCTAAGCAAATTGTGTGATCATTACCAATTACTTGGAAAGCGACTTGATTAATTACTTCTGCCATAACAGGATTTACTTTACCTGGCATAATAGATGAACCTGGTTGACGAGCTGGTAATTGAATTTCCGCCAATCCAACACGTGGACCAGATGCCATAATACGAAGGTCGTTCGCAATTTTAGACATATTCATCATACATACTTTTAATGCTGCAGATACTTCTGTGTATGCATCTGTATTTTGTGTTGCATCAACTAAATGCTCTGCACCAACAAGTGGGAATCCGCTAAATGTTCGTAAGTGTTTAACCACTTGTTCAATGTAGGTAGGGTTTGCATTTAATCCCGTACCAACAGCTGTCGCCCCCATATTCACTTCATATAAATGTTGGCGAGATTGTTTAATTCTTTTTATATCACGCGCAAGCACTCTGCTATACGCTTCAAATTCTTGTCCAAGACGAATCGGAACAGCATCTTGTAAATGCGTACGTCCCATTTTAATGACGTGATCGAACTCTTTTGCTTTTGCAAGGAAAGCAGCATGAAGTTCTTCCATTGTAATAAGAAGTTCTTCTAACATCATAAGAGTTGCAATATGAATTCCTGTTGGAAACGCATCATTCGTTGACTGAGCCATGTTTACATGCGTATTTGGGCTAATTTTTGCATACTCGCCTTTTTCATATCCCATACGTTCTAACGCTCGATTAGCGATTACTTCATTTGTATTCATATTAATAGAAGTTCCAGCACCGCCCTGAATTGGATCTACAATAAATTGATCATGAAATTTCCCATCAACAATTTCTTGTGCTGCCTCTGCAATTTCGTGTCCAATGTCTTTCGCTAAGTAACCAGTATCCATATTTGCAAGTGCCGCCGCTTTTTTCACAATTGCCATTGCCGTAATGAGTGATGGATGAATGCGATACCCTGTAATCGGGAAATTTTCTACCGCACGTAATGTTTGTACACCATAATAAGCTCTACTTGGTACTTCCTTTTCACCTAAAAAATCTTTTTCTATACGTATATCCTTCGTTGCTATCATTTTCATCACCTATACTTTTCATTCTAAATCCCTATTTAAAAAATTCGCCCTCTAAAAATACGAGTATCATTCAGAAGAATTTTTCAGTGTCCACCTTCACTATATAGCACCTTTTTTGAAAGCGCAAACATTTAATTTTCTACATATATCTTTTATAGAAAATCATTCTTCTCCCTTCTTTATTTCCACTCGTTTAATTTGATGCATATCTTTTTCTAGAACTTTAAAAGAAAAGCCGTGTTTTTCAATAATATCTCCTTCAGCAACGACTTGCTTTTGTACCATAATCCAGCCACCAATTGTATCTACATCATCAGCGATTAAGTGGATGCCAAATAAATCATTTACTTCACTAATAAGCACTTTCCCCTCTACAATTTTACACCCTTCACTTATATGCTCTATAGGCGGGTGTTCATCTTCATCGTATTCATCTCGAATTTCTCCAACAATTTCTTCTAAAATATCTTCTAATGTAACAATCCCCGCTGTACCACCATATTCATCATACAAAACAGCTAATGGAATGTGTTTTCTTTGCATTTGTAATAGTAAATCATGAATTGGAATATTTTCTAACACTTCAATAACCGGCCTTGTATATGGCATAATCGAGCACTCCTCGTCCCGATTACCATCCATATAACGAATAAATAAATCCTTTACATTAACCATTCCAATGATTTCATCTTTATCTTCACCAAATACAGGATACCTCGTATATTTTTCTTGTGCGATTATTTTAATATGTGTTTCAAATGGTTCGTCCTCATATAAACCTACAACTTCCGTACGAGGCACCATAATTTCCTTTGCTACTCTATTATCAAATTCAAAAATATTATTTACATATTTAAATTCCCTTTGATTAATCTCCCCGCTCTCATAACTCTCAGATAAGATTAATCGTAATTCTTCTTCCGAATGAGCAACTTCATGCTCAGAAGCTGGATGTAACCCGAATAGTCCTGTTACAAGCCTTGCAGAACCATTTAAAGCCCAAATAAACGGATACATTACTCTGTAAAAGTAAATAAGTGGCTTCGATAATAATAAGCTAACTTGCTCTGCTCTTTGTATGGCGAACGTCTTAGGAGCAAGTTCACCAATAACAACATGTAAAAACGTAATAACTGCAAAAGCAATAATAAATGAAACGGTACTTGCAATTGCAGAAGATAGGTGTAGTTTTAAAAACAACGGCTCAAGTAAATGTTTTATAGTCGGCTCGCCTAACCACCCAAGTCCTAAAGCGGTAATTGTAATACCTAACTGACATGCTGATAAATATTCATCTAAATTTGAAGTTACTTTTTTTGCTGCCAATGCTCCTCGTCGTTTCTCACTAACGAGTTGGTCAATACGACTGCTACGCACCTTAATAATTGCAAACTCAACAGCTACAAAAAAACCTGTTAATGCAATAAGAATGACTACCATCAGTAATTTTAAAATATCCACATATATCCTTTAGCTTTCTTAGCTAAAGTGACACCTCCTTTAAAAAAGAAGTTTCACTTTAGTTTCTTCATTTACTCAAAAGCAACCCTATATAAAATTCACCAATTTCAAACCTCATACAATTCTAAAGGTAGACCATCCGGATCTTGGAAAAAAACAAATTTCTTTCCGGTTATTTCATCAATACGTATCGACTCAGTCTCAACACCACATTCGTTTAAATGTTTTACAGCCTCTTCTATATTTGTAACAGCAAATGCTAAATGTCTAAGTCCAGACGCTTCTGGAAAACTCGGGCGCTCAGGTGGACTTGGGAATGAAAATAATTCAATTTGATACTCTCCCCCTACACATAAATCTAACTTATAAGAATCTCGTTCCTTTCTATATACCTCATTTACCTCTTTAAAACCTAATATCCTGGTATAAAAATCTTTTGACACATCATAATTTGAACAAATAATTGCAACGTGGTGTACTCTACATATATTCATACTCTCTCTCTTCCTTTCTTTACCAAAGATGCATATTCTCCCTTGAAATGAAAAACATATATAGCAGAATATCTCTATTAGGGGGCTTACTATGAAATTTATTACTTTTTTCGTAGGACTTATCGTTGTTTTCTTCCTTGCTTATATTGCTAGTAACAATAAGAAACATATTAAATTGAAACCTATTTTCATCATGCTTATTATACAGTTAATTTTAACCTATTTATTATTAAATACAGAATTTGGCCTCATACTTATTCGGGTCATTTCTAGTCTGTTTACAAAGCTACTCGAGTATGCTGCTGATGGTATAAACTTCGTATTTGGCGGCCTTGCCAATAAAGGTGAAATGCCATTTTTCCTTACTGTCTTATTACCAATTGTCTTCATTTCCGTCTTAATTGGTATATTGCAACATTTCAAAATACTACCATTTTTCATTCGTTGGATTGGTTACTTCCTTAGCAAAATAAATGGTCTTGGGAAATTAGAGTCTTACAATGCTATCGCATCTGCCATTGTCGGCCAATCAGAAGTTTTTATTACGGTCAAAAAACAATTAGCTCAAATTCCAAAACACCGTCTTTATACACTTTGTGCATCTGCCATGTCAACTGTATCTATGTCTATCGTAGGTGCCTATATGACAATGATCGAACCTAAATATGTAGTAACCGCACTCGTTCTCAATTTATTTAGCGGCTTTATTATCGTACTTATCATTAACCCTTACGACGTGAGGGATGACGAAGATATTTTAGAAATAAAAGGTGAAAAGCAAAGCTTTTTTGAAATGCTTGGAGAGTACATTCTAGATGGCTTTCGAGTAGCTATCGTTGTCGGTGCTATGCTTATCGGATTCGTCGCATTAATTAGCTGCATTAATGATCTATTCCTCATTATATTCGGCATTACTTTCCAGCAATTAATCGGCTACGTCTTTGCACCAATTGCATTTCTTATCGGTGTACCAAGTACTGAAATTGTCACAGCTGGTAGCATTATGGCAACGAAGCTTGTAACGAATGAATTTGTAGCCATGATGGATCTTAGTAAAATTTCTAATAGCCTTTCTCCTCGTACAGTTGGTATTATTTCTGTCTTCCTCGTCTCTTTTGCCAACTTTTCTTCTATCGGCATTATTTCAGGTGCGGTAAAAGGATTAAACGAAGAACAAGGAAACGTCGTTGCCAGATTTGGCCTTAAATTACTATACGGAGCAACTCTCGTTAGCATTTTATCTGCAATTATCGTAAGCATTATGTTGTAATTAGGTAAAATTTTATCATTTTCTTCTCCCTATCTTTTGTATACAATAACGAATAGATGTCTTTATAAATAATCAAGACATCTATTTTTTATACATGTACAATCGCTTTTATTTAGCGTACAATATTTTTTATGTGTTTGAATGCGCTTCTAGATGTATATACTTTGATAGTTTTAAAGGAGAAAAAATGATGAAATCCGATATGAACAAAGATACTCGAGCCAAAAAAGGACGCTCAAAGAAAAAACGCCTACTTTGGTTCCTGCTTATTCCATTACTGGTTGTAGCACTTGGAGCCGGAGGCTATTCCTTCCATATATACAGTAAAGCAAAGTCTGTGTTAAGTAATGCCTATTCTGAACTGGGCCGTGGGGATAAATCCAGCAAACGTGAAAAAGCCGTTAAACCTATGACTGATAACATTTCTGTACTCATTATGGGGGTTGATGAAAGTGAAATCAGGGACAAAAATTACGGAAAAGCAACTCGTACAGATGCACTATTACTTGCCACAATTAATAAAAACGATAAATCTGTTAAGCTTGTCAGTATTCCACGTGATTCACGTGTATACATTAAATCACGTGATAAATACGATAAAATTACACATGCGCACGTATTCGGTGGTGTAGATAGCACGATTGATACGGTAGAGAACTTTTTAGATGTTCCAGTTGACTACTATGTAAAATTCAACTTTAAATCCTTTATCAAAATTGTTGATTCCCTTGGTGGGATTACTGTAGATGTTCCAGTGGAGTTCACAGAACAAAATAGTAAAGATGAAGCAGATGCAGTTCACCTTAAAAAGGGACGTCAACATTTAAATGGAGAGGAAGCACTGGCACTAGCAAGAACTCGTCATATCGATAGTGATTATATGCGCGGTCAACGACAACAGCTTGTTTTAGAAGCTATCGCTCAAAAAGCACTATCACTTAATTCCATTAATAAGATCGGTGGTCTATTAGACGCTGTCGATAAAGACTTAAAAACAAATTTAACTTTTGATGATATGATGACAATTGCAAAAAATTCAATGGATTCCAATTTAAAAATGGACAAAATGCAAGTAGAAGGTACTGATAAATATATAGGTGGTATTTATTATTACGTTCCAAACGAAAAAAGCGTCAATACGATTTCGACAACACTACAAGAACATCTCGGTGTTACGAATAAAAATGAACATAAAAAATTATAATAAAAAGGCTGCTAGAACTTTCTAGACAGCCTTTTTATTATAATTTTCAACATATTTTTCGTACACATTGTGACAAAAAGAGACAATTATTACAACAGTGTAACATTTTTTATAAAAACATTACACACATAGTGAAAATAATAGTATACTAGTACGTACATAATGTTATTTTCATCATTTTTATACAAAAAATGTAATACATATATTTATACAAAAATTTCTGGGGGGAAATAAATGAAGCTAAGTAAAATACTGATCGGTTCTGCAATTGCTGGAGGCATATTACTTTGTGTTGGCGGTGTTGGCGGATATCAATATGTATCCAAACTAAATAATCAATTAGATACTACTGCATTACCCAATACTTCATTTGAAGGTATTTCTCTCGATGGAAAAAATAAAAAAGATATTCAAGCTATTATTAATCAAAAAATCACTGAATTAGATCAAAAATCACTTACGTACATATTCCAAAACGATAAACAAACTTACACATGGAAAGATTTAGGGATAAATTATAAAGAAAAAGATATTATCGACAAAATCTTTAAAGAACAAGAAGGCAACGCAATAAATCGTTACAAAATGCGGAAACAAGCTGAGAACGGTGAAGTAAAACGTGACTATAAATTAACACCTCAATTAAATACAACTGCTTATAAAAACTTTATGAAGGATAAATATAATGAAACATTAAAAAATCCCGTTAATGCTGAATTAAGTATTGAAGGCACTACAGTAAATATTAGCCAGAGCCAAAATGGAGAAAAAATCGATAAAGAAAAGTTAACTGATTTAACGCAGCAAGCCATTACTTCTGGCACATCTGACGTTACATTACCCGTTACACTATTAAAGCCTGAACGTTCTACAGAAGATATACAGAAAATGGGGATTAAAGAAGTAATTGCTGAATATTCAACTCCAATGGCTGGTCGTAATGGGAATCAATCCTTTAACGTAAATAAGTCAGCTAATACTTTAAGTGGAGTGATTGTCGCACCTGATGAAACATTTAGTTTTAATGGCCGCGTTGGCGTAACGGATGCTGCTCATGGTTATAAATCCGCAGCTGTATATTCACAAGGGAAAGTTATACAAAGTGCAGGTGGAGGCGTTTGCCAAGTTAGTAGTACTTTATATAGCGCAGCTTTAAGAGCAGATTTAGGAATTGTTTCTCGAAGCAATCATTCTATGCCCGTAAATTATTTACCACTTGGGCAAGATGCAGCAGTAGCAGATTATGGTCCAGATTTAAAATTTAAAAACAATACAGGCAATCATATTTATATTCAAGCATTTTCAAATGGAGGTAGTATTACTACACGTATTTTCGGCACAAATACTGGTAAAAATGTTGAAGTTTCTTCTCAAGTAATTAGTAGAACTAATGATAAAATAACAGCAGTTACATATAAAAAAGTTACACAAAACGGTGAAGTAATATCTAATGGGCAAATTTCAAAAAGCGTATATAAAAGCGCTCCAAAAGAATAAGACACTATTAAACGAACAAATTTCAAAAAGAAAAAGGCGTGAATAAGTCACGCCTTTTTCTTTTGCAATAATACTAAAAAGGTTGCAAGATGGTCTTTCGTTTCTTCTAACGACCACATACGATTTCCTTGCTTCGCAGCTAATACGCACGCCTCTTCCCAAGCATCCTTTTTCTTCATATATAATAATTCATCGCGTAATTTCAAAACAATTTCTTCGTCCTCTTGCTCTATAAACTCTTCCATCACGCCTACTACTTCATCTTCATGGATACTTAACGTACAATACGATTTGAAAAAATATTGTAATGTCGTATACATATTTACTCCCCCTTCTTATTTATCAGATGGATAAGAAGTAATGATCTTATATCCTAAATCTCCTGACTTATCTCTCGCTAAAACAGTAACAGTTTTGACTAACTTGTCTTTTACATTCATATTTTTCTTTATTACCGTTTTTCCAACCGGGAATGAATGTGTTGTATTTAATACGAGACGAGCCTCTTTAGAATTTTTTAACCAATCTTGAATTTCCTTATCATGCTGCTTCAAACTATCTTTTACAGCTTTCGTTGCCGTTTCCTTGTCATAGTATGTACTTGCTGCTGATACTTTATCTGTCTTCAAGCGATTCTTCAGATCTTCTTCTGATTTGCCTACATGTCTTTCAATCGTGTGACCATTTTTAGGTGGCCCTTCCATTTCATCTAAAATATTATCACTAATTTTTTCTACTGATGCCGATTGATTCCCTGTTTGTTTCTCTGTTTTTTGTTCTTTTCCTGCACATCCACTTAAGATCAGCATGAGTGCCAATAAACTACTCACGAAAAGACTACTTATTCGTTTCATCATATCACCTCTTTCATGATTATTATCGTAACTTCACTAAAAGTCAATTTCACACCGAAAAAACATATACATTTTTCAAATTCCTCATCTATTTTTCATAAAACCGCTATTTTTGACCTTTTATAAATATACCCCTATGTTTTTATAATTATTTCCCAAGTTTAAACACCTATAAAAACACCAAATAAACCCTTTAAATAAAGGGTTTATTTGGTGTTTTTTAATTTATTAAAATATACCCCTTATTATACATACCTAATACCTATATAAGGTATATGAATGGTGTTTTATCAACGTTTTCTACATTATGTAAATTTGCACTTGCCTATACAATGGAAATATGGTGTAATGCAAAAAAAGATAAAGGATTTTAAACAATGGCTGAAACAATTCAAAACTTCTTAACAGACTATTATTCAATCGCAATTCCACTTAGCATCTTAATCAACATAGTCATTAGTCTTTTAGGCGTTATCCCTAGTATTTTTTTGACCGCTATTAACATACAGCTCTTTGGTGTAACAAATGGAACTATTATTTCGATCGCTGGTGAGGCATTAGGGGCTATTATCTCGTTTTATATTTATCGTATAGGTCTTCAGAAATTCACTCACAGCAAAGTAAATAAGTATCCAAAGGTAGAACGCCTACTTTATGTAGAAGGTAGAGAGGCCTTTCTACTCGTCCTATCGTTCCGCCTCATTCCTTTCATTCCGTCTAGTATCGTGACTTTATTTGCAGCTCTAGGCAAAATGTCATTACTATCCTTCAGTATTGCCAGTACAATAGGTAAAATACCGGCATTGTTAATCGAGGTATATTCTGCATACCATGTCATGAATGGCACAAATGAAGCGAAGTGGATTGTAACAATCGCAGGTTGCATTGGGTTGTATTATTTGTGGAAAAAATGGAGAAAAAAATAAAGAAGGAGCCTATGCTCCTTCTTTATTTTTGAGGTATTTTATTAATAGCTATCCTCTAAAGCCTTAGTTGATACCAACAGCACTAAATGATTGCTTAACTGCTGCTACTTCTGCAGAATTCGCACCATATAAGTCAGCTGCAGCTTGTACTGCACCAGCACGAGCTTGGCTAAATGTAGTAGATTGCGTGTAATATTGTGTGTTTGCACGGTAGTAAATTGCACCTAGCTTATCTTTACCGATACCAGTTACAGTTACACCGTAATGTGTACCGCCATTTGCTAATAAATAAGCTTGTTTATTAATAATGCCACTGTTTGTATGAACCCCACCGTTATCACTTGAACCCGTGTAACGCTTAGAATAATGATCTGGGTCACCATACTTCGTAGGGTCACTCATAGAACGAAGCGCATCTCCCGCTTTACCAGGTGTGTAAATATCTTCCCCAATCTCCCAATCTGGGTTACGGTTATCATAGAACTCTACTAATGTACCAAAGATATCAGAAATTGCTTCATTTAACGCACCTGATTCATTTTGATAAATTAAATTAGAACTATTTTCCGTAACTGCATGCGTTAATTCGTGACCAATAACATCAATACCACCAGATAATGAAGTGAATGTTACACCATCACCATCTCCGTACACCATTTGTGATCCGTTCCAGAATGCATTATTATAATTACTTCCGTAATGAACTGTTGATTTTAACGGTGCTCCTGCATCATTAATCGAATTACGATTAAATGTATTTTTATAGTAATCATACGTGACACCCGCATAATAATGAGCATCTACTGCCGCTGCATCATACGCTGCATTGAAAACATTATCAGCATCCGCCCATAACGTTCCTGGTAATGTTGAGCGGTTTTTCGCATCATATGTGAAAATCGTTGCTCCGCGCGTATTATCTTGTAAATAGTAAGAAGATCCAGATAATGTTGTATTAAGCGACTTCGTATCTCCTAATACCCCTTTACCAGTCCCTACTTTATTCGTTCCTGTAACAGGCTTTACAACTGCTTTTGCATCTTGCTTAGGAGCCTCTTGTTTAACTGGTGACTTATCATCATTTGTCACATGATCGATTGTATTAAATTTATTTAATACTTTACCGCTGTCTGCTTCAATAAAATAGTAGTAGTTTCCTGGACTTGGATCTAAGAAATTTAGATTTACCACATATGCATATGTTGTCTCCTCACCATTTTGATATACATATAAGTCAGCTTTTGGTTCTACTTCATATTTCGGCGTTACTCCTAAATCCTGCTGTGCGATTTCAATCGCTTTTGCGCCTTCAATCTTATTTTTATTTTTCAGCTTGTCCTTTTTGTCTAAATCAGCCGCAACTGTTCCAGACAATACCTTTAAAGAGCCATCTTTACTCACATGAGCTACTTGCGTAGAACCCCATACAGGTACTCCTTCGTATACTTGTTGCAAACGTACTACCGTTGAATCAGTTACAGCATCTTTCTTCACTTGTTTCACTTTGAAAGAATCTTGCGCACTCTTTTCCCCTAACTTATAATCACCTTTTGCCGCGTTTAAGTAATCAAACACAACAGATTCTGCTTTCTTACCAGTTGCTTCAGTTAGATCACCAGAAATAAACTCCGGTGACTGTACTGTCTCATTGTACTTCTTCGTAGAGAGTACATTTTTAGAATCTGCAAACGCAGAGCCTGTCCCTCCAAACGTAGTAACTGCCATTCCTGTCGCTAACACTAATGCTAAACTTTTCTTTTTCATGAACCTTCCCCCTAATAAATTATTTTTTGAAAAAGAGTAGTTTCATATTAGCATTATGTTTTCACTATTAATATACTAAAAATTCAAATAATTATTTTCTCAAGTATTGTAGAATTTTGGGGAACAAATATTGAAAAACCCCTTTCCGGTTGGAAAGGGGTTTTTTAATATTATACATTTACAGTTTGTGATACACTAGAATCTAATCCGTAAGTATCTGGTTTACTCGTATACTGTACTCCACCGACAATTGTAAGTACTACTGCAACTGCTAAAATTCCAGCTAATGCTTTTTTCATTTTTCATCCTCCTTATGACTTTCTAACATTTCAATAACTAGCTTATAGTAGTGATTACTTTGCTCAAAGTTTAGTGATTTAGAAAAATATTCCGCAAGCTCCATATATACTTTCTTCAGTTCTATTTTATTACCTGCTGATTTATAAAACGGAATAGCTTCTAATTCCAAAAATTGTTTATACTCTCGCGCCTCTTCAAAATACTTATTACGAAGCATGAGCAGTAAATATAATTTTGTATTAAATCTCTCTTCACGTTTGGCAGCAACAATACCTTTATCAATCCATTCTCTTGCTTCTTCAAACTGCTCTAATTTAATACAAGCTAATGCCATTTCATATAATGTGTCTATATAATTTAAATCTATTTGTTTTTGAAGTTGTAAACTCTCTAAATAATAATCTTTTGCTTGATTATATTTTTTCTTTTTATAGTGTATATTCCCAATATTACTTAAAGTAATAGCCTTTAGAACGTCTTTATCCGCAAAAGCCTCTGATTCCCGCAGTATGCTCTCATACATTGCTAGAGCTTCTTCATATTGCCCTTGTTCCGCATAACTTAATGCAATAAGAATTTGACAGTTTATCACATTCCGAAATTTATACTCATTTCTAAATGCTTCTAGTGCAATATTTGCAAAGTGTAACGTAAGATGTTGAATTTCCAAATGACTATAAGTAAGAGCAATATTATAATAAATTCCTGTCTCATGATATCCTAGATCTTTTGCCATAGCTTCTGTCTCTAATAAATAACTTAATCCCTGTTTCCACTTATATTGTAAACAGCATAATAATCCTTTACTATACGTATACAACAACTTCTGAAAAGGTGAGAATTTCTTATATGCCTTCTTAAGCCTCTCTAATTCTTCTGCGATTACTGGCAAATCTCTTTTCATCAGTAAATAACGTATATTAAGTAGTTTATAATAATTTATGATTTCAAAATCTAAAACATGTTGCATATCTTCTTGCAATTCATTATAGATACGTTCAACCTGTGCCTTCTCCAAACGAATTAGTGCATTCAGCCATTCATCCAACTTCCCCTTCACATCTTCTTCTACATCTCTCAAATCCGTCACGGCAATTTCTAATCTTGCGCAGAGCAATTGTAGAATCTCTTCTGATGCTTCGATCTTTCCATTTTCGATTTTACTTAAGTATGAGACAGAACAAATGCCCTGACATAATTCTTCTTGTGTCATTTTTTGCTGTAGCCGCTTATAAAAGACTTGTTTGCCTATTTTTTCTAATGTTTGTTGCATTGTCCTCCTCCATTCTCATTTACCCCCATTACTTTAATAATACATAAAATCTTGAGAAATATAAATTGATAAATGTTAATTTTCTAAAAAATATGCAATATTTCATTTTTTTCCCTCTTGACTATACTTTCATATCCATTCTTTGCTACGAGCCTTGAAAAATTGGTATACTATAACCAAATTATGGAGGTGTTTTCGCGATGACTTATTATAAAGACGATAGCTATGCCTTACATACAGATTTATATCAAATTAATATGGCTTATACATATTGGAAAGATGGTATTCATAACCGCCGCTCGGTGTTTGATTTATACTTTCGAAAACTTCCATTCGAGAATGGTTATGCTGTTTTTGCTGGTCTTGAAAAAATTGTAGAGTACATAGAAAACTTCAGCTTTACCGAAAGCGATATCGCTTATTTAGCAGAATTACAATTTGAAGAAGAATTTCTTCAGTATTTACAAAATATGAAATTCACTGGGACGATTCGAAGTATGCAAGAAGGTGAAGTTGTCTTTAATAACGAGCCTTTATTACGTGTCGATGCACCGCTCGGCGAAGCACAAATTATTGAAACCGCCCTGTTAAACATTGTGAATTACCAAACATTAATTGCAACGAAAGCAGCTCGTATGAAGCACGCTGCAAATAACGATGAACTTTTAGAATTCGGCACAAGACGTGCCCACGAGTTCGATGCAGCCCTTTGGGGTACACGTGCTGCCTTTATCGGTGGTTTCTCATCTACGAGTAACGTACGGGCTGGGAAACGCTTCGGAATACCTGTAGCCGGCACACATGCACACTCTTTCGTTCAAGCATACCGTGATGAATATGTTGCGTTTAAGAAATACGCTGAAACTCATAAAAAATGCGTCTTTCTCGTTGATACATATGACACATTAAAATCTGGTGTTCCAAATGCAATTCGCGTGGCGAAAGAGTTCGGGGATCGCATCGATTTTTACGGAATTCGCCTCGATAGTGGTGATATGGCTTATTTATCTAAAAAGGCAAGAAAACTACTAGATGAAGCTGGGTTTACAAATACAAAAATTATTGCCTCTAGCGATTTAGATGAATACACCATTATGCATTTAAAATCTCAAGGAGCAAAAATTGATGTATGGGGCGTTGGAACAAAATTGATTACATCCTTTGAGCAACCAGCTTTAGGAGCTGTTTATAAACTCGTTGCGATTGAAGATACTGATGGAAAATTAAATGATACAATTAAAATTTCATCTAACCCTGAAAAAATTACTACTCCAGGACTGAAACGAATTTATCGCATTATCAATCGAGTGAACGATCATGCTGAAGGCGATTATATTGCATTAGATTGTGAAGAACCAGGAAAAGAAGAGCGCCTAAAAATGTTTCATCCTGTTCACACGTATATAAGTAAATTTGTAACCAACTTTGAAGCACGCGAACTGCATAAAGACATTTTCGTTAACGGTGAAAGAACATATGAACTACCAGGCATATTAGATATTCAAAAATATAATGAACAAAGTCTCGCACTATTTTGGGAAGAATATATGCGAACTTTAAATCCTGAAGAATACCCTGTCGATTTAAGTCAAGAATGCTGGGATCATAAAATGAATTACATTCAAACTGTTCGAGAACAAGTTGAAAAAAATATACAAAAATAAAACAGAGAAACTGCCCTTCTCTGTTTTTTCAATGCTATATATCTTTGTAAAAAATATATTAAAATAACAAGACAAATATTTTTTATTTGTAAATTTTAATATTACGTTATTTATTTTCGAAATAATATTTGTTATTATTTTATTGAGTCAATTTCAACAGAATAACCTAAAAAAGGAGGACGCAGGTTGCGTCCTCTTTTTTATCCCGCATTAACGGGCAGTAAGACCCCCCACCTCAAAATTCAGCGAAAGCAAAGGCGTTAGATGGGGGATCAACTGCCCGTAAAAGCCCGATTGGTTCAACTAATAATCAGTGGGGGATAAAGCCCCCCCCACTGATTAAAGTTTCACTTTATAAATCTTTCACTCTTAGTACACGCATTGCATTTAACACTGCCAGTAGTGTCACACCAACATCTGAGAAAACCGCTTCCCACATTGTTGCAATACCGAAAGCACCAAGTAGTAAAACTAATCCTTTTACCCCTAATGCAAAGATAATATTTTGCCACACAATGCGTCGTGTACGTTTTGCAATGTTTACAGCTGTTGCAATTTTTGAAGGCTCATCAGTCATAATAACGATATCTGCTGCTTCAATTGCTGCATCTGATCCTAAACCACCCATTGCAATACCAACATCGGCTCTTGCTAATACCGGTGTATCATTAATACCATCACCAACGAAAGCAACTTTTTCTTTTCCATGCTTCGCTGCATCAATTTTTTCAATCTCTTCTACTTTTTGTTGCGGTAATAGTTCTGCGTGAACTTCATCTAAACCTAATTCTTTACCAACAGCTTCACCAACTGGTTTTGCATCACCAGTTAACATGACTGTCTTCTTAATGCCTAGTTCTTTTAACTTTTGAATTGCTTGTTTTGAATCTTCTTTTACCTCATCAGAGATAACAATATAACCTGCATATTTTCCATCTACAGCAACGTGAACTAATGTACCTACTGTTTCTGGTTGCTTAAATGTAATGTTCTCTTTTCTCATTAATTTAGCATTACCTGCAAAAATTTCTTTTCCTTGTACTTTTACGACTGTACCGTGACCAGAAATTTCGTTATAATCATCGATTATTTTTTCATCAACTGATTTTCCATATGCATTTCGAATCGATTGTGCAATTGGATGGTTAGAATACACTTCAGCAAATGCTGCATACTCTAATAATTCTTCATTTGTAATGCCTTCGCTTGGTTCCATTTTTGTAACTTTGAAGACACCTTTTGTTAATGTGCCTGTTTTATCAAAAACAATATATTTCACATCATTTAAAGCTTCTAAATAGTTACTTCCTTTTACTAACACACCACTTTTAGATGCGCCACCGATACCTCCAAAGAATCCAAGAGGAATAGATACAACTAACGCACATGGACAAGAGATTACTAAGAACACTAAAGCTCTATAAATCCAATCCGAGAATGTAGCTCCTTCTAAAATAAGTGGTGGAATAAACGCCATGATTGCTGCTGTAATTACTACAACTGGAGTGTAGTAACGCGCGAACTTCGTAATAAAGTTTTCTGTTGGCGCTTTTTTACTGCTTGCATTTTGAACTAAATCTAAAATTTTTGATACAGTTGATTCACCAAATTCTTTTGTAACTTCAATTGTTAATACACCATTTTGGTTCACAAAACCACTTAATACATCATTTCCAATTTCAACTTCACGTGGTACAGATTCACCAGTCAATGCTGAAGTATCTACCATTGATGTTCCTTCAACTACTTTTCCGTCTAACGGTACTTTCTCACCAGGTTTCACGATAATATAATCGCCGATTTGTACATCTTCTGGTGATACTTGTTTCGTTTCATTTCCAACCTTTACATTCGCGTAATCAGGACGAATATCCATTAATGAAGTAATTGATTTTCGAGAACGGTTTACCGCAATACTTTGGAATAGTTCTCCTACTTGATAGAATAACATTACTGCAACCGCTTCTGGGTATTGTTGAATTGCGAAAGCTCCTAGTGTTGCAATTGCCATTAAGAAGTTCTCATCAAACACTTGGCCACGAGTTATGTTTCTTACTGCTCTCCAAACGATATCTCCACCGATTAATACATACGCAAGGACGAATAACGGAATTGTGATCATTTGTGGTAAGCCAGCTAATGCAGCAATTGCTGTCAAAATTCCGCCGACCACTAATCGTCCTACCATCTTTTTCACATTTGCTTCACCATGATCATGACTATGTCCATGGTCATGACCACCCTTTTCTTCACGAACAACTTTCACATCTGGTTCTAACTTTTGAACGACATTTGTTATATTAGCTACAGTCGCTTCTAGTTCCCTTTTATTCGCTACTTCAACTCGTAATTTCTTTGATACGAAATCAACAGTTGCTGCTGAAACCGTCGGCATTTCCTTAACTTTATTTTCAATCTTCATCGCACAATTTGCGCAATCTAAACCTTCTAATATAAACACTTCTTTTGCCATTTTTGTGTTTTTTTCTTCTTGCACTTTAATGTGCGGTTCTAATTTTGTAACGAGTTGTTTTGCTTCTGTAACAACTTCACTTTCTTTATTTTGCGCTGTTTCTAAAACCATTGTTTTTGTCGCGAAATTTACAGAGCAAGAATTTACTCCTTCTATATTTCCAACACCTTTTTCAATTTTCATTGCACAGTTCGCACAATCTAAACCTTCTAACATCAGTTTCTTTTTCACTAATGCTTCAGCCATCGTTCTCCCTCCTCGCGTTCTATTTATTCTTCCTCGTTTACGTGTTCAAACGCTTGCTCGAAGATATGAATTACGTGTTGGTCAGCTAACGAATAATAAACGACCTTTCCTTCTTTACGATTCTTTACAAGTTTCGCTTGCTTTAACACACGAAGCTGATGTGAAATAGATGATTGTGTCATTCCTAATAAATACGCTAAATCACAAACACACATTTCAGCTTCAAATAATGCATGTAATATTCTCGTACGTGTACGATCGCCTAATACTTTAAATAATTCTGCTACTTTACTTAAACTTTCATCCGTTGGAATTGTTTGTTTTACTTGATCAACAACTTCTTCATGAATTATCGTTTGAGAACATGTCTCTTGTGGTGTTTCTACTTTATTTCCAGCCATTATAGCTCACCTCTTTATTTGAACATATGAACAATCATTCATATATCTTATACCTTTATTATATGAGCGTCCATTCATATGTGTCAATGAAATCTCATACATTTTTTTGAACATTTCGTTCACATTTTAAAAAGATCTACACATATTTTCCGCATCCATTACATTCTCATACAAAAAGAATATACACTTTGCACAAAAGAAAAAGCCTTGCGCGTTCCCTAGACGCACAAGGCTTACTATACTTATATCCCTTTTAACTAAGCTTTTAATTAGCTTGTTCTAAATTATCCTGCGAACTTCCATCGTCTTTTAAATGACTATGTTTTTTCGAATAAACAAAGTATACAACTACTCCAATTGCTAACCAAATACCGAAGTAGATCCATGTTGTTAATGGTAGGTTAAACATTAAGAATAGACAACATGCGATTGAAATAAGCGGTAGCGTTGGTACAAGTGGTACCATAAAGCCACGTTTTAAGTTCGGATGTGTTTTACGAAGAATAATAACTGACACACCTACCATCGCAAATGTTAACAATGCTCCAATATTCGCTAAATTCGATAATTCTTTTAAATCGATAAATCCAGCAATTAAAGCACTACCAATACCTGTTAACCAAGTTGAAAATACTGGTGCTTCTGTCTTTTTATTAATTTTCGCAAATGATTTTGGTAATAAACCATCACGGCTCATCGCGAAGAATACACGTGTCGTTGCATAAATGTAAGCAAAGATTACAGCCATAATACCAATTACAGCTCCAACTGCGATTACACCTGCTACTTTATCTTGTCCTACAACTTCTAACACATATGCCATAGCTTCTGGTACATCTAATTCTTTATAAGAAACCATACCTGTCATAACGAGACATACTACAACATAAATAATTGTACAAATAACTAACGAAGCAATAATACCAATCGGTAAATCACGTTGTGGATTTTTTACTTCTTCAGCAGAAGTTGCTAATGCATCAAATCCTAAGAAAGCAAAGAATACTGCTGCTCCGCCGGCAAAGATTCCGCTAATACCGTATGGTGCAAATGGTGTCCAGTTTTCTGGTTGTACGTAGAACGCACCAACTGCAATGAATAAAATAACAATACCAATTTTAATTAATACCATTATGTTATTCACACGCTTACTTTCTTTCGTACCTCTTGATAGTAACCAAGTTAAAACTAATGTAATGACTACTGCTGGTAAATTCACGATCCCACCTTGTGATGGAATCTTTAACAACTCTGTTGGAATTTCTAATCCGAATCCACTCACTAAGTTATTAAAATAACCTGTCCATCCACCTGCTACTGCAGCAGTTGTTACGACATATACAGATAGTAATGTCCATCCCATTAGATGGGCAATAAACTCACCAATTGTCGCATATGAATATGTGTACACACTACCTGAAACCGGAAGTGTAGATGCAACTTCTGCATAACATAATGCTGCAAATCCACAAACAATCGCTGCAATCATGAATGAAAAGATAACTGCTGGACCAGCATCTCTTGCTGCTACTAATCCTGTTAATACTAGTACTCCTGTACCAATTATCGCACCAATCCCTAGCATTGTTAGGTCAAATGCCCCTAGCGTTTTCGTTAAAGTTTTACTTTTACTTTCCCCTAACAATTGCGTAACGGATTTCTTTTTAAATAGGTTGGCCACGATGTATGCCCCCTTTTGCCAAGAAGAGCTAAGAGATATTCACTCTTAGCTCTTATCATGTTGGTTTATATATTGTTCGATTTTGTTTTGTATAATGCTTCTATTAGCAAGATACTGTTTCTGCTTCTAATAATTCTTTAGCACCTTTGTACTCTACACCGTGAGCTTCTGCAACTGCTTCGAATGTTACATAGCCATCTAATGTATTAATACCTTTTAGTAATGCAGAGTTGCCTAAGCAAGCTTCTTTGTAGCCTTTGTTAGCAATTTGTACTGCGTATGGTACTGTTACGTTTGTTAATGCAAGAGTTGATGTACGTGGAACCGCACCTGGCATGTTTGCAACTGCATAATGAACAACGCCGTGTTTTTCGTAAGTTGGGTTATCATGAGTTGTAATACGGTCAGTTGTTTCGAAAATACCACCTTGGTCAATCGCGATATCTACAACAACAGAACCAGGTTCCATTGATTTAATCATTTCTTCTGTTACAAGTTTTGGCGCTTTTGCACCTGGGATTAATACTGCACCGATTACAAGATCAGACTCTTTTACAGCTTCTGCAATATTGTACGGATTAGACATTAAAGTTTTTACTTGGTTTCCGAAAATGTCATCTAATTGACGAAGACGTTCTGCACTTAAGTCGATGATTGTTACATCCGCACCTAGTCCAACTGCAATTTTAGCAGCATTTGTACCAGCTTGTCCACCACCGATGATTGTTACTTTACCACGTTTAACCCCTGGAACACCTGCAAGTAAGATACCTTTACCGCCTTTGTTCTTCTCAAGGAATTGTGCACCAATTTGTGCAGCCATACGACCAGCTACTTCACTCATAGGTGCAAGTAATGGTAGAGAACGGTTTTCTAATTGTACTGTTTCATATGCAATAGAAACAACTTTCTTTTCGATTAATGCTTTTGTTAATTCTGGTTCTGGAGCTAAGTGTAAGTATGTGAATAAGATTAAACCTTCGCTGAAGTGTTTGTATTCGCTTTCAATTGGTTCCTTAACTTTCATAACCATTTCCATGTTCCAAGCTTCTTCAGCTGTATCAACAATTTTTGCTCCTGCTTCAACATACTGAGCATCTGTGAAACCAGATCCTAAACCTGCACCCTTTTGAATGAATACTTCGTGATTGTTACGAATTAAATGTACAACACCTGCTGGTGTCATTGCCACACGGTTTTCGTTGTTTTTAATTTCTGCTGGTACCCCAATACGCATAATGAAATGCCCCCTTATAATTAACAGAAAAAAGAAAGTCTTTTTTCTTTTTGTAATAATTAATAACTTATGTCCTTATTCTAGCATAACTTAAAAGTTATGAAAACGCTAACATACTATATTTTTAAAGTTTATATATTTAGAATAGTGTAAATATATGGAACATTGATTCTATTAGTCTCTTTGTTCCATCTCGTTATCTATCAATCTATTTTTATTATACTCCTTCAAAATAAGTAGTAATCATTTATTATTTGACAATAATGTAACGATGTAAGAAATCTCAATGATGCCGTATACATATACAGTTATTAATTTACACAATACTTTAGAGATATATTCTTTTTATAAAGTGCAACTTTAATCAGTGGGGGTTTTGTTCATCCCCACTGATTATCAGCCCTCACCAATCGGGCTTTTACGAGCAGTTGATCCCCCACCTAACTTCTTTGCTTCCCCTGAATTTTGAGGTAGGGGTCTTACCGCCCGTTAATGCGGGATAAAAAAACAGCTGCTAGCATTTAGCTAGCAGCCGGATAACTTATAAATAACTTGGAAAATAAATCATCTGTTGTTTCGGTAATTTTATCAAACAGATCACTTTCTTCCTCTTCTTGCTCTTTTAACATCTTAATTGTTTCACGTGCATCTTCAGGATAGTCGGTAATGATACCATCTACGTTCAATTTATAATATCCCTTTAAACTTTCCATATCATTTACTGTCCATACGTAAATTGGTTTGTTTAACTTCCTTGCTTCTTTTACTAATTTCTTATTTAACATGTATTCTTCTGCTACATAAAAATCAGCTTTCACATTCTTTAAGTTGGCTCTACTTGCATACAGTATATATCCGACTTTTATATCTGAATTTGCACGCTTAAACTCTTTTATAAGTGGGTAATGTAACGTTTGAATAACACATTGCTTCTCAAATTCATTATCTTTAATCGTTTTTAATACTTTATTTACAAAATCTTTTTCACCACCATGAAGCTTCACTTCAATATTAAGTTTGATTTTACCCTTAGCCAACTTAATGATTTCATCAAGTGTACTGATTTGTCCTGAAAACCCATCTTGACTAAGGGTAAGCTGCCTTAACTCGTCCATCGTTAAATCCGAAACATGAACATTAGCATTAGCAAGGCGTTTCAACTTCAAATCATGTATAACTGCTAGTTCACCGTCTTTCGTTTGTAGTACATCAATTTCAGCGTAGTCTGCTTTCGCATCAATAGCTCCCTGCACAGCTTCTTTCGTATTTTCTACACCTTTTGAAATATAACCGCGATGAGCCATAATAATCGGTTCTTTATATGTGTTTGTAATAAAGGTCACAATGAAAGCAACAACCATTCCCGCCGTAATAATTCCTACAATATATACACCAATAAATTTCCAACGATGTTTTTGGAAGAAACATTTATCTGCCTTCGTCTTTGAATAATCTAATCCTTCTTCTAATAAAACATCTTCGACTGGAACCTTTTGTAAATACAATCTTGTTAACGCCATAATATAGAACGGCGTCATAATAAAGCTAAATAGATACAATGTACTTGTTAGGAAAACTGAAATAGTTGACTCTGCTAGTAGTGCAAATGTCCCTTCTGGGTTTGTAAATTCATATACTCCCCACAGACAAAGTAAATAAATTCCTACACATAAAAGAAAAACAATTCCTACAGATATGAAAAAACCTACTAAAAAGAACAACACTTTAAAGAAGCTTTCTTTTACTAAGGTTGCACTTTTTCGTGCTGCCGTACGGAACGGCTTCTCCTCTAAAACAATAATAGGTAAAACAAAAATCCAACGAAGGTTCAAATAGGCAACTACAGCAAAGAAAGTATAATATCCAACTTGCCCCATTGTTGTCTTAAATAGTTCACCTGTAATAAAATTAGGAATTTGAATTTCAGGAATCAATGCAGATTTATATCCCATACTTAATAGTGGTAATAGTACAACTGCATACAAAACAAAGCCAGGTAAGCAATATGTAAACAGAGAAGGTAAATACGTTACTGTTTTATATAAAATCGGACGTAATCTCACCTTTTGCCTTTTATGAGCGAAGTACGAAATGATAATAAGTACTGCAAACTCTGTAAAGATCAGAAACAATGCCAATATAGATAAAATTACAATCGCTAAAATCCCGTATGGTGTTTTCAAAAATGCTAATAACTCATCATTTGTTGCGTTTGCATACCCACCAAAGTACAACAACTTATTGAAAATAATACCGAAAAGTGGGATAAACACAATCGCTGCTAATAATTTATAAGCAAGTTGGAATGTTAACACATTCCAAAAAGCAAATCTAACAGTTTGAAAGGAATGTCTCATTACTCCTGGTATAGATAGTCTTTTACGGTGTTGCATATATTCCTCCACATTCTAAAACGATATTTGAGATGGATTCCACATTTCCATTTCTAACCCATCCCTTTAATAATAATATATTCCGCTTAACATGAACACTCTTATACATGCAATGAAAAAAGTGATGGCTACTTCCCATCACTTTTTCACTTACTCTATTTTTTCTCTAACCCTTGTCCAAATGCTTTCAAGAAGCTAAAACCGAATGTAATGGCTCTATTGATATCTGGATCTTTTAACACTTTAAAGAAATCCATCACTTTTGTTTTTTTACCACTTTTTAATTCATCTGTTGCAAATTGCAATCCAGTGACTAAGCTCGATGTAATTTGCTTCGTTACTTCTGGGTCAACTGAGGATAGTGCTTCCCCCGCACCCATCATATTGTTAAGTGCATTTTTAACTGGTTCACGATTTAATTGCTCCACAGCGATTTTTGAAACATCTTCCTTCGCAGCAAGTAAACTAATCGCCGCATCTAATATTCCAGCCTTCTGCAACTGCGCTAACAGTTGCATCGTTTCTTCTACTGCTTCACGATTATTAGATAGCTCATTTAGAAGGTCATCTGCTACTTGCTGTTTCTGTTCTTCCTCTGTTACAACTTTCTTTTTAATTAAAGTAATTTCTTTCGCCACTATCTTCGCCCCCTAGTCCACGAGTGATACGTATTGTTTTCTTTGCCATTTTTGCTCGATTTCAACACCATTTTGCGGATTACGCTTTTTATCTCGCGGGTTTGAAGATGGTAACGGACGATTTCCTTTTTCACGTAATACACGCATTTTCACCATCGTTTGTTTGTACGCCGGTGTACACGTATAAAGGTCTGTTGCCGTCCCAGTTAAAATATTGATCGCTTCTTCATTTATCGTTGCATGCATCGGTAAGTATAGCTCTTTCCCCGTTACACGATCAGTAATAAGCGCTTGTACTTTAATTTTGCCAAATGGTGATGCTAATTCTACAAGACCACCATCTTTCACATTGCGTTCTATAGCAAGTTCAGGTGAAATTTCAACGAACACTTCAGATACTTTAGATAAAATACCAGCCGACTTATTCGTCATATTCCCTTCATGGAAATGTTCTAGCATACGTCCATTATTTAAAAGTAAATCATACTCATCTGGCGCTACAACCGGTGGTATCCATTCATCTAATGATAAACGAGCTAGTTTATCTGGGAAGTTAAATCCGTCTACATATAATAGCGGTGTATCACTACCATCATGGCTACCCCAACATAAACTATTCCATCCTTCTAGACGATCGTACGTTGCTTGAGAGTATAACGGTGCAAGCGATGCAATTTCGTCCATAATTTCACTTGGACTTTCGTAATTCCAATCCCCGCCGAGTGCACGAGCAACTTTTTGTAAAATCCACCAATCTGGTTTTGAATCGCCCAGTGGTTTTAATACTTCATATAATCTTTGAATACGTCGCTCTGTATTCGTAAACGTTCCTTCTTTTTCTAAGCTTGGTGCCGCTGGTAAAATAACATCAGCAAAACGAGCTGTTTTTGATAAGAACATATCTTGAACAACAAGGAAGTCTAAATTCGCTAAAATATGTTGCACATGGTTTGCATTGGAATCGACTAAAGCCATTTCTTCTCCCATGACATACATACCACGTAGTTTTCCTTCTTCTGCCGCAAGTAACATTGCAATATTATTTAATCCTGGTGCTTTCGGAATCGTTGTGCCGTATGCTTTTTCAAACTTAGCACGAAGCGTATCATCCGATACTGCTTGATAACCTGGAAGCCAGTTTGGTAATGTCGCCATATCACAAGCACCTTGTACATTATTATGACCTCGTAATGGATATGCGCCTGCACCAGGACGACGATAGTTCCCCGTAACAAGCAGTAAATTTGAAATGGCAGCAGATGTTGTACTTCCTCCTGTATTTTGCGTTACCCCCATTCCCCAAAGTATACAAGTTCCATCTGCTTCACATACCATACGAGCCATTTCTTTCAGGTTTTCTTTCGAAATCCCCGTAATTTCTTCTGTATAATCAAGCGTATACTTTTCTAGCATTGTGCTATATTCATCAAAGTTCTTCACATTTTCAGCTATGAACTTTTTATCATGCCAATCTTGATCAATAATATATTTCGTAATACCAGCAAGCCATACGTAATCCGTACCTTGGCGCGGATGAATAAATAAATCCGCACGCTCTGCCATTTCATGTTTACGAAGGTCTGCTACAATCAGTTTTTGCTCGTGTAATTTATGAGCACGTTTTACACGCGTCGCAAGTACAGGGTGTCCTTCTGTTGGATTCGCACCAACGATAATGACAAGTCCTGCTTCAGCTATATCTTTCACTGTTCCTGCATCGCCGCCCATACCGACAGTTTTAAATAAACCATCTGTTGCTGGAGATTGACAATAACGAGAACAATTGTCTACATTATTCGTTCCATATATTTGTCGAGCTAGTTTTTGCATAAGGTAATTTTCTTCATTCGTTACTTTCGATGAAGAAATGAATCCAAATGCATCGCTGCCGTATTCAGATTTAATATGCTGCATGTTAGAAGCAACAACTTCTAACGCTTCTTCCCATGAAGCTTCAACAAACATATCTCCTTGGCGAATTAATGGCTTCGTAATTCGATCTTCACTATTTACAAAGTCCCATCCAAATTTACCTTTTACACATGTGGAAATACCATTAACCGGTGCATCTGAAACAGGTTGCACTTTTAATATATGGCGATCTTTCGTCCATACTTCGAATGAACAACCGACACCACAAAATGTACAAACTGTTTTTGTTTTATTAACTTTCGTCTTACGCATCGCAGCCTCTACTTCTGAAACCGCTAAAATACTACTATATCCAGGCTCTACATCCTTTACAAAATCAATCATCGGATTTAACACGTCTGGTTTTAATCCTGTCATGAATCCAGCTTCACCTAACATTGATTTTTCCATTAACGCATTACATGGACATACTGTTACACACTGCCCACAACTTACACAAGATGAATCGTTTATACTTACACCATTATCCCATATAACACGCGGACGATCTAAGCTCCAGTCTATCGATATAGTTTCATTAACCTGTAGGTTTTGACATACTTCTACACACTGTCCACAAGCAATACATTGATTTGGATCATACCGATAAAACGGATGTGACATATCCACTTCACAAGCACTTACTTTCGGCTCATACGGATATTTCTGTTCTTCAATTCCCATCATATGTACGGTGTTATGGACTTTACAATTACCATTATTGTTATCACACACGGTACAATACAATAAATGATTCTCTAATATTCGATCCATCGCCTCAGTCTGCGCCTCTTTGGCACGCTGGGACTGTCTTTCGATATGCATACCGTTCTCTAATTTCGTTGAACAAGCACGCATTAACTTCCCATCTACTTCTACAATACACGTATCACAAGTTTGAATTGGATCTACTTCTGGTACATGACAAATTTGAGGATGTTCCAAATTACTCTCGTTAAATAATTGTAGTATCGTCTTTTCACCCGATGTGGAACATTCTTTACCATCCACGGTTACACGGACTGTCTGTTCTGCCATAGTTTCCCCTCTCCTTACAACCAACTGTACAATCCACTTATGAATCCGTTTTCATAAGTGGATTGTACATATTTTTGAAACGCCCTGCCCAAATACTTTTCTTTTGAAGTCGATTCTAGATGTTTATAAGGCATCACTACGAAAGCTTGAAAATTTCACTATTCTACATTTCTATTATATCGTACATATACAATAATAACCAAAATAATCTGTGATCTTCTTCCTAATAGGTGTTTTTATTTTTCCCATTGTTTTATGATAAATATGGGAGAGAAATACATAAAAAAGGGGAATTTAATATGGAGCCTACGCAAGAAACGTATACAATTGTACGTTATCAATCTGGTACATTTTCAAAACAACTTGATGAGATTGTTACAGAATCTCCTATTACGATTAAATTGAATGGTGAAGAATATGTAACAGTCGTATGTACACCAAATTATATTGAAGATATGGTAATTGGGTTTTTAATTTCTGAGGGGATTATTTCTTCTTATAAAGATGTTGAAGAACTATGGGTGCAAAAAGATAACGGAATTGTCCATGTAACATCATCAAAAATAAATCCGCTCTATCAAAATTTATATAATAAACGATACATCACTTCCTGCTGCGGAAAAGGTAGACAAGGTTTTATTTTCGTTAACGATGCAGCAAAAGCAAAAGATTTACATGATATACATGTAAAAATTACTCCTGAAGAATGCTTTTACTTAATGAATACTTTACAACAATCTTCCACTACCTTTCGCCAAACTGGCGGTGTTCACAATACCGCACTATGTGATCGAAACAATATCCTCCTATCAAGAATGGATATTGGAAGACATAATGCATTAGATAAAATATATGGACATTGTTTACGCAACAATATATCTGTTAAAGGAAAAATCATTGCATTTAGCGGACGCATTTCATCCGAAATTTTACTCAAAGTTTCAAAAATCGGATGTGAAATTGTTCTATCTAAATCCGCACCAACAAAATTAGCATTGCAACTCGCTCACGATTTAGGCATTACCGTCGTAGGATTTATTAGAAATGAATCTTGTAATATTTACACACATCCACATCGAATTGATGGTTATCGATTGAATAACTAAAATAACTCCTCAATCGAGGAGTTATTTTAGTTATGAAAATGTAATATATTAAACACTTGAATAGTTAATAAAGTTAATATATAATTTCATTACATAATTAAAAACAAAATATTGTAGCATATATCTTTTCATTCTTTTACAAATTAAAAGAGACTGCTAACAAAACGCATACACATTCTTATATATGTAATGGATTTATTTGATTTAAAATCGACCAAGGAGGTTACAACGATGGAAATTCGCTTATTAACAACAGAGGACGCAGAAATATATTTAAAAGTTTGTATGGAAGGTTTAACGAAGAACCCGGAAGCTTTTAGCTCTTCTTATGAAGATGTTCTGAAACATGAGGATCCTGTAGCTGCTATGGCAAAACGATTAAGCAATCCGGATAAGTATACTCTAGGGGTCTTCAAAGATAACGATTTAATCGGCATTGCTACTTTAGAAACAAAGCCTTTCATTAAACAAGAACATAAGGCAAAAATCGGTTCCGTTTTTGTTTCCCCTAAAGCACGTGGCCTTGGAGCAGGACGGGCTCTCATTAAAGCAATTATTGAGAATGCCGATAAATTACATGTAGAACAACTTATGCTCGATGTTGTAGTTGGTAACGATGCAGCAAAAAAATTATATGAATCATTAGGTTTCCAAACTTACGGCGTACAAGAGCGTTCATTAAAACATAACGGTCAATATTGGGACGAGGAACATATGGTTCTATTCTTAAATGATTAATAATTCAATATAGTTTTTAAAAGCATCTTCTTATTAAGAAAGGTGCTTTTTTCATTACAACAATGTAATCTTCATGTCACCTTTATCGATCGTACCAAACCTTTCCATTCATTATACTAAAAGTGTAAAGTGAAACTTTACTCAGTGGGGAACTACATCCCACGCTGATCGCATGTACTTGATATGTAGAGGAGAATGTGACATGAAACAAAACAAACGAGCTATGGTTTTAATATTTACTACAGCAATTGTAACTTCTGGATTAGCAATTTTACCTTGGTTTATTATATAAAGTGAAACTTTAATCAGCCCTCACCAATCGGACTTTTATGGGAAGCCCGCCCCCCACCTAACTTCTTTGCTTTCGCTGCATTTTGAAGTGGGGGTCTTACTGCCCATTAAAGTCGGATAAAAATACTCCCCCTAACAACGAAAAAAGCTTATTGCTTCTTAAGAAGCAATAAGCTTTTTTTATATTATAAAATCCCCAAAATTTTATTTACACAACTTATAATAATAACCATAGATACGGCAACGCACATGACAACCGTATTACGATCTTGCTTTTCTTTTTTTGAAATTTCTTCTTTTGGATTCATGTGTATGATCTCCTTTTAAAAAAAGTGTGAGATAGGAAATTTTTCTTATCCGATGCGAGGTGAATACGAAAACCCTCTCTATCTCACATACACAATAGAATGGAATTGTCATTTTATAAATAAAATGACATGACGTTATGTCGCAACATAGGGTATTTTGTGTCGCTACGTTTTCTATTATAAAAAATAGTTGTGCAAAACTAGTGCATTTTTTATGTCAATTACTCTGAGCGAGAAATCACTCTTCCACTCAATCACATAAAAAGAGTTTTTTATCATTTTCATGTAAACTATACAAGTAGAATGAACAGTTTGGGGTGCACAAGATTATGGTAAAAATTTTATTAGTAGACGATGAAGAACGTATGTTACGATTATTAGATCTGTTCTTAAGTCCTCGTGGCTATTTTTGTATGAAAGCTACCTCTGGCCTTGAAGCACTAAAGTTAATAGAACAAAAAGACTTCGATATTGTTTTGTTAGATGTAATGATGCCGAATATGGATGGATGGGATACTTGCTATCAAATCCGTCAAATTTCCAACGTTCCAATCATTATGCTAACAGCTCGTAATCAAAATTACGATATGGTAAAAGGCCTTACGATCGGCGCAGATGACTATATTACAAAACCATTTGATGAGCATGTATTAGTTGCACGAATTGAGGCTATATTACGCCGTACAAAGAAAGATGGATTTGTTAGCTTCAATGGTATTGAGTGGGATAAAACGAAACATACTGTCACAGTGTATGATGAAAAAATCTCACTGACTCCTATCGAATTTTCGTTACTTGGACTATTTTTACAAAATACAAACCGTGCTTATAGCCGAGATGATTTAATCGAAAAAATTTGGGGTTATGAAACAGACATTGAATATAGAACAATCGATTCACATATTCGCAATATCCGTGATAAATTACGTAAAAAAGGATTTCCAGTTGAAAATTACTTAGAAACTGTTTATAAGGTCGGATATAAATGGAAAAGTGAATAATTACTTCGGTCAGTGGAAAATACCATACCACTGACCCTTTATATGAAATAAGGTATGGTGAGAAAATGAGTAAACTTTCACTTAAAATTGGGACATACTTTTTAATATTAGCTTTATGTATTGAAACAATTGCTTTCGTATCTTTTTACAAAAGCATTTCAACAATGCGGATTGAGGAAGAAACACTTGCTCTTTTAGAAAAAGGGAATCGCTATAGTAAAATGCTAAAAAAACGTGCAGAGTGGAATGAACGTACTAAACACCAGCAATACACTGAACGTCCAAAACGTTATGGGTATCAGGAGTTCACTATCGAACATGCGGCTGAAGGATTAATTGAATCCGAGTTAATTGCTAATTCGGATATAACTATCATTATCACTGACAATGACGGAAAAATTATCTCTAACTCAGAACCCGTAACAAAGGAAATGCAAAAACAACTTACTTGTAAAACAGAACCTATTCCAAAAGACGGATTAATTATTGAGAGAAATTGGAAAAAATCAAAATTCATCTCAACAGTAAGCCCAATTGAAATTCAAGGATTTCAAGGTAATTTATATATGTTATTAAAAACATCTTTCTTAGAAAGAATGTTACTTAAACTCATGAATCAATTCCTTATTATTAGTATATTGACGGTTATTTTAACAACTATTTCTGTCTTTGTTTTTTCTCGTGTTATTACAGAACCGCTTATAAAAATGAAGAGGGCAACAGAAAAAATGCCAAAATTAAATAAGCCAATTCAATTAGGTATTAAACGGAATGATGAACTTGGAAGCTTAGCAAAAACGATTGAAGATTTGTCCAGTGAACTAACTTATATGAAAAAAGAACGCAATGAATTTCTTGCTAGTGTCGCCCATGAACTATTAACTCCATTGACCTATATGAAAGGTTATGCGAAAGTAGCAAAGAGAGACACTTTAACGAAAGAAGAGCGAGAAGAATACTTACAAATCATTGAGGATGAAACAGATAGTGTAACTGATCTCGTTCAAGATTTATTTATGCTCGTACAATTAGAACAACACCAATTTGTTATAAAAAAACAAAAAGTGACCCTTCAACCATTTTTAGAACGAATGGTTGAAAAGACAAAAACAACATTAACTAACAAACAAATGCAACTCCATGTATATTGCAAAGACGATTTAGAAGTTTGCATAGACGAAAGACGTATGGAACAAGTTATGTTAAATTTATTACACAATGCTTATCAACATTCGCTAGAAAACACCACTATTACAATACGCGTACTCACAGAAACAAATTCTTTTACAATAAGTGTACAAGATGAAGGTGAAGGTATTCCTGAGGAAGATATTCCGCATATTTTCGATCGTTTTTATCGTGTTGATAAATCTAGAACGAGAGCTACTGGAGGAAAGGGTATCGGGCTAGCTGTTGCGAAAGAAATTGTGGAATTGCATAACGGTTCCATTCTAGTAACAAGCAAATTAGGCGTAGGAACAACCTTTATAATTGAGCTACCTTTTGAATAATATGTGTGTGAAAACACCAGTAGTAGTAAACACTACTGGTGTTATTTTGTTCATAAAATCAGCTCATTTAAGCTAAGCTTTTGAAATTATTCTTATTTCAATATAAAATAAAGTGAAACTTTAATCCATGGAATGGTTCACCCCATGGATTATTAGTTGAACCAATCGGGCATTTACGGGCAGTTATCTCCAATCTAACTTCCGCGCATTCGCTGGATTTTAAAGTTGGAGTCTACTGCCCACAAATAGCGGAGTAAAGATACATTTGTCAAAGATTTGGAGGGTGATATAATTGGATATCCATGTATTAACAAAAGACGAAGCGGAAATTTACTTAGAACTTCGTGTAGAAGGATTAAAGCAAAACCCTGAAGCTTTTAGCTCTTCTTATGAAGATATTATTAATAAAGAGTGTGCGATTGAATATAAAGCACAAAAATTAGCACAAGATGAAAACTATACGCTAGGCGCATTCAAAGATGGAAAATTAATCGGGGTTGCAACACTGGAAACGAAACCATATGTAAAACAAGAACATAAAGCTAAAATCGGTTCTGTATATGTGTCTCCAAAAGCACGCGGACTTGGAGCAGGAAAAGCACTTATTAAAGAATGTCTTGAACTTGCTAAATCTTTAGAAGTAGAACAAGTTATGCTTGATGTTGTTGTTGGCAACGATGGAGCAAAAAAACTTTATGAATCATTAGGATTTAAAACATTCGGTGTGCAAGAACGTTCATTAAAATATAACGGACAATATTGGGACGAAGAGCATATGGTCTTATTCTTAGACGAAAATAAATAAATAATAAAAAACATCCTCTCATGTATGAGGATGTTTTTTTACTTTTTTTCTAAACCACGCTGTATTTAATAGTTGAATCGCTTTTGCAATTTCTTCTTCTGATAAGATCGCAAACCCAAGTAAAACGACATTTTCAGGTGCAGTACCGTCTTTATAGTACGTAGAAACAGGATATACTTTAATACTATATTTTGCAGCTTCTTGAATGAGTTCCTCTTCTCGCATTCCATTATGCACTTGTAATAAAATGTGCAATCCTGAATCTTCTCCTATCACTTCAACACGATTAGAGAAATACTTTTCTATTTCAAAGACAAGTCGATCCCTCTTTTTTCGGTAGACGACACGCATTTTATGAATATGTTTTTCCCAATAGCCTTCATTTAAAAACTTTCTAATCACTTCTTGATCCATTCTTGAAACGCTTTGTGTATAAAACAAATATTCTTTTTGATACTTTATAATTAAATTCTTCGGTAATACTATATAGCTCATCCGTAACGAGGGCAATAAAGCTTTTGATAGCGTCCCCATATAAATAACTTTCCCCTCTGTATCTAATCCTTGCAGTGCCGGAATTGGCCTTCCTGAATAGCGAAATTCACTATCGTAATCATCTTCAATAATATACCTGTCTTTCGCTTTCTTCGCCCATTGTAAAAGCTGCGTCCTTCTCGTAATAGGCATAATCATTCCATATGGGAATTGATGAGAGGGAGTTACAAATACAACATTTGCATCGCTATTTTCTAAATCTGCCATACAAATGCCGTCCCTATCTAAAGACAACATTTGAACCTTCTCTTCTCCCTGTTCAAAAACGACCATTTTCCTATGATAACCTGGGTTTTCCACTGCATAATTGCTTCCCTTTAACAATTGAAACAATAGTTTCACTAATATTTGTGTTCCCGCACCTAATACAATTTGACTAGCTGAACAACGTACACCTCTAGATTCATACAAATAATTCGTAATCTCTTCTCTTAAGCTCGCTTCCCCTTGAGGGTGTCCTAGAAAGAGAAGTTCGTTATTATACGGCTGCCATACTTCATTTACAATTTTCCGATACATATTGAATGGAAAAGCATTTGTATCAATGCCTGTTTGTGTAAAGTCAAATTTATAACTCTTCTCCTGAAACAGTACTTCTTCTATTCTCTCTTCGCTATCCTCTACATGAACCATTTGCTCAATCTTGCATACAAAATAACCTTTTCTCGATATCGACTCAATATAACCTTCTGCAAGTAATTGTTCGTACGCTGCCTCTACTGTATTTTTACTTACTTGTAAATGTATCGCTAACTTTCGCTTAGCCGGTAATTTCGTAAAAGGGACAATCGTTCCATCTTTAATCTCTTTTTTTATATACTCATACAATTGCACGTACAATGCCTTTTTACTATTCATATTTAAATTAGGCGTTAATTCTAACATAATATCTGACCCCTTAATAAAACTACAATCTGATACTTTTTACAGTACCAGAAGTTATATATAATTCCTTTTATCATGTCACACATAAAAAATCAAATACCAGAGAGGAGAAACATGATAATGAACAATGGTAGACGTATCGGACTCATTATGATTATTACAGGAGCTACATTATGGGGATTATCTGGTCCAATGATTCAGTGGCTATTTCAGCATACTAATGTATCCTCAATTGATTTTTTAACAATTCGATTGCTGCTTGCGGGAATATTTATTTTATCTTTTTTACTGATAAAGAAACAAAACATTTTTCAAATTTGGAAACACCCTAGACATTCTATACAACTTATTATTTTCTCTATTCTCGGCATGCTTGGTGCACAATACGCCTTTATCGAAACAGTTCATATTAGTAATGCGGTCACAGCAACGCTATTTCAATTTCTAGGCCCTGTTTTTATTACCATTTATGTCGCATTTGAACAACGAAAATTCCCTGCTTCTATGCAACTACTCGCAATTATAACTGCGCTAACAGGGACATACTTTATTATTACAAACGGTTCAATTGAAAATATTGTTTTATCGAAAGAAGCCATTATTTTTGGTCTATTAACAGCAATTGGATTTGCATTTTATACCCTCCATCCAGCTTCCCTTATTAAAGAATGCGGAACAACCCTAGTAATTGGATGGGGGATGTTAATTGGCGGCATTGCCCTGCTTATTTGTAATCGCTCGTTTGGATGGCATGAGCTTTCGCAAACTTTTACAACAAAAACTTTTTCAATGCTTATTCTTATCATCATAAGTGGAACTCTTTCTTTTCTTCTTTATATCGGTAGTCTGAAATATTTAGCAGCAACAGAAACAAGCATTTTATCTAGTATTGAACCACTTGTAGCTGCCATCGTTTCAATCGCTTGGCTGAATGAATCTTTTGGAGCATATCAATTATTAGGCGGCGTATGTATCGTTCTTTCTGTTATTTTCTTAACAATGCCGCAAAAAGAAAATGAGCCAGCCTTTACATCTGAACAAATATAGAAAATGTCAAAAAAGGTCGTACAAAACTTACGACCTCTTTTTATACTTTAAAGGAATTGTCCCGCTTTCTAGCAAATACAATTACACTAACAATCAAAATTAGGAGTGTGGCACCATGAAAAAAATCGGAACTATGCTACTGTTCTTCTTTCTCATCACTGGATGCTCGCAATTGCAACCTGATTCAGAATTACCTAAAAAAGAAGCTATCGCAACGTCATCCACTCAAGTTAATGCACCTTCCTTCTTTCACCTTAGCGTTTTAAAAGATGTAAATTGGGAAGAAACACCCTCCTTCATACAAGAAAAAATACCTTTAAGAGGTATCGAAGACAAAATCGCAATGGCTGATAGCCCTATTATCGCAAATGAAAAAAGCGAAATGATGTGGTACTTTTTAGATCCTGAAATGCCAACTGGAGAATTATCTATTATTGCACTAAAGCAAGGATCAGTAACTCCAACACCCGTACTCTTTCAACAAGAAACTTCCAAACCAACTTGGACTACTTCAAATACAATTGATTCCACTACAAACGAACTCCCTCTCACTATGTCACTACCTTCATCTGGATTATGGTTATTAAATATATATGTGAATGAAAAATATTATGATCAGTTTGTAATCACTGCTGAGTAAAGTTACAAAAATAAACTACTTTCTTACAACAATGTAATTTCTACGTCATATACTTCGATAGTTGAAGTATCTCTCTTCTCTTATACTTAAAGTAAGAAATGACACGAGGAGAGATGAGAGATGAAAAAAATGATAGAAGTGATCGTAGCAGTAACTGAAGTTTTAGTAAATGGTAAACAAGTTGCAATGGAATTAAATAAATAATGAGGAAACATAAATAAATAATTTTACACTTCTTCATTATTTTGATTTCTTATCTCAAAAAAGCAGTGCCTTTTTAGGCACTGCTTTTAGCTATTAATAACTTGGTATTCTCGTAATTCGTGCCACACCTGAATCAATCGCTGCTTTCGCTACTGCTTCAGCAACACTTGGAACAACTCTTTTATCTAATGGATTGGGGATTACATAATTCGCATTACGTTCTTCGTCCGTAATGATGTTAGCGATCCCATATGCTGCCGCTAATTTCATTTCTTCTGTAATATCAGTCGCACGCACATCTAACGCACCGCGGAATATTCCAGGGAACGCCAATACATTATTTACTTGATTCGCATAATCCGAGCGCCCAGTTCCTACTACAGCTGCTCCAGCCTCTAATGCATCCTCAGGGAAGATTTCTGGAATTGGATTCGCCATTGCAAACACAATTGCTTTCTCATTCATCGTCTGTACAAATTCTTTCGTTAATACGTTAGGAGCAGATACGCCAATAAAAATATCAGCTTGGTGAATTGCTTCTTTCAACGTTCCACGCACATGTTCTCGATTTGTCTTTTTTGAAACCTCAATTTGCGCTTCGTTCATCCATGTTTCACCTTCACAAACAATACCTTCTAAGCTAACTAACGTAATGTGCTGTGCACCAGCCTTTAATAATAATTTTCCAATTGCAATTCCTGCCGAACCCGCACCGTTAATAACAATCTTCACATGATCCATTTGTTTTCTAACAACCTTTAATGCATTAATAACAGCTGCTAAAACGACAATAGCTGTTCCATGTTGATCATCATGAAATACAGGAATATTCGTTTCTTCTTTTAATCGTTTTTCAATTTCAAAACAACGTGGTGCTGCAATATCTTCTAAATTGATCCCTGCAAATGTAGGCTCTAAATTTTTTACAAGGGTAACGATTTCATCCACATCAGTCGTACCTAAACATAACGGGAAAGCATCTACATTCGCAAATTTTTTAAATAAAATACTCTTCCCTTCCATAACAGGCATAGCTGCTTTCGGGCCAATATTCCCTAAACCGAGTACCGCTGTTCCATCTGAGATAACTGCCACCATATTACCACGTGCTGTATAGTCATACACTGTTTCTTCATCTGCTGCAATTGCTTTGCAAGACTCCGCTACACCTGGTGTATATGTCAGACTTAAATCATCTGCTGAATTTACTTCTACCTTACTTGTAATTTCAATTTTCCCTACTAATTCTTTATGCAATAACAATGATCTTTCATTAATTTGATTTTCTAACATACTTATAATCTCCCCTTAATTTGACAAGCTAGCTATATGAATATAGCTAGCTTGTTTGATCATGAAAACATTTTTAATAAAATTGTCGCTGTTACAACCATTGCTGCCCCGCCTAAACGAGTCGAAATTTGCGCGAATGGCATTAATTCCATTCGATTTGAAGCTGATAAAATAGCAACATCTCCAGTTCCACCTAAACCACTATGACATCCAGTTACAATCGCTGATTCAACTGGATACATTTTCATCACTTTCCCTACAAGGAAACCTGATGCTACCATTGTAAGAACAACTGATGCGCACACGACAACATATCCTACTGAAAGAACTGCTGCTACGTCTTTTAGCGGAATATATAGTAATCCTAGTCCAACCATTAAAGGCCAAGTTAAATTCTTCGAAATGAATTTATATAGATGGAATGCTCCTTGCTCCATTTTTGCTGGCATTAATTTAAAGTATTTCACAAGTGCTGCTGAGAAGATCATAATGATTGCCCCAGGAATACCGATGAACTTAGAAGCAAATCCTCCGAAGATGAAGAACGTACACGCAATTAATAAACCTGCTCCCATTAATGAGAAGTCAATTGGCTTCTCTGTATTTTGTTCTTTTAATAACTCGGCTTGATTATCTGTTTTTACTAATACACCGTTACCACTAAGCTCCGGTTTCTTCTCACCTAAACGCTTCATATACCCTGCACTCACAATAGCGAACATATTTCCAATAATAGCCGCTGGAATAAGCTGTGATACAAATGTTGCTGATGATTCATTTAAAATATCACTATAAGCTAGCGACAATGGTAAAATCCCTTCCCCGATACCACCACTCACAATTGGTACGATGATAAAGAAGAATGTTTGCTTCATTTCAAATCCAAATAGTGAACCAACCAATAATCCTACTGCTACAGAAGCTAACGTCCCTACTACTAAAGGTATAAACATACGAACGAAACCTTGCACTAATACTTTACGATTCATTCCTAAAATACTTCCGACTACTAAACAAGAAATATATAAATATAAAAAGTTCGATTTTTTCATTAACATAGTCGCAGCTTCCATTGAAGCTGGATTCATCCAGTTAAAAAATACAAGTAATGATGGAATAAATAACGAAAGTATTGCTGGACCACCGATATTTTTTAAAATTGGAATTCTCATCCCAATGTCTCCTAAGAAAATACCCATGATCATAATAACTGCAAATCCACCAATCATATCTGCTGGCAATTTATTATATACAGATGCCCCATAAATAATAGCAGCCAATACTACATATAACGGTAAAGGTATAACACCGATTTTCACATTCATAATTTTAGAGGCGAAAGATTCTCTTTGTACTTCATTTCCTCCAGAAAATGATACCGCTTCCACATCCTTTTGAATTCCCATATGGCACCCCCTTGTTTTCTTAATAACAATATTAAAACGCTTTCAATAGTAAAAATAGTTTTTGTAAGTTTTGTAATTGATTTTGTAATTAAAAAAAGTATAAGCGACTTATAATAAGTCGCTTATACGTAAAACGCTATTTTATTTTGGTCAATACATCTTAATTTACTCACCGGCCTCCCTACATGTTGATACACCATTTCGTTTTCTAATACTCCAATTTCTGTTAAAAACATTACATACTTTCGAATAGAAACTCTTGAAACACCAACTAATTGTGCCATTTCATCTGTTGTAAACGCTCTTCCATTCAGCGACTCGATCTTCTTCCAAATTAATTGCATCGTTTGCTTCGTTAATCCTTTCGGAAGCTCTTTCATGACAGTAGGTTCTCTTTTTTCTTTTTGCAAAATTAACGAATCTAATTCCGATTGACTAATTTTTTGTTGTTCTTTCATGAAAGTAAGTTTTTCTCGATATATAGTTAATGCTTCTTTAAATCGTTCAAATGTAAATGGTTTAATTAAATAATCTACTACGCCATATTGTAATGCTTTTTTAATACTCCCCATATCATGTACAGCTGAAATCATCATAATATCGATTTCTTTTTCTTGGTTCCGAATATACATTAAAAGCTCAAATCCAGTCTCTTCAGGCATAAAAATATCAAGTAATACTAAATCTACTCGTGATGCCTCTAATACTTCTATCGCCGATTTTACCGAATTCACTGCTTGAACAAGTTCAAACCCTCCTGCTTGCTCTAAATAATGCGTATTTAACATTGCTACCATCGGGTCATCTTCTACAATTAAAACTTTAATCATATTTGCCTCTCATCCCTACCTTTAGGTATTTCAATTGTTATCGTTGTTCCCTTTCCTACTAATGAATACACATGAATTTTCCCATTTATTCGCTGTATACTTTCTTTTACAAGATACAAACCATAACCACGGTTATCCCCCTTTGTGGAATAACCTTTCGTAAATAATGCCCCTATTTCTTCTTCTTGTATACCTTTTCCCGTATCTTGTACTGTAATGGTTAGTGTATCCCCATATTGTATCTCAACTTCAACTTGCTTCTTTTCACAATTCGTCACTGCCTCTAATGCATTATCAATTAAATTTCCGACAATCGTAATCAATTCATGAGTAATACTTTCATCCTCTATTTCTGGCATGTAAGAATCTTCACTTATAATTAATTTTATATTTTTCTCTCTAGCATAGCTAAGTTTCCCGAGTAAAAAACCAGCAAATACTGGACTTTTTATTCTTTTCATAATCCCACCAATTTCATATTGATGCTCTGATACCATACCGCTTATATATTTCTGTAATTCTTCATACTGCTTCATATGTGTAAGCCCTAATACGACATGCATTTTATTCATAAATTCATGCGATTGTGCCCGTAATGCTTCCGCATATAATCTAATACCAGTTAATTCTTCTGCTAATTTTCTAATCTCTGTTTTATCACGAAATGTTGCAATTGCGCCAACTATTTCTCCTTTTACATATAAAGGAACACGATTCGTCACAATTGTAATTCCATAAATATTTTGTTCTTCGTTTAATTGTACTTCTCCCGTTTTTAATACTTCTTTTATACGTGAATTAGGCATATATAACTCAACATCTTTACCGATAAAATCCTCTTCTAATCCACTTTTCTTAAACAATCGTTTTGCCTCATTATTTATCAAAGTTACATTGGCCTCTTTATCTACAGCAATAATACCTTCCTTTACAGATTGTAGCATCGTATTTCTTTCTTCAAGAATTTTCGCTATCCTATGAGGTTCAAGACCGAATAAACTTTTCTTTATATGTCTAGCTAGCAATATTGCTCCTATAATTCCGACTAGTACTCCAACTCCGACACCAATATAAATGATATGTCTACTTTCCTTAACTCTCTCTTTTACATTATCTGCTGAAATACCAACGGCCACCGCTCCAAGTTGTTCACCTGTTTCAGAAAATACAGGTACAAATACTCGCATTGAAATACCTAAAGTTCCTTCTGCCAGCGATACATGTTCCTTTCCTTTCAATGCAGGCCCTTCATCTCCCCCAATAAAATGATGACCTATTTTTTGAGGATTTGGATGTGATTTTCTTATTCCATTCATGTCCATAACTACAATAAATTGAACACCTGTGTTTTTTAATATTCTATTTGTATACGTTTGAATTGCAGCAGTATCCGTCTTCCCAATTAAACCGTCGATTACAATTGAATCATTCGCCACAATGTGTGCAATTGTTTTTGCTTTCTCTGCCTGGCTATCCTCCGTTGTCCGTTCTACATTATGACTAATTAATATATCTGTCACAAGTAAAGAAAAAATTACAACTGTACAAACTAACAATGTAATCGTTTTCCATAAATTCCATAGTCTTTTTCTTTTTTTCATCCCGTTAATGACTCCCCTAATTGCTGAATAGAAAAATAAGTAAGATGATATTATTTTCACCTTACTTATCTGCTGTTATTATACTTTAAATTTACTAGTCATCGCTTGTAGTTCTTCGGCCATCTCAGCTAAATTTTGCGAAGCTGAACTAATTTCTTCCATTGATTTGTTGTTCAAAATTTGTTTTGGCGGTTTGATATGAAACACCACCGATAATAAGTCCTGGTATAGTTAAAATAAGAAAAAATGAAATGATTAATTTTTTCTTGATGCTCATACATTTAACCCAGTTAAATATTTTTTGCATAATAAGCCTCCTTTATGGAATGTGGATACTTGTGTAATTTTATACAATCAATATACACAAAACAATATATAATGATAACTTGTAATACTTTCGTCAATTATGCATTTTTACATATTCACTACTTCTAAATATTTAATCATAAAAAAACAAGAGAACTTTAGCTTATATAATAGGCTAAAATCCTCTTATTTCTTAACAAAAAAACCACCAAAACTCCTCTTATAATTCCTTACTAATTCATTTAGAGCTTTTCACATAGCTAATCGCCTGACTACCCATTTGCACCCATGCCTTTTCAAAACTTTCTCTCGGTACTTTTACATCTAAACTATCACTTAGAGGATCTCGAATATATACAAACTCCTTATCATATCCAATAAGTACTACACAATGTTCATTATACGTAATAGAAACATCTCCACTATTTGTTTCCCATGTAGTAAACTCCTCTTCATCTAATGGCTCAAATGTTACATTCGTAATCATGACTACCGGTTGTCCTGATTTTACACTCTTATAAAGTTCTTCTATACTCTTCCCTGTTAAGTCCACAGCTTTATTAGGTAAATACTTTTTCGCTAATTGAAAAAGTGGTCCATGATATACACCATATCCTGATTCAGAAAAGGTATAAATATTTCCTACAAATCCTTCATTCGGATTCCCACGTACACCATCGTTCATAAAATCAACTTTCTTTATTTCGTTTGCTAATTTCATCTTATCCACTGTAATACCTGCGTATTGTAACATCATCGCTAAGCTCGTCACTTCACAACCTCTATCTAACTCTGGTAATTGCTGAATGAAAGGTACATTTGATAAGATGACCTTTTCACCATTATTACTAAACTTCGCTTCTTTTCCACTTTGTATATTGAAGAATGTTAACTTCTCCACATACTTTGTAATTCCATTTGTGTATACGCTCCATGCTGCTATACCCAGTAAGGCCATACATATATACCACTTCCATTTCCGTATCACTCTCACGCCCTTTTTAGTTCGTTAAATAAGAATAAAACGCGTCAGCATCCGTGCGAATTACGGGTACAAAATTTAGTTCTTTTCCTTTTTCAGGATGATCTTTTTTTATTTTTTCTGCTAGTTCTTGAGTGTTCATATTCGTTTTATCCATATTAAGCTCATCTGCCATTTGTAACACCTTTTGTTCATTAATTTCACTTAATACTTGATATATATCTTTCCCATACAAATCAATATGATATTTTTTTGCCTCTTCTTGCACTTTTTGTTCGTACACTTCTTGTGCTAACTCTTCTATCTCTTTTCCTTTTTTTGAAATCCCTAACTTCCCTGCTTCCTCTCTTACTTTCGTTCCATAGATTTCTTCCGCAATTTCCTCTATTTTTTTTCCATTTGTTGAAATACCTAATTTATCCGCTTCATCGCTAATTTTAATCGTATTAATTTGAGTAATCAAATTTACAATTGATGTATTTTCTATTGATATGCCTAGCTTTAACGCTTCTTGCTTCACTTTTGTTTCATAGATTTCTTCTGAAAGAGTTCCAACATCTTTTCCTTCAATTGAAATTCCTAACTGTTCTGCTTCTCTTCCTACTTCCGTCTCATGAATTTCTTTTTCTAGCGTAATTTGTTCTTTCCCTGCCGTTTCAATCCCTAAATTCTCCGCCTTTTCTTCTGTATGCACAGCATGTATCTTTCCATTGTTTAATTGTTCTTTACTGCGCTGCTTGTAATCTGTCTTTCCTTTTGATGTTTCAGAAGGAGAGGCACCCCCTAATATACTTAAACTCATTACTCCAATAGTGAATACCATCATCATTTTCTTTTTCAAAATTAATTCCTCCCTCTTACACTTTCTTTTCCATCATTCCCATAAAATTTTAATACTATATTATGATCGATGTAATCTACTCAAATACCTTTTTATAATCGCTTCTTTATAGGGCGAACTTTACGTATATAATACATGTTAAAAATAGTTTCTTAACTTTCCCTTAAAAAAAGACGACCTTGTAAAAACAAGATCGTCTTCTCACTTATATCCTTTGGTTTTTCGGAAGAATCACTTCAAAACAAGTACCCTCTCCCCATCTGCTCTCTACTAATATTTTCCCATAATGCTTTTCTACAATCCAGTTCGCGATTGAAAGGCCTAATCCCGCTCCTTCTGACGCACTTCTCGCTTTATCCCCTTGATAAAAACGATTAAATAGTTTTGGGATATCCTCATCTTTCACTCCTATCCCATCATCTTTCACTCGTATACGAATTGAACTGTTCATTTGCGTACAATCGATTTGAATATGACCACCTTCATTCGTATACTTCATCGCATTATCTAACAATATGACCATCATTTGATGAATCCGCTCTCTATCACCCATAAAAGATACGCCACGTTCTACTTTTAATATCATTTCTTTTTCTTGATAAGAAGCAATCTCCTTATATGGAGCTACTATTTCTTCTAACAATTTATCGAGTTCAAATGTTTTCTTATCCATCTCAATTTGATTAGAATCAGAACGTGCTAGCAATAATAAATTACTAACAAGTTTCGATAACCGCCTACATTCTTTTGAAATTGTAGAAATATCCATCGCTTTTTCTTCTATCGTAGCGGATGGTGACTGGAATAAAACATCTGTTTTTGATTGAATAACTGCAAGGGGTGTCCTTAGTTCATGTGATGCATCAGAAACGAATTGCTGCTGTTTTTCCCATGAATTTTGAATGGGTACAAGTGCCCTGCCAGCTAAGAAAAAGCCAATTCCTATTGCACATAAACTTCCTACGCTACAACCTATCACAAGAATTAAAAATAAAGTATGTAACATTTCTTTTTCAGCTGTTATATCCCTTGCAATTTGAACTATTTTTGCATCTTTCTGAAATGCAAATATTCTAAAATATTGCCCTTGTACTTCTATATCTTGCAAAGTTCCTAATTTCTTTGGAGAAAACTTTTCCAAATTGTCTTCAAAGATAAAACGACGTTTGCCGTTTTCAATATCTATCTCCACCGTGTTTCCCATCCAAGTTAACTCCATTATCCTTGGATCCCCAATTGGAGGATATCCCCTAATTTTTTTAGGTAGTTTTTTATCATCTGCATTCTTTCTATGTTGAACGGCTTTTTCTATCGATTCATTTACTCCACTATAAATACGCTTATATGTGTAAGAATAAATGATACTACCTAATACGCCTATCAAAATGATAAATACTAATGAATTCAATATAGTCAATCGAATACGCGTCTTCTGAAACATACTTCCCTTTTTCATTGTTCTTTTAATATATATCCAATACCTCGAACGGTTTGAATATCTTTCTGATAACCGAATGGCTCTAATTTTTTACGTAAATGATGTACATACACTTCTACAATTGCCACTGTCGTATCTGAATCAAATCCCCAAACACGATCAAAAATTTGTTCACGCATTAAAATCTTTCCGCTATTTTGAACGAGGTACTCTAGAAGCTCATATTGTTTTAATGTTAACTTCATACTTTGTCCATCTACTTGAACATCTTTATCTTTTCCAAACAGTTCAATCCCTTTATAGCGAATAGTCTGCTTTGTTGTTAAACTACCGCTTCGTCGCAATAAAGCACGAATTCTCGCCTTTAATTCTGGGGCCTGAAACGGCTTAACGATATAGTCATCCCCGCCAAAATCCAACCCTTTTACGCGATCTTCTAAAGAATCTCTCGCTGTTAAAAACAGGACTGGTGTTTCAATCTTTTCATCACGTATTTTTTGAATTACTTCAAAACCGTCCATTTCTGGCATCATCACATCAAGTAAAATAGCGTCATATATATTTTGTGATGCTAGAAATAATCCATCTTCTCCATTCAATGCTGTATCTACTTCAAATTCGTCGTGTAATATTTGGACAATAGATTCTAATAAAGAAGCATTATCTTCTACTACAAGTAAGCGCATATTCTCACCTTCCACCATATCGTTCGATTCTATTTATAATCACATTCCTGCTTTTCCTAACAAAAGAATATAATCATATTTTGTAACTTCATTTTTAATTCGTTCTTTCTACACTTTTTCTTGATACAGAATTTTAAAGATTAATTATAAAGACTCTTCCTTAAATTTACCTTAATAAAAAATTGAAAGAAATAAGATTTCCCTTATCTCTTTCAATTTTTTACTACATATACCCTTTTGCTCGGCAATTCTAAACAATTTAGCTGGCCGCCATATACAGCACCGCCATCAATTCCTATAATACGATTGCTCCCAAAATATACGCCACAATTCTCACTACCGTGAAGCGTTTTTGTTTCCGTATGACCAAATACAACAACCTTTTCACCACTATACCCACTATGAAACTCATTACGAATCCACATTAACGTATATGGTTCACATTCAGAAACTCGTTTCAATGGCTCAACACCAGCATGTACAAATATATACTTTTCTGTTTCAATGTAATGATCTAATTCCTGAATAAACTTTACATGTTCATCTAATACACGAGATTGTAAAATCTTTTTTTGGAAATTCTCCTCATTAACCACAATATCTTCTTCTACAAATCCATAGCTGTATAACGTCTTGTCTCCACCATTCCTTTTTACCCAATGGTTCCATGAACGTTCCTCATCAGTCGTTAACGCCTTAATCATCATATCTTCATGATTGCCCTTTAGAACGAAGGCTCCATCTTCTTTTAACTCTTTTACTTTTTCAATTACTGCACGCGCATTTGGACCACGATCCACATAATCTCCCAGTAAAATTAATTGATCCTGTTTTGCATCGTATTGAGCTTCTTCCAGTAACTGTTCGAACTTTTCTATTTCTCCATGAATATCACTAATAACAAGAATTCTTTTCATATTATCACCCCTCTTTCTAATTATAGTTCAAAACGACAGAAACTTCAGAATTGTAATTTAAAACCGTATTTATTACAGATACAACGATTATCCTTACAACAATGTAAGTCTCTTGTCATCCAATTCGATAGTTGCGATTGCTATATTTCCTTATACTAAAAGTAAGAAATGAAACAAAAAACAAGGAGAGATGAGATATGAAAAAAGTGATGGAAGTTATGGTAGCCGTGGCAGAGGTTTTCGTAAATGGCAAACAAGTTGCAATGGAGTTAAACAAATAATGAAAAGGACAAGATTCATTCTAGACCCTTTACTCATATAAAAGGGATAAGACTTCTTCATTTTTTTGATCCCTTATCTCCTAAAAAAAGCCGTATCCTTTTTCGGATACGGCTTTCTCTTATTTTTGACTCGTACGAGCTGAAATACTAATTGCTCTATCTGTAGCTTTTGCAGCTTCATCTAACGCTTCTTTACTATTCTTTCCGTCATACATTGCTTCTAATGCTTTTACAACTGCATCTCGTGATTCTGGGAATACACTAATTAAAGCACCTTGTGTTGCTGGAGATTGTTTCGTCGCTTGCAATTGATCTACTGTTACTTTTAACTGTGGATATTTTTCATATTGCTCTTTTACTAATGGTTCATTATATGCATCTGGATTAATAGAGAAGTAGCCTGTTGCAGTATGCCATTTTGCTTGTACGTCTGGCTTCGTTAAATATTTCATAAAGTCCCAAGCACCTTGTTGTGTTTCTTCTGAAACCATATTCGTCATCCATAATGATGCTCCACCAATAATAACACCATTTTGTTTTGAATCTTCTGGGTATGGAATATATGAAACGCCTACATTAAACTTAGATGCATCAATTAAATCACGAACACCTGCTGAAGAATCTAAATACATAGCAACTTGTCCAGACTGGAACGCCGCACGAATATCATCCCAACTTGCTCCATACTTTCCTAGTGCACCAGCTTTATTTAACTCATCTAGCATCCCAAATACTTTCTGTCCTTCTTTACCGTTAAATACAGCTTTCTTTGCAGCTTCTTTACGACCATTTTCATTATCTACATATAAAGCGCCTTGTGTCGCTAACAATTCTTCAAAGAACCAACCGTAGTTAAGCATGGAGAATCCATATTGTTTTACATTTCCGCCTTCTTTAATCGTTAACTTTTTCGCTGCTTCTTGTAATTCCGCATATGTTTTTGGAGCTTTCTCTGGATCTAAGCCCGCCTTTGCGAAAGCATCTTTATTATAAATTAATACTGGTGTAGATGAATTAAATGGCATAGAATACATTTTTCCATCAACTGAATAATAATTTGTAATTGCTTTTTCCAACTTTGAAGTATCGTACTTATCTTTTTTTATCCAACTATCAATTGGCGTAATCTTTTTACTATCAATCATATATTTTGTTGTAATTTCACTCGACTGAACAAGAGCTGGCGCTTCTTTCGTAGCAGACATCGTTCTAAATTTCGTTAAAGACTCTTCATATGTCCCTTGGAACTCCGCCTTTATCTCGTATTTATTTTGCGACTTATTATAGTCTGCAACAAGCCCATCTAGCACGCCTTGTGTTTTTCCACCCATCGCATGCCAAAAACGAATTACAGTTTTATCACCATTTTTTTCAACTGGTGCTACTTTTGCCTGCGCTTCCGGTTTTCCTTCTGTTTTACTATTTGAACAAGCTGCACTAGATAATGCCATTGTTGCTATCATTAATAGAGCAGCACCTTTTTTAACTAGACTCATTTTAATCTCACCTTCTCTTAGTTATTTAATTGCACCTTTTGTTAATCCTTGTTGTAATTGCTTTTGCCCTAAAAATAGTAGAATCAATGTCGGAATTACGATAACCGTAACACCGGCCATTACGCTTCCCCAATCAGTTGCAACTTCTTGAGACTGAAGCTGCTTCACACCAATTTGGACTGTTCTTACCTTTTCATCAGTGGTCACTAAAAGTGGCCATAAGTACATATTCCATGTTGTTAAAAAACTATATACTCCAAGCGTAATAAAACTCGTTTTACAATACGGAATTACAACGCTAAATAAAAACTTTACATTTCCAATCCCTTCAATAAAAGCAGCTTCTTTCAGTTCATTCGGAAGCGTCATAAAGTGTTGACGTAGTAAGAAAATACCGAAAGCTGTTGCAAAAAACGGCACTGTCATTCCAGCGAAGCTATTGATCCAACCAAAGTTTTGAATCGTTAAAAAGTTAGGTACCATCGTCGCTTCCCACGGAATAAGCATCGTTGAAATAAACAGGAAGAAAATAAGATTTCTTCCTTTAAACTGAAGAAAGACGAAAGCATACGCTGCTAAGCTTGATACGATAAGTTGTCCAATCATAACAACTGTCGATACAACTAAACTGTTATATAAGTATGTAAAAAGCGGTACTTTTTGAAAAATATTAATAAAATTATCAAAAGTAAATTGAGTCGGAAATAACCTTCTCATTTGAATATCGTCTGGTGTCATAAAGCTTATTAAAAATGCATAGAGTACAGGAAAAAACACCATTACTGCACTAATAATGAGCAGCATGTATAATAGGAAATTTTGTTTCCACTGTTTAACGATCATTTATAATGCACCTTTCTCTCAGCAAACTTGAATTGAAGTAATGTAGCAATGAAAATGAAAATAAATAATACCATCGCTTGTGCACTTGCTGTTCCAAATTGATGATTCACAAATGCCTCTTTATAAATCGAATATACAATTAAATTCGTTGCATCATTTGGTCCACCATGCGTTAAAATATCAATTTGTCCGAAGCTTTGGAACGCACTAATTAACGTTACTGTCACGATAAAGAATAAAGTTGGTGATAGCATCGGTAATGTAACACGACGAAGCTTATATAAATAGCTAGCACCATCTATAGATGCACTTTCATATAAAGACGTATCAATGTTTTGTAAACCACCTAATATAACTAAAAATGCAAATCCTGTATTCACCCAAACCGTTGTAACTGATACAGAGAACAATGCCCAATCTGGACTCGTTAACCATGCGATTGCAGGTAGATTCATAGAGGCTAATATATTATTAAATAATCCGACACTTGGATGAAATAAAAATAGCCAAATCACCGCACTAGCAGCTACTGATATTCCCATAGTGGAAGAAAATAACACACGGAATACCCCAATACCTCTTACTTTTCCATTTGCAATCAATGCAAGAAATAAAGCGAGTATAATACTCGTAGGCACTGTATATACAACAAATAATAAAGTTGACTTTATGCTTTTGTAGAAAGCAGGATCAGAAAATAAGTATTGATAATTTTCTAATCCAACGAAAAGATTAGCTTCTCCGTGTATATCTGTTAAATAAAAGCTATAGTAAATCGTCCTAAATAATGGATAAAAAAGAAAAATCGAGAACAATAAAATAGATGGCGCTAAAAATAATAATCCTATTCTTAAATCTTTCGTTCTGCTCCATAAATTCTTCTTTTTTACCACCTTTGCTTGGGCTGGTAACTTGCCTACTTCAATCATTATTTCGCCACCACTTTCAACTCTTCTTCAGCTACCACTTTTAATCGTTCATTCGTATTTTGATGAAAGAAGCATAACTTATCTTGTGAGAATAATAATTTTACTTTGTCACCTTTGTTCAGGAGTAGCTGTCCAATGACTTTTGCACTCCAAGTTGTTCCATTTATTGCGAAGTTTAATATAGATTCGTTGCCTAATACTTCTACAGATTGTAGCGTAACTTCTTGTCCTTCCTCAGACAGGGCAATATGCTCAGGACGCATGCCTATGCGAATTATTCCTTCTGGTAATTGCTTTAACTGTCCAATAGATAACGGAATTTGCAATTGCCCTATATGTAATACACCTTTTCCTTTGTCTACTTCTCCATCATTTATATTCATCGAAGGAGACCCTATAAAACTTGCAACAAATTCATTTGCTGGTTCGTTATAGATGTCAAGCGGTGTTCCAACTTGCTGTATACTTCCTTTATTTAAAACCATGATACGGTCCCCCATAGTCATCGCCTCTATTTGATCATGAGTAACGTAAATCATTGTAATTCCTAAACGCTGCTGAATTTCTCTAATTTCAATTCTCATTTGCGCACGTAATTTCGCGTCTAAATTCGAAAGTGGTTCATCCATTAAACAAATCGGTGCTTGGCTCACGATTGCTCTAGCAAGCGCAACACGCTGTCTTTGTCCACCTGATAATTGACCTGGTTTCATTTTCACATACTCTTTCAGCCCTACCATTTCAATAGCTTCCATTAATCTCTTTTGCCGCTCTTCTTTTTGTACTTTCCTTACCTTAAGTCCAAATAAAATATTTTCTTCTACAGATAAGTGTGGGTATAGTGCGTAATTTTGAAATACCATTGATAGATTACGATCTTTCGGCTCTAAATCATTTGCAACACGTTCATTAATAATTAAATCCCCCGAAGAAATTTCTTCTAGGCCAGCGATCATTCGTAATAATGTGCTTTTCCCACATCCTGAAGGCCCAACTAAAACAAAAAACTCGCCCTTCTTAATGTGAACCGATACACCCTTAACCGCTGTCTCTTCTGCATTTTTATATACCTTTGAAACATTTTTCAATTCAATCACAAGATTGCACTCCTTTTTTCTTCTTGTATCCATACTTCATAGTGACTCGTCGAAATCGCACTCGCTCCTGCACGAATGGCAACTTCTGCATCTTCTCGCGTTTGAATCAATCCGCCTGCAATGATAGGAAATTCTATTTCCTCTGCTAACTGCTTAATAATGGAAGGCATAATACCAGGCATAATCTCTACTGCATTCGGTTTAGTCGTTTTACAATTTTCAATTGATTTTGTAAGAGATAAAGTATCGACAATAAAAATACGTTGGATCGTTTTTAATCCAATTTTATTGGCATTTCGAATTGTCGATCCTTTTGTTGAAATAATGCCTTGTGCTCCGATAACGTCTTGAATATACAAAAGTGCTTCCTCTGTATTCGTATTTAAACCTTGTATAAAATCACAATGAAGAAAGACATCATGTCCATGTTTCTGTAATTCATATACACGCTCTGGTAATTCCAGCATTGAACCCGTCATAAGAAAAACTGTTTTCGGTAATTTTTTGTATGTGTTGTATCCTTTCCAATCCTTTATCATCGCAATATAAGGTTCTTTAAACATATATTCCACCTAACTTTTCTGTTTTTATCCAAACTAAAAACACCTACTTACATAGAACACCTTTCTCCTTATTTGAACTCTAGGGAATAGAGCAGACCTAAGAAAGTGGCACGTTATATGTAAGCGGGTGTTCTCAAATGTTCTCTACCCTAGTTATTTTGTTACCTTTACTATATTACGTATTTATTAAGTCAGTTTTGATAAATTGTTAATTAGGTGTTAATCGAATGTTAATATTCACCATATTTTTAACAATAATCTAAATATATGGATGAATCCCAACCGCAAACAACTATTTTTAAAATTTAAGTGATATGCAAATTCATTCCATAATTAATTAGTTTTAGTTTTTTTGCAACTGCTTGTGAAGCAAAGTTATCCCAAGAAGTACTATAAAGTGGAATGCGGTTTTCTTCTTGTATTGATATCGCCCAGGCTGTAACAACATCAGTACCATATCCATTCCCTTGAAACTCCGCTAAAGTTTCCACACTCGCCTCAGCAGCTACAGGTGTACTCCTAGCACTGCAACATATAGAAACTACCTTTTCATTTTTTACAATTGCAAAGTAAGGTTGCCTCCACTCCATCTGTTCTATTAGATTAGGAAAATTTCCTCGCAAAAGCTCTTTATTCTTCTCTGTTATCTGTATTGTTCTAGTTGGCTTATGTAAATTATTAGAGAACATAAAAGCAGGGCCCATCCAAATATTTTTTACTGTTCTTTCTTCATTTAATACATGGATAATCTGTGCTATCTCTATATGATTTGAAGGTTCTCGAATTAATTTCTCAATGTTACCTACCGTTTCATCATCCAAATCACAATGATATCTCGTTATACTCCCTTCACGAGTTCTGCCAAGAAAAAAGCGTGGTGCTTTCGGATTTCCTTGTTCATTTACATATTTCATTTTCCCTACTTGATTATGAACAAATAAAACCTCTACTTGAATTGCTATTAAATCAAGTTCTGAGAGCCTCATTTATATCCTCCTTAGTTACTTCATATACCATTTACAATCTATTTTTCATGCTCAAAATAAAAATCCCATTTACATACACATTACTGAATCCATCATGCTAACTGATTTCTTCATTCTGTCTATCTAAATGGGATTATTTTTCGTTTTTTATTCTACTGGTTGTTGTGGCTGTACTACTTCATTCGCTCCAGCTGCCCTCAACATATTTGCAATATCTTTAAAACCTCTTTTTTCAGCATATTGCAGTGGCGTAATATTTTCCTTATTGGCCATATTTACATCTGCCCCGTGGTCAATAAGCATTTGAATTACTTTCTTATGGTTTTCACTACCATTTCCTAATACGATTGCTTCTACTAAAGCTGTTCCACCACGAGCATTTTTATAATTCACATCAATATCTGTATGCTCTAACAATTCTTTTACGACCTCTACATGGCCACGCTCAGATGCAGAAATAAGTGCTGTTCCACCTGACTTAGTCGTTTCTTTCGTATTAACTCCTGCATTAATTAATACTTTTACAATATCCGTATAGCCTTCTCTACTTGCATAAAGAAGTGGATTGCTTTGTTTCTCATCTTTAATTTCAATATTAGCCCCTGCACCAATTAATGCTTTCACTGTCTCTACATGATTTTGGTACGTTGCTGCAAGGACAGGTGTTTCTCCGTTGTCACCTTCTACATTTATATTCGCTCCATCTTGGATCAACTTCATAGCTGTTTCTGTGTCTCCAAGAGTTGCAGAAAGTAGCAACTGTTTGTCCATTAAATTTATACTTTTTTCTTCTTTAGATTCTTCCTGTTCTTTATGCTTCTCTTTTTTCTTTTCGTTTTTCACATGAACCGGTTTCGATTCTGGCTCTTCTTGCTTATCGCAAGCCACTACCGTCATTAAAAGTCCTAATAACATACATAATAAAATTTTTTGTTTTCTCACAACTACAGCTCCTATGAAAGATAATGTTTTCTTAACCATTCCTCCATCACATACAATAACTCTTCTTGAGTACATTTATCCATAAGCCCTTTATATTCCTTCTTTAATCGGATTATCTAAACTTATATTAGCGAAGCAATTAGTTTAGCACGATTTTACCGCATTTGTATACATTTCTAAAAAGTACATAAAGTGAAACTTTAATCAGTGGGGGTTTTCTTCATCCCCCACTGATTATTAGTTGAACCAATCGGGCTTTTATGGGCAGCCCGACCCCCACCTAACTTCTTTGCTTTCGCTGCATTTTGAGGTGGGGTCTTACTGCCCATTAAAGCGGGATAAATGATTGCTTTAGGTTACTATATTCCATTGTAACCGTTCTTCTAAAAATTTTACACCTTTTCTATATTTGCACATCATTAATACTAGAAAAAGACAACTATATAGTTGTCTTTTTCTAGTATTAATGATGTGCACCGTGATTTCCCTTTTTCGGGTTCCCCATCATTTCTTTATTCATTTCCCATTTATGCTCTGCTAGCTCTTTATACGAAAGAATTTTCCCCTTATAGTTAGATACAAAGCTCTCTGCATCTTTTTTGTTTTTAAATGAAATGACATTATAAGCCATTGGTGTTGTAATTGTTTTATCATATACATAAGTAGCGTCTTCTAACGAAACCCAATCTTTCGAATCATAATCTCGAACAAATTTTTCTTTCGTCTTTTCACCTGGATTAATCTCCATCCATTTATACATACAACCGATATCATCAAACTTTAATGCTTTTCCATTTTCTAAAATGATTTCTGTTGCAAATTGATTATCCATTACCCCAATTTGGCAAATATCACACTTATCATGTTTCTCATCAATTGCCACAGCCTCTGCTTGTTTCTTACCACATCCTACAATTGTAAAGACAAAGAATAAGCATATAGCAAGCATCACATACTTTGTTCTCATTATATTTCCTCCCTAACCGTATCTTCTACAAGGAGCATATCAAAAACTTGTGTGCGATTTGTGAAAAAACGATGTGTCTTTTGTAATATATGGAACAAAAAAGATGTGTAGTCCTCTCTACACACCTCTCATCATTCACAACCTGTAATTAATAAATCATCTTCCAACCTAACTAATAATGTACCTGTATGAATTTGCTGCCCAACAACTACATTTACTAATCTTATATTTCCACTGATGCCGACTGCAACCTTTTCAAGTTCACCGTTATTTTTTCGGATCATCATTAATTTTTCCCACTCATATACGTAAGAAGATTCATTAACAAAAATCTCTTCTACTTTTCCTTCATAAGAACTACAAATCTCTTCCATTCTTGTTTTCATATAAAATCTACTCCCTATTTCACACTTCAATATTTTCATCTTATTCTACCATTCTTATGGAGAGCAGCTTATTTTTAAAAAATTCAAATTAACTACCGTGAACAAAATGACCAAAATAAAAATTATGCTTCTAATGATGTTATTTTTCAAATTATTTACCATTCAAATAGATACTTTTATGATAAACAAAAAACCTTTTTCTGAATTTTTATTTTATTTTGAAAGCGTAATCATTTTGAGGGGGAGATTACATGTTAGCACTACTTGGATTTGCGATGGTATTTGTCTTTATGTTTTTAATTATGACGAAACGTATGTCAGCACTAGTAGCATTAATATTAATTCCAATTACGTTCGCATTAATTGGAGGCTTTTATGCAAACATGGGACCTATGATGTTAGAAGGAATTCAAAAACTAGCACCTACTGGTATTATGCTTATGTTTGCCATTTTATATTTTGGAATTATGATTGATAGCGGTTTATTCGATCCTGTCATTAGTAGGATTTTGAAATTTGTGAAAGGAGATCCTTTAAAAATTGTTGTTGGCACAGCAATTCTTACAATTATCGTTTCATTAGATGGGGATGGAACGACAACGTATATGATTACTGTTTCCGCAATGTACCCACTATATAAACGCCTTGGAATGAATCCACTTATATTAGCTGGGGTTGTTATGTTAGGTGCAGGCGTGACAAATCTTACACCGTGGGGTGGACCGACAGCTCGTGTTATGAGTGCACTTGGACTAGACGCATCAGAGCTCTTTACACCACTTATACCAGGAATGATTGCTGGTGCACTTTGGGTAGTTTTCGTTGCTTACTATCTTGGAAAAAAAGAAAGAAAGCGTTTAGGAATTATGGATGTACAATATTTAAAACAAATGCAAACGATGGATGAGCAAGCTGCAACAGTAGAAGCTGCTGTTCATAAGCGCCCTAAACTTCTATGGATTAACTTTTTATTAACTGCTACCTTACTTGTCTGTCTCATACTAGAAGTTATGCCGTTACCTGTTTTATTTACAATCGCTTTCGCTATTGCTGTTATGATTAACTATCCGAACTTAGAGCAACAGAAAGAGCGTATTGCTTCTCACGCAGGAAACGTATTAGCGGTTGTTTCTCTCGTATTTGCCGCTGGGATTTTCACTGGGATTTTATCAGGAACAAAAATGGTAGATGCAATGGCTAAAAGTGTAGTAACTCTTATACCAGACGCTCTTGGACCACAACTACCAATTATTACAGCTCTTCTTAGTATGCCATTCACATTTTTCATGTCCAATGATGCATTTTATTTCGGTGTACTACCTATTTTAACGAAAGCTGCTGCCACTTACGGAATTAGTGCAGCTGAAATGGGACGCGCTTCCTTACTCGGGCAACCTGTTCACTTATTAAGCCCTCTTGTTGCATCCACTTATTTATTAGTCGGAATGGCTAAAGTTGATTTTGGTGAACATCAACGCTTCACTTTATTGTGGGCAGTTGGAACGACAATGGTCATGTTGATTACTGGAATTGTAATTGGGATTATTCCGATATAAAATAAAAAACAGTAGCGGACATATATCCGCTACTGTTTTTTATTATGAAGAAACAAGAAAATATCTTCTCTCTGGTCTCCCCACACTTCCATATATAAGCTCTGCATGAACTTTTTTCCCAGATATTAAATACTCTAAATAGCGCCTTGCTGTTGACCTACTTACTCCGACCATTGAGCTTAGCACTTCCGCAGTAATACCTTCTTCCTTTACTGTTAACATATGCTTTTTTATTTTTGCTAAAGTTAAGGGGTCTATACCTTTCGGCGCATATTCTATTTCATTTCCCTTTACACCCCTTTGAGACCATAAATGTTCAATTTGTTCTATAGATAACTGATTATTTTTCTTTAACTGTACCAGCTTTTTTTTATAATTTTCCAAACTTGTCTTAAATCGATCAAACATAAGTGGTTTTACGATATAATCTGTTACTCCGCCTCGCAGGGCGTGCCTCACTACATCTGTTTCCGATGCAGCTGTAATCATAATAATATCTGTATCATGTAAATTATGCCTAATATATGTGACAAGTTCGGTTCCTTGCATATCAGGTAAGTACACGTCTAATAAAACAAGCTGTGGCTTCACAAGATCTAACCATTCTTTCGCTTGTTCCCCAGTCGTCGCTGTTCCAATTACTTTAAATCCCTCAATCTTTCCAGTAAAACGCCGATGAATATCTGCAATTCGAATATCATCTTCTACAATCAATACTTCAATCTCCTCACCCATTACAACTCGCCTCTCTCTTTCGGTAATGCAATAATAAACAATGCACCACCTAAATCCCCTTTTTCGATTGCGATACTTCCATTTAAATCTTCTACTAACTCTTTCACTTTTGCTAATCCATACCCTCGCTTCTCGCCTTCTTTCGTCGAGAAGCCTTTATAGAATATGCTAGTAATGACCTCATCATGAATCCCTTGTCCTGAGTCTTCCACTTCAATTACTATTTCTTCTCCGATATCAGTTACAAACATTCTTACTTTCTTATTATGTTCTTCATTTCTTTCAATCGCTTCAAATGCATTCGTAATTAAATTTCCTAAAATAGAAACGACATAATTACTCTCAATATGCGGGCTTAATTTGTCTAAGCTACTCTCTCTGTCTAGCATAAAATCAATCTTCAACTCTCTTGCTCTATTATAGAATCCAATTAAAATCCCACCTAACCATGGATTTTGAATTCGCTTCATAATAAATTGAACAAAATCTTGATAGACCGCCGTTTCCTTATGAATAAGCTCTAAAGCATCTTCATATGATTCTAACTGGATAAGTCCTGAGAGCGTATACAATAAGTTATTATATTCATGCGTTTGCGCTCGTAATGCCTCTGTATATTGCTTCGTCTGAGATAATTCTGCTGTTAACTGATCCATTTCAGATTTCAAACGTAAGCTCGATACAACACCAGTTACTTTATTCTTTACTTTAATAGGTAGACGATTCGCAATAACAGCCTGCCCTTTTATATTTAATTGACGATCAAACTGTTCTTCCCCAGTTTGAAGTACATCTAGTATCGTTGAATTAGGAATTACATCTAAAATGAATTCTCCAATAATATTTCGTTGTTCATCTAATGAAAGAATGTCATAAGCTGCTTGATTGACTAATCTAATCATCCCATTTTGATCAATAACAATAATCCCTTCACGTACAGATTGAATCACTGTACTATGCTCTTCATATAAAGATGAAATTTCTTCTGGCTCCATACCAAACATCATTCTTTTTATACTGCCTGCTAAATATATAGAACCAATTATCCCAATTAAAAGACCTGCTATTGTAATCCAAAATACACGCTTTCCATACACTTCTACTGCACCATGAATATCGTCCATTGAAAATCCAACAGACACCACGCCAATAATTTCATTTTCCTGATTACGGATTGGAACTTTTCCGCGTAATGAAGGGCCTAATGATCCAGTTGCTCTCGAAACATAAGATTTCCCTTCTAATAGAACCCCTTCGTTATCTCCACCAACCATTGCTTCTCCTATTTTATCTCGCTTAGGGTGTGCATATCGAATCCCCTCTTTATTTCCAACTACAATAAAATCAGCATCTGTATCAATTCGAATTTTTTCTGCAATCGGCTGAATGATAGAAGCTGGATTTTCTTTTTGAAAAGCTTCCTTTATTTCTGGTATAGCAGCAACTGTTTTCGCAACATGCAAAGCCCGTTTCCCAATTTGTTCTTCTACCGTTTCAGATAATATGTAATAAAATAAATAACTCGTTAACAGAAGTACAACTAAAATTAGTGTACTAATAGTTAATGTAATTCTCGGTTGTAGTTTTAATTTTTTTAATTTCAAAACCATTCCCCTAACATGATTAAAGATAGAATTTAAAGAATATACAGTCTCTTTAATTATACTTAATCATAACATGGTTACTCTATATTTCTTTTTCTATTCATAAAAAAAGAAACGAAGTAAAATTATTACCTCGTTTCTTAACATTCGTTATTACACTTTAAACTTACCAATCATCTCTTGTAACTCTTCTGCCATTTGTGATAAATGGACTGCTGCTGCATTTATTTCATCTACTGAAGCTAATTGTTCCTCAGATGAACCAGCAATATTTTGAACGCTTGCTGCATTTTCTTCAATCGTAGCTGCAATTTCATTAATAGATGCACTTACTTGTCTTGCATCTACCGTCATTTGCTTCGCTACATCTACCATGTTATCAATTTGTACAACTGTATCATCCGTAGATTTCAATATTTCAGCAAAGCTTTGCTTCGTTTCATTTGCAACTACAAGTCCTGATTGTACTTCTGTCCCAACTTGCTTCATAGAACTTACCGTTTCTTTTATATCAAATTGGATCTCTTTCACTAGTTTTCCAATTTCCGTAGAAGACTGTCCTGATTGCTCAGCTAATTTTCGTACTTCATCTGCTACAATTGCAAATCCTCTTCCTTGCTCACCAGCTCTCGCAGCCTCAATTGCCGCATTTAACGCTAACAAATTTGTCTGCTCTGCAATATGTTGAATCACCTCAAGAATTGCTCCAATTTGTTTTGATTTATCATCTAACAAAACAATAACTTTATCTGATTGTGAAACAGACTCATGGATTAATTGCATTTGATTCACAGTTTTTTCAACTAACTTTCCACCATCTTCAGCCTTTTTCTTCGTATACATAGATGCTGTGGATACTAATGAAGAACTATCTGCAACACGCTGAATTCCTTCTGTAACTTCCTCTAATAATGTTGCGCCTTCTTCAACTTCTTTCGTTTGTATTTCAGCCCCGCTCGACACTTGCTCTATTGCTTGTGTAATTTGTTCCGTTGCTTCACTTGTCTGCTTCATACTAGCTGTTAATTCTTCTGAAGATGCCGCTACATGACTTGCTGAAGTGTTTATATTGGAAATGACATTCTGTAATGATGCTGCCATCTCATTAAAGCTTTCTCCTAGCTGTCCAATTTCATCTTTAGTATGAACTGTAATGGATTCTGTTAAATCGCCTTCACTAATCTTTTTCGATGATATAACAAGTTGTTTTAACGGACTAATAATAGAGGCAATTATGAAGTAAATTAAAATCCCACCAATTATTAATGAAATACCAATAACAGTTAGCGTTTTATAGAAAATAGGATTAGCTGCTTCAATAATTTCTTTTGAAGGCATAATTCCTGCTATTTTCCATCCAGTCTGCTTATTTGTTATAAAGGTAATATTGCGATCATCACCCTCAAGTTTGAATTTAAACTCACCTGTTTCCTGTTTGTACAATTCCTTCTCAAGTTTTTCTTCTATTTTGTCACCTGGCTTCATCGTCGGATGTGCTATTACATGTTTAGATTGGTCGAAGATTGCTACATATCCTTTTTTGCCGATGTTGACCATTTTTGAAGTATTTACAATGTCATTAATAATTAAATCAATACCGAGAACACCGCTCTTATCCTCATTTTGTTTTGCTATTGTAATAACAATATTCCCTGTTGTACTTGACTTATATGGGGCTGTGATAACCACTTCTCCGCTTTTTTTCGCTGCTTCTTTATACCAATCTCTTTCGGTAGGATTGTATCCATCTGGCATTTGAATAGACGGTGATTGAATAAATTGTCCCATACTAGATCCCGTATAAATTGCTTCTATTTCTGGATGTAATTTATTATATTCTTCTAATTTATTTTGCACATTTTGGAGCTGATCAGTCCCGTAACTTACTCCGTTAAATAACTTTGTAAAATATACTGCGTCTACCTTTTTACTGTCTATCTCTTTATTAATAACATTATTTAAAATCTTTACGTTATCTTCCGCTGATTGTAAAATTGTTTCATTAAAGTTTGTCTTCGCTTGCTGATAAGACGTCCAACCAATTACAATACTTGGAAGAACTAAAATGATAACAAATGATACAAGTAACTTTGCTTTTAAACTACTTCTCCTTAATTTCCTTTGAAACATATTTCTACCCCTCCATACCGTTTTAAATGTAATTACCTTACATTTAATTTCTTTATATAAATTATACGATTAAAACGTATCAACTCTTTATCTCTTTTTCTATTAAAGAATTAATACATACCTTTTTCATTCTATATAAATTAAATAATTAAAACAATATATAAAAATGTACATTATTCGAAATATTATCATTCACAGAAGAACCTCTAGTATCTCACTTACTAGAGGTTCCACCCACTATACTATTCTTTATCTTTTTCTACTTCTTTTTTCTCATCTTCTACTACAGATACAATAGGTTTATCGTTTGATAATTGTTGAACCGCTCCTTTTCCAGCAAATCCTTCTAATAACTCTTTTAAATCAATGCCAGAAGAAGCTTTTAATGTTTCTTGCATCGTTGCCATTAAATCAGTCGCATAACCTGCAACTTTTCCGGCGCCGCTATTTTTACCACCGCCGCCTGTATCGACAACTGTAATTTTATCAATGTTGCTAAGTGGACTAGCAACTTCCTTCGCATAACTTGGAAGCATCTTAAGAACCATATCCATAATTGCCGCTTGGCCATATAACTCAAATGCCTCTGCAATTTTTTGTTTCGCTTCTGCTTCCGCTAAACCTTTTAATCTGATAACATCGGCTTCTGCTGTACCTTGTGCTTTTTGTACTTCCGCTTTCGCTTGACCTTGCGCTTTCTCAATTTCCGCCTTCGCTAAACCTTCTACACGTACTTCTTCTGCACGTGCTCTCGCTTCTGCTTCAATCTTATATTGATCCGCATCTGCCTTTTTAATTTGTTTTACTTTTTCTGCTTCCGCTGATTGCTCAACAGCATAGCGATCTGCATCTGCTTTTTTCTTTACTTCTGCATCGTATTGCTTTTCACGACGCGCAATCTCTTTTTCTTCTAACTCAATTTGTTTCTCACGCTCAATGATTTTAACGCGCATTTGCTCTTCTGTAACACCTTGTTGCGCTTTCGCTTGTTGTAATTCGTAAGAAAGATCGGCGTCTGCACGAGCTTGTTCTTGCTCTCTCTTATAAGATTGTACTTTTAATTCTTTATGTTTTTCAGCTTCAGCGATTTGTGCATCACGTTGGTATTCAGCTTCTTTCGCTTCCTTCTCAGCACGAGCTTTTTCAATACGAGCTTCTTTTTCACGCTCTGCGTTTGCAATTGTTGCATCACGCTTAACCGTCGCAATTTGCGGCTGACCAAGTGCATCTAAGTAACCGTTCTTATCCATGATTTCTTTAATGGTAAAGGAAACGATGCGAAGACCCATTTTCTTTAAATCTGTAGACGCTACTTCATGCACCTTTTGAGCAAATTGCTCTCTATTACTATACGCATCTTCTACTGTCATAGAGGATAAAATCGCACGTAAATGACCTTCTAAAACCTCTTTTGCTTCTACTTTTAACTCTTCTGTTTCTTTTCCTAAATATTGCTCAGCTGCTGTCGATACTTCTTCAATTGTAGAACCTACTTTAATAATAGAAACACCATTTACTGTAACTGGAACACCTTGCTTCGTATACGTATCGCGTGTACCCACTTCTAATTTGTAATTTAGTAAGCTTAAAGGTTCTGCTCTTTGCATAATTGGAACTACGAATGTACCGCCACCGCGAATAATCTTAATCTTCTTTCCATCATCAGTGGTAACTACATTTTTCCCACCACCAAGCCAATTCCCTGTAACAATTAACGCTTCATCTGGTCCAACTGTTCGATACTTCGTAATGAATACTAAAATGAGTAAAATTAAAATTGCGAGTAAAACTCCACCAATAATTAATGGAATCGTCATGGAAATTCCCCCTTATAATTTTGGTTTTTTTAAAGAATAAGCGATGTTTTGTACAAGCAAAACACCATCTTGGACTCCCTCAATAATAACTTCAGTTCCTTGTGAAATATCTTTTTTCCCAATTGTTTTAGCTGGAATTGCATTACTTCCAAATTGGGAGGAGATTAATACTTCACCAAATCCTTCTGTAGGAATTGTCGTAATGACTTCTCCCTTGCAACCAATGAATTCATCCATACGTTGCACAGTATTTTGTTCTGCTTCTGCAATCGGTTTTAAAATTAATATTTTCATTATGAATACACCAATAAAAGATATAGCAAATGCAGCCACGAAAATAAGAAGACTATTAAAGGAAAATAAATATTCTCCTATATAACTAAGTCCACATAGCATGGCGAAAAAACTAAGTAATAAAGTAACAACGGATACCGATCCGCCTCCAAAACTAAATATGGATTCAAATATATCCCCAAAAAAGATATAAATCACAGTGAGTATAGTAGCAATAATAAATCCGTATAAATAAATTGTCTCAAGTGGATAACCAAACAAAACCATTTCTTATCCCCCTCTCTTAAACAATCCCTTTTTTGTTATGTGTATGCCCCACCTCTTTCAAAGATTATTGTTCTTAATTTTCAGTTATTTACCCTTTAAAGAAAAGCCTGTAAGACAGGCCCCCTAAAAAAGAACAGGAGAAGCCTATTGTGACAGGCTCCTCCTAGTAAATAACCGATATATTATATATCTATATAATATACTATTTTCCACAAAAAGTAAAGTTAAACATACATTGGAAAAGCACTTATTTTACTGATAATTCGTAAGTTCCATCGCCATTATCATATTTATATACATACAAGTAGTACTTACCTGGTTTTGCATTAAAATTTGCCTCTATATGATTTCCATTTGCTTGACCGTAAGCAGCATAATTTTGCATATCTGATTCATGGTGAAGTACCCATGTCATCCCGATTCCATACTCATTTAAAACGGAAATATCAATATTTTTCGCTGATGCTACATTAAATGTATAAACATCAGTGTGATCTCCGCCGATAAGGCTACCTTTTATAGTAGTGTTTAGTCCAATACGATTTGCTTCCTCTGGGCGATTATTTGGTTCTGATTCTGTTAAGCTTCCATCTTTAACCGTAACCGTTGTTTCGCTTTTGCTCTCTTTTCCTTTATCATCTTTTACTCTTAACGCTACTTTATATGAACCTTCTCTTTCATATACATGTACCGGATTTACTTCTGCACTTGTGCTTCCGTCTCCAAAGTCCCATAAATAAGAAACAATTTTTCCATCTTCATCTTTTGAGCCGTCACTTTTAAATTGAATACCTTCTTTTACAAGTCCATTATAAGGGCCATTTATATGAACCGTTGGAGCTTTATTTTCTCCGTCATCTTTTGCGATACCGTGGAAGACTACATCATATTCAAACTCATTTGAGCTATTTACACGGTAATTGACGAAATATGCTGTAACAGTTTTGTAGCCACTCCATTCTTTTTGCCCAAGTTGTTCCAAAGCTTCATTTACTTTTTTACTCATTGCGTTCCAATCTTCTGACTCACCTTTTGTTACACTACCTGTATACGTACCTTCTAATGTAAATGTATTAAAGAATTGGGAGCTATGTTTTGTCATTTTTGCATCTTTCATCGGCAACGTTTCAGTAATTTCTTTCTCTACTGCTGTTAATGATTTTGGGGCATGTTCAGCTAAATAATCATCTGCTACTTCCGGTACATTATATTTATCTTGATTATCGATTAGCTGCTGCATATACTCTTGATACTCTTCATTTAGTTTAAGGTCTTTACTTAAATTCTCACGATAGGCATCATAATTTTTCACGTCATTTGCACGAATTAAATCTTGAATTTTATCAAACGTTTCAAATTGATGTGTATATAAGTAAGATTGCAATGCGAACGAGTAATTATAGAAATCCCAAGAACCATATTTAGCAAATAGTGTGCGCTCTGCAGTATAACGGCTTGCAGGATCAGATGATAATCCACTAATGATGCTCTTTCTCGGTACTACATTATTTGTACGAGTAGCCCCTGCGAAAAACTCTGCGTTTCCTTCTTGGAACCAAGTTAACCTTTCATTTTGATACATATCTCCTCTTCCGAATAAACCTGGCACTTCATATCTCCCTTGAAGATAATGAGTAAACTCATGGCGGAATAACTCTTCTAAACTATAAATACTTTGTTCTGGCGTGCGTTCATATGTAAAGAATGTTCCTGTTTCTTCAATATAAATTCCACCGTTGTTCGTTTCATATCCATACAGTTGTCTATTTAACTGGTACTCTTCTGGGCTGTTATAAATTACTATCGTTAATATATCATCTGCATTTCCCGGCTCTAACGCTTTATCATTCCCAATTACACGATGATACTGCGCCTTTACTTCCTTTGCAGCCCAGTACAGTCTCTTAATTTTTTCTTCCGATACTTTATCTCCTGTTTTAAATACGATAGATCCATCATCAAATGTATACGTTTTTGGTAAGTACTGTTCTTTTCCTTCTTTACGTATTTTCTCTAAATCTACTGTATTCCCGCTATAATCTTTTCCGTTATAATTTGTTGTAATTTGTTCTACTGCGACAAAATACGGTTCACTTAAACGTGGATACATATGCATTGCCTGTGTCACAACTTCTAATCCTTTATTTGGATTACTGTGAAACTTCCCTAAACGACTAGCAAAGTAAATGCCATTATTAACGAGCCACTTATTTTCTTGTGTTACTTCATTTAGAAGAGCGATACGATTTATTTCATTAATAAACCCATCTACTTTCCCGTACCACATCGTTTCATTTGCTTCTTTACGAGCTTCAATTAAGTAAGACTGTATATCATAGTCAATCCCTTGCATAATATCGTATATTGCTTGTCCCTTCATTCGATCATTTACATACGTAGTAAAATTATCATTGTATTGCTTTAAAATATTTGATGCGTATTGAACTGTTTCAACATCGCTTGACGCATTACTAATCAATTTACCGTATGCAGATACGACTGTATCTTGTTCAGCTGTACCAAGCTCAAAGTTTGGATTTTTTGCGATTGCTTTTAAAGCAGGTAAACATTTGTCCTGGAAGCTTCTTTCATTTAATTCACTTAATTCGTTATTATAAAATGCCAAATAAAAAGCTGAACGTAACACTTCCGTAAATGTTTGAATTCCTTTTGAATCATCTTTCGTAAATGTACTACCCCGATGAGCTAATTCATCTATAACGACTTGCATTTTCCCTTTATCTTTATAAAAAGCTTTTGCATCTTCATTAAACTGGAATAAGTCTGTAATTTGATGCCACTTAATACTGCCTAACGTTTCAACTAATTCTTGATTATTCATTTTGTTTAAATCAGCCATTGAATAGCTTTCTTTAACTTGCTTTACTGCCGCTTTGTTCGGAATAGATGCTGGTCGCTGTGAAAAGTCTCCTACTTTTAACCGTTCTTCAAACGATAATATTTCCTCCGCTTTAGAAACGTGTCCAATCTCATCTACTGGTTTTTCAATTCCAACTGGTTTCGAATGCAATACATTATATGGCACCTTTTCTTCTGCTGATGCATGAGTTTGAATTGCCCCCAGCGATAGAGCCATTGTACTAATACTAAGCATTACTTTATTAATTTTTGATTTCTTGTTCATATCCTTGCCCCCTATTCAAATATTCCATTCACGAATTTAACATAAAATCTAGATACAACAATATAAAATGCAATATTTCATATTATTTCTTCTTACATTTTGTACATATCGTGAACAAATTCCCTTTTTTCTCCCGAAAGTAATCCGAATCCTTTCACGTAATAAAAAGGGAATTTTTTGACAATTATTTCTTTAATTGTTATGATTAATATAATTGTTAACTTTATTAAACAAGGGTGGGATTCTATGATAAAAAAAGAAAACAGTGTATTTTATATCTCCATCTTGCTAACAACATTATTCATCATATGGGGAATTACCCCGGCAAGTTGGATACAAGGCTATGATTTACAAAGCGTTACATCTTCCTTAAATTCATTTATCCTTAATAAATTTGGATGGTTTTACTCTCTACTTATGACCACAATGATTATTTTAGCCGCTTATTTAGCATTTTCTAAGTACGGTTCTATTCGTCTTGGTAAAGATGGTGAAAAACCAAAGTATAGTTATCCATCTTGGCTATCCATGTTATTTGGGGCAGGAATGGGAATTGGACTCCTCTTTTATGGAATCGCTGAACCGATTTCACATTTTACAGATCCACTAACAGGAAAAGCAGGTACAGAGGAAAGCGCCAAGCTCGCTATGCAATATTCATTTTTCCACTGGGGTCTCTTTCCATGGTCACTATACGCAATGGTTGCTTTAACAATTGCATATTTCACATTCCGCAAACAAAAAGGTAGCACAATTGGGGCTACAGTTACTCCATTATTTAATCGATCGAAAAATTCTCCTATCGGAAAAACAGTTGATATTTTAGCTGTTTTAGCCACTGTATTCGGTATTGTGCCATCTGTTGGGATTGGTGCTCAACAAATCGCCGGAGGATTAAGCTATTTATTCCCTTCTATTCATAACACTTTACTTACACAGCTCATACTTATCGCCATCTTCGCTGTTTTATATTTAACAAGTGCACAAACAGGCTTAGATCGTGGGATTAAATATTTGAGTAACTTAAATTTCTCTCTTGCAGGTATATTACTCGTCTCCTTTTTACTTTTAGGACCAACTGTATTTATTATGAAATATTTCACATCTACACTCGGTTCTTATATTGGAGCTTTACCTAGTATGGGATTAAATTTAGGAGCATTTAATGAAAAATCTTCTTCTTGGATAGAAAACTGGACTATTTTCTATTGGGGATGGTGGATCTCTTGGTCTCCATTCGTCGGTACATTCATCGCCCGTATTTCTAAAGGACGCACAATAAAAGAGTTTATTTTTGGAGTTGTATTAGTCCCAACTCTTATCTGCACATTTTGGTTTGCAGTATTTGGCGGTACCGCTATCCATATGGAAATGTTCCAATCGCTTGGCATAGCTGATGAAATCGCGAAAAATGGTACAGAGATTGGATTATTTGCTGTTATTTCACATCTACCGTTCTCTACATTTTTAACAATTATCGGGTTAATTTTAGTAGCCACATTTTTCGTTACTTCTGCTGACTCGGCAACATTTGTCGTTTCTATGCAAACGAGTAACGGAAGCTTATCACCAAAAAATAGTTTAAAACTTATATGGGGATTAACAATCGCGATCATCGCAGCTATTTTATTACAAGTTGGAGGGTTAAATGCACTGCAAATTGCAGCGATCATCGCAGCACTACCATTTTCTATCGTAGTCGTCCTTATGGTTACTTCACTCTTTAAAGAGCTACGAAAAGAAGACGTTAATTTGCAAACGAAAGAAGTTCCGAAAAAAATAAAAAAGGTTATGTAACGATTGGCACCTCTTCTTTTAGAAGAGGTGTTTTCTACATTCATTTCATTTATTTTTCCAAAACAAATAAAACCTACTTGTTTTATAGGAATTATATGTTATTATAAAGGAAATAAATTGAATCTTTTTACATTTATTTACTAACTATTAATCTTTTTTTCTTGATATCTAAATGAAGGGAGGTTGTCCATGTGGAGATAGACATTGATTTTATGAAGGAGCAAATTCCACTATTTGTAGATAGTGCACTATTAACTTTAAAAATCGCATGCTTCGCCATTATCATTTCATTATTTATTGCGAGTATAAATGGTTTAATTCTGTTCTTTCGAATTCGTATTATACATAAAGTTGTTCGCGCTTATGTGGAAGTAGCCCGAAATACACCTTTACTCATTCAATTATTTTTCTTATATTTCGGTTTACCATCATTAGGCATTAAATTATCTAATTTTTCAATCGCATTACTTGCAATGTGTTTTTTAGGTGGTGGATATATGACAGAGGTCATTCGATCTGGTCTTGATTCAATATCCAAAAGCCAAGTGGAATCAGGATATGCCATTGGATTAAATAAATGGCAACTATTTAGATTTGTAGTTTTACCACAAGCTGCAACTATTTCTGCACCAGCCTTATTTGCAAATTTTATCTTTCTATTAAAAGAAACATCTATCGTTTCTGCGATCGCTATTCCTGAATTGTTGTATACAACAACGAATTTGATTTCAATTTATTACAAAACATCTGAGATGCTCATTATGTTAACAGCTTCCTATATCTTTCTTTTTGTACCACTATCATTTCTACTATCTTGGTTAGAAAGGAGAAATCGTTATGGGCAATTCGGGCATTAATCTACTAATAGAATCGCTTCCGCAATTGCTAAAGGGACTAGAACAAACATTATTAATTGCATGTTTTACAATCATCATTAGTACAATTGGCGGCATTCTATTTGGAATCATTCGTACATCAAAGATTACTATTTTGAGGTTCATTTCAAGAACTTATATTGAATTATTTCGTTCTATCCCAATCCTTGTTTGGTTATTTCTTTTCTTTTTCGGTCTTCCAATCACTCTAGGGATAGATGTTTCTAGTACAGTAGCTGCTATTACAGCTCTATCATTATGGGGAATTACAGAAATAGGCGAAATTGTAAGAGGTGCACTTCAGTCCTTGCCAAAGGGACAAGTAGAAGCTGGCAAATCTATCGGAATGAATAAGAAACAATTATATCAATATGTACTCATTCCTCAAGCAATACGGCGAATGATTCCCGCTACAATAAACATCTTCATTCGTATTATTCAAACGACATCTTTAACTGTTTTAATTGGTGTAACTGAAGTTATAAAGGCTGGACAACAAATTGTAGAACGAACAGGGGAAGCATTTCTCATATACGGTTGCTTATTTATTTTTTATTTCTTACTTTGCTATCCATTATCTATTTGGTCAAGAAAACTAGAAACAAGATGGATATAGACAATTCAATCATTTGAGAGGAGAAGAAATATGACTGCACCATTGTTGCAATTACAAAACATCTATAAGTCATACGATGATAACCCTGTTTTAAGAGACGTAAGCTTACAAGTATCTTCCGGAGAAGTCATTGTTATTTTAGGACCAAGTGGCTGCGGAAAAAGTACATTATTGAGATGCTTAAATGGTCTTGAGGATATCCAAAGTGGGAAAATGCTTTTTCATAACGCCCCCCTTCCGAAAAACGATGGGAACTGGCAAAAACTTCGTCAAAAAATCGGAATGGTCTTTCAAAGTTATCATTTATTTCCTCACATGACTGTTCTAGAAAATATTTTACTCGGTCCTCTAAAAGTACAAAAACGAAATAAAAATGAAGCATTGAAGCAAGCAGAACAATTATTACGAAAAGTAGGTTTACTAGAGAAAAAAGATGCCTATCCAAGAGAGTTATCTGGCGGGCAACAACAGCGTATTGCAATTGTTCGCACTCTCTGTATGAATCCTGAAGTAATTTTATTTGATGAAGTAACAGCTGCATTAGATCCTGAAATGGTCAAAGAAGTATTAGAAGTCATTATGAGCTTAGCTAAACAAGGTATGACAATGTTAATTGTCACTCATGAAATGGGATTTGCAAAAGCTGTTGCTGATCGAATTATTTTCATGGATGAAGGAGAAATTTGTGAAACAGGAGATCCAACTACTTTTTTCACATCCCCACAAACAGAACGTGCACAACATTTCTTAAATCAATTTTTCTATATTGAAACGGTGAAAGGGAGAGATATTATATGAAAAAGTTTTTAACATTTATTATTATCGGACTCCTTTCTATTTTAGTCGTTGCATGTGGTTCAAATGAAAAGAAAACAGAAAAGACCTCGGCAAAACCAAGTGGAAAAATTGAAGAAATAAAAGAGCGCGGTGAACTAGTAGTTGCTGTTTTTACAGATAAACCACCGTTCGGTTACGTTGACAAAGATGGGAAAAATGTTGGATTTGAAATTGATATGGCAAAACGGTTTGCGAAAGACTTATTAGGTGATGAATCAAAAGTAAAATTTGTTCCCGTTGAAGCAGCAAGCCGCATTCCATATTTACAATCTGATAAAGTAGATTTCGTGTTAGCAAATATGACCGCAACAGATGAGCGAAAAAAGGTAGTTGATTTTACAAATCCACATTTAAAAGTAGCTGTGCAAGTGCTTGTTAAAGATGGTAGTCCTATTCAATCAGTAAAAGATTTAGAAGGGAAAAAAGTAATTGTAACAAAGGGTACAACTGCAGATATTTATTTAACAAAGAATATGAAAAACGTAGAGTTAATTAAATTTGATAAAAATACAGAAGCTTTACAAGCACTAAAAGATGGCCGTGCTGATTCATATGCTCAAGATAATCTTGTCCTTCTATCTTGGGCAAATAAAAATCCTGGATTCCACTTATTAAAAGACAAATTAGGTGGAGATGACTTAATTGCTATAGCAGTGAAGAAAGGCAATAAAGAAGTACATGATTGGGTAAATAAAGAACTTGAAAAACTAGGAAAAGAAAACTTCCTACATACATTATATGACAAACATCTAAAAGAAGAATTCGGTCCTCAAATTAGTCCTGAATCTGTTATTACTGAGGGCGGCAAAGTAAATTAAATAAAACCCATTCGTATGAATTATAATCTTCATACGAATGGGTTTTTACTCTATTATATAGTGTTGTAAACATGCTTTCTCATCTCCACAATACCCAACATGATGAGTAGCATCCTTGTTCATATTTGCAATAAATGATGCTATCTCTTCAATCTTTAAAATAGAACTAACATACATAACCATCCCTCCTCCCCCATACATTCTTTATTCCACACTAATTTCCTCCTCTATAAAAAAAGACACTATCATAAGCAAGTTTCAAATTGAAATCGCCATGATAATGTCTTCTTAAAAATTCATGAAATCTTATTGTTTAATACACAAAACAATATATTATTTACTTCTTAAATAATTTTTTTCTAAATACAAACATACTAAGTGCAGATAAAACGAATGCTAGTCCAGAAAGTAAAGATACATTGCTCTCTTGCCCACCCGTTGCAGCTAAAGTGTTTTTACTCTCTTCTTTTTTATTATCCACTTGTTTATTGGATTCATTTTCCTTTGCTAGCTTGTTGCCTTCTTTTCGTCGCTCTTCTACTACTGGTTTACTTGTTCCTTCTTTTGATTTCTCTTCCATAACTAGTTTAGGTGTTTCTTCTTTCGACTTCTCTTCCACCGCTGGTTTAGTCGTTTCCTCTTTTGGTTTTTCTTCTACCACTGGTTTACTTGTTTCTTCTTTTGGTTTCTCTTCCACCGCTGGTTTAGTCGTTTCCTCTTTTGGTTTTTCTTCTACCACTGGTTTAGATGTTTCCTCTTTTGGTTTTTCTTCTACCACTGGTTTAGTCGTTTCCTCTTTTGGTTTTTCTTCTACCACTGGTTTAGTCGTTTCTTCTTTTGGTTTCTCTTCCATCACTGGTTTAGTCGTTTCCTCTTTTGGTTTTTCTTCTACTACTGGTTTAGATGTTTCCTCTTTTGGTTTTTCTTCTACCACTGGTTTAGTCGTTTCCTCTTTTGGCTTTTCTTCTACTACTGGTTTAGGTGTTTCTTCTTTTGATTCAGTTTTATTTACAACGTTTTGTATTACTTCTCCACTAAACCAAATACCTAATCCAAAATAATTATTTCCATCAAACGTAAACTCATATACTTTCTCCCCTGGCGTACTCCAAGTGATTGTACCTTCTTCATTAATAATTCCGCCTTCACTTTTCAGTGTAATGTCCTCAAGCGGTACTCCTTCTACATCATGAACAGGGATCTTCACAGCTTGATTCATTTGCACATCATCTAAAGTAATTTTCTGCCTTCTAATATCTATTGTACTCCACTGAGATAATTGTATAATCGGTCTAATGTCACGAATCTCATTACCAGGTAACTTTAAGCTTATTAAATCTAGCATCGAAGCAAAAATAGAAATATCTTGAATTTTATTATCGGATAAATCTAACCACTGTAAATTTTTCAATTTACTTAATGGCGTTATATCTACTACTTTATTTCCTACCAATTCAAGTTCGTTCAACATACTTATTTCACTAATAGCTTCCACATTACTAATTTCATTATGATTTAACTTTAATACTTCTAAATTCTTCAACTGTTGAATTTCTTGAAGTGATGCATCATTAAGCTTATTATTAGATACATTTAAATTTTTCATTGCATTTAATGTGAACAATGGTCTAATGTTCTTCACATTATTGTCACTTATATCTATTTTTTCAAGCTTATCTAATTTCGAAAGTGGTTCAATATTTTCAAGTTGATTCGAAGTTAATTTCACAGCCTTCAAGCTTCTCAAATTCGAGATAAAATCTACATTTTTCAGCTCAATATTATCTAGAACCAACTCTTCTATGTTTGTCATATATTCTAGACCAGAAATATCAGTAATGCCTTGATTTTTCCCATCAACTATTTTTAATGATTTAATTTGTAATAAATCTTCTTTTGTTATAGATGATTCTAAGTTCGCTCTTCCTAAACCATTTTTATTAATGAATTTTTGTAAATTTTTATCTTGAATAATATTTATATCTTCATGTTTTTCAACGATGTTTTGGTATACTGTTCCATTAAATAGTATTTGACTTTCAGCAGAATCTGTTTCTAATTTAAATTCATATACTTTTTCTCCTGTACTATTCCATTTAACAGATCCGTTATTAAGCGTCCCTTCCTCGCCCTGCCATTTAATATTTTGAACTATTTCACCATTTGAATCGTATATAGGAATTTTTATATCTTCATTTACTACTCCATCACTTAAAAAGATTTTTTGTCGCTGAAGTTTAATAGGAACCCTTTTCCCTAATTCTTTCACTGGTCTAATGTCACGAATTTCATTTGCTATTAAATTCAAAGCATATAAATTATTTAATTTACTAATTGGCGAAATATCAGAAATATAATTTTGCTCTAAATCAAGTGATTGTAACTGTTGCATTTTTGCTAATGGTGTTAAATCTCTGATTTCAGCATTTGCAACTTCTAGTTCAACAAGATTCTTCAATTTACCAATTTCTGTCAGATTATCAATATAATTATTTCCTATCCATAACAAGCGTAAATCATCTAATTTCTCAATATCTGTCAGATCACTAATTTTATTATTACTTAAATATAATTTAGTTACAGAGTCCATTGAAAATAGCGGCTTAATATCCGTGATTTCATTTCCAATTAAATCTAACACCTTTACTTTTTTCAACTGGCTTAATGGTGTTAAATCACTAATTTTGTTATCACGTAAAGTTAAGAATTGTAGTTTTTCCAGTTGAGAAATAGGTGCAATATTTTCGATTGGATTCAAATATAACTTCATTGTTTTTAATTTTTTTAGACTTGATATTGGTGATATATCTTTGACATTAGACTCATGTAATTCAAATGCTTCTAGATTTTCCATATACTGCAGACCTTCTAAACTCTCAATACCCTTTCCTAAGTACACCTTTAACTCTTTAATTTGTGCTGCATCTTCCTCAGTAATAGGTGCATTTATATCTGCTCGTTGTAAAACACTTTTATTAATATATTGTTGTAATTTATTATCAGATATTATGTTTTTTACTTGTTGTTGCTCTTCTTTTTTCTCTTTTGATTCTTCTATAGTATTATTTTCTGAGTGAACTGTATTTACTTCAAACTGCACTTGATACTTTTCATCATATCCCATAGATGGAATGAAAATATGCATTTGCATTTTATATCTTTTTCCTAGTTCTCCAATTTCAAACTGAATCACTTTTGTCCCATTTTTTCTCTTATCTTCTGAAAGTACTTTTACATCATGTAAAGTACCTGGATTTTGACTATCTTCTACCTTAAGGTATTGGAAAAAATCACTATCATTTAGCGTAGCTGTTACAATTTTTTTACCGTTCTCAATTGTTACTTTCGGTTCTTTTATATACGTTGTAGCTCGAGATTCTTCATTTGTTTTCTCATTATATGCTTTTAAAACAACATCATACGTTCCATCCTTTAAAATATGCCCAGCTTTATTTACTTCACTTACTACAGCTGCTAACGCCGGCGTAGAATATGTAGCAAATGGCAACGACAACGTCGCCGCTATTAACATTGCATTTATATGTTTTCTTTTATTATTTTTCACTTTAAACTTTCCTCCAAGTTATATAAATTGTAATTTCTTAACATATGATTTTTTAGTTATTGTTTCTAAAACAGATACCACTCCAATTAAGTTGACCACTCATTAACATCTAATTTATTTTCTTTTTAACTTTACATCTCCTCCAAAATATATAATTCAAAATGTAATCATTTCTCGAATAAATGATAATGATTTTCATTATCATTGTCAACTAAAAAAATAAAAAGTTTACAAAAAAATAACCCCTTAAAAAGGGGTTATGCCATTTTCTCTCCTGATTCTTCTCTAAAAAAGCTCTTCATCGCATGGAATACATCTGCTTTTTGCTTTAAAATATAATATCTGAAGTTTTCATCTTTAATATTTTTATAGGCTGACATGAGGGTACTATGGCGGTTGTACTGATTCACTTCCCCATACCCAAACATATTACACTTCTTCATTAATTCTTCAACAAGTTTTACACATCTAGCATTATCTGAAGTTAAATTATCACCGTCTGAAAAATGGAATGGATAAATATTATAGCGGTCTGGTGAGTATTTATTATCAATTAGCTCGAGTGCTTTTTTGTATACAGAAGAACAAATTGTTCCGCCACTTTCTCCTTTTGAGAAAAACTCTTCCTCTGGAACTACTTTTGCCTCCGTATGATGGGCAATAAATTCAATATCTACTGTTTCATACTTTGTGCGTAGAAATCTCGTCATCCAGAAAAAGAAGCTCCGTGCCATATATTTCTCCCATATTCCCATCGATCCACTTGTATCCATCATCGCTAATACAACAGCTTTTGAATCTGGCTTTAACACTTCATTCCAAGTGCGAAACTTTAAGTCTTCTTGGTGAATCGGATGAAAAGATGCTTTACCACGCATCGCATTTCGTTTATATGCGGATATCATCGTTCTTTTCTTATCAATGTTGCCCCATAATCCTGTTTTTCTAATGTCATTAAATTCAACATGCTCAATTCGGTTTTCATCCATTTCTTTTCTCTTTAAATTAGGCAGCTCTAACTCTTTGAAAAATGCTTGCTCTAATTCTAAAATAGAGACTTCAGCTTCATAATAATCTTCTCCAGCCGCATCCCCTGCTCCTTGCCCTTTTCCTGGCCCTTTTTGCTTTTGACCACCTGATCCATCTCTCGCAACGACATCACCAACTTTGCTGTCACCATTTCCTTGCCCAACGTGTTTGTTTTTATCATAATTGTACCTAATCTTATATTCATCTAAAGAACGAATCGGTATTTTTACAACATCCTTACCATTAGACATAACAATGCTTTCTTCTGTTACAAGATCGGGTAAATTATTCTTAATTGCCTCTTGTACTTTCTCTTGATGGCGTTGTTGGTCGTCATATCCTTTGCGATGGAGGGACCAGTTTTCCTGTGAAATCGTATAATTTGGTTGGTTTTCTTCACCCATTTCTTTCCCTCCTTACTGTAATTGTCTTCCTATATGAACAGCAAGCTAGAAATTTTGTTTTATACTGTGCCAGCTAGAATGAAAGATAACTGCCCATCGAAAATCATCCCATAAACATATATAACGTTTTTCATATAATACTCCGAGCATCCTAAACAAAATTTTGCCACTCACATACTAGAAAAGAATCATTCAGCCTTTGATAAGAAAGAAACACAATGCATAGTTGCACACATTTACACTTTGCAACATATTGTATTGTGTTGGCTTTTTTCGTATGAATGGTTGGTTACTCTATCATATGCATATTGTAAAAATAATTGACAATAAATTCATAAAATTGCATCTTAATTTATTATATTTGGACAAGGTATGACACTTTACACATATGAATGGATAATAAAACGCTGTCCCGCAAAATACAAGAGACAGCGTTTTGTTATCAAACTATCGGTTTAGCAGGCTACCTACATAGCGTAATAATTCATTCGCAGATGAAGAATTATAGCCGTGCTCATCAATTAAGCGTGCAACAACATCATTAATTTTCTTAAGCTGATTTTCGTCTGGTGTTTTCGTTGATGTTGTAATTTTCACTATATCTTTTAAATCAGCAAATAGTTTTTTCTGAATTGCTTCGCGAAGGCGCTCATGTGAGTTATAATCAAAGCGTTTTCCTTTACGCGCATAAGCAGAAATGCGAATTAAAATCTCTTCACGGAATGCTTTTTTTGCATTTTCTGAAATTCCAATTTGCTCCTCAATTGAGCGCATTAGCTTTTCATCTGGACTCATTTCTTCACCTGTTAATGGGTCACGTAATTTTGATTTATTGCAATATGCTTCAACGTTATCTAAGTAATTATCCATAAGTGTCTTCGCTGATTCTTCATATGAATACACAAATGCTTTTTGTACTTCTTTCTTCGCAATTTCATCATATTCTTTTCTTGCTAATGAGATGAAATTCATATAACGCTCTCGATCTTCATTACTAATTGACGGATGCTGATCCAACCCGTCTTTTAGCGATCTAAGTACATCTAATGCGTTAATAGATGGTACCTCTTTTCGAATAATTGTAGAAGAAATTCGGTTAATCACATAACGAGGATCAATACCGCTCATGCCCTCATCTTGATATTCACGTTGCAGCTCTTCTACATCAATCGCATTATAACCTTCTACCGTTTCTCCATCATATAAACGCATCTTTTTAATTAAATCAATATCCGGACGCTTCGGATCTTTTAAACGAGTTAAAATTGTAAACATTGCTGCAACGCGAAGTGTGTGTGGCGCAATGTGAACATTGGACACATCACTTTCACGAATCATTTTTTCATAAATATGTTCTTCTTCACTCACTCGTAAATTATATGGAACTGGCATTACAATAATTCTTGAGTGTAATGCTTCATTTTTCTTATTTGCTATGAAAGAGCGATACTCCGTTTCATTCGTATGCGCTACAATTAATTCATCTGCTGAAATAAGCGCAAATCTTCCCGCTTTGAAATTCCCTTCTTGCGTAAGCGATAATAAATGCCATAAAAACTTCTCGTCGCATTTTAACATCTCTTGGAATTCCATCATCCCACGGTTTGCCTTATTTAATTCCCCATCGAAGCGATACGCTCGTGGATCTGATTCTGAACCATATTCTGCGATTGTAGAAAAGTCTAGACTACCTGTTAAATCGGCAATATCTTGTGATTTAGGATCAGACGGGCTAAATGTACCAATCCCTGTACGGCGATCTTCCGAGAAGAAAATACGCTCTACAACTACATCCTCAATTCTCGAACCATATTCTTGTTCTAGACGCATAACGTTGAGTGGTGATAAATTCCCTTCAATTCTAACCCCATACTCATCAAAGAAATCATCCCGTAAATGGTGCGGAATTAAATGAAGTGGATCCTCATGCATTGGGCATCCTTTAATTGCAAAAATTGCTCCTCGATCTGTTCGTGAATATGTTTCTAATCCTCGTTTCAACATCGTAACTAATGTTGATTTCCCTCCACTAACAGGACCCATTAATAATAAAATACGTTTTCTAACATCTAATCGTTTTGCAGACGGATGAAAATATTCCTCTACAAGACGTTCTAAAGCATCCTCTAACCCAAATAGCTGATTACTAAAGAAGTTATACTTTCTTCTACCATCAACTTCTTCAATTCCAGCATCTTTTATCATATTGTAAATGCGAGAGTGTGCTGTTTGAGCCACCCATGGTCTTTCCTTCACAAGCTCCAAATACTCCGCAAACGTACCTTCCCATTGTAAGCGTTCTTCTGCTTCTCGATGCTGTTCAATTTTTTTTAGAATATCCATTATAGCTCCTCCCCCATCTCCTTGTTCAATCGGATTATTATAAAAGGTATGCTAGGATGTCCTTAAACATTCTTTAAATCAAAATGAAATATACAGTAGTGCTATAAAATTCTCTCCAAAATTCAAAGAAAATTCTGTATAATATAGGTATTAAAGTTTTTACACCTCTATTCATTTTAAATAAATTCTTTTCTTCCAAGAACATTACATACATTTCGATTCATATTTCAGATTCGTAAACTGAAAAATAGGAGGGATATTAGTATGAAATTATTATTAATTTTAGGTGTATCACTCACATTTCTTACAGCTATTTTTACATCTGGTTACAATGATAAACCCGGTACACATAAAAAGTGATGTGCTTCTTAGCACATCACTTTTTTTATCAATTATTTATAATACACATTTTCCACATCATATTTTGATAAAGGGCGGCTATAATAATAACCTTGTACAAACTTCACATTCTTTTCCTTCAAAAATTGTATTTGTTCCGCTTTTTCTACCCCTTCTGCAATTACATTCAATTCCAACGTATGAGCTAAATGAATAATTGCAGCCGTAATATTCGTATCGCGTTCATCTACATGTATACCTTCCATAAAAGAACGATCAATTTTCAAAGTATCAATTGGATACGTTTTTAAATAACTTAAAGATGAATATCCTGTACCAAAATCATCTAAATGAATCTTTAAATTTTGTTCTTTTAATTGTAGCAATACTCTTTTCGATATATCTTTATGTATAAGGGCTCCTTCTGTAACCTCTATCGCTAATAAATGGGCTGGTACATTGTACTTATGTAAAGCTCGTGTAATCATCTCTATTAATGTAATAGAGCGAAAATGCCTGGCTGAAATATTAACTGCAATTGGGACAACTTCATATCCTTTATTTAACCATTCGCGTATTTGTCGACACACTTCATTTACTACCCATTCATCAAGCTTAATAATAAATCCTGTTCTTTCTGCTAGCGGAATAAATTGATTGGGAGAGACAAATCCTAATTCTTTATTCTCCCATCTTATTAAAGCCTCCATACTAGCTATTTTTTTCGTTTCAATATTAATTTGCGGCTGATAATATAAGAAGAATTCATTTTTTTCTATAGCACGATGTAATTGGTTTTCTATTATAAATCTTTGTTCACGCTCACAATCTAACCCGCTGCAATAAAAATGATAATGCCCTTTTCCTTTTTCTTTTGCTTTTTCCAAAGCATAATGCCCTTTTCCTTTTTCTTTTGCTTTTTCCAAAGCAGCATCAACTCTTTGGAATAATATTTTTTCATCTTCTCCATCTGTTGGAGCCATTACAATTCCGATTGACGCACTTAAATACACGTCCTCTTCTTCGATTACAAAATGTTCACTAATCCTTTTCAGTATGTTTTTGGCAACTCCCTCTACACGTTCTTTCGTTATATTTTCTATTAACATAACAAATTGATCATCGTGTTCTCTAAATAAGTGCATACCAGCTATTTCAAAACTGCTTAAACATTCTGTAACTTTTTGTAATACTTTATCTCCTTCTTTATGGCCAAAAGTATCATTAATAAGATGAAATTCATCTAAATCTATAAAAACAAGCGCAAACTCTATATTATCATTCAACAAAGTATTTAACTTATTTGCACATGAAATTCTATTCATTAATCCTGTTAACTGGTCATAGTAAGCTAAATATTCCGTTCTCATCTCATTTAATACTTGCCTTGTAACATCTCTCGTAACAATATATACTCCAACAATTTCACCATTTACAATAATCGGAATCGTCCTCAGAGAAATATATAGCTCGTACCCTTCTTTATGAATATACTTCTTTGAAACAATTTGCTTCGCTTTTCCTTGCATGGATCCTTTAAATATACTTTGAAAATCTTTTTCATATTCTTTATTAATAAATTCAAAGATAAATTTATTATTTAATTCTTCATATCGATATCCAAATATTTCATACGTTGCTGGATTCGCGTATGTAATTCTACCTATAGAATCTATAGATATAATGGAGTCATTATTATATTCTAGTAATGACTTAAATAACATTTGTTTTTCCTCTATTTCAATCTTCTCCTCAATTTGAGCTGTAATATCCCTCGTAATACAAATAATAAACTGACATACTCCTTCTTCATCAAATACAGGATTAAGTGAAGATTCATAATGTAAATTACCAGTTGGTAAACTAACTACATCACAAAAGGTATGTGCTTTTACTTCGCTCGCTACTTTTGCATATTGCACTTGCAATATTTCCGCCGTATCTTTCGGCAATACTTCAGAAAACGTTTTTCCATAACATTCTTCGCTTAGCTTTGCATAATCCATACCTATCTTATTTACATAAATATATGTAAAGGTTTCATCATCCATAACTTTCACAATAAATACTAAATCTTGAATAGCATGTAATAATCCTCTTCTTATTAAATCCATATCTATCATACTTAAAAAGGTATTTTGATTACGATATTGTTCCTTCATATTTATCTCAACCTGTCTGATCTATTTTTATTCATATATCACCATTCTATATGACTATGTACCCTTTTTTAAATGTATGATTCCATATTTATTTTTATTTTTAGAAAAAAAGTCGCCATATGGCGACTTTTAATAAACAATTTCTAAATCTAATCCTGGATAATTTTGTTGACGGAACGCTTCATAAATTAAAATAGCTGCTGTATTTGATAAATTTAATGAACGCACTTTATCAGTCATTGGAATACGTAAACAATGATCGAAATTTTCTTCGATTACATTAGCTGGTAAACCGTTCGTTTCTCTTCCAAATACAAAGTAGTAATCCTTCTCACGTTTACTATAATCAAACGCTGTATGAGCTTTCTCGCCATACTTTGTTAAATAGAAGAACTCACCGTCTTTATTTTTCTCATAAAACTCTTCAATTGAATCATAATACGTAATTTTCACGTGCTGCCAATAATCTAATCCTGCACGCTTTAACATTTTATCATCCGTTGAAAATCCAAGCGGTCTAATCAAATGCAATTCTGTTCCAGTTGCTGCACAAGTACGAGCAATATTTCCTGTATTTGCTGGAATTTCTGGTTGATATAAAACAACATGTACTCCCACGCGATATTCACCTCTGTTTTTTGTCTACTACGTATTATACCACTTGAGCGAAAAATCTCTACCCATTAATAATATGAAAGAATTTATATTTCATTTGTGGTGTATATTTACTAGAATCTTCATAGTTCCAATAACGCCGACGGCTATTCGCTGAATGTGCATTTACAAGTGGCATACCATCTGCGTCTTTTGCTACTACAATCGTCGTATGATTCCACCTACCATCATCCTCGAAATCATAAGCGATGACATCACCAAGAATAAGGTCCTCTGGCCTTTCTACAGCTTCAGCTCGAAGTCCTGATGTAGCACCTGACAAATACCAATAAAAAGAGTGTGCAACAGCCCAGCTCCAACTCCACTGATTCTCCCTTTGCCACCATCCTTTGCGAATATTAGGATATCCATTCATTGGTACTTCTCCAGTATGAAGACATTGAGAAATAAAATTCGTACAATTATCAGGAAAATTACGATATGCAGGGTTTCGATCATCCCACCAACGCTCTGCATATTTAACTGCCTCTAAACGGTTGTACTGATAGGAACCGTACTTCTCTTTTGTAACTTCCCTTTCTAATGTCTCACTCATTCCAACTGCTTCTGGCACTTCAATAGCATAATCACCTATTATCCGGCTATTATTTAAACAAACTCTTCGTTTTAATTGTTCCTCTTCAATATAAAATAATTCTTTATGCTTAATTAAATATTTAAAATGTATTTGATAATCAATTTCTTGATGATTGCTATTATTGAATTGCCTCATAAAAGAAACGTCCGCAGTTGCTTTTACTATCTCTGCATTACGCTTTTGAAATAATTGTTTCTTTCTCTTTGCTATTTGTAATAAATCTTCAGCAATACCATCTACATTTGTTCGTTTCTCTGTTATATATGCTAAAAAGTGTTGGACTTGCTTTTCAATATTTATTTTTACAACCATTTCGTCTCCCTCCCATATTACAATATGAAAAAGGGAGATATTATCTACTCTTTTTTCTGCGCTAACAATTCAAGTCCGCGATTCATTTCATGAAGAACCTCTTCGTCTTTCTCACGTTGCATCGCTTTTTCAATAGCTTCGCCCACGCCGTCTCCACCAATTTTCCCAAGCGCCCACGCTGCTGTTCCGCGAAGTACTGGTCTTGGATCGTCTTTCATAACACCAATTAAATCAGGAATTGCTGATGCCTCTTTAAAATGCGCAAGTGCCAAAATTGCATTTCGTTGCAACGGTTTTTTACCTCTCCATGAACCAGACATAATTCCATATTTCTCTTTAAAATCACGATTGCTAATTGTTAAAAGTGGTGTTAATAACGGCTTAACTAACTCAGGATCTGGTTCCATCTCAGGGTGATTATGAAAATCCATTCCTTTATTTTTCGGACAAACTGTCTGACACGTATCACATCCATAAATACGATTACCTATTTTGTCGCGATACTCTTCCGGTAGGAATCCTTTCGTCTGTGTTAAAAATGCTATACACTTCTTCGAATCTAACTGTCCTCCTTGTATTAAAGCACCTGTAGGACAAATATCAATACACTTTGTACAGCTCCCGCATTGATCTTCTATCGGCTGATCTGGTGGGAATGGAACGTTTGTAATCATTTCTCCTAAATATACATACGAACCAAATTCAGGTGTAATAATAGAGCAGTTCTTACCGCTCCATCCAATACCAGCACGCTCTGAAACAGCTCGATCGCTTAATTCACCCGTATCAACCATTGACTTAACTTCTATATCGGGAAGTTTTTCGATTAAATATGCTTCTAATTTCTGCAAACGATCTCGTAAAACTAGATGATAATCTTGTCCCCAAGAAGCACGACAAAAAATCCCACGGCGTTCTCCACGCTTACTTAATGGTGCATTTTTTAATTTTGAAGGATACGCTAATGCAATCGCAATAATTGATTTTGCACCAGGTAATAAAAGCTGTGGATTCGTTCTCTTTTCTATATCAGGCTCTTCAAATCCAGATTGATAATTTAATTGTTGCTGCTGGATTAACCGCTGCTTTAATTCTTCAAATGGTGAAGCACTAGCAAAGCCTATTTTATCTATACCAATCGTTTTACTATACGCAATGACATCTTGCTTTAATTGTTCAAAATCCATTCCTAATCGCCTCCTCAGATGAATCCATCCTTTATGTAACGATCTATTGGTTAGCAATTCACTTTTGGAATACTATTCTTTACTTCTATTTTCGCATAAAATACTGTTTTCCAAACATTAAAAAACGCAATGCCTCGTTTATCTCGGAAACGAAACACTGCGTTGATCACAATTTATAGAAAAACATTTAATAAAATTTGGAGCGGGTGAAGAGAATCGAACTCTCGACCAGAGCTTGGAAGGCTCTTGTTTTACCACTAAACTACACCCGCAAATATGAAATACATATAAGATATTAGAATAACTTATGTAAAGTAGTATAGCATGTAAAAAAAGCGGAAGCAAGAATTTTATCGAAAAAAGTCGAAAAAGTGATGAGTAGCTCATCACTTTTTCAATTCTTTATCAATCGCCTTCTTCATACTATCGAAATCAGGATTTGCAAGATTTCCGTTTATATATACTGAAGGAGCACCTTGAACTTTTAATTTTTGAGCACGATCTGAATCTTTACGTACTTTTTCTTTTATTTCTTTACTGTGTAAATCTTTCTTAAATTGATCTACATCAACTTTCGGAAGCTTCTCTTTCACAATGTTAAGAAGTAATTCTTCTGTAATCCATTCTTCCGTATCTTTCTTTTGACTTTGATAAATCTCATCATAGAAAGTCCAGAATGAATCTTTATCTTGTTTATAAATTGCTTCACCAGCTGCTGCACCTAAATCAGAGTCTTTCCCAATAAACGGAAAATTAATAAAGTATAATTGCACTTTACCTTTATCAATATACTCTTCTTTTAATCGTGGCAATACTGTTACATCCCAAGTACGACAAGCGGGACATTTGAAGTCTCCAAATTCAACTACCTTAACCGGAGCATCATCTTTCCCTAAAGATTGTTGTGTGGAATAAGCAAACATCTCATTCCCTTTATCTTTTTTGTCATTTATGATGCTATACGCAATCGTTCCGATCACAATCAATACTGCAATGGAAAAAACTATACCAAGAGCCATGAGTTTGTTCGATGATTTCATATACATTCCTCTTTAATTTCATATTCTGTATACAGCATTGTACACAATACACATAATATCAACACTTATATACGTCACGCAATGAACACGCTCACATAAATTACAAAAACACAATAATTGTGACGATATTGTGTCACGATTTGTCACAATTTATTCAAAAAAAAGAAGCTCCTATTTAGGAACTTCCATTAGCTTACTGCTTTTTCACGAGCACTATTTAACATCGACTGCTCTGTTTTTATATCATGACGAATGACTAACTTCTCACTAACTGCTTGCACATACTCATCATGATTGATATAGCCTTCTTTCTCCATCAATCTCAAAACGACATTTCGTCTCTCTACGGCCTTATCATAATTTTGTACCGGTGAGTAATAAGCAGGTGCCTTTACTACAGCAGCCATCATTGCACTTTCAGCCAATGTTAATTGGCTCACCTTTTTACCGAAGTATAGGTTTGCTGCTTTTTCAATTCCCCATGCTCCTTCTCCGTAATAAATATTACTTACATATAATTTTAAAATTTCATCCTTTGTAAATGTACGTTCAATTTTTTTTGTATAAAAAATTTCTTTCCACTTGCGAGAAAATGTACGTTCATTCGTTAAAAAAGCATTTTTTGATAACTGTTGTGTAATTGTGCTACCACCTTGCACAACACCACCAGCTTTTATATTCTCAACAGACGCTCTGATAATCGCTATATAATCTAAACCGTTATGATGATAAAACCTTTTATCTTCTGTTGCAATAAATGCATGTGTTAATGATTCTGGCACCTCTAACTTAGCCGGTACATGTAATTTACTAATATCACTTTTCTCGATCATTACATTTCCAATGAATAATAACGCGAAACTTAACAATAATAATAAAATAATGGCTTTATACAAAAACTTAGTCATTGGATTTAATGCAACTTTTTGATGATAGTTCACCCTAGATAATACTCGTTCTTTCATCTTAAACACCTCTTTTCCACACAGCGTATAATTCTTACTTTAAGAATACCTTGTTGTAAAAAAATATCCCATCGATTTCTCTTACACATACCTTACATCATTGTAAGGTATAAGGTGAAACTTTAATCAGAACGCACCAATCTGATTGCCCGGCAAATAGTGGGATAAAAAAGTATTGTATCACAGTCCTTTTTTATCTACTATTCATCTGAAATATTGAATATAGATTATGCTAAACCAATAACAGATTAAATCTTAAGGCTATTATACTTTCTATATTAAAGCACTCTATCTTCATTATATCATCTACCAATATATATACTTTTGAGTATCTAGTAATCTAAATGTATATAATATATCATACATTATACAGAACAAACGTTCTTAAAATCAATACTAACACTATTATTATTTTGACCTTTTTCTTAAACAGTATACAAAAAAGAGTAGTGATTTGATTGTATCTCAAACCGGCTACTCTTTTCTTTACAATCTTCCTATTAAGTTATATGGCTGCACTTCCCACGTTTCATACGGAATACAATGTGTTGCTCTCATCGCATCAAGCGTTCTGGATTTCATATGAGGACGCGTTATGTACTCATCTATGTTCTCTTCATTTAAAGCAACAAATTTAGCCTCTTGTATTTCTTCAGGCTGAATTTGTATTTCACCGCTCACGTATGCCACTTTAAAAACAACAGCTAGAATGTGCATGGAAGCATTATAGTAAACTCCTGTAATACCGATAGGCTTCACCGTTAATCCTGTTTCCTCTTTTATTTCCCTACAAATTGCTTGATCGAGCGCTTCTCCTTCTTCTACCTGTCCTCCTGGCAACTCCCATGTATCCGATCGCCAATGTACTTTAGCTAATAACACTTCGTCTTTTTCATTTGTTAAATAACCTGCTACAGCAACGATATGCTTTGGTGTTTTATGTTCCATATTAAGCCTCCTAGCAATAATGAATATTTCACATATCCCTATAAGCATATTCCCTGTCTACAACAAAATACCTTTACTCATTCATCACCTTAATGAAATTCATAAAAAGAAGCCCCTATCCGTTAAATGAAAAGGGGCTTCTATCGTATTATTCTCCTAAGTCTACGTTGTGGTAAACTTGTTGCACATCTTCTAAATCTTCTAATGCATCAACCATTTTTTCAAATTGTGCTTGTGCATCTTCAGGAAGTGTTACATCGTTTTGTGCAAGCATTGTTAATTCAGCAACTGTAAATTCTTCAACGCCAGCATCTTTAAGAGCAGATTGTACTGCATGGAATTGATCTGGTTCAGCATACACGATAACAGCATCTTCTTCTTCAAGAATGTCACGTGCATCCACATCTGCTTCCATTAAAATCTCAAGAACTTCATCTGATGTTTTCCCTTCAAGACCGATAACAGCTGTTGCATCAAACATGTAAGCTACAGAACCGTTTACACCCATGTTACCACCGTTTTTGCTAAATGCAGCTCGTACATCTGCTGCAGTACGGTTTACGTTGTTTGTAAGTGTATCTACAATTACCATAGCTCCATTTGGCCCGAATCCTTCATAACGAAGCTCGTCATAATTTTCTTCTGAACCACCTTTTGCTTTTTCAACTGCACGATCGATAATTGTTCTTGGAACATTGTATGTTTTCGCACGTTCTAATACCACTCTAAGCGCTTGGTTTGATTCCGGATCTGGCTCGCCTTGTTTTGCCGCTACATAAATTTCACGTCCAAATTTCGCGTATATACGGCTAGTATTTGCATCTTTTGATGCTTTTTTATCTTTAATATTATTCCATTTACGACCCATACTTTCCACTCTCTTTCCGGTTTTAAATCTACATAAAAATATTAATATGAAATATCATGTGTGTTCAACACATTTTTAAAAGAAATATAAAAAGTTCATTTTTGATTCATATTACAGACATAATATAAATCACTATCATTTTGTTCTTTCGACAAGTTATATTATACATGAATTGCTACATTTATCACGAATTTTAGAATCACATAACATAATTTAGCAAAAAAACTCTACCATTTCTATTAGAGTTTTTTACATCACCGATACCGATTTCCATAATATTCCCTTAATTCCTTTCTATTGTTGTATAATTAAAATAGGAAAAAATTTGAAGTGAGTATAGAGGGGGAGAATTATGACACATTCAAATACTACATGAATACGTTTATCTTAATCATTTAGTACCTATTTGTGCTTATTCTTTAGTATGATGAAAATATAAAAAAGACTCTACACATTTGGTGTAGAGTCTTTTTTATTACGCCGTTCGTGATACCGATGGTCGGGGTCGAACCGACACTCCCGAAGGAACACGATTTTGAGTCGTGCGCGTCTGCCAATTCCGCCACATCGGCACAAAAGAAAAGGCGGCAACCGGATTTGAACCGGTGATAAAGGTTTTGCAGACCTCTGCCTTACCACTTGGCTATGCCGCCATATAAAATTTTACTGGAGCGGAAGACGGGATTCGAACCCGCGACCCCAACCTTGGCAAGGTTGTATTC
>NZ_DALYZR010000006.1:0-214226 GCF_031983925.1 Bacillus sp. (in: firmicutes) | reverse complement strand
TTCAGTTTTCAAAGAACTACTTGGTCGCTCATTTGCGACTTCCTTATGTTAACACTTTCGTTTTTTGATGTCAACTAAGTTTTTTAATTTCTTTTTGTCGTTTTCTGCGTTTCTGCATCAGCGACGGTTATTAATATATCATGCAGTACATAAAGGGTCAATACTTTTCATAAAAAAATTTCACATCCCGTTAAAACTTTAAAATCATGTTCCAAAAGCCATTATAGCTTCCCTTCATCCTACTCCACATTTCATATCTTATCACTCTATCACATTTTTAGGCGAGTGAAAATTCTAAATTTTATGTTATATTATTATTATAGGAGCGTGGTGAGAATGGGCATTAAATATTCGAACAAAATCAATAAAATCCGGACCTTTGCATTAAGTTTAGTATTTATCGGTCTCTTTATTGCATACTTAGGAGTCTTTTTTCGTGAGAACATTATTATTATGACAACATTTATGATGGTTGGCTTTTTAGCTGTTATCGCTAGTACTGTCGTTTACTTTTGGATTGGTATGTTATCTACTAAAACTGTACAAATTATTTGTCCAAGCTGCGATAAACCTACAAAAATGCTCGGTCGTGTCGACGCATGTATGCATTGCAACCAACCTTTAACAATGGATCGAAATCTAGAAGGAAAAGAATTTGATGAAAAATATAATAAGAAGAGCTATAAGTCATAAGTATATACGGAGACAATGCATCCTTACAAAACTAAACATGAAAAGGTGATTTCTTAACCAAGAAATCACCTTTTGTATTTATCCTTAATTAAATCCTCCACTGAACATTTTAAATCATTCTGAACCTAACGTAATTCCCATATATAATAAAGAAAGAGGTTGACTTAAAGCCGTCAGCCTCTTTCTTTATTATATATTACGCCTTATGACACTCTGGACAAACGCCATAAATTTCTAAGCGATGACTATTAATAACGAAGCCTGTCGTTTTCGCAGCTTCCTCTTCAAGCTGTTCCAAACCTCCATAAGGAAAATCAACAATCTTACCACATTTTTCACAAATCACATGATAATGTTGACTTGTAACATAATCAAATCTACTTGAAGCGTCTCCATAAGTTAATTCCTTTACAAGTCCAACCTCTTTAAATACACGCAAGTTATTATAGACAGTTGCAACACTCATATTTGGAAACTTACCTTCTAATGCTTTATAAATTTCATCCGCTGTTGGGTGCGTCATAGATTCCACAAGGTACTCTAAAATAGCATGACGCTGTGGAGTAATGCGTACACCCGTATTTTTCAGCATTTCTAGCGCTTCTTTTAATTCTTCTTTGACCACCGTCATGCACCCCAATTCTATACGGATTATTATTTTATAATTCTTATAAAGAGTGTACTCCTTTTCTTATAAATCGTCAATATTTCTACTATAAGTATGTGGTTTATTTTTGTATATAGCCTTATTCTTATGTATCTTTCCCTATTTTTTATGCATTTACAATAGAAAAAAAGTGCGACATAATCGCACTTGGAATACTATCATCTGAGGAGGTATGCCCTACACTTCACTTTATGTAAGACAATAAAATATGTATAGACACTCGCCTTACTTCTATATATTTTATCTCCACAATGGATTTACTTTATATAAGAAAGAACATCTTCAACATGTCCCTTCACTTTCACTTTACGCCACTCTTTTACAAGCTCACCGTCTTTATTAATAAGGAATGTAGAGCGCTCAATTCCCATGTACTCTTTCCCAAAGTTCTTTTTCAACTTCCAAACATCATACAATTCCGCTACCTTATGATCTTCATCTACTAAAAGTACAAATGGAAGTTCATGCTTCTCAACGAACTTCAGATGTCTGTTCGCTGAATCAGGGCTTACACCAAGAATAACTGTGTCCTTCTCTTGAAATAATCCATATGCATCTCGAAAATCACATGCTTCAGTTGTACACCCTGGAGTCATATCTTTCGGATAAAAATATAGAACTACATTTTTACCACGAAAATCAGCTAAGCGAACTTGTTCCCCGTTACTTCCCTCTAATGTAAATTCTGGAGCCATTTCTCCTACTGTGATCATTGTTATCACTCCTACTCTTTTCTTTTACTATAACAAATGCTTCCTTATTTTTCATTGTCTATTACAGACCTCATTACAAAAGCAAACGGTAATGTATATCCAATTAGCGCTTCTCCAATCGCAATCCACCGCCCAATTCCAATCGGAGATATGTCTCCATATCCAACAGACAATAAAGTAACTGCGCTAAAATACAAACAAATTTCAACCAGTTGAAAAGAGTGAGCGTTTAAGCTTTCTCCATCCTCTTTCAAAACTGCAAAACCCATTTCCTCTAATACAACGTAACTTAATCCAAATGCAATCAATACTGTTGTATAAATCAAAAATAATGTAGCTAAATTATACAGCGAAAAAAAACGCGTTGAATCCGAATAGGAACTCCATAATAATTGGACACTCCTCAAAATAGCAATTGCTGCAATTAATAGAATAAATCCCCATAACATGTCCTCCACCTCATTTTATATGTATGAGACAGCCATTAGATTTATCCCTTAGAAACGAACAAGCTTTTATAATTAATTCCCTGCACCACGGTACCTTTTTACCCCTTGATTCCAAAGAGTAATTGCAATCGTAAAACAGATAACACCAACGAGCGGTGTTGCAAATGCATAGCTATTCCACTCTGTCTTCCTTAAAAAGTACGCTGCTGGATACACTCCGACAAACGCAAATGGTAGGACAAACGTTAAAATAAAGCGAATCACACGGTTATAAATATTAACAGGATAGCGGCCATAATTCCCTATGTTATACATTAGCGGCATAATCGAACTTTTCGCGTCCGACCAAAAACCAAGGCTTGCAAGCGTAACAAATATCCCTCCGTATACAAGTGCGCCCCCTCCTACCATCAACAAGAATAAGAAGATATCGTACCAGTAAAAAGATAATTGCAACTCCACTGCTGCGTAGCCCATTACAATCATTCCCGTAATCGCTCCAATTAAAGATTCAAGCTCCATTCTCTCTAATATAATTTGAAATAAACTATGAATCGGTCTCGTTAATATGCGATCCATTTCTCCTTTAATAATGTAACGATCATTAAAGTCCCATATGTTAAAGAAAGCTGAGAAAATGGCAAACGGCACTAAAAAGAAACCATAAATAAAGATGACTTCTTCTCTACTCCAACCTTTTAATGCTTGCGTATGTCCAAACACAACAAGAATAAAGATTAAATTAACAGCCTGTAGTGATAAATCAGAAAGTAACCCAACGATAAAATCGCCCCGATACTCCAATTTTGTTTTTATATATTGACTTGCATATTGCAAAAATAGTTTTATATATATCATCTCATCATCCCCCTTGTACAATTAGACGTTTTCTCGCCGTTCTCCACATGAGTACAATCGGAATAATAAGTACAATGGCCCAAATTACTTGGAATAATAATGCCTCATACAATTTACTTCCTTGTATACCTTCTGAGAAAATCATACTCGGAATATAACTAATAGCCTGAAACGGTAAAAACATCATTGCCTTTTGGGCCCATAACGGATAAAAACTAATTGGTAATAATAGACCTGAAAACAAATCAATAACAACACGTTTTGCATACATAATTCCGCTATTATTAAATAAGAAGAATGTGAGCATTCCCGTCATTAAATTAATTTGTGTATTAATAATAAAACTAAATATTAAAGATAAGAAGAAATATAACCACGTTTGAAAGTTCGTTGTAATTTGCAATGAAAATAATAAGGTAACGATGACCATACCCGGAATTGAAAAGAAGGCAAAGCGAAATATTCCTTCACCAAGACCTTGCATCACTTTCATCCCTAAATAGTTATATGGACGTATCAGTTCTACCGCTACACGTCCTTCTTGAATCTCCATCGCAATTTCCCTGTCTATATTATTAAAATAAAAAGCACGTGCCATCCACGCAATTGCGATATACGTAGTCATTTGCGAAATAGATAAACTTTCAATATTCTCTTTTCCGCTATAAATTGCTTGCCACAAAAAATAATATGCGCCGATATTAATTGTATAAATTAAAATCCCGCTATAGTAGTTTGTACGATACGCAAGCATCATTAAAAAGCGAATTCGAATCATTTCAATGTACTTACCCATGTTTAATACCTTCTTCATAAATGTTACGAATAATTTCCTCTGTAGACACTTCATTAATTTTTAAATCTTTAATTTGAAAGGCTTGTACCACTTTAGAAATAAGCATTGAAATAATAACTTCTTCATTCGGGATTTTGGCAATCCACGCGTTTTCCTCTTTCGCTTTCGACCAAACGACATGACTATCTGGCATAACCATTGATAAAGCCTGATAGGAAACTGGTGCGACAAACTGAAAATGTATTTCTTTCTCTGCTCCCCACTGCGTACGAAGATTATTTAAAGAACCGTCATACATAATATTGCCTTCATCCAGCATGATAACGCGCTCACATAAAGCTTCAATATCAGTAATATCATGAGTTGTTAATAAAATCGTTGTTTTATAACGTTCATTCATTTCTTTTAAAAATTCACGTATTTTCAATTTCACAAGTACATCTAACCCAATTGTTGGTTCATCTAAAAATAATAACGGCGGATTATGAATTAATGCTGCCGCTAATTCACAACGCATTCTTTGACCTAAAGATAGCTTTCGAACTGGCTTATCTAATAAAGGACCAATATCTAACGTTTCGATCACGTGCTCCATATGTTCTTTATACTGAGCGTCTGATACACCGTACACTTTTTTTAATAAACGAAACGATTCTTGTACCGCAATATCCCACCAAAGCTGTGAGCGTTGCCCGAAAACAACACCAATCGTTCTTACAAATTCTTCCCTCTGCTTATGCGGGTTCATCCCGTTTACTAAAATGTCTCCTGATGTCGGAGTCAAAATCCCCGTAAGCATTTTAATTGTCGTTGATTTACCAGCACCATTCTCACCGATATATCCAACCATTTCACCTTGTTTCACAGTAAAAGATACATCATTTACTGCTGGTACTATTTTATAATTACGATTTAATAAATCGCGAAATGCACCCTTTAAACCTGGACGACTTGAATAGGCTGTAAATTCTTTACGTAACCCTTGTACCTCAATTACCGATTTCATAACCGGACCCCCTTCCTAAATGTCACAACGAATAGTTTACCCAACTGCCTTCTCTATCACAAACAATACGTCTTTTCGAAAAACATGTTAGAATAATACATAGATTTTTGTAAGGAGATGAATGGTAGTGAAATTCACAAAATCAGAAGCATTACATAAAGAAGCTTTAGAACATATCGTTGGCGGTGTTAATAGTCCTTCTCGTTCTTTTAAAGCAGTTGGTGGCGGCGCTCCTGTTGCTATGGAACGTGGAAAAGGTGCTTATTTCTGGGATGTAGACGGAAATAAATATATCGATTATTTAGCAGCATACGGTCCTATTATTACTGGACATGCTCACCCGCACATTACAAAAGCAATTACAACAGCTGCTGAAAATGGTGTACTTTACGGAACTCCAACAGCGCTAGAAGTAAAATTTGCAAAAATGTTAAAAGAAGCAATGCCTGCATTAGATAAAGTCCGCTTCGTAAATTCTGGTACTGAAGCTGTAATGACAACAATTCGTGTCGCTCGCGCTTACACAGGCCGCACAAAAATTATGAAATTCGCTGGTTGTTACCACGGTCATTCTGATTTAGTACTTGTAGCAGCTGGATCTGGTCCTTCTACACTAGGAACTCCTGACTCAGCGGGTGTACCACAAAGTATCGCTCAAGAAGTTATTACCGTTCCATTTAATAATGTAGAAACTTTAAAAGAAGCATTAGATAAATGGGGACATGAAGTAGCAGCTATTCTTGTAGAACCAATCGTTGGAAACTTCGGTATTGTAGAACCAAAAACTGGCTTCCTTGAGAAAGTGAATGAACTTGTTCACGAAGCTGGTGCACTAGTAATTTATGATGAAGTTATTACTGCTTTCCGCTTCATGTACGGTGGTGCTCAAGACTTACTTGGCGTAACACCAGACTTAACAGCGCTTGGTAAAGTTATTGGCGGCGGACTTCCAATCGGTGCTTACGGTGGTAAGAAAGAAATTATGGAACAAGTTGCCCCTCTTGGACCTGCATATCAAGCTGGTACAATGGCAGGAAATCCTGCTTCTATGGCATCTGGTATTGCTTGTCTAGAAGTTCTTCAACAAGAAGGGCTTTATGAAAAATTAGATGAACTTGGTGCAATGCTTGAAAAAGGAATTTTAGAACAGGCTGAAAAACATAATATCGATATTACATTAAACCGCCTAAAAGGCGCTTTAACTGTATACTTCACAACAAATACAATTGAAGATTACGATGCAGCACAAGATACAGACGGAGAAATGTTCGGTAAATTCTTCAAACTTATGCTGCAAGAAGGAATTAACTTAGCACCTTCTAAATACGAGGCATGGTTCTTAACGACAGAACATACAAAAGAAGATATTGAATATACAATTGAAGCTGTAGGTAGAGCATTTGCCGCTTTAGCAAACAATAAATAATCCCGTCATTAAAAGGAAAAAAGAAAGCACACCTTTCTTTTTTCCTTTTTTCTATTTCATAAATCCCTTATTAATAGTATAATTATTCATAATTATCTGTTTAATTTTATTTTATATCCTTACTATCTTTGTATACAAGGCTGCTCACGCCTCGAATAGTAAGATTATTCAAACTTTCATAAGAGGGGGGATTGACGGATGCTCAATAAAACAAACACATGGACACCGTCTTTATTTCGAGATTACAAAAATGCAGAACACGATGCGTGTGGAATCGTTTCCGTTATGGAGAAACGAAAAATTCCTACAAAAGAAAATATTGACCTTTGCATACAATCGCTCGTCAAAATGAATCATAGAGCTGGTTTCATTAATGGCGAAGGTGATGGAATCGGTATTCACATTGATGTACCAAAAGCACTTTGGAATGAAAAATTAAAAAGTAGCGGATATAATCCAACGATCGTGGATCATCCCCACTTTATCGTTGGACATTTTTTTCTAAACAAAAACGAAAATATAGTTAATTTAAAAAATCATATTCGTACACAACTAAACAACGAAAACTTTGCAATTCTTTTCGAAAGTGATGATGTAATAAACTCCGATGCACTCGGTCCACTTGGTAAACAAGAAGAACCTTTATTTTGGCAAGTTGCTCTTATCGCAGAAAATGAAGTTACAAATATTGAGCAAACATTATTTACAGTAACGATAAAAATAGAAGAAAATGAAGCGATTCATGTTGCTTCCTTAAGTCGTGATCACGTTGTATATAAAGTTCTCGGTGCTGGTGATACACTTGTTGCCTATTACAATGATTTACAACACCCACTTATTGCTTCAACTATGACACTAGGACACAATCGCTATTCTACTAATACATTGTCTAACTTCTTTCGTGTACAACCATTTAGTATCCTCGGACATAATGGTGAAATTAACACAATTGCAAAATTACGCGATCAAGCTGAAATGATTCACGTTCCACTTACTGCTGGGGGCAGTGACTCCCAAGATTTAAACCGCACCTTAGAAACTCTACTTGTTCAATACAACTACAGTTTATTTGAAGCAATGGATATACTATTCCCGCCAATTATTAATGAAATTAAACTTTATGAACCACATTTACAAGATTTATATACGTATATACGTGAAGCATGGGGCCATTTTGCACAAGGTCCAGCTGGCATTATTTCACGTTATAAAGATGAAGCTGTTTTCAGCGTGGATTCCCTTGGGCTACGACCAGTATGGAAAGTAGAGACAGAAAGCTCTTATATTTTCTCTTCTGAACCTGGAGTTGTATCACCAACTGAATATGTAGCAGAACCAAAACCACTCGCTCCAGGGGAAAAAGTCGGACTAAAGTGGAATGAACAAGATGAGCTTGTTCTTTATGCATATGACAAATACCAAGCTCAAGTATATGACCGTTTTAAAAAACGAGTGGATACTAAAGATTATCATTTAAACTTATCTACTCCTGAAACGAAAGAAATCCAAGGATTATGTGATTCTATGCAAGTTGAAACAAAACAATACGTTGCTTTCGGATGGGATCGTGAACATATTCAGCTTCTTGAACAGATGGCAACAAAAGGCGTTGAGCCAATTCGCTCACTTGGGCATGACTCACCACTCGCTGCACTCGATACTGATAGACGAAATATCGCTGACTTCATTAAGGAAAGTGTAGCTGTCGTTACAAATCCAGCAATCGATCGCGATCGAGAAGTTGAACACTTCTCCACACGAACGATACTTGGCAAACGTCCAAGTTTATTGGCTGGTGCTAAACAGCCATTTGTAGTTGAGATGCTTTCCCCAATCATTTTAGAAGGAAGTGTAGCACAATCTATTGTAGAAGAATTACACACAATTACGTACGAGCAACTTATACAACTATTCAATACTCATAGCTCTATCGCTACAATCTCTGCTACATTCAGTCAGGCAGAAACTTTACAATGTGCCTTAAGTCGAATTAGTTCTGAAGCGATAACAGCCGTGAACGATGGAGCTTCCCTATTATTAATAGACGATGCTGATGCTCACCTAAATGGACGATTATGGATTGATCCGCATTTAGTTACCGCGAAAGTACATCAAGTATTAAGCGAAAATAAATTACGCCGAAACTGCTCTCTCGTTATACGTTCTGGTGCCCTTCGCTCCTTACACGATATCGTCACACTGTATGGATTAGGAGCAGATAGTATCAATCCATATTTACTATTTGCAACCGTAAATGATGGGACAAAAACACCAATTACGAATTTATATCATGCACTTAATAAAGGACTGGAAAAAGTCATTTCAACAATTGGAATTCATGAATTGCGTGGTTACGGTCGCCTCTATTCTTCTATCGGGTTACATGAAGAAATCGCAAATATATTGCAAATTACAAATTTCTTAGGTTCAAATGATTTAGCTTTTTCTCTTGAATCACTTGCTGAAGATGCACAAATGCGAGCTAACGATTATAACAATCCTAAAGTTAGAATGCGAAAATCTTTTCATATATTCCCGCGAATTTGGAAAGCAATCGGCGATGTTGCAAAGGGAAACTCTTATGATGATTACCGTGAAAAATTAAGTGAATTAGAAGAAAATAACCCAATCGCAATTAGACATCTTGTTCAAACGAAAGAAACAAAACATGTCGTTCCGGCTGAAGAAGTGTCCATCAGTATTCAAAATCATGATTTGCCATTTATTATTAGTTCCATGTCATTCGGTTCTCAAAATGAAATTGCCTTTCGTGCATATGCAGAAGCAGCCGATCAGCTAAATATGATTAGTTTGAACGGTGAAGGCGGCGAAATTAAAGATATGATTGGAAAATATCCACATACACGTGGACAACAAATCGCGTCCGGACGATTTGGCGTAAACGCCGAACTACTCAATTCATCAAACTTAATTGAAATAAAAATTGGGCAAGGTGCCAAGCCTGGTGAAGGTGGACATTTGCCAGGTTCAAAAGTAACAGCCAAAATCGCCGAAGCGCGTAATGCTACAATTGGCTCTGATTTAATTTCACCTTCTAACAACCATGATATTTATTCCATTGAAGATTTAGCTCAAATGATTACAGAAATTAAAACGGCTAATCAGCTTGCGAAAGTAGCTGTAAAAGTCCCTGTCGTCCCTAACATTGGAACAATTGCTGTTGGTATCGCAAAAGCTGGTGCTGATTTTATTAACATTAGCGGATTTGATGGTGGTACAGGAGCTGCACGTATTCACGCATTGCAACATGTAGGGCTTCCTGTAGAAATTGGTGTGAAAGCCGCTCACAATGCTTTATTAGAAGCAAATATGAGACATAAGGTAGAAATTTGGGCTGATGGTGGTATTCGAAGTGTGAATGATGCCTTGAAAATTATGCTCCTTGGAGCAAACCGCATTGGATTTGGTACATTATCCATGATTGCAATCGGCTGTACAACTTGCCGCGGATGTCATCTAGATACTTGTCACGTTGGAATTGCAACACAGATTGAATCTGAAGCTCAAGCGAAAGAACACGGATTACGCCGCTTCGTCCCGCGTGAATTAGAAAGCGCCGTGGCTGGATTATTACATTTATTCACTACTTTTGGCGAAGAACTAAAACGATTAACAGGAAATCTCGGCTATACAAATTTACAAGAAATTGTCGGGCGTTCCGATTTATTAAAACAAGTTCGAGGCAAAAATTTATTAAACTTATGTAATTTACTACAAACGATAGAACATCCATCTAGTACAAAAACAGAACACGTACTAGAAAAACAATTTGAAACAATTCATTCCCCCCATTCAAAAGAATTAGTAGGCGTTGGCGTAGAACAACGCGTTATGGGTGGTCTAGAATCTTGTTATCGCGTTCGTAGTAAATTATATGAAGACACGAAGCTTGAACCACTTACATTAAAGTATACAAATGGCTCGATTCCTGGAAATGGATTAGGTGCTTACAATAGTGAGAACTTATTTATACACGTAAATGGCGGCGCACAAGATGGTATTGGTAAAACCTCCTTTGGTGGTGGTATTTATATAACGAAAGCAAAAGGAAAAGACGGTCTATATTATAACGGTTCTGTCGGAAAAGGTTTTGGATACGGTGCACAAAAAGGGGCGCTATACGTTCAAGGTAACGCTGATGCTCGCGCTGGCATTCGCCTCTCTGGAGCAGACATGATAATTGGCGGACGCATGATAAAGCCACTCCGTGAAAAAGAGCAAGGGAACATAGGAGCATACTCTAATATTAAAGGTTTCGCTTTTGAATATATGACAAATGGGCGCGCTCTTGTTTTAGGGGATCCTGGTCCATGGATTTGCGCTGGTATGACTGGCGGTGTTGTTTATTTACGCCATGATTCAAGCTTAGGTTTAACAGAACAGGCCTTAAAAAGAAGAATCGCAAAAGGAGCAAATGTTACATTACAACCACTTAGTAAAAATGGTGTGCAAGATGTGACCGAGTTATTACTAGATTATATCCGTGTATTAAATGAACATGAGCAATACGAGGAAGTTGCTTTATTGACACCGTTACTCGATGATATGCCGCAACAGTTTTTTGAAATCATCCCGAAAAAAGAGCAGGCTGATCCATCTATCTCAACAGAGTGATATGCCTATTTTTCATCTTCAAGAAAAAAATTGACGAAGTACACTTCTCATAGTAATCTATAGTAACAATTTGAAACCTGCTGAAATTCAGCAGGTTTTTTTACTAAAAATTGATGTTTAAAAAGAATTAGGAAAAAGTATAAAATGAATCTTAATTTCTTATTAACGTCACTAAAATATCACTTGCTAACATATTGTAATGAATGTATAGTATCATGTTGTACATTCATTATGACAAGAGAAAGGATCTTATTAAGGGTATGAAACTTGGTGCTCGCATTTTAAAAACGGGTATTGCCATCACATTAGCTTTATTTGCTTGTATTTTACTTAACTTACCGAGTCCAGTATTTGCGGGAATCTCAGCTATCTTCGCTGTTCAACCGTCTGTATACCGTTCGTATTTAACTGCACTTGAACAAATTCAAGCAAACGTCATTGGTGCGGTATTCGCTATCGCATTCGCTACTGCTTTTGGACATAATCCTTTTATTATTGGATTAACATGTATATTAGTAATTGCTCTTACATTGCAATTACGATTAGAAAACACAATATCAATTGCTTTAGTAACAGTTATCGCTATTATGGAGTATCAAGGTGAAGATTTCTTTAGTTTTGCCTTACTTCGATTTGCGACGATTATGGTTGGAATTATCGCGGCTTCACTTGTAAATTTAGTGTTTATGCCGCCAAAATACGAAACAAAGTTATATCATCGCATCGTTGATAATACAGAAGAAATTGTAAAATGGATTCGAATGAATAGCAGGCAAGCTTCTGATTTTACAACATTAAAAACTGATATTGATCGTATGAAAGAAAAAATGATCAAACTAAACCATTACTATTTGCTGTATAAAGAAGAAAGAAGCTATACGAAAAAAGTAAAGTTCGCAAAAATTCGTAAGCTTGTTTTATTCAGACAAATGTTAGCGACGACAAGTCGTGCTTTAAGTACATTAAAATCATTACATCGTACTGAAAACGAACTGCGCTATATGCCAGAAGAATTCCAGGAATCTATTCAGAATGAACTTGATTCATTAACACATTATCATGAACAAGTTTTATTAAAATTTATTGGTAAAGCAAAAAAACAACAATCTGTTGAAATGCTTGATGAAGTTGAAACAGGTAAACAGGAATTAATTGATATTTTTATGGAATATCAAAACAAGGATGATGAGGAAGCATATAAAACATGGCTACATCTCTTCCCTCTTATTTCTGCTATTATTAACTATAGTGAAGAAGTAGAGCATTTAGATTTACTTGTGGATAGCTTCTACACATACCATAAACCAGAAGCAGAACTCAAAATCGACGATAAAAAAGAAGACGAATAAAAAACAGCTCCTTTTACGCTAAAGGAGCTGTTTCTGTTATATGTTGAAGTTGATATAAATTGTAATAAAAACCTCTTTTTTTCATTAATTCTTCATGAGAACCTGTTTCTTTAATTTCACCATCTTCAATGTAAATAATCGTATCCACATGCGTAATCGTCGCCAATCGATGCGCAATTATGATCGTCGTTCGATCAGCAGCTAACGTTTGAAGCGCCTCTTGAATATATCGTTCATTTTCTAAATCCAAAGCGGAAGTCGCCTCATCTAATATAAGTAACGATGGATTCTTTAAAAACACGCGTGCAATCGCTACACGTTGCCTTTGCCCACCAGATAACTTCACACCGCGTTCCCCGACGACAGTATCATAACCATCAGGTAACTCAATAATAAAATCATGAATTTGCGCAGCTTTGGCAGCTGCAATTACTTCTTCCTCTGTAGCTTTCGGATTCCCATATAAAATATTTGCCCCGATTGTATCGCTAAATAACAAATTATCTTGCAGTACAATTCCAATATGACTACGTAAATTTCTCATATCATACTTTCTAACATCTATCCCATCTACATAAACAGCGCCTGAAGAGACATCATAGAAACGCGGGATTAAACTAGCAAGAGATGACTTCCCTCCCCCACTCGCCCCTACAAGTGCTACCTTCTCTCCTGGCAACATAGTTAACGAAAGGTTATGTAATACCTCTTTTTCATCCGAATTGTAACGAAAAGATACATTATCAAATATCACTTCACCATTTAATTTTTTCGTTTGTACCGCACCTGGTACATTCACAATATCGTATTTTTCGTCTAACAGTTCAAACACCCGATCCATCGATGCGAAAGACTGTGTTAATGTCGTAGAGGAATTAACAAGGCGGCGAAGTGGACTATACAAACTATCCATATATCCAACAAAGGCAACCATAGTTCCTAATGTTAACTGCCCCTGAATCACTTCATACGCTGCAAAACCGATCACGAGTAGCGGCCCTAAGTCTGTTAACGTATTTACTGCCGAAAATGTTCTCGCCGTCCAACTCGTATGCGTTAACGCTTTCGTCAAAAATTCATTATTTCTTTTTTCAAATTGCTTCCCTTCATACTCTTCTAATGCAAAGCTACGTGTCACTTGCATCCCTTGAATACGTTCATGTAAATACCCTTGCATCGTTGCTAACGCTTGTGAACGCTCTTTCGTCAATTTTCGAAGACGCCCGAAAAAATATTTCACTGCCACTACATAAATAGGTAAAATTAATAGCGCAACAAATGTCAATTTTATATTCATAGAAAACATAACAATAATAGCAATAGCAATTGTTGCCGTATCTAACCAAACATTCATCAAACCAGTAATTACAAAATCCTTCGTTTGTTCTACATCATGAATGACACGTGAAATAATCTCCCCTGTTTTTGTATTCGAATAATAACGTAAACTCAACTTTTGTAAATGGCCAAAAATATGTTTTCGCAAATCATATAGTATTGTATTTGCGATACGCTGCGCAAAATATTGACGATAATATTCAATCGGCGGTCTTAACACTGCAAAAATAAAAAAAGCAATCCCAATCGCTGTTACTAGTTGGGACGTCTTATCTTGAAATGACCCTCCGCCCTGAATAACATCATCAATAATATACTTTAATAACCACGGCATAATGAGCGGGATGCCGAATTTAACTAGACCAATCATAATCGTAATAGCAATAAGCCATCGATATGGTTTAACAAATTGCAAATATCTTTTTATACCTTGCACATAATCCCCCCTCTAATAGGACAAACCTGCGGGGAAATCCCCTGCAGGTTTGTTTTAATTTCTGTACATTAAATATCTCTCATACCACATATCTACAAAGTCTGGTGCGAATGGCCCTTTTCTTTGATGAATCCATTGTGTTAGTTGTGCTACATTTCGTTTTAAAATCGTATCAATTACAGGTGGATATTGCATAATTTGACTATGTTTTTCATATTCATCTTCATCTAAAAGTGTATATGTCATATCTGGATACACTTTAATATCTAAATCATAATCAATATACTTTAACGCTTCAGAATCATATGCAAAAGGTGAGCTTAAATTACAATAATAATATACGCCCTCTTCCCTTAACATTCCAATCACATTAAACCAGTAGTTTGCATGAAAATAACAAATTGCTGGTTCACGAGTAATCCATGTTCGGCCATCTGATTCTGTCACTACTGTACGATCATTTGCTCCGATCACAAGACTTTGTGTCCCTTTTAAAATCGTTGTCTCTTCCCACATTCTATGAATGGAGCCATTATGTTTATAACTATGTATTTGTACTTTTTCTCCTTCTTTGGGAAATCCCATATATGCTCCCTTCCTTCAACTGCAAATGCCCTTTGAACTGCATTCACTTTTTTTCTATTATAACTTTTTTGTCGAAATTTTAAAACTAAAGCAATAAGACTCTATGTTTCACACTGAATACCATATCCATAGTCTTTCTTAGGGAGCGGGGCCAAACGAGGAACGGAGAATAAAGTGAAACTTTAATCAGTGGGGGTCTTACTGCCCATTAAAGTGGGATAAAAAAAGTCCTTCCTCATTTCCATGTACAGAAGGACCTTTCACCTAAAGGCAACAATATATCTTATCCTAAATTTGAAATCATTTTTTCAGTTTCAAAAGATTGAATCACACTATTTGTTTGCTCTTCAAATTTCTCATGTAATAACTTAAGTGCTAATTCTGTTCTATATATTTCTTGGCGAATAAAATGTAATTCCTTTTTATCGCACATATCCTTTTCGCTCATTTCAATTTGCTGATACTTCTCTAGGTGAGCTTGTAACTTCAACAACTCATCCATCGTTTCCAATTGCTCTCCTACCAACTTATCAAAATCGTTCATTACTTACCCCCTTTTGGATTTATTTATCAGTTATTATTTCCTCATTACATATTTCTAATCTTTAACTTCCTTCTCCTTTGACTACATTTGTTGACTTATTAGAAGTTATGTCGTTCGTTTTATTTTCATTACCATGACCAAAGCACAAAGAAAACACTTCTCCCGAATTAGAGAAGTGTTTTTCTTTCATTACTGATTTGAACTAGAAGATTGTGATTGTTTTGCAGCTGATTGTGCATTTTGTTTTTTCACAGCATGCACGTCTGTTTCAGTTGCAAATTCAGTACCATAACTAGCGTTTGCACTTTGTGCACCAGAAGCTTGTGCTTTCTTTGCTTCTGATTGTGCGTTTGCTTGTTTTACTGCTTGCACATCTGTTTCAGTTGAAAACTCTGTACCATAACTAGCATTTGTACTTTGAATGCTAGCACCAGAAGTTGCCTTGTTATAACCTTGTTGTTTTTTACTCATCTTTCTCACCTCCACAACCAATAATGTAACCAATTCACTTAGAAGCTATCCGTGATTTTCTTTTTTTAATCTCCGTATATATCTCTTGTCACTCATTCAAACTATAGAAAATGGAGGTGGAAATATGTATATAGGACGCGATATGACTGAACTAACGATGATTTCAAAAAATGAGTGGAAAGAAGATGAATTGGCTTATTTTCATCATTCATTACAACAGATTCTGCCGTATTTAAATACAGAAGGTCAAAGTATCTACAAAGAAATTGTAATAGAAATTGAATCAAGAGGCGGCTTACAAGAAGGTGATGCTAGTTGGACTCATGGGACAAAAATTTCTTACGATTAAAAAAGTGTTCCCAATCTAGGGAACACTTTTTTGTTTATCCCGCTTTAATGGACAGTAAAACCCCCACCTCAAAATGCAGCGAAAGCAAAGAAGTTAGGTGGGGGGGCGGGCTGCCCATTAAAGTCCGATTGGTGACGGCTAATAATCAGTGGGGGATGAAAAACCCCCCACTGATTAAAGTTTCACTTTATTGCATTGTAATTTTTTCAACACAACTCTCATAAATCGTACGATGCGATTTAGAGAAAGGTAATTGCTCAAATGCTTCTTTCGATACAATTTTCAATGTATCTGTTTCAACAATGTCACCAGTTACTTTTCCGTAAAATACGAATATATCCCAAGTGCGATGTGTAAACGTATGTTGTACATTCATTGCGTATTCTTCAATAGAAATCGAAAGCTCAAATTTTTCTTTCATATAATCTATAAGCTGTTCCTTCTGATTACGAATCCCTTCGCCAAGTTCAATATTCGGAAACTCCCACATATTGGCTAATAAACCGGTACTTGGACGTTTATTAATGACGTAACGACCATCTTCTGTTTGAAGTACTCCTGCAACAATCGGTACCATCGTAGGGGCTTTCGCTTTACTTTTTACTGGTAATTCCTTTTGAACACCTTCAGCATATCCCCTGCAATGCTCACGTACAGGACAAAGTAAGCATGCTGGATTTTTAGGAATACAAATCAGTGCTCCTAATTCCATCAAACCTTGATTAAAATAAGATGGATTTTCAGCCGAAATAATTTCACGCACAATCTCTTCAAACACTTTTCTCGTTTTCGGTTTTGCAATGTCATCCCATACTGATAAAATGCGAGATAATACACGCATAACATTTCCGTCAACTGCCGGCTCTGGTATACCATATGCGATACTTAAAATAGCACCTTTTGTATAGGGACCGACTCCCTTTAATTTCTCAATCTTCTTTACATCACTTGGCACAATCCCGCCATATACTTCTTTTACTTCTTTTACGGCTGCATGTAAATTTCGCGCTCTAGAATAATACCCTAAACCTTCCCATGCTTTTAACACTTCTTCATCATCAGCATTTGCCAAAGCTTCTAGAGTAGGAAACTTCCCCATGAAATTTGCGTAATATGGTTTTACAGCTTCTACCCTAGTTTGCTGCAACATAATTTCCGAAACCCAAACACGGTATGGATCTTTATTTTTACGCCACGGTAAGTCGCGTTGCTCTTTTTCAAACCAACCAATTAAATCATTTTGAAACTGCTCTATGTTAAAATTATTTAATATTTCAAGTGTCAAACTTGGTCCCCCTCATTTTTTTGCATATAAGTACTATTATAAAGATTTTAGGAAAAAATTTAAGTAAGATGACATAGGAAATAGAAGGCAAAGGACTTGAGGTATCGAATAAAAAGAGTTACATTAATAAAAAACGGAGGTGGATTTCTATGGACACAGCCACTCACCTTGTTATGGGCGTTACTCTAGGCAGTTTGGCCACGTTAGATCCAGCCATAGCACAAAGTGATATTGGGCCACAAGCAGTTATGCTTGCTACAATTGCCGGCTCCAATATTCCTGACATCGATACAGTTTTAAAATTGCGTAATAACGCTAAATATATAAGAAATCATCGTGGGATTACTCATTCCATTCCTGCAGTGATTCTTTGGTCTTTCCTTATAAGTGGCATCTCTTTCGCCTTCTTTTCAGACGCTCCATATTTGCATCTACTACTTTGGTCCTTTATTGCCGTCTTTCTTCATGTCTTTGTAGATATTTTTAATGCCTACGGTACACAAGCATTACGGCCCTTCACAAAAAAATGGGTAGCGCTCGGCATCATTAATACATTTGATACCGTCATTTTCTTTATCCATATACTCGCAATTGCTTGTATGCTCGTAGGTTCCCATAAAGGATATACTGCCTTAGCTGCGTATATATTAATGATCGTTTACTACATCGGACGGATTATGATGCATAGAAATATAAGAAGCGTTGTACAAAAACGTTTCAAAAATGTTGAGAAAATAATCATTTCTCCTTCTTATCGATTTTATCATTATCATTTAGCAGTCGTTACAACCGATTATTACTACGTTGCTAGATGGCATCGCGGTAACATCATGATTTATGATAAGTTCGATCGGGTACCGTTCCCAGATAATGCTATTATGCACGCAGCTAAACAAGATGAAAACATCTCAGCATTTTTATCTTTCTCCCCTGTATATCGCTGGGACATTTTCGATTATGATCATTATTATGAAGTTCGATTCATTGATTTGCGATATCGCAGTAAAGACTATTATCCATTCGTTGCGATCGTTCAACTCGATCATAATTTAAATATTATTAGTTCCTATACAGGATGGATTTTTAGTGAAGAAAAACTTCGAAAAAAACTTGAGTTACTTCCACATTAAAAAAAGCGACTTCAGTCGCTTTTTTTAATGTTTCAAATGATCTTCTTGATTGATTAGATGGCTATATTTCGGATTATTTGTACGCATTTCATGAAGGCGTCCTCCATGATTATTAATCCATGATCGCACAACTTGTTCAGTCATTTCTTCTCCTTGATAACGACCTGATTTCGCATAAGTCGTTTGAAAATCTTCCCATAGTAATTCAACCCACGCACGAGCTTGCGCGTAAGAAAGCTTGTCATTTTTGTCTAATAGTTCTTTCGTTAATGCTTCATAAATATCATTCATGTTCTAGTCTCCTTTACCTAATTATCCCTTCATTTCTAAAGGATAGTTTCTTCTATTTTGCACATTCTATAATTGATACTTCTTCAAGAGGTATCAACTGATGATGAGGAGGGCGTTCGCAATGGGTAAACAAGCCGAATTTTGGTCTGAGTCAAAAAACAACAGCAAAATCGACGGTCAACCGAAAGCGAAATCACGCTTCGCTTCGAAACGACCTAACGGCACAATTAACACGCACCCACAAGAACGTATGCGTGCTGCAAATCAGCAGGAAGAGTAGTAACAAAGTAACTTAACTTCCTACACGAGGTGATAAAGATGAGCTACCGTGATCGCTTAGATAGTCGTTCTGAATTATTTAACCATACGTGGACTCGTCCGAAACATGCAAAAGCGCAAGTTAACGGACAGACGCAACAAACCCAGTCTCTCATTATATTGGCGAATGAATGTAAAAAACGCCAATTTTAGAATCTCCTATCTCCTGTAACGCCTACCAAAGATGAAAACCAGAGAGATATTCGCTCTCTGGTTTTTATTTTTCTTGCAATAAAGAAATCGGTATTCCAATCTCTTCATTATCATTTTGCTTATGTCCCCAAGCAAATACCCCATTGAAATACGTAATTTCAAATAATATACCAGGTTCTTCTACTAATTCATATGTCTCACCGATATGGAATTTGTTTATGTCAGTCATATAAGCGCGAGCCATTGCTATCTTTCGCATTAATACATCGAACTCATTTACAATTCCAAGTTGCTCAGCTTTTATCGCTTGCTCTTTCAAAACCCCAATTTCTTCCCTTAGCTCATATGGTGTCATTTCACTGTAGCGTTTTGGCATATTCATTTTATTCCCTCATCCCTCTTCGCGTTTCATTTGTAAAAATATCTCTATCTCATCAATAGAGAATCCTTTACGATATAACGCTTGTTTCATCTTATTTTCAAATGTCCATCCATCATACTTCTTATATTTCTCATAATATTTATTCCCATGATAGTGTAACGCTTCTTGTTGCTTTTCGTCATCTTTTTCGTCTTTCAATTCTTCCAAACAAATTTGAATCACATCTCTAGAATATCCTTTACGAACAAGCATTTCGTCTAACTTTAGCTTCATTTGTAAAAAGGAATGCTTTTGATAAGATTTCTTTTTCTTTTCTATAAGAATTAAAGCATTCTCAATTTGCTTTTCCTTCGGATATTCTTGTAAACTGTGCGTAATAATTAGATCCTGAACACCTTTATTTAACAACTCTCTTTTAATAACCGTTGGACCTTTTCGATTCACATTACTTTGTGTTCTCGTATATAAAATAGCATACTCTTTATCATTAATATATCGGTCATGTAATAATTTCGAAACGACTTCAGAGATGATGGCTTGTCCCACTTCTTTTTTTCGTAAAAAATCTTCTATTTCTAGTTTCGTTCTCATTTGATAGGATAAATAGGAAATTGCTTGTAAATATGCTTTTTGTACCTCTTCATTGTACAAAATATTTCCTAACGCTATTTCATCAATTTCTAAGCCCTTTTGTAATCCGTGTTTTATTAAGATTACTTCATTCACACTAAATCCGTATTCTTCACCTTGACCTTTATCGATATAAATATTAAACCGTTCTTTCGATCGTTTTTGCACTTCTATTTTTGTAATGACAGCCATACTCTCACCTCTCTATTATTTTAACATAGTCAAGGAACGTTTTTGCTTTTCAAGAATATATATAATGAGGAGGAAATAATTGTGAAAATCGCAATTTCTGGTGGTACCGGTTTTATCGGTAAATACCTTTCTACTTTTTTTATTCAAAAAGGATATACTGTTTACATTCTCTCGCGAAAAAAAACTGCTGAAACTTCCGATCCTAACCTTCAGTATGTACAATGGACACCAGATTTACAAACCTTCCCCCTCTCTTCTATTGATGTAGTTATTAATCTAGCTGGAGAGTCTATTAATAGTAGATGGACAAAGAAACAAAAGAAAGTCATTTTAAACAGTAGAATTCAAACAACAAAAGGACTCATTAAACAATTGCAGGCACTCCCCACAAAACCACACACATTTATTAACGCAAGCGCAATTGGATACTACGGAACGTCTGAAACTGAGTCTTTTACAGAACAGCATGCGACTCCTGGAAATGACTTTTTAGCAAATACAGTATATTCATGGGAACAAGAAGCATCTAAAGCACGTTCTCTCGGAATACGAACAATCTACGCAAGATTCGGAGTCGTATTAGGGCCAGACGGAGGAGCTCTTCCAAAGATGCTACTTCCCTATCAATTTTATATCGGAGGTACAGTCGGGTCTGGAAACCAATGGTTATCATGGATTCATATAAATGATGTCGCTTGCATGATTGATTTCATCATACACAAAGAAGAAATTGATGGACCTCTTAACATTACAGCTCCCGAGCCTATAAGAATGAAGGAATTTGGAGAAATCATTGCAACTATCATAAAAAAACCTCATTGGTTACCTGTCCCTTCATTCATGCTTCATGCTTTACTTGGTGAAATGAGCATACTTGTACTAGAAGGGCAACATGTATTACCTAGTAAAGCAATTGAGCATGGGTATCAATACACATTTCCGTCAATAGACCATGCATTACAAAATATACTTTCGCATACAATGTAGTACTTCTAAAACACAATTTTACAGAGGGCCCTTTCAAAACTTTCATTTTCTAGCATCCGGAGCATTATTACACAAATAATCTTTCAGTTACTTTCCTTTACATTCCATTAACATTATAAAGTAACAGAAATGAGGTACCTATGAAAATATTGCTCAAACAAGCCATTGTCTATCCTATTACATCCCAAAAATTTCAAGGGGATGTACTCGTTATAGGAGAAAAAATTGCTGAGGTCAAGCCTTCCATTCAACCTACTCAAGATATGACAGTTATAGACGCACGTGCTCTTCATCTCTTACCTGGATTTATTGATGTCCATACCCATCTTGGTCTCTATGATGAAGGTACTGGTTGGGCTGGCAATGACGCAAATGAAACATCTGAAGTTTCAACACCACATATCCGTTCTTTGGACGGAATTCACCCTTTTGATATTGCATTTCAAGATGCGGTACAAAATGGAATCACAACTGTTCACGTTATGCCAGGAAGTCAAAACATTATCGGTGGTACGACTTGTGTAATAAAAACAGCTGGAACTTGTATTGATCATATGATTATTCAAGAGCCTGCTGGCTTAAAGATTGCCTTTGGAGAAAATCCTAAAAAGGTCCATAGTAATGGCACAAAAGAGTCCATTACGCGTATGGGAATTATGGGATTACTTCGGGAATCATTCTATGAAGCACAGCACTACGGGCATGAAGCTGATTTTCGAATGCTTCCTATCTTAAAAGCATTACGCCGTGAAATACCCGTACGTATCCACGCTCACCGAGCAGATGATATTAGTTCTGCTCTACGCTTTGCAACAGAGTTCAATCTTGATTTACGTATTGAACATTGTACAGAAGGACACTTTATTGTTGAAGAGCTTTCAAAACACAATTTGAAGGTTTCAGTTGGCCCCACGCTTACACGCCGTTCTAAAATCGAACTAAAAAATAAAACATGGGATACTTACCATATATTATCAAAAAATGGAGTGGAAGTTTCCATCACAACAGATCACCCCTATACACCCATTCAATATTTAAATGTTTGTGCTGCTGTCGCAGTAAGGGAAGGATTAGACGAAAAAACTGCACTAGAAGGAATCACTATATTTCCAGCGCGAAATTTACGTTTAGAGGATAGAATTGGAAGCATTGAGACTGGAAAAGACGCCGATCTTGTGCTCTGGACCCATCATCCTTTCCATTATTTAGCCAAGCCTGTACTAACTATGATTGATGGAAAAATAATTTACAAAAAAAATAAAAAAAACTAGTTTATTTTTTTGACTAGATAAAGTATTATACGATTATAAACTGAATGAAACCATAATCAATTTGTGTCGTGATTATCATTTTCAAATTGATGAATGGGGAAGGCAAATGGTGCGCCACCAGCGTTAGAAACTGGTTCTAGTGGGTTCGATTCCCACCCCGAAATTTTTTAAAGATTGATATAAAAATTTCGAGGGTGGGGTGTTTTTTCGTCATGCTACCCTCGTGTGAGGAGGAGTTAGTATGTTGAAAAAACGCGACTTACACGACAGCCACGTTCTATACGAGTTAATGGTGGATCCAGCTGTCTTCCCTTTTGTGCGTCAAAAGGCTTATTCTTATGAGGAATATTTATTTTTAACGAAACAAACGATTGAAGCTGAAGAGCGTGGGGAATTAATTTCACGCACAATTTTAGACGAATGGGGTAACCCTATCGGAACAATTACTTTATTTGATGTGCAAGAAAAAGCCGGCTTCCTTGGAACATGGCTTGGCAAACCTTATCACGGAAAAGGCTACAATAAATTGGCAAAAGATTCATTTTTTAGCGAACTTTTCTACGAGTTAGATATTGAAACGATCTTTATGCGTATTCGCAAAATAAATATTCGTTCTATTAAAGCTGCAGAAAAATTACAATATGTAAATCTAGCAAACGAAACAAGAAAATCCGTTTATGATGAAATTAACGCGAATGAAGAAGTATATAACTTATATGAAATTCCAAAAGATCAATATACACTTGCTACAATGCGAGATACAACGTTCCAAGATTCTCATCACTTAAAAGAAGCGTAATCTAAATTTTCAGAAATAATAATTAACCATTAACATTTTGATATATACGTATATCACCCCATGTCTCTGGAAACGATATATAGTAACTTTAGGACACGAGGTGATTTGTAATGGATAAAAAGAAACGTGACAAAGCAAAAAACGCATTATCTAGTACACAAGAAGTTCTCTACCAACGAGAATTTCGTAAAGCAGATCGCGCAGCGGGTTATCGCTCAAAAAGTATTTAAAGTGAGAATGAATAATTAGAAGTTCTCCCCCCTAATTATTCATTCTCATTACATATTTTTTCTACGTGATAGAGTAGAAAAAAGGTTCCTTATAAATAAGGAACCTTTTTTCTGTGGATAACGTTATCCACAGAATTGATAGAATTGTGAATAAATTACAAAAACCCTTCACAAGTTTGTATGTTGTAACGCACATCAAATGTTAGAATTGTGGATATTTTTCTAAAAATTGTGGATAATGTGGATATAGTTGTTAATATTCCGACTTTACTGTTTAATGAAAGCGCACTCTTCATGTGGATAAGTCTTTATCTTGGAAAACAATAAAAAACCCTCTTTAAACATACAAAAGAGGGTTTCATATTAAGTAAATGATTGTGCAAGAGCAGGTGATTTAATAGGTATATGATTCGGTTCTACATGATTTTCTGCCAAAATTGTATCCACAATATGATCAGCTGGCTCTGGGCGATAAATGCTTTTCATCGCTTCTTTCATTTGAAGAAGCTTCATATCATCTTGTAATAACGCCTCTGTTTTTGCAAAAACCTCACTATCATCACGAATGACAACTGCAGCCCCTTTTCTTTCAAAGTACATCGCATTTTCATTTTCTTGTCCTGGAACAGGCTTATATAAAATGACAGGTACTTGCAATGCTGCCGCTTCACTTAACGTAATACCGCCTGGCTTTGTAATCATACAAGAAGTAACACGGAATAGTTCATCAATATTTTCTACATAACCAAACACTTTTAATGCATCAGGATTTTTTTCCTGTAACCCTAATAAATCCTGTTTTAACGCTTCATTTTTCCCACAAACGACAACTACTTGTAAATCAGGTACTGACATAAATGATTGGCATAGTTCTTTTACACTTCCTAATACTCCATGAGCACCTGCTACAATTAGTAAAATCTTTTTATTCTTACATAACTGATATTTATTATATATAATATCTGAATTGATCTTTAACTCAAAACTACTACGAATCGGAATTCCAGTTTCAACAATTTGCTCCGCAGGCACACCAATATCAACCATAACTTTTTTTACGTGATCAGTTGCTACAAAATAACGATCTACTTCCCGATGAATCCATATTTTGTGCACACAAAAATCCGTTAATACGTTATACACAGGAATTGAAATACCTGTTTGCTTTTTTAATTCTGGTACAGCTATAATCGGAAAGGTATTAATAACAATATCCGGTTTCTCCGCTTGTAAAAGTAATTTCAAACGTTTTCTTCCAAAATTAGCATACCAAGATGCTATTTTTTTATCATAAATTTTTTCTACGCCATAATAAAACAAGCGGTACAATTCTTTTCCTATTGTATAACTTTTTAAATATAAATATTTTGTAATATCGGTTATAACCGGATGTGATTCTCCGAACAAATCGCATACAATTACATCTTTAATTCCTTTTTGGCGAAATGTTTGTTCTAATGTTTTCGCTACTTGCACATGACCGTTTCCGTAATGTGCAGTTAATATTAAAACCTTGGGGTTTTTTATCAAACAAATCCACTCCTAGCTTATTGTTTCTCCATATTGCATATACGACAATAGGAAAAACATTTTCCTTAAAAATTACATAAACAGACTCTAATATTTCTCTTTCAGCTATGTACCTGTCGTGGATATGCAAAGCATATAAGATTGACCCCTTAATCCTATCTGTGCTCATATCTTTACATTATACTTTCCTATAAGAGCTTTCGCAATAACTTACAAATGTTCTCTATTCCATGATACTCACTCTTTTACTTCTTAATTCTTTTTACTATTTTGATTTCCCTTTACAATTATGTAAATTTCTCCACTTATTCCTTACAAAAATATGGATATTCTATTTTCAGTATACTCTTTTCTCCATATATACTCTAGGTTTTATTGTAAAGAAAGCAAAAAGCCTAACCCAATATTTGGATTAGACTGCTTGTAAAATATGTCTTGCTTCTTCTACATTTTTTTCAGTAGGCGGTTCTACATTTGCGAGTGGATACTTATGCCCAAGTGCCTCCCATTTATATACACCAAGCTTATGGTATGGTAGCACTTCAACTTTCTGAACATTAGACAGACTTTGAATAAAACTAGATAGTTTTTGTAGATCCTCCTCATTATCAGTAATACCAGGAACTAATACGTGTCGCACCCAAATCGGTTTATTTTTATCCGATAAATAACGAGCAAATTGTAAAATATGTTCATTTGGTTTTCCTGTTAATTTACGATGTTTCTTTGAATCAATATGTTTCAAATCCAATAAAACTAAATCTGTGTACTCCATTAAAATATCTAGCTTATTTTGGAATTCTGGTTCTTCAGAATAACAACCCCCTGAAGAATCAATTGTTGTATGAATTCCAATTTCCTTACATTTCTTAAATAATTCAATTAAGAAATCTAATTGTAATAATGGTTCCCCACCACTAACTGTTATACCGCCTCCGGAAGCTTCAATAAAAGGAAGGTAACATGTCACATCCTGCATTACTTCTTCGACTGTTATTTCTTTTCCTTTACCGATCTCCCACGTATCAGCATTATGACAATATTGACAACGTAATAAACACCCTTGTGTAAATATGACATAACGAATTCCTGGGCCATCAACAGTACCACAAGACTCTACAGAATGAATTCTTCCTTTTACCATGTTACTTCCTCCTTTATTGAAACAGCCTCCCTCTGCTATTTATAAAATGCAGAGGGACACTTTTTTCATTTACATGCTTTCATGCATTGTACGGTTAATTACATCGATTTGTTGTTCACGAGTTAATTTAATAAAGTTTACAGCGTAACCAGATACGCGAATTGTTAATTGTGGATATTTCTCAGGATGTTCCATTGCATCCATTAATGTTTCACGGTTAAATACGTTAATATTTAAGTGATGTCCTTCTTTTACTGCATAACCATCAAGCATTGATACTAAGTTACGTACTTGTACTTCATCCTCTTTACCAAGTGCTTTTGGAATAATAGAGAATGTATTAGAAATGCCATCTTGTGCATCTTCATATGGTAATTTAGCTACAGATAATAATGAAGCTAACGCACCTTTTGTATCACGTCCATGCATTGGGTTCGCACCTGGTGCAAATGGTTCTCCAGTACGGCGACCATCTGGAGTGTTACCAGTTTTCTTACCGTATACAACGTTAGATGTGATTGTTAAGATTGACATTGTATGAACAGAATTTCTATATGTTTTGTGTTTACGAAGTTTATTCATAAATGTTTTCACAAGATTTACAGCAATTTCATCTACACGGTCATCATTGTTACCGTATTTAGGGAAATCTCCTTCGATTTCAAAGTCAACTGCAATTCCGTTTTCATCGCGAATTGGTTTTACTTTTGCGTATTTAATTGCACTTAAAGAGTCTGCTACTACAGATAGACCCGCGATACCTGTTGCCATTGTACGAAGAACATTTGTATCATGAAGTGCCATCTCAATACGCTCGTAGCTATATTTATCGTGCATGTAGTGAATAACATTTAATGTGTTTAAATATAGACCCGCTAACCATTCCATTGTCATATCAAACTTATGCATAACTTCTTCATAATCTAATACTTCAGAAGTAATCGGTGCATACTCAGGACCAACTTGTGCTTTAGATTTTTCATCTTTACCACCGTTAATTGCATATAGTAATGCTTTTGCTAAGTTTGCACGTGCGCCGAAGAACTGCATTTGTTTACCAATTCTCATTGCAGATACACAACAAGCAATTCCGTAATCATCGCCGTAGTCAGCACGCATAATGTCATCATTTTCATATTGAATTGCTGATGTTTTAATAGACATTTTCGCACAGTAGTTTTTAAAGTTCTGTGGTAATTGTTTAGACCAAAGAACTGTTAAGTTTGGTTCTGGAGCTGGTCCTAAATTATCTAGTGTATGCAAGAAACGGAATGAGTTCTTTGTTACTAATGGACGGCCATCTAATGCCATACCGCCGATAGACTCAGTTACCCAAGTTGGGTCACCAGAGAATAATTCATTATAATCAGGTGTTCTTGCAAATTTCACAAGACGTAATTTCATAATGAAGTGATCCACAATTTCTTGTACGTCTTCTTCTGTTAAAGTACCATTTGCTAAATCTCTTTCAATATAAATATCTAAGAATGTAGAAGTACGGCCAAGACTCATTGCAGCTCCGTTTTGCTCTTTAATTGCTGCAAGATATGCGAAGTATAGCCATTGGAATGCTTCTTGAGCAGTTGTTGCTGGCTTAGAAATATCAAAGCCATGAGAAGCAGCCATTTGTTTTAACTCTTGAAGTGCACGTATTTGCTCAGATAACTCTTCGCGTAAACGCATTATATCTTCACTCATTACACCGCCAGTTAAATTTAAATCTACTTTCTTCGCTTCAATTAAATGATCTACTCCATATAATGCTACGCGGCGGTAGTCACCGATAATACGTCCACGTCCGTATGCATCCGGAAGACCAGTAATAACACCTGATTTACGAGCAGCTCTCATTTCTGGTGTATAAGCATCAAATACGCCTTGGTTATGAGTTTTTCTCCAATCTCTGAAAATACGACTAAGCTCTTTATCCATTTCGTATCCATAAGATTCACAAGCTTGTTCCGCCATACGAATACCACCATATGGTTGTAAAGAACGTTTAAATGGTTTATCAGTTTGGAAACCGACTACTTTTTCAGTCTCTTTATTTAAATATCCTGGTTCATGTGATGTAATAGAAGAAACAATTTTTGTATCCATATCAAGAACGCCACCGTTTTCACGTTCTTTCGTTGTTAAATCCATTACTTGATCCCAAAGTTGTTTCGTTGCTTCAGTTGCTCCCGCTAAGAAAGATTCATCTCCCTCGTAAACGTTTACATTATTTAAAATGAAATCGCGAACATCAATCTCTGCTTTCCATTTTTCACCTTTAAAGTTTTCCCATGCGTTTTTAACATTTTCTAATACTTGAGTCATCCTAATCTCCTCCATTTTTGATTAGTACAGGACTAAGATTTTTTATATAACAGCTTACACACTTAGAATACTACTTTTTTACGAAAGTGAACGAAATAGTTGTGACATGTTTGTGAAATATTGAGCAAACTACTATATACATAGTGTTAACTTCATTTGAAAGTCTTTAAAATTAACCCTTTCCTTAATTGTATTTTTTTGGTATTCTTATATACGAGTCCTATTTTGTAATATAAGAACAATACCCATTGTAGAGCTGTAATACTCTCATCTCCTAATCTGTTATAGTTTTTATAGCAGAACAAAAAAGTGTACATATGTACACTTTTTTGTTACCTATAAAATGAAACTTTAATCAGTGGGGGTCTTACTGCCCATTAAAGTCGGATAAAATATCTCTTTTTCTATTTCCATCATGGAATCCACCACGACTGCCTGTTAATACAATTAATTGCTCTAACCCTTCTATATGATCACCAATAATTCGAAGTACAGCTGGTGGATGACCTATTTTAGCAAAATGTTCACTGGGTCGAATACGGTTCATCTTATCGACTTCAACACGACTTACACATGCAACTTCAAATCCTGAAAGAATAGCTTTCACTTGAGCTACACACGGTGCCAGTAAAGATCTATATCCAATTTCTTTCAAACACTTACGACTAAACGCATTCGGTACAGCGATAAGAGAGCCTACGCCTAGATCTTTTCTATCACAAGCTAAATTTAATGCATATTTAAATGCAGTTACAAGATGAAGCGGTACTCTTAAATCTAAATAATGATTTAGATCATTTAATGCAACGTCTGTTCCATCTGCAATAGCTTTCGCAAAAGGATATAACTCACTCGCTGGAATAACAAAATCGCCGTCTATAAATAACACAATTTCTCCTTTTGCGAAATACGTTCCAAGTGAGCGCCCCACATCATTTCCGAGTGCTTCTTTATATACAATTGTCGTTGCTCCCTTTTCTTTTGCAATCGTTGCTGTTTGATCAGACGAACCATTTACAACAACGATAATTTCAAAAGGTTCAATTTTGCGAAGCTCTTCTATAACGTTTCCAATTGTTTTCTCTTCATCTTGTACAGGAATAATGACCGATAATTGCTTTCCCTTATACAAATTCGATGTAACGCCCCATCCTTGATAAAAATCTTTAAAATCTAAAGTATGATAGACACTATCTCTTTTCCTATTTCCATCATAATACCCTCCGCGTTCATCGCTACCTACTATTCGCTCCGCTACAGCTTCTATATGGTCACCTATCATCCTTTTTTCAGAATGAGAAAGACCCGTGCCATACGCAGCATGCTCGGTCGGCCGAAATTTATTTGGTGTAATAACGTCAATTGCACAATGTCGACTAATTCTCCATTTGCTTTGAATAAGGCGTAAATGAGCGACAATAGGATTAACAAAACATTCATACCCAATGCTTTGAACAACTTCTTTCGTCAACGCGTGAGGTACAGATAATAAAGAATCAATCTTTAACTCTTCACGCTCTAGCATTGCATTTAATATTTGGCGCCATACTGTCACTGAGTGCGGTTTTTGTTTCTTTAAAAATAACGCATCCAAATTATTTAAAACGATGTCGGCCTGATCATGTAAAATTGGATTTAGGAATAATTGTAACTTTGAAGTTTGAATAGCAAAATCTCCATCTATAAATAGTAATACGTCACCTATCGCGTGTTTTGCGCCAACTGCACGGCCAACATCATTCCCCAGTAGCTCTGTATACTTGATTACTTTACACCCTAAACGATCAGCAACCTCTTCTGTTCCATCATTACAACCGTTTGCTACTACAATAATCTCTACTGGATTTAATCCTTTTGCCGATTGAATAACGTCTGAAATCGTATCCGCTTCATTACATACAGGTATAATAATCGATAGTGACTTAGCCATTGTTTTCTTCACGAAACCATTTAATAGTTTCTTTCAACCCTTGTTCCCACGTTACTTTCGCTTGAAATTGAACAAGTTCTCTTAATTTCGTTACATCTGGTCTTCTATTTGGAATTTCTTCAAAGCCATGTGGATATACCTCTTCGAAAGGAACTTGAACAATCTTTGAAGAAGATTTCGTTAGCTTTTTAATTACTTCTGCTACTTCTTTTATACTCTTTTCATTCTCAGAACCTATATTAATAATCTCACCATTTACCTTCTCATCCATTGCTCGAATCGTTGCCTCTACCGCATCACTTACATACGTAAAACAACGTGTCTGTTTTCCATCTCCATATACGAGAATGTCTTCTCCTTGCAGTGCTGCGCGGATAAATCGCGGGATTACCCCTGCATACGGACCATCTTTCGCTCTTGGACCATAAATATTAAAATAACGAACAATCGTTACAGGTAAGCCTTCTAAACCGTATCCTAAACATAATGTTTCTTCTAACGTTTTACAAACTGCATAACTCCAACGTATTTTAGAAGTTGCACCGTATAATCGATCTCCTACTTCAGAAAAGGGTGGCTTTGCCTTACCATATACTTCTGAAGTAGACGCAAAAACAACTTTCTTCTTTCCTTTTAGCGCTGCTTGTAAAATGTTTCTCGTTCCATCAAAATTCGTTTCAATAAGCTCTATGCTCTTTTCCATTGTCGTTTTCACACCTAAAATTGCTGCTAAATGAAACACTACATCATGTTGATTCACTAATTCATAAATAGAATTTCGATCTAAAACACTTATTGGAATAACCCGAATTTCTTTCATTAACTCATCATGATATTTATTTTTCCCTTTATAGAAATTATCAACGATAGTGACATCATAACCTCTTTTCACCAGCTCTTCAGCTAAATGTGATCCAATAAATCCTGCTCCACCTGTAATTAAACATTTCTTACTCATACACTCACCTTCTTTATAATTCCACGTGTATCTACGACTTGCTTTATCCCTTTAAAAATCTTCCAATCGATATTAGAGTGATCTGTTAAAATTAAAATACAATCCGCTTGTTTAACGACTTGTTCATCCAAAGAAACAGATTGATACACCTTATCTCCAAATTTTGCAGAAGAAATATATGGATCGTGATACTCTATCTCATATCCTTCTTTTATTAACAATTCAATAATTGGTAACGCTGGTGATTCTCTTAAGTCATTTACATCTTTTTTATATGCAATCCCTACAATTAAAACCGTTGCAGGTGATTGCACCACACCTTTTACTTTCCGGACCATTTTTTCTGGCATTTCCTCATTAATTACATGTGCCGCCTCAATTAATCGACTCATTGCTCCATTCTTTTTTATTCTCCACTGGAAATATAAAGGATCTACCGGAATACAGTGTCCCCCTATCCCTGGTCCTGGCCAATACGGCGTAAATCCAAACGGTTTTGTAGATGCCGCTTCAAGTGCCTCATAAAAATCAATTCCTAAACTTTCACATAGTATATTTAACTCATTTACTAATGAAATATTGACTAAGCGCTGAATATTTTCAAATAGCTTACACATTTCTGCTACTTTCGGGGAGCTAACTGGAACAACTACATCAAATATAGTGCTATACAAAGCCTGTACTTTTTGTTTACACATTTCTGTTTGTCCACTAATGACTTTTGGAATCGTTTGAACGGAATATTGACTATTAGCTGGATCAATTCTCTCAGGAGAATATCCAATATAGAAATCTTCTCCTACCTTTTTTCCTGTTTGAGAAATAATCGGAATAATAACTTCCTCGAGCGTACCTGGATATGTGGAACTTTCGAAAATGAAGGTTTGTCCTTTTTGAAGGTTTTGTTGTATATAATGCGAAGCTGAAATGAGGGCACTTAAGTCTGGTTCTCTTTGTTCATTAATTGGGGTTGGGACAGTGACAATAACGTAATCACTATTTTGAAAATCAGCAATACCTTGATCCGGTGTATTTACTATTAATTTTTTTCTAGTCAATAAACTTTGTAACAATTTAGAAGAAACATCTGGAATATAACTTTCTCCCTGTATAATTGATTCTATTTTTCTAGTATCTTTATCTAATCCAAGTACTGTATGTCCTCTCTCTGCAAAATGAACTGCCAAAGGAAGACCAACATATCCTAATCCGATAATGGCAACTGTACTACTAACATTCATCTGTATTCTCTTCTTCCTTTCTCAATTGTTGAATGATATTTCTATCCCGCTCTCCATCTGTAAAACTCCCGCGCTCGTCTGTGGATTGCAATAAATATGCAATCGCCTCGAGTTGATCACCGAAAATACGATCGAATGCCGGAATACGCCCATTTACAAATCCATGTTGCTCTGGGCGTACTCGATTTGTTTTTATAACATCTACAAATTCTACCGCTGTAATAGAGAATCCCTCCAAAATAGCTTTCATTTGAGCGAGTGGCGGAATGATAAGAGAATCATATCCGATTTTCTCTATTACTTTTTTATGCATAGCATGTGGTACTGCCGTTAATGAGTTATTCCATAAATCTGGTCGTTTCGCTACTAAATTCACAAAATATTTTCCCATGCTAATTGGGTCTGCCGGATGAAACATATCTAATAAACACTGTAAATCATTCAATGCCACATCATTTCCATCTTCAATAGCATGTAAAAATGGAATTAGTTTTTTTCCTGGAATAACAAAATCACCATCGACAAATAAACAAATATCGGCCGTAGCATGCATAGCTCCTATCGCTCGGGCTACATTATGTCCAAGCGCTTCCTCAAATTCAATAACAATGACATTCTCTAGCTTCGCTTGTTTAATTGTCTCAACGTCCGCTCCATTCGCAACAACTATAATTTCATCTACACCTGATTTTTTCACTTCTTGTATAACAGATCTTATAGTCGTCTTTTCTTCTGATACTGGGATAATCGCACTATATTTCGCTTTTTTCTTTTGTAATAAAACTGGTTTATACTTTCCTATAAATGCTCTATCCCTATTTCCTTCCGAAAAGCCACCACGCTTACCATATATTTCGATTACGTATTGCAAAGCACGTAAATGATCCCCCATAATACGACTAGTCGCTTTCGGATAAGGAGAGCCAGGTGATGTACCAGTATGAACGGGACGCACTTTATTTGTATGAATGACATCGACAGAAGCCATATCAACAATATCTACTCCTCTAGACATCGCTATCGCTTGAAATAATGCTGGATCCGCTAAATTCCACCAACCAAATTTTTGAATAACTTCCCTACTCATTGCATGCGGAATTGCGATTAAAGATCCAACAACAAGCTCTTTTTTATTCAAATAACGATTCAACATAAATTTGCCAACTGTCGTATAATGCGGTCTCATCTTTAAATAAACAGACCATGTTAAATTATTCACAACAATTTGGTGACCTTGCTGAATGCCTTTTATAAAACGTTGTAGCTCTTTATTATCAATGACGATATCACCGTCTAAAAACAAAACAATGTCGCCTTTCGCTTCTCTTGCACCAATTGCCCGTCCAACATCATTACCAAGAGAATATTTATAATAAATGACATGGCAATGATGTTGTAAGGCTATTTCTTTTGTTCCGTCTGTCGATCCATTATCTACTACGATAATTTCATATGGTTTCAATTTCTCCACTTCTACTAAAACTTGTGATAAAGTACTCGCTTCATTATGCGCTGGAATAATAACTGATACCCTCATACTTGTACCACGCTTACCCTTCCAAGCGAACATAAGAAATGATAGGAATACGTACAACTACATCTTCCGGTGGTCCATAAGAAGGAGAAGTACGAACACTTACTGCCCCGTCTGTCACAGATAACAGAATACCTGCAACAATTTCGGCCGCTGTCACAACTTGCACTAGCTCACCAACATGATTACGTAATTCTTCAGTAAATAACATATATAAGTCTCCTTTCTTACGCTTCTTTAATTGATATAATACTTGTAAATGGCAATAAAACTTCTGTTCCTATTCCTTCTTGCAGTGTTAAGAAATCATCACCAATTGCTACAATCACACCTGTTAACTGTCCAACTGTCACCGTAATTTCTACGTTTTTACCCAAATACTGCTCTGCAATTTCTTTAAAAGGTGATGTATTACATTCTTTTAAAATGTTACAAATAATAGATTGAAATCTACTTGATTCAATAAATTCTTCCGTAGCTTGCTTAGAGTTTCTTTGAATAAATCTCGCGAAGTTTTGTGAAAATAAAAGTCGTTCCACAGCAGGTAATAACTTATTATCTAAAAAATAATCTAATTGTCTATTAAACAATCTCGATAACCTTTTCCAATAATTACCAAATAAACACATACACTTCTCCTCCTATTATTTTTAAATTATAAAAATATATCCATACATCTTAATGTATACAAAGCAGACTTTTTTTGTGATAGGTAAGACATACATTTTTCAACGAAACAATATGTTCTAATTACAAAAAAGATAGATGGTATCCCATCTATCTTTTTTTATATCTTAATTTTTAATTGTAACTATCGCAGAGACACTATAATAAACCGCTCTCGGTAATGCTGCCTGTTCACTTATATAAGCTGTAACAAGAGAACCACCGCTTGCCGAAAAATACTTAACAGCTTCTAATGGAATACCATCTTCTTTCACATCAATATGCGTTCCATCTCGCCAGTCTATTTTCTGCATTGTTGCTGAAAGATCCCCAGTCACTTTACCACATTCTTTACCATCCACCCCTAAAAAAATCCATTCCCACTTTGTTAAACTTAGTACTTGTTTCAACTCTCCAATTTTCTTTCCATCTACATTAGAAAAAATATAAAAGTTGCGTACTCCCATCTTCTTTTGAACACGCAATAATCTTTCTCCCGAGTGATTATATAAATAAAATTGTTGCTTATGTAGTCCCTTAAAAAGAAAAGAGAGTACAGCTTGCCATATACTTTGAATCACAAAATCATACTCTTCTTTTAAAAATCCTACTGCACTGCCATCTAATCCAAAGTATGTAATCACTTGAAATACTCCTACCTCTTTGCGAACAACAAATTTTTGTTGCTCCAATAATTCAGAAGTCTCTATATTATAATTTTCCTGTTTGAGCATTTTTGATCTTCGTTTTTCTATAAAGCTATATATTAATAATCCAAATGCCGGTATTACAACACTTATTAATTTCAAATTTTCTTTCTCCGAAGTGAATAGCGTCCCTTTTTTATATTCCATCACTAATCCAATTGCGACGATAATCCATACAATGATGACAGATACAAAAAAATGCGTTTCGCATTACGTGCGTGATACCTATGTATGCTCATATCCCTCCCCCTTTTCCATTTATCCCGCTATTCGCCGGGCAGTAAGACCCCCACTTCAAAATTCAGCAAAAGCAAGGAAGTTAGGTGGGGATCGACTGCCCGTAAAATCCCGATTGGTTCAACTAATAATCAGTAGGGGATGAAGAAACCCCCGACTGATCAAAGTTTCACTTTATTTCATTATCCCATTGCACATACACTTCCTCAATAAAAAAAGACTATCCAATAAGATAGTCTCTTACACTTCAATATTTCGTAACATCGTATAAATGTCATTATTCACTTTACCAAAGGATTTAATATTGTTTTGAATGTTAGATAATAAAACGACATATACACTTCCATTTTTACTAAATCCATTTAAACAGTTCCAGCCTGGCATTACACCGTGGTTCGAGTAACTTCCCGGGTCTACATACCATCCAAACCCGTAATCTTTTTTTCCACCTGTAAACATTTGATCGTAGCTTTCTTTTGAAATCAACTTTCCAGAGAAGAGCGCTTCATTAAATAAATATAAATCATGGGCACTTGTATATATATCACCACAACCATAAAGTTGTGACATACTTGGAATATTAGGTGTTGTCATATTGTTATTTACTATTTTATAACCTGTCGATGGAAATCTTGTTTGTTCTAGCTCTCTACCAAAACCAGAATGTTTCATACCAGCAGTAGCAAAAATATGTTGTTTAATATACTCTTCTAACGGTTGTCCGCTTACCTTCTCAGCAATATAGGCGAGTATTGAATAGTTAGAATCGGAATACTTCCATTTCTCTCCTGGACTTCCAATACGCTTTTGTTTTCCTATTCGTTTTATCAATTCTTCATGAGAGATATCCTCTGTTCCCTGCTCATACTCTGGAATTCCTGATGTATGTGTTAGTAAATGTTTTAACTGAATACCATTACCTTGAGGGAAATCTGGAATATACTTCGCAATCGTATCCTCTACATGTAACTTATTTTGATCTCTTAATTGCATAATAGTAGTCGCTACAAAAGCCTTTGAAATAGAACCAATATAAAAAGTTGTCTCTGAATTATTCGGTACTTGTTTTTCTTTGTTCGCCATACCGTATCCTTTATTCAAAAGAACCTTTCCGTTCTTCACAATAACCGCTGTCCCGCTAAATCCTGTTTTTTGCAAATATTGATCTAATTGAGCGTTTTCATTAATTTCTTGAGGTGGTCCCTCAGCAGGCTTTTCCACAGCTTGTGCTTGCTTCACTTGTTCTTCCTGCTCTTTTTGTTTTTTTGCTTCTTGCTTCTTTTTTTCTTCTTTCTTTTTTAGCTCTTCTTGTTTCTTCATTTCTGCTGCTGCTTTTAAAGTTTCTTCTTTCTTATTATGCGCAACAATTTTTGTATACATGAAATATACAAGTGAAAATAGTAAGACGAGAATGATTGTTCTTTTTATGTATACAATTGGCCGACGTGATTTCCCATTCGCATTATTTTTTTCGTGATCCATGATTGCTTTTTTCCCCTTATTTACCGATAATTTAATTCCACTACACAAGATTCATTCCGGATCTTTTTCATAGATTTTCGACATTCCATTCGATGTCATCCCTACTTTATCACGCACTGCACATATTACCAACCTATATGCACAAAAAAGAAAAAGAAAATTTACAAAAGTAAGATTCCCGTTAAATTTTTAATATAAAAAAAGAGGATACCCTCTAAAAAACTGATGTTATCAATTTTTTTGGATATCCTCTTATCTAATTATTTATACGTGTTTTTTCATATCATCGGCAACAGATTCAACATTTGTACCTACGATAACTTGGACACTCGTGTTACTTAATTTCATAACACCTTTTGCACCAGCACGTTTTAATGCTGCTTCGTTTACTTGACCAGCATCTTTCACTTGTAAGCGTAGACGTGTTGCACAGTTATCAATAACTGTTAAGTTTTCTTTTCCACCTAAAGCTGCTACGTAAGTTTCACCAATTGAACCTGCAACTGGAGCTTCTTCACCTTCAGCTACTTCCTCTTCATCTTCACGACCAGGAGTTTTTAGGTCGAACTTCTTAATTAAGAAGTAGAATACTACAAAGTAAATTGCTGCGTAAATTAAACCAATTCCTGCTAATAATACTGGTTTTGTTGCAATACCGAAGTTTAAGAAGTAATCGATTGCCCCAGCACTAAATGAGAAACCATCGTGTATGCCAAGTGTTGTTGTAATGAATAGAGACAGACCTGTTAATACAGCATGAATACCATATAATACTGGTGATAAGAACATGAATGAGAATTCAATTGGCTCTGTAATACCAGTTAAGAATGAAGTTAATGCTAGACCACCTAACATACCTGTAACCATTTTACGTTTTTCTGGTTTAGCAGCTGCAATCATTGCGAAACATGCTGCTGGTAAACCGAACATCATGATCGGGAAGAAACCAGTCATAAACATACCTGCTGATGGATCTTTTGCAAAGAAGCGTGCAATATCACCATGAACGATATCGCCAGCCGCATTTGTAAAGTCACCAAGTACGAACCAGAAGTATGTGTTCATTACGTGGTGTAAACCGATTGGAATTAATAAACGGTTTAATAATCCGAATAAACCAGCACCAATTGAACCTAAGTTTACGATACCATGTGCTACTGCATCAATACCACTTTGAATTGTTGGCCAAATTTGACCGAATACTAATCCTAAAAGTAACATTACGATTGAAGTAATGATTGGTACGAAACGTTTTCCTGCAAAGAACCCTAACCATTCTGGCAGTTTAATCTTATGGAATTTGTTGTATAGTAATCCCGCAACAACCCCTGCAATAATACCACCGAGTATGGCCATATTGATTTTCGGCGTTAACGCCGCTGCTTTTGAAACCTTTGTCATTGTATCTGCTAATTTAGTTGGATCTACTGAACCGACTAAATCTTGAACACTTTTTAATTTATCATTTAACTCTGCTGCTGAATACGTCTTACTTAGAGCATTCGTTGTATTTTGTAAAACAAGATATCCGATTGCTCCGGCAAGTCCAGCTGCTCCACTACCGTCAACAGACAAACCGATTGCAACACCAATTGCAAAAATAAGTGCTAAATTATCAAAAATTGCTGCACCGGCCTGTGCCATAACAGGAATGTTAAATACGTCTTCTTGTCCTAAACGAAGCAATAATCCTGCTGCTGGTAGTACGGCAATTGGAAGCATTAACGCTTTACCAATACGTTGTAGAAACTGCAACATTTTAATTCCCCCTATCAAATTTATGAAATCGTTATCATTATAAGTACGCCTTAGAAAACGCTTTCTATTTACATAACCATAATAACATATAGTTGTATAGATGTGTAGTTTTTATTTTTGAATTTTTTATGGATAAATCTCCTATTTCCAAACTGTTATATAAAAGGAAATTTCTCCTTTTTTACTACAGAATATTCAAAACGAAAGACCCTCTATAGAACATGCAACTTTCGTTTTATCATTCCACTTTTTCATGTTATTATTTATTTCCGAGCATATCGGGAAAAGTAAACTTAGTTAATTCGAAATAGGAGCGTTGGTACTATGCAGTGCATTGAAACAAACAACTTACAACAGTTGTTAGAACAAGTAAAACCATATACGAAAAAAGGAAAGCTTGCTACTTATATCCCCGAACTAGGAAATGCCAATCCAGATGATTTAGGGATTGCCATTTTCCATAAAGAAACAGAATACATCCATGCTGGCAACTCACAAACACTATTCACTCTTCAAAGTATTTCAAAAGTAATTACACTTGCACTTGCCCTTTTAGATCGTGGTGAAGAATATGTATTTTCTAAAGTTGGAATGGAACCAACTGGTGATCCATTTAATTCTATTATTAAGTTAGAAACGACAAGTCCTTCTAAACCACTTAATCCAATGATTAATGCGGGGGCACTAGCCATTACAAGCATGTTAGCAGGTAAAGATAATGAAGAAAAAATGGAGCGCATTCTTCATTTCGTACGTGAAATAACAGATAATCCTACTATTAATTATTCTTCTAAAGTTGCTAATTCAGAATTAGAGACAGCTTACTTAAATCGCTCACTTTGTTACTATATGAAACAAAACGGAATTATCGATTGTGACATTGAAGAGCTGATGGATTTATACACTCGTCAATGTGCAGTTGAGGTAAACTGTATCGATTTAGCACGTATCGGCTTAATTTTTGCGATGGATGGATATGATCCATATAAGAAAAAACAAATTATCCCTAAGCATATTACAAAGATTTGTAAAACATTTATGGTTACATGCGGTATGTATAACGAGTCTGGTGAATTTGCGATTCGTGTTGGTATCCCCGCAAAAAGTGGTGTAGCTGGTGGCATTTTCGGCTGCGTAAAAGGAGAAATGGGAATTGGTATTTTCGGACCAGCTTTAGATGCAAACGGAAATAGCATCGCTGGTTTTAAAATCCTTGAACTTCTTTCTGCTCAAGAAGGTTGGAGCATTTTTTAATTCAGAACCATCCTGCTATACTAGCAGGATTTTTTTGCATAAAACCCTCAATTTTATTAGCTACCGATCCCCTTACAAAAACCGTGCTGAAAGTTTCTCTATATTATGCATATTTGCTCCCCCCTCCTGAATAATATAGTACAACCTAGCGCTATATGTGGAGGTGTGAAAGATGAAACTAATATTTCAAATGGGAAAACAGCCTGTTCTTGAAAAAACAATTCTTCTTTTTATATTGAGTATTGTAGAAAGCTTAAAGTTAAAAGTTGTTTCACTCGATGAAGCTCACCGATACATATTCAATTTAGAAGTACTTGAACTATTAATGGATCGGAACATCGATGATCAAGTACTTGAACTTATTCATTTCGGAATGGGACTTGAAGACGTTCATCATGTGCTTCCTGAAGAATTTGAGCATACGATTGAAGAATTAAAGTGGCTTTGTATCCAAGTATTAAGTGAGTACAGTATGCATGAAGAATCGGAACAATTAATTGAAGATATACGTTAAAAAAGCACCTATGTAGGTGCTTTTAATGTTTTTTCAAACTATTTTTATACGTTTCAATATTTACTGGTAGCTCTTCCTCTTCTAAAGTATGTTCATTTACATCTTTATGAATGAATGCTCCTTTAGGTGGTTGATGGTCATGCCCTTTTTTCTTATGATCAAATGCTTTTCCGCGTCCCATACGGATCCCCCTTTCTTTAAAAGAAATCCGTATTAGTATGGAGAAAAGTACGTCGATATATGCAATCCTTTGCCATATTTCCAAGGAAATACTCGAACGTTGTTTTTTGTTCTCCTTACAACAACTGATCAATCCCAATAAGAATTAATAACACTCCCGCAATAACCGTAGCCCATTTCCCTAAGTATTCTGCTAAGTACCGTTTTCCTACATACGCAAAACCACTTATACAAATAAAACTAAACACACCAGAAATAATCGCTGTAAGCCAAAGGTTTAAATTTGTTACCCCAGCATCAAATCCACCTGCAATATTATTAATTGATAATGCAACGCCCAAAACAATTGCTTCTGAAAAACTAATTGTTTTAGAACCATCAAAATCTGCTTTTTCCGGATCACGTAAAATCCCCATAAGTACACTATCATCTTTAGAGTCTACGGTCTCTTTTTTACTCAAGAAAGGCTGACATAAAATAAACACTCCAATTATTCCTAAAACAATTGCCCCTATCAAATTTGCCGTAAACTCTGAAATAAATAATGCGATCCAACTCCCAAAAAAGCCAGCTAATAAAGTAAATAAAAACCCAAAAAATGCGATGATAAAATTGTTGAACCACGAAATTCTAATTTTACGAATGCCATATGCAATTCCAACACCTGCATTATCTAAATTAGAAGCAATCCCAATTAAAAAAATTGAAAATAGACCTGCCGTACTCATAAACAGCCACCCCTTTTTTCTCACTTTTCCATGCATCTTATGAAAATGTTGAGCAACTGTGCCTGTCTGTTTCATATACATGTAATAAATGCTCAACATTTTTTCAACAACAAAAAGGAGTGCCTTCGCTATGCCTAAAGAAAATCCAAATGAGCGGCTTAGTACATTAATAAAAAAACTTTTAAAAGAACGTGCCTTATCTATGCGCCAACTCGGAATGCTTACAAATATTGATCCCGCAACAATCTCAAGAATTATGAATGGTAAACAACCGCCAAAACAAAAACATCTACAAAAATTTGCAGAATGTTTGCAAGTTCCACCCCAATTGTTATTTGATGAAATGTATCCTGATTCTCCTCACATTAATAAAGAAAAGACGGATATGTACACATCTCTTGATACCATTCAGCAAACGCTGCAATCCTCTAACTTATTCGATTTCGACTACACAACAACCCGTGTGAAACAAGAACTTGAAAATTATGAACGATATGCTCAAACAACAGAAGGAGAAAAACGTATTCATGACAGTTTTGCAAGTAAGCTAGAACAAATTGATAGTGCTGGTCCTTTCATTGAACAATTAACGGATATGTATCAACAATTTTGCAATGAAACGATTCCAAAAGAAGAGCGTGCAGTTCTTGGAGGGGCATTACTGTATTTCATTTTATCGACAGATATTATTCCTGACTATCTCTTTCCAATTGGCTATTTAGATGATGCAATTGCTGTTGAATTAGCAAAAGAGAAATTAATCGAACTAAAACGAAAGACATAGAAAATAAAGAACTATTTCAGTTGTTTCTATTCAACTCTGAAATAGTTCACTAAAAAATCGTACAAGTATACATACCTGTACGATTTCAACATACTAATCTATTTTTTCGTATGACACCATTCATATATAAATGCTGTTATTACTTTTGTAAATTCGATTAACTGTTCCACTTCAACTTTCTCATTTATTGAATGAGCCTCTTCTAATGTACCTGGTCCGTAAATAACAGCTGGAATATGAAATTCACTAAACCAACCACCATCCGTTACCGTTGCAGACATATCTAAAATTGCATTTTTAGATAAAGTTGATTCATGTACTGAGCTAAGCGTTTTTACAGCTGCATGTTCACTATCTATTTCTAAAGAAGGGAAAATTTCACCACGATCCACAATCATTGATTCTCCGCCCCACTTAAATTGTGGTGGATTTTCACTTAACCATGGATCGGCAGCTGCTACTTTCCCAATATACTCTTCAATTTCTTTTATTATTTGTTCATGTGTTTCATTCGGATAAAAGTGTACTGTTATCCATAACCGGCACTCATCCGCAATAAACGCTGCATGTCTTCCGCCCTCAATAACAGCTGGATTAATTGTTGTTGTTCCAGATGGATAGCCTTCATATGTTTTCATGACTGCCCAATGACGCTCTAATTCTTGTAAACTTTGTACAATTTTCATCATTTTTTCAATCGCACTCGCTCCAAATAAACGTCCTCCAGCATGAATCATTTGTCTGCGTGTTGCATCATGAAACGTTTGGGGGCTTTTCACAGTAATCCATCCAGTAATTACGCCCCCCTGTCCTTGCATATGTAAATCACTCGTATCCACTACGACTGCAAAATCAGCATCATAACCCCTTTTGCAACATTGAAGCGTACCTGCCTCTCCAACTTCTTCTCCGATTACGGATTGAAAGATTAAATCTCCGGGCAATTCAATGCCTGCTTCTTGTAAAAGCTGAATAGCAAATAATGCCCCAGCTAATCCCCCTTTCATATCTGCCGCACCACGTCCAACTAACCAACCATCTCTTATAAATGGCTCAAACGGACTCGTTTCCCACGCCTCATCTGCTGATATTTCCGCTACATCCATATGCCCATTAATAATAAGACTTTTATGTGTGTCACTTTCTATCCCTTTTTTCACCCCAACAACGTTCGGGTCATTCGGATATACATCCCATTTATCAACACAAAAATTTCGTTTTCTTAGAAACTGTGCAACAAATTCTTGCGCCTCATTTGTATTTCTCGCCGGCGGTGCTGGTGTTTCAAAACGAATTAATGTTTTTGTAAGCTCTAGTAACTCATTTTTTCGTAGATCAATCTGTTCTAATAGCTGTGCAACTTCTTCATTCATCGCTAATTCCCCTTTGCATACGTAGTATGTTCCCAGCTTTATTTTCACAAAAAAAAGAGACTGTTTACAATTTTACAGTCTCCAAATTAATCACTATTATAAACTCTCTATTTCTGTTGTCTTTGTCTTTTCAATATGCTCTAAGTTACTCCCCTTATTTCTTGTCGCACGGTAAAACAGTAAACAAACAATCATAAAGGGAATACCACAATACAATGCCATTCTTTGTTCTGGAATAAAGGCCATAGCAACAATTACTGTTACATTTAATACTAATGCAAGAAGTGGTACGAATGGATATAGCGGTGTTTTAAATTTCAAGTCTTTCACATCCCCGCCCTGCTTTATATACGCCCTTCTAGCTAATAAGTTAGATAGAGCAATAGATGCCCAAACTAGTATTGCTCCAAATCCAGCAATAGAAAGCAACCATAAATAAACTGTATCTTCCGCATAAATACCTGATAGTAATGAGAGACAACCTACAATTGTACTTACAATCAATGCATAAATTGGAACGCCGCTTTTAGATAACTTACTAAAAATCGGACTAATCATTCCTTGATTAGACATAGACCATAGCATACGAGAAGTTGCATATAGCCCTGAATTCGCAACGGATAATACTGCTGTAATGATAACGAAATTGATAATATCAGCTGCATAAGGAATACCAATTTTATCAAATACAACTACGAATGGACTTTCTATCACTCCTGCTTGTTGCCATGGGAATAATCCTGCAAGAATGAAAATAGATAATACAAAGAACACAAGTATACGCCAAACTGTATTATTAATTGCCTTCGGGATTGTCTTTTCTGGATTTTCACTCTCTCCAGCTGCAATACCAACTAGCTCTGTTCCTTGGAAGGAAAAATTAACAGCAATCATCGTAATTAAAATAGCGGATAATCCATTTGGAAATAACCCACCATAATCAGTAAAGCTAGAAAACATTGGTGCTGGTTCATTTCCTTTCATATCTAGAAAACCAAACATTGCTGCCCCGCCCAAAATAATAAATGCAATGATTGTAATGACTTTAATACTTGCAAACCAAAATTCAACTTCTGCAAAACTTCTTGAAGATAACGCGTTAATAGCAAAAAGTAGTACCGCAAACACTACGCACCAAATCCAAGACGGTACATCAGGAAACCATCGTTTCATTAAAATACTAACTGCAATGAGTTCAATACCTATTGTAGCCGACCAGTTTAGCCACGACATCCATCCGACTACATAACCCGCTGCAGGGGAAATATGCTTCGTAGCATACGTTTGATAAGATCCTGCGTCAGGCATCGCAACAGCTAATTCTCCGAGACAGAGCATCGTTAAATACATAACAAATCCTCCAACAAGATAAGCTACAATCGCTCCTCCAGGCCCAGCTTCATGAATTGTATACCCCGATCCTAAAAAAAGTCCGGTACCAATAACTCCTCCAAGTGCAATCATAAATATGTGTCTGCTTTTCAATTCCCTTTTTAATCCTTGGTTTTGATCCATCATACAAATCCCCCCCTTTTCCCTTTGGAAACCCATTTCATGTAAGCGTTTTTAAAATTGTTTATACGAAAAATAATTATTGAAAAGAGCAAAATACATAGTATTAATCACTACCTGTTATTAAAAGATCATCCCTCACTGTTATTAATAACTTTTTATTAGCGATAGCTTGTCCTTCTACTACTTCTAATGACTCGATATACCCACTGATTCCTACCTTAATTTCTACTTTCTGTTTATCTATTGTTTCAATTAACGCTAATTTCTCCCATTCGTATACGTAAGAATTTTCCGTAACAAATAACTTCTCAACTTTCCCGTAACAAGGACTATACACGCCTTCTATAACCGTCTTCACTTTATACACTCCTCCTTCTTATTAATTGGTACTGAAACGTTGCATATCCCTCCTTTAGAGATTTCAACTATTCTTTATGCAAAATGCGTACCAATCTTAAATTCCTATTTAAAATGGGGGTTCCTCACAAAAAAATCTTCATAACCGCAAATTTTTTCTACCGTGTAAGAAGTTTTAAAAGGAAAATCGCAAAAAAATTTTGCGATTTTATAAGAATTTTAATAAAATTATAAAAAGTCAGTCTTCATAGGGTGAAATGAGGAGAAGATAATCTATGCGTACAGAAGAAATTAATTTGAAACAGATCATTGAAATGAATATGCTATATGAAACTTTGCTCAATGAACTCGATATCGGGATTCATATTATTAATGAGGAAGGTAAAACGATTATCTATAACCGTAAAATGATGGAAATTGAATCAATGGAGCGCTCAGATGTGCTATATAAAAGTCCTTTAGAAGTATTCGCATTTGAAGAAAATAAAAATAGTACTCTTATAGAAGCATTAAAATTAGGAAAAACAAACAAAAATATAAAACAAACTTATTTTAACAATAAAGGGCAAGAAATTACGACGATTAACGATACTTTCCCAATAATAGAAAACGGGAAAATTAAAGGCGCTATTGAAATTTCAAAAGAGATGAATCACTTAAAGCAAACAATAAAAATGGACTCTTCCCGAAAACAAAACACTAAATTTACCTTTGATCACATAATTGGTGATTCTGAAGCCATTCAATCCACCATTGCGGAAGGAAAAAGGGTAATTCGCACATCATCCTCCATACTTCTCGTAGGAGAAACAGGAACTGGAAAAGAACTATTTGCACAAAGTATCCATAATGAAAGTCAACGTTCGGGCAAACCATTTATTTCGCAAAACTGTGCCGCTATACCTGATACACTCATGGAAAGCTTATTATTTGGTACGAACCGCGGTGCATTTACAGGAGCTATCGATAAAGCCGGTTTATTTGAAGAAGCAAACGGAGGAACTTTGTTATTAGATGAGATCAATTCGTTAAGTCCAGCACTTCAAGCGAAGTTACTGCGAGCTATACAAGAAAAAACAATACGAAGAATCGGAGGCACACAAGAAAAAGAAATTGATGTTCGTATTATAGCAACTATTAATGAAGACCCTCTTGAAGCTATGAAACACAATCGATTGCGGGAAGACTTATATTACAGATTAAGCGTCGTTACTTTATGTCTCCCGCCTTTACGTGAACGAAAAGAAGATATTCCAGCTCTTGTTCAGCACTTTATCGAAAAGTACAACATTCAATTTGGACTCGGCGTAACAGATGTAGATATACATGTAAGAGAATTCTTATATGCATATGATTGGCCTGGAAACGTACGAGAATTGGAACATGTCATTGAAGGTTCAATGAATTTAGTTGAAGATGAAAATATCATTACAGCGTTTCACCTTCCCACTCGCTTTCGCGAACGAATAAAAAAAGAATTCAATATGCAACCTCTCCTAACTAATAACGATACTGATGCGCCAAAAACGTTAAAGCACACAATAGAAGCAATGGAAAAGAACTACATCACTCAAATTTTGAAAGAGTATCACGGTAATATTTCACAAGCTGCAAAGTTTTTAGGATTAAGTAGGCAAAACTTACAATATCGAATTAAAAAATTGCATTTACACATATAAAATAAGACGTTAATCAGTGGAGATTTTGTCCATCTTCCACTGATTACTAGCCTAACTTTTATTTCCTACTAAAACCGCATTAAATTTTTTCCAAGTACAAATAAACATTTGGTAAAATATGCTACAATAAACATATAACATACTAGAAAGGAACGATATATATGAGTAATGATAACAAATTAAAGTTATTACAATACTTAGCCTTCTTCCCTACCATTGTATGTATGATGTTACTAGTTGATATAAACGCCTATCCTTATGCAAAACTATTAGCAACAATTAGCGGCTCTTTTGCAGCTATTATGCTTGCTGCTTTTTGGAATTTGAAGATACGTATGAAGAAAGAAAAATCTTCTTAACGCCAAAACATAAAAAATCGAGCCTACACAGCTCGATTTTTTTATTACTATTAAAACTCAACATTCTCCAAATACAAACCACTCGCCTCAGCAAGGCAATTAATCTGATTACGTTGTTTCGCCTCTAAAATCTGTGGAATCGCCTCTGCATCTAATTGTCCTAACCCAACTTCAATTAATGCTCCAACAATTTTTCGGACCATGTTATGAAGGAATCCGTTACCACTTACTCTAATTTGTACAAATCCTGCTTCTTCCATCACTTCAAGTGTATATACTTCTCGCACCATAGACTTTTTCTTTGATTTTGCATTTGAAAAAGCAGTAAAGTCATGTGAACCAACTAAATGTTTCGCGGCTTCTTTCATGCTTTTCACATTTAATTTTTTATTCACATGCATGCTGTATTTACGCATAAATGGGTTCGTGTGCTCTTCATTCCAAATTTTATAAAGGTATGTTTTTGCTTTAGAATTGTAACGGGCATGGAATCGATCATGTACTTCTTCTACATTCGTAATACTAATATCATTAGGTAAATATTGATTTAAATATTTTTTTACTTTATGTTCCACTAACTTCTCATCACTTTGAAAGTTAGCAACTTGATTCAAAGCATGCACACCAGCGTCTGTTCTACTACAACCGATAATTTCAGTTTCTTTTCCGACCATTTCAGAAATGACACTTTCGATTTTTCCTTGAATCGTATTATCGTTATTACCGAGACGCTGCCATCCTTTAAAACGTGCACCGTCGTACTGAATCGTTAATTTATAATTGTGCATAATATTCTCCTTCATAGAAAATATTCCCTCATACCATGAGGGAATATTAATAAACTTTACTTTCTAACAAGCTTCACTACATTTTCTACATGAGCTGTATGCGGGAACATATCAACTGGTTGTACATATTCCACTTCATAGCTCTTCATTAACGCTTGTACATCACGTGCTAATGAAGAAGGGTTACAAGATACGTAAACAACTTGTTTCGGCTTCACTTTTAAAATTGTTTCCAGTAATTTATCATCGCAACCTGTACGAGGTGGATCGACAACAATTACATCTGGACGCCATCCTTCTTTTACCCATTTCGGTAACCATTGTTCAGCTTTACCTGCTTCATATTTCGTATTTGTAAATCCGTGACGCTTCGCATTTTTTCTTGCATCTGCAATTGCTTCTGGAATTACATCCATACCACGTACTTCCGCCGCATCATTTGCAAGCCAAAGTCCAATTGTACCAACGCCACAATACGCATCTACAATTTTCTCATTTCCAGTTAAGGCAGCGGCTTTTTTCGCTTCATTATATAAAACAACCGTTTGTTCTGGATTCAACTGGAAGAATGCACGTGCTGATAATTCAAATGATAAATCACCAAGTGTTTCTTGAATTACTTCTTTTCCAGCTAATTTAAATGTTTTATCACCAAAAATAACAGATGTTTTACGCCAGTTTACATTTTGCATAATTGATTTAACAGCTGGCATCTGTTTTTGTACTTCTGCAATAAATTGTTCTTTATTTGGCAACTCTTCTTTTGTTGTAATAAGTGTAACTTGTACTTCCCCTGTTTGAACTGCAGTACGTGTCACAATTGTACGTACTAAACCTTTTTGTTTTTTCTCATTGTAAATAGAAACATTTAATTTTTCTAAAATACGTCTTACAACTTTTGTCGCTTCATTCGTTGCTTTATGTTGAATCATACAATGAGCAATATCAATTAACTGATGTGAATTTTGTTTATACAGTCCTGTAATAACCTTTTCGTCTTTACGCCCCACTTGTAGTTGACTCTTATTACGATAATGCCATGGATTTTCCATGCCTAGCGTCGGACGAATTTTCTCTTCCAAACCGTTGTTCATATACTTCTGGAATGCTTGTACAACGATATCACGCTTTTGATTTAATTGTTCTTTATAGTCTAAATGTTGCAATTGGCAACCGCCGCACTCTTCATATACCGGACATGGCGCTTTCACGCGATGTGGTGAAGCTTTACGAACCTTTTTCACTTTCGCTTCAGCGAAGCCACGCTGAATTTTCGTCGTTTCAGCAACAACTTCTTCTCCTGGTAATGCCCCTGGAATGAAGACAACTTGTCTCTTAAAATAACCAACGCCTTCTCCGTTAATCCCAAGACGTTTAATTGTCACAGGAAACGTTTGACCAACTTCCAACTTACTCTCATGTTGCTTTTGTATCATTATTACACCTCTACTCTATACTTTTCCATAAATATAACGCTGCATAACTGCAGTATGGTTCACACTCTTGTTTCACGTTTTCTAAAAATGCATCATCAGGTTTATCATCTAATTGAAATACACCTTGTACTGCACGCTGAATCCCAATGTCTGCTTTCGGAAACATATTTTTCCGTCCAAGCCCAAACATTAAAAAGTTTTGCACTGTCCATGCACCAATCCCCCTAATTGGTAACAATTGTGCTGCAACTCCTTCTTCTGTTTCGTTTTCTATTCTAGTTAAATCTAACTTACCACCTATAATACACTTTGCTAATCCTACCATATATTCAGCTTTTCGCTGACTAAACTTCTGCTCTCTCAATTCCTCTATTGAAATATTTGCTACTATTTCTGGAGTGGGGAAAAAGAATACACCGTTCTTCTCTGTTCCATATCGTTTCACAAACTGTTCTGTTAACACAGTAGCAAATTTCAAATTTATTTGTTGATGAATGATACAGCGAAGAAGACAAGCAAAATAATCAAATTCTAAAATAATTGGAGTATAAGCATATGTTTCAAATAGTGGACGTAATGATGTGTTTAAAAAATGATTTTGTATATCTTGAAACGGTTCATTCCAATGAAAAATGGCCCTCATTCGTTTCATGACTTTCTCTGAATCTCCTGTCTGACTAGAAATCCAAAACTGTGGATTTTGAACAGTACCAATCCCTTGCAGACGAACAACAATCTGTTCCTCGTCTATACAAAGCGGGACATAAATAACTTTCTCATCTAATTGAATGACGTTAAGAGGATCAAAAGATAAACGTTTTAATACTTCTTCAAAATGATACGGATACTCTAACGTAACATGTTCGCTCCACATACGTTTCCCCATCCTTTTTACACATCATTATAGCATGAGAAAACCGCAAGCATACATGCTTACGGTTGATTGCTTTTTACTAAGTCATCTAGACTTTTAAAATGATACCCTTTCTCGCGCAAATCATCAATGATTTTTGCAAGTGCTTCTGCATTATCTTTTGATATGGCATGAAGTAATAAAATAGATCCTGGATGAATCATCGTCATAACATTATTATGCGCATATTGCCATCCTCTTTGCTGATCTACTTTCCAATCCAAAAATGCAAGTGACCAAAATACATTATAGTAGCCCATTTCTTTCGTAAGGGCTAACGTTCTTTCACTAAATACGCCGCGCGGGGGACGTACATATTTCACTTCTTTTTGCCCAGTTACTTTTTTAATTTCTTCCGTTACACTCGTTAATTCTTCACGAAGTTTCTCATCGTTTACCGCTGTGAAATCAGGATGGCTCCAAGAATGGTTTCCAATAATGTGTCCTTCATTCTTCATTCTTAACAATAAATCTTTTTGTGTTTTAATGTAATGCCCCGTTACAAAGAAAGTTGCTGGTACTTTTTTCTCTTTTAATACGTCTAAGATTTTCCCTGTGTATCCATTCTCATAACCATTATCAAATGTTAAATAAATATCTTTTTTCTTCGTATCCCCTAAATAAAAACCGCCATTTTTTTGTAGTAAATCTGTATATAACTTTCCTGCATCTGGTACTGTTTCATTTTTAGGGCGCGGGATTCCCCAGTTATGTGGAGTATTTGTATAAGCTAATGCCGAAACTGGAACAAGTGCCATCATAATTGAAAAAATGAGACCGATATATAACCATTTATGTTTCATAAATAGTCTCCTTTCCATATATAATCGTACTTGTAGTTTCTGTTGCTACGCATTCTTTCATGCTGAACATGTTTTTCTATATATACCAAAAAAATGCATCTCGAATGATTCGAGATGCATTTTTGTTTACTTAAATACTGGCTCTTTAAAGCTAGCTAATTTTTCAAGTGATGTTTTATCAACATCTGCATGTAAGCTATTACCGTGGGAATCCATTGTTACAACTGCTTTAAATCCATCGATACGTAAATGCCACATTGCCTCTGGAATACCAAATTGTAAGAAATCAACATCTTTCACTTCTTTAATACATTCAGCATAATATTGCGCTGCACCACCAATTGCGTTTAAATATACACCGCCGTGTTCTTCTAAAGCTGCTAATGTTTTCGCACCCATACCGCCTTTTCCAATGACAGCTCTAATACCGAATTTCTTCATAATGTCACCTTGGTACGGTTCTTCACGAATACTTGTCGTTGGACCTGCCGCTTTAATTTGCCAATTGTCATTTTCATCTTTCACAACAACTGGACCACAGTGGTAAATAATTTGCCCATTTAAATCTACTGGACAATCGTTATCCATTAAATGCTTATGAATTGCGTCACGACCTGTATACATCATGCCATTAATTGTTACAACATCACCAACGCGAAGTTCACGAATTTGCTCTTCTGTAATTGGTGCTTGTAATACAATTTCACGTTGCTCTGTTTTTTCTTGTACTTCTTGCTCCAGTGTATCTTCACCTTCTTGATATAACCAATCCATAATTTCACCTGTTTCAGGATGGATTGTTACGCCAAGGCGGCGATATGCCCAGCAATTATACGCCACAGATACGTAGAAACTAGCTGGCAGACGGTTATATACGCCAATTTTACAACCAAGTAAAGTTGTTTCTCCACCAAATCCCATCGTACCAATGCCAAGCTTATTCGCATTTTCTAATACGTACTCTTCAAGTTGTTGTAATTCTGGGATTGGATTAACATCATCTAATGTACGGAATAATTGATTTTTTGCTAATTCGTAACCTGATGTGCGGTCTCCCCCGATACCAACACCAATTACACCTGCACTACATCCTTGACCTTGCGCTTGATATACTGCATGAAGAAGGCATTTACGAATCCCCTCTAAATCACGGCCAGCTCGTCCAAGTCCTTCTAGTTCGCATGGTAAGCTATACTGAATATTTTTATTCTCACAGCCACCACCCTTTAGGATTAAACGTGCATCAATATAATCTTTTTCCCATTGTTCAAACTTAATTACCGGTGTACCTGGTCCTAAATTATTTCCACTATTGTCTCCAAAAAGAGAATCAACAGAATTTGGACGAAGTTTACCATCTTTTGTCGCCCGCTCAAGCGCATTATAGATGGCTTCCTTCAACTTTAATTGGTTCACACCAACTGGTGTATAAATTTTAAACGTTGGCATCCCTGTATCTTGGCAAATTGGCGAGATGTTATCATCAGCCATTTTAATATTATTTGTAATTGTGCCAAGTGCCATCGCAGAACGAGTCCCTGCATTTTCTCGCTCTTTCGCTTGTTGAATCGCACGACGAACATCTTTCGGTAAGTTCGTTGACGTTTCAACAATTAGTTGATACATGCTTTCTTGAAGCTTTTCCATTGTTACTTCCCCCTCAATTGTGAACGCTACCAAAACGTTATGAGCTGAAAATTTCATTGTTATGCTCTTTCACTTTTTATTTGTTTCACGCTATTCAAGCATAAATGAAATTTTTCACAACTTGATTATACCTCTTTTTCTATCGTCCTTCTATTATCCACACAGAAAAAGGCTACCAAATTGGAATTGGCAGCCTTTTTAATATATTATTCGTCTTTTTTAAATTGCTCACATTTTAATTCTAATTCATCTAACATTGCAAGAAGACGATCTACATCTTCTAATTCTACTTCTTCAGGTTCAATTGTATCAATTACTTCAATGAACATATTTAAACGTTCCTTTAAATATACTAATTGTGTATCTTTATCTTGAATTGCTTTTCCCATGAAGGCACTCTCCTTTTAATTCGAGTTGCTTTTATTATACCGCAAAAATGATTACAATGGGTATGTAATTTCATCAATTTTGTCACGGTTATTCACTATAATGTAAGCCCTCTCTCTTTTTCCTCTAAAAAGTTTCACTTTATAAAAAGTACATATTCTTCTATTATAGAGAATGGACAAATTGTTATTTCAATAGTCAAAGGAGTATTTCATATGACGATATCACAAAAAATGAAGCCGATTACTCCTTCTTACGATCCATGGGAAGCGTATATGGACCTTGAAGAGTACGGCAAACTACTATTAACAAATGTTGAGTTTACAACGACGACGTTATGCAATATGCGCTGTGAGCATTGCGCTGTTGGTTACACGTTACAGCCGAAAGACCCGAATCCGCTTCCGATGGATCTTTTATTAAAACGATTAGATGAGATTCCTCATTTACGTTCTTTAAGTATTACTGGCGGAGAACCTATGCTTTCAAAAAAATCCGTCGACAACTATGTAACACCACTCTTAAAATATGCCCATGAACGAGGCGTTCGCACTCAAATCAACTCAAACTTAACTATAGATTTAGCACGTTACGAGCAAATTATTCCTTATTTAGACGTACTGCACATTTCTCATAACTGGGGAACAATTGATGATTTCGTTGAAGGTGGATTTGCAATGATGGAGCGTAAACCTACGTATGAACAACGTGCAAAGTTATTTGAACGAATGATTACAAATAGTAAAGCTCTATCAGATGCAGGTGTACTTGTATCTGCTGAAACGATGCTGAATAAACGAACTCTACCACACATTGAACATATTCATCGTCAAATCGTTGACGAAATGGGATGTAAACGTCATGAGGTTCACCCAATGTATCCAAGTGACTTTGCGAGTAATCTAGAGATTTTAACAAAAGCTGAAATTCGTGATGCAATTGAGCATTTACTAGAAATTCGCGATGAAAATGTATGGATGTTATTTGGAACTTTACCTTTCTATGCTTGTAGCGATGACGAGCGAGACATTGCCACATTTAAAAAATTACAAAAGAGCAAAAATGTCACAGTTCGTAATGATCCGGATGGCCGTTCTCGTTTAAATGTAAATATTTTCGATGGAAATATTATTGTAACGGACTTTGGTGATGTTCCACTTCTAGGAAACATACAAACAAATACGTTACAAGAAGCGTATGAAAAATGGAGCGCTTCAAAAACAGCAAAATCATTAAGCTGTCACTGTCCTGCAGTAAAGTGTCTTGGACCAAATGTTCTTGTAAAAAACAGCTACTATCCGACAGAAGATTTCTTATCAAAAACAGCAAATATTACATTATAAAAAAACGTCAGCTTATAAGCTGACGTTTTTTTATGTTATTGCGAGTGAGAAGAAGAAATGAATTTAAAATACAAATGATCATGAATTGGAATAGCCGCTCCAATTCCTTGAGAAGTAATATTTTTTACAACGAGCCTTTTTTGATTTCCCTTTAATACAAGGTATACTTCTCCAAATGTTACTTTCCCTTTTTCATTTACTGCTGGTGTATAAGCATATAAATATCCAAGTTGACTCGGACTAATGTTATACACACGTTCATGTCCTGTGCCATAACCAATAGTCGTTTTAAATGAAAGCGGCAATTGTACCTTTTCAAGTGCTTTGAGAAGCATCATTTTCTTCACATCTGCAGCATCTTTCATATCTGCTGTTAAATCGCCTTCAACCGTCTTTTGCGTTTCTTGCTTATAGCGTAGCGGATATAGGCGATCTCCTCCTCGATTATCATACACATTGCGATTTACTTGTTTATATTCCCAATTGATTGATGTATCAACCGATTCATAATGCAAAGCCCATTGACCTAAATAAATCTTCGCTCGGTACCCTACCGCAAGCGGCGCATTCGAAATTGTCGTTTCATTAAACATTCGAATTAAGTCTGGGTTTTCGATTTTAATATTCGCTGTTTTCAATAGTTCTTGAGCAAACTTACTCGGCTGCAAACGCGGTAAATCTTGCGCATCATTCGGAAACGTATTGTCTTTAGAAATATTTAAAACAGATGAAGGCATTTTTGTTTCTACCGTTGTCTTTGCAAAACTCATGTTAGGAAATAATAGAATAAACGAGACCATAGTTGAAAGACATATGCTGTATACTCGTTTCACCTGTCTGGCTCCTTCCTATGTAAAGGTATATATACTACTTTGTTTATTGTTTTCTCTGGGCACAATTGTTATGCCTATTTTTCATAATAAATAAAAACCAATTCCCATAATGACATACGCTGCTAATAAAGTCCCACCTTCAAACCAATTTGTATCTCCATCATTTGAAATCGCAATCGTTAAGAAAACAGCTGTAATCATAGAAACAAGTTCTGGTATCGTAAATACTAAAGGCATCCTTTGCGTGAAGAACATAGAAAGCAGTACTAATACAGGAGCAACAAACATGGCAATTTGTAATGTAGAACCTATTGCAATCTCAACTGCAATGTTTACTTTATTTTTATACGCCATAATAATTGCAGATGCATGTTCCGCTGCATTCCCGACAATTGCGACGATAATAACCCCTATAAATAGTTCTGACCAACCAAATGATTTTGCAACTGTCTCAAATGTATGCACGAGCGCCTCTGACACATACGCTACCGCAATTGTTGCTATCGCTAAAATGAGTAATGCTTTCCCTTTCGACCACTCTGGTTCTTCCTCATGAGCGACTTCATCACTTTTATGCTGATATACACCACGGTGCGTAACTAACTTAAATAGCAATGCAGCAAGGTACATAATAATCATAATAATCGAGACACCTATACTTAACTGATACGTCTTTCCAGCGTCCATCTTCATTGAAAAAATCTCTGGAATAACAAATGCTACTACTACAGCAAAGATTAATAAAGCCGAATTATGCCTTGCATCATACACATTAAAACTTTGTCTTTTATATTTAAGCCCTCCCACAAAGAAGGATAGCCCTCCTACTAATAATAAATTTCCAAGTACAGAACCCGTTAAAGAAGCTAACACTACCTCAATTAATCCTGCCTGAAGTGCAAAAATTGAAATGATTAGTTCAACAGCGTTACCGAAAGTAGCATTTAATAATCCACCTATTCTAGGACCAGATACAATTGCCAAACTTTCTGTCGCTCTCCCCATAAAACCCGCTAATGCGATAATCGTAATACAATACACAGCGAACATAATTGTTTGAGGCCAATGAAGTGTTTTCCCAAGTACAGACAGTGGTACACCTATAAGCGCTACTATAAGAAATATTTTATTAAACATGCTTTTCATCCTTCCATCGTATGTATTTCTCCTCGATATTATTATTATTCTTCTCCTAACTTGTCCGATTTCATCACAATTGCGTTTAAAAAATCGGATTGAAGAAAACAGTATGAAAGATATTTAAATTATCTTGTTGAAACAGACAGAATTATAAATTATGAAAAGGGGTTAAAATTATGCACTTAAAAGAAAAAATCGCAACTATTATTCAAGGTCAACGTACCGGTGTATTATCTACAGTACGAAATGAGAAACCTCATAGCGCCTTTATGATGTTTTTCCACGAAGATTTTGTACTATATGTTGCAACAGATCGACAATCAAAAAAGATAACAGATATTGAAAACAATCCAAATGTACATATACTACTTGGTCGTGAAGGAAAAAAATTAGATGAAGATTATATCGAAGTGGAAGGCTTAGCCTCCATCGAGGAAGATTCCACATTAAAAAACAAGTTTTGGAATAATAGCTTAAAGCGTTGGTTACTCGGTCCTGAAGACCCTAATTATGTACTAATTAAAATCAACCCCGATACAATTTATTACATCGATGGTGCCGGTACGACGGAGCCCCAGTTTTTACGACTATAAAGTGAAACAAGCCCCCCTTTAGGTGGGCTTGTTTTGTCGAAAAGTTCTTCTGAAAAAAACAATAAAATAGGTGGAACTTTCTAAAGATTCTGTTATATAATAGCATTAACTTAAATAAACTGTATTAAAACAGATTGAGAGGAGAAATAAAATTGATGAAAAGAGAAGAACGTAAAAACATGATTGAGTTTATCGAAAAGAAAAAAGGGATTGAGCGTGACGAATTATTGTTTATGACAGATGATGAAGTAGAACATATTTATAATGTAACGTACTTTTTATATGAAGAAATTGCAGAGTAGTATAATAATCCCCACCTTATGAAAAATATAAGGTGGGGATTATTTCGTTATCTATCCAGCTCTTTGCGAGGCGGTAAAACCCCATTCACTTTATACGTGAGAATGATTTTCATGTATAATAATGTAAGATTGGAGGAATTTTACTATGAGTTCATGGCTCTTATTCGCACTATTATCAGCAATTGCTGCTGCCCTTGTATCTATTTTCGGTAAGATTGGTTTAGATGGAATCGATGCCAATGTTGCTACGACAGTTCGTTCTATTATCATGGCATTATTTATGGTAGGCGTTATTATTATACAAGGTAAATTTCAAAATATTGGCGACGTACTTCTAAATAAAAAAGCACTGCTTTTTATCACATTAAGTGGAGTTGCAGGTGCTTCGTCATGGCTATTTTATTTTCTTGCACTTAAAACAGGAAAAGTTTCACAAGTAGCTCCTGTCGATAAATTAAGCGTCGTATTTTCTATCATTCTCGCTATGATTATACTCGGCGAAAAATTAAACTTTATGACTGGTATTGGTGTTGTCTTTATTACAGCTGGTGTACTATTTATTGCTTTCAGCTAAAAAAACCGCTACTCGCGGTTTTTCTTTTTCTTTATGTAAAACCATACGACACATGTAACAACTACTGAAATGGATAAAATCCATATTCCATAATGATGCAAACTATACTCAACAAAACGCCACTTCTCTCCTAACTTCCAGCCAAGTCCAATAAAAACACTTATCCAAATAAACGCACCACCGTAAGCGTACAAACAAAAACGCCAAAGTGTTAAATTCGACATCCCAGCAAAATACGCTGTTAAATGACGTACTCCTGGGATAAAATAACCAACTATTAAAAGAAATGGGCCATATTTTTCAAATAAAATATGTGTTTTTTCAATGTGATGTTCTTTAATTCTAATTTTCGGTCCATATTTTTTTAAAACAGGGAGTCCAAGTTTTAAACCTAATATGTAGCTTAATGTAATGCCTAACATCGCACCAGCCATCCCACTTAAAAACGCAGCAGCTCCTGACATAACGCCTTTTGAAACGTTATAACCAACGAAAGTCAATAAAAACTCGTCTGGTATCGGTAATCCAACAATCCCACCGGCCAAAGCTATAATAATTCCAAAATACCCATAATGTGCGATTAACTCGCCAATATGTTGTTCCATTCGGAAGACACATCCTATACACGATCGTTATTCCATATTGTGCCCTTTCTATCTTTCAGACAAACATGGTATACATATTCACTATACATTGTTTTTATAATGAACTCTACTTCTATCCATTCCTTTAGTAGGAAGAAATTGAACTATTAATCAGTGACCTCGCTCATTCTTAGTGCACATCAATCATGTGCTAGACTCCCGCCTTCTTCCCTTATATCTATCTCTTCTTGAAGGGCTAATCTTACTATCCACAAATACCGGGATTAAAAAATAAAAATTCATATGCTTGTTTTTTTGTTACAATAAAGGAAAGTTACTTTTCGCAACGGTTTAACTCTCAGGAAAAATGATATACCTAGCAAAAACATAGTTTGGTCGATATAATGCAACTTCTACCTATTAAAAGAACATGCACCCTTTACATACAACATCATTTTTCTAAATTATACAGGGGGAACGAACATGACCATTGAAAATCAATTTATCCAAAAGGTTTACTATAAAACATTTTTAACAGAAGAAACTTCTACTCCAGTATCAGAAGTACTCGGTGAAGCATATATAAATGAATCTACAAATGAATTCTCCAACATTTCTAATATTCGCTTTGCTCAAGGTGAATTGTATTACCAAAATAAAGACTTTGAAGCAGCGATATTTAAATGGGAGAAAGTAAATAATGAGCTTGCACTTTGGGCAACCAAAAATATTGCAGATGCTTATTTTGAACTAGGATTCTTACCAAAAGCAGAAGAAATGTATCAATCTATCCAAACGGAAGATACAACTCTTACAATGGAAGTTTCCTTACAACTTCTTTCTCTTTATATCGAACAAGATCGTTTAGGTCTAGCATTTAAGACGATTAGTGAAGCTGTTGCATTTCAACCTGACTATCCAAATATTACTTCAATTGCTCGCTCGTTCTATGAAAAACAAGAAGATTGGAATAACGCCATCGAACTTGCCGTTCAAGAAGGAATTCGAACAAAATCATTACATTGGTTCGATACTTTAATTAATTATGTGAATCAAGGATTTACGAAACAAATCAAACCAGAATATTTCTATGAATCTTTAAAAGCTTTATATGCAATTGATCAAGTCCAATTTAAGGAACTTGTTATCGCTCTTTGGAACAGCTATCAAAATGAAAAATCACATCTACCTTGGATTCAAACAATCAATCATTTATTCTTACATATTGAGACAGACAACAATGACGATTGGCATGAAATTGTTGAACGCTATCAAGATACGTACTTTGAATTAATTACTGGTGAACATTTCATGCATGAAATGCAAGGACTTGTACCTGACTTATTAACAAATTGGTTTAGTTTAACGAGAGCAAAAGACGCCCTATTCGTCTCTGCTGCAGTGTTAGCGTGGAATGAAGTTTCACCTACAACTTTAGAGTCATTACTCGTAAAAAGTGCGGGAGCCCTACTCTCTAATTCAACAGCTGAAACAAATATAAATATGGAAACTGTTTCTCATTTATTCGAAACAATTGCTGTATGGGCTGAAAAAAATGATGTAGATTTAAGTCATCAATTTACGTTACTCGTTCATGAACTATGTGATTTAAATGTTACAAAATTACTAATTGCGGGAACTAGTGACCATGATAAATTATCATTCGTCAATTCAATATTAGGAGAAAACATCTTAACTGAAACTATAACAACTCCTATTCTATTTAAAGATGATAGCCAAACTGAAATAACAGAATTCACTGCGTTAGATGTGCACAATATACCGAACTTTGATGAATTCCATCAAATAATGGCTACACCTGAACAATCAGAACTTGAGAACAAATGTATAGAAATTAAATTACCAAGTAGATTTTTGAGAAAGAATAAATTTGCATTTCTTGTTACACCATCTGTTCAAGGACAAGTGGATAAAAACAGCTCATATTTTGAATACTTACAAGCCGCAGATAGCCTTATTTACGTATTAAATTCTGCTTCATCGTTACATGGTGAAGAACTTGATATATTACTTTATTTACGTGAACAAGTACCAAACTTACAAATTCATTTCGTATTACACACAAATAGTGCGGATACGAATGAAAAACTAATGAGTAAGATGAAAGTCCATTTCCCAAATGCGCAGTTCTTCCCATACTCTCCTTCACAAGAGGGGAGCCAGCAACTTGGGGACGTGACAGAGTCTATTCTTTCTAATCTAGCAGAACGAGATATAGAACAAGAACGTATCGAAAAACTAATATGGTTTACTCAAAAGACAATCGCATACCTTGTAAATGAACGTGTGGAATTAGAAAATACATTAGTCAAATCAGTACGTTGGAATAAACATATCTCAGTAAAACTAAACGGATTTATTAACAATCTTACTGCTCTTGAAAAAGATAAAATTCGTTCTATTACAGAATCTTATCTTTTAACAAAAGAAGAAATCACACGAGATATCCATTCTCAAATTCCTGAATTATTACAGAGCTGCTCTGACCTTGTTCAAGAAGATAGTGATTTCAAATTAGTTCATGAAGAATTAAATACTGCGATGAACGAACGAATTCAAAAACATGTACAACAGGTACTTCTTCCTAAATTTACTGGGTTTATTCAAGAGTGGATTGAAACAGCACATAATGAATTTATTCAGGCTCAATCTTATTTAGATGAAATGAGTGAAACGTTTAATAAATTATATAAAGAAGAACGTATGAAACTTCCTTGCGATTTCAAATTACTAGATGATTGGCATCGAGATGTTGTACGTATGACAAATAGAATTACAGTATCGAACATCAATATTTTATTACGCTTTACACCAACACAATTTTTCTTAAAGAGTGCAGGAAAACTGTTTGGTAACATGCAAAAAAATCAATCTATGCTTGCAAACAAATATAAACAATACATTGAAACGGAAGATTATACGGAAATTGCTCAAACAATCTCAAAACAATTCTTCCTTCAATTTGAAGTATTTGAAGGCGCATTAGAACGAGATATCATGATGTTCTTTAAAGATCCACTTAGCATATTGAAACAAAATGTAGAAGCCGCTCAACTTGAAATACAGGAAGACGAGCAAACATTAGCAACGTTAAGAAGCAATCCAGAAACTTATCACGATCCGTTAGCATTCTTTAAACTGCAACTATTGCAGCACAAATTCGTTTTAAGTACGAACAAAAACAATGAAGACGTCTATGAATTTAATGAGTCTCCTACGATTTAACATAAAGTGAAACTTTAATCAGTGGGGGAGCTTCATCCCCCACTGATTATTAGTTGAACCAATCGGACTTTTATGGGCAGTTGATCCCCCACCTAACTTCCTTGCTTTCGCTGAATTTTGAGGGGGGTCTTACTGCCCATTAAAGCGGGATAAAAACCAAGCAAACTGAAATTTGCTTGGTTTTTTACTTTAATTCATTATTTTCATATGTTCGAATGGATAATAAATTGCCGCTAATTCTCCTAATACATCCGCTTTATCAATGAGTCCTAAACCATTTCTACTATCTCTGCTTATTAAGCGATTATCTCCCATAACAAAAATCTTATTTTTAGGAACTGTAATCGGTCCAAAGTCCTCCGTTAAATTCATAAGTTTTTTTTCAGCTTGTTTTTTATTACTATACAAATACGCTTCCTCTATCACTTCATGATTCACATATAATTGATCATTTCTCACCTCAATAACATCGCCAGGCAAACCAATAACCCTTTTCACATAAAAATTATCTGTCTTTACAACAATAATATCTTCTCTCCCATAACTTTCAAATTGCTTTGCCAACTTATTCACAATCACCTTATCCCCATCTTGTAACGTTGGCTTCATAGACGCCCCTTTTACAGTCGTAGGAAAAAACACGAAAATTTTCACCAAAAACACGAGCAAACAAGCAATTGCAATTGTTCCAAAGAATTCACGCAAACGTTTTTTCTTTTGCATCATTCCACCATCTCATCGTCTTTTTACTTTTATTATAAAGACTTCAACCGTCTATTTTCCACAAAATTCTGAATTATACAATTCTAATATTACAAAAATATAAATAATAATATTCAATAATGTATTATTTTGATATACTATATCTTGCATTTATCATTATATTTTTAGTTACTTAGGAGGACTTTTTCTATGAAAGTTATGCTTAAAAATGAAAATACCGGTCAAATTAAACAAGCAAAAATTGGTTTTAGTTGGACTGTATTTTTCTTTGGTTTCTTCCCTGCTATATTCCGTGGAGACTGGAAATGGTTTTTAATTATTTTAGTCGCTAGTATGTTTACATTCGGATTCTCTAACTTAGTCTTCTGCTTTATTTACAACAAGCTTTACATCAATGATTTATTATCCCAAGGTTATAAAGCAGCAGATGAATACAGCCTTTCTGCTCTACAACAAAAAAACATTGTAGCATAGTAACAAAAAAGATACTCTTCAAATAGTCTATCCACTATTCGAAGAGTATCTTTTTATATTCCCACATATACAATACACATTTGAGCCGCTACATATGTAAACCAAATCCAAAGTGGTTCATACTTTAATTTGCGTCCTCCAATATCTGTCACGCCAATAATAAAATCAGAAATGACAAATAGTAAGCCACCAAAAGCTGGTATCCACCATATTCCTGTATTCTCATAGTATAAGGCGAACGCAAAGCAAGCCATGCCTCCAACCCACAATCCGTAAATTAGCGCTCCTATCGTAAACAATTTATCCTGTTTCTCATTTCGAATAAAGAAGAACCATCCTATAATGAGAAAGAGTCCGTATACAAGTAAACCAATCCAAAAACCATTCCATGAAATGCCTGTTTGCAAAAATGCTTTTACATAAAAACAATGCGCAAGCGCGAAAGTAATCATCCCTCCAATTAGCCTGTGACCAATTGGAATTAAACCTGCCATAAATAAATCCCCTACAGTTGATAACGTCATACCTAGTGCAACCCACGTACTATAATCTACTGATGGATCTTGTAACCATATCCAAATTGCACTTGCTGTTAACGAAAAACTAAGAATAAGACGCACCGCTAAAGGTAACGGCATGTTATTTCTTGTTTTTTTCGTCTGCCCTATTGCGTACATTGCACCAATTAAAAAAAGAATGATTTGTCCAATTAATACCATATAAAGTAGATTCATAACATGTTCTCCCCAATAAATGCTTTTTGTATCTTTTTTCGTTACACCTAGTCTATTATCCTTTTTCTATTTAAAAAAAGAAGAACTGTACTGTTCTTCTTTTGTAATCGTCTTCTCTTTCTATGCTACTTGTTTTTCTTGCTCTATTTTTTGCTTAGCTGGCGTCCGATTCACGACGATAATTCCCGCGGCTACACATGCTAAACCGAATAGTACAAATGAATGAATTGCTTCTCCTAAAATCATGCTCGATAATAACACACCAAATACAGGTATAAAGAACATATACATTGATACTTTTCCAACCTTGTTGTACTTCATAATTGTATTCCAAATGCAAAATCCTGCTGCGGATAAGAAAGATAAGTAAATCAGCATAAGTATTGCATGTACACTGAATGTAAATGGCATAACTCCAACTTGCAAAGCCCCTATACATAATAGCCCGATAGAACCAAAAATCATTTGGTATGCTGTCATATAGCCAACATCTAATGTTTTACTACCTTCTTTCGCCAATATATTCCCATACGAGTACAACATTGCTGCACTCAGAAGTAATAAACTACCGATTCCGAAATGGAATGACAAACTACCATCACTCGGTACATTTACTAAAACGACACCACAAAATCCGATAGAGACTCCAATTATTTTTCTCATATTGAGCGCATCGTCTTTATATAAGAAGTGCGCGAGTAAAATTTGAAAGAATGATGATGTTCCTGAAATGATAGCTCCTTCAATACCAGAGCTATAACTCATCCCAATATAAAAACATATATATTGAAGAAATGTTTGAAATAAGCCAATTTGTACTAACTGCTTCCCCGTTCCTTTTTTGAAGCTCATATCTTTTCCTAACGCTTTAAAGAAGAATAAAAGCATAACCCCAGATAAAAAGAAACGATAGCCAGCAAATAATATTTGCTCTCCAACTTCTTGTGGCTGAATTCCAAGTTCAGCATAACTTAATTTAATAAAAGGAAATGCGCTTCCCCATAAAAAAGTTGCTACTATTGCAGCAATAAATACGCCAATCGGATGGGTAAAAAATTTCTCTGTCTTCACTTGTTGTCTTCCTTTCCGATCTTTTTATGAACAGTATTCATATATACCAAAGGAATTGAGAAAACACAAGTTTTCAGTTTCTAAACAAACAAAAATATATCATCTAACGAAAACATATGCTATACTATAGAATAATTACAACATAATAACTATTAAAATCAGTTTCAACAGAAATGCTGCTATCCATTATGGATGGCAGCTTTCGTCGTTTTATAGGGGTTTCGATTTTGATTCTTTTTCTCAATAAGAATTTGGAAGGAGCGAGTAGTAATGAACTCAGAAGTAAAAACATTACAAGTACAAAAGTCTATTTCTCATCCCTCTTTATGGGATACATTAAAGAAACATTATGAACTTATATTTGCAATCGCATCTGGTATTTTCATTTTAGCTGGTTGGTTATTCACAAAGAACGATGTAATGAATGTAGGCATTACTTGCTATATCCTTGCTTATATAGTTGGTGGATATGCAAAAGCAAAAGAAGGTATTGAAGATACAATTGAGGAGAAAGAGCTAAATGTCGAAATGCTTATGCTCTTTGCTGCTATCGGCGCTGCAATCATTGGCTACTGGGCAGAAGGCGCGATTTTAATCTTTATCTTCGCACTAAGCGGTGCGATGGAATCTTATACATTAAGTAAAAGTCAAAAAGAAATTTCAGCGCTTCTTGATCTACAACCTGAAGAAGCATTACGTATTTCAAACGGAACTGAGGAACGTGTTCCTGTTGGACGATTACAAATTAACGACATTATTCTAATTAAACCAGGTGAGCGCGTTCCTGCTGACGGTACAATTCATAGCGGTGAAACAAATATCGATGAGGCAGCGATTACTGGTGAACCCATTCCAAATGAAAAAAAATATGGTGATGAAGTATTTGCTGGTACTGTAAATTTACGCGGTGCTATCGAAGTTACAATTACGAAGCCGAGCGATCAAACATTATTCCAAAAGATTATCCGTCTCGTTCAAAGTGCACAGAGTGAAAAATCACCATCACAACTATTCATCGAAAAGTTTGAAGGAACATATGTAAAAGGTGTACTACTCGTTGTTGCGCTTATGATGTTCGTCCCTCATTTCTTGCTGGATTGGAGCTGGAATGAAACGTTTTATCGCGCTATGATTTTACTTGTAGTCGCATCTCCTTGTGCACTCGTTGCTGCCATTACACCAGCAACGTTATCTGCTATTTCTAACGGCGCAAGAAACGGAATTCTCTTTAAAGGTGGCATACATTTAGAACGTCTCGCTTCAGTAAAAGCTATTGCCTTTGATAAAACAGGAACATTAACAGAAGGAAAACCTACTGTAACAGATGTATATGTTCGAGAAAATATGACAGAAAAAGAAGTACTTTCTATTACAGCAGCAATTGAAAGTCACTCTACACATCCTTTAGCTGAATCTATTGTGAAATATGCCAAACATGCGTATGACATTACATTAAAAAAACCAGAAAACGTTGAAGATGTAACTGGTTTTGGGCTAAAAGGAATATTCGAAAACAAAGCTTATAAAATAGGTAAAGCTGATTTTATCGGTGAAGAAACAAAGACATTTCATAATGGTATTTCTGCCTCACTTGAAAAAGAAGGTAAAACTGTGGTTTATATTAGTGATGAGGATGGCATCCTTGGACTTATCGCTTTAAAAGATACTCTTCGCCAAGAGACAATAGCTGCTATTCGCGAATTACAAAGCATCGGTGTCGAGGCCATTATGATTACTGGAGATAATGAAGAAACAGCAAAAGCTATTGCCTCTGAAAGTAATATAAAGGAATATTACGCATCATGCTTACCAGAAACAAAAGTTGAAACGATTAAAAAGCTAAAAGAAAAATACGGGACAGTAGCAATGGTCGGAGATGGTATAAATGATGCCCCTGCACTCGCTACTGCTAGCATTGGTGTAGCGATGGGAGAAGGAACAGATGTAGCTTTAGAAACGGCAGACGTTGTACTTATGAAGAACGAGTTATCTCGACTTTCACAAGCAATCCGTTTATCAAAGCGAATGAACCGTATTGTAAAGCAAAACGTAATCTTTTCACTAGCTGTAATTGCAATGCTCATTTGTTCAAACTTCTTACAATTTTTAGCTCTTCCATTCGGTGTTATCGGGCATGAAGGAAGTACGATTCTTGTTATTTTGAATGGCTTACGATTATTAAAAGGAAACAAATAAAACGGGTCCCTCATAGAGGACCCGTTTTTTCTAATGGTAGCTATTATGACCGTTCGCACTACCACTCGTTTTATGCTTTGGATGCGAACTGCTCTTTTGCTTATTGTTATTTTTATTGTTGTGATTCTTTTTATTATTACTCATGAAATATCCCCCCTGTTCCTTTTTATTATGGAACAAGAGCTCACTTTTCATTACGGGAATTATTGTCACCCGTCCTATAATGATGGAGTAAACCATTAATTTCGCCGCCAAGTAAAATTACCCATCCAGTTAAGTAAAACCATAACATTAAAATAATAATACCACCGAGACCACCATATGTATTGGCGTAATTCGCAAACTTATCTACATAATAAGCAAATGAGTACGATACCACAATCCATCCTACAGTAGCAAATGTTGCTCCTGAAATGACTTCTCTTCTTTTTAATTTTCGATCTGGTGCAAATGTATATAAAAAACTAAACAATGCAAATAACACGAAGAAACTCGCTACTAAACGCGTAATACTCCACACGTAAGAAAAGCTATCCGATAAACCAATTGCTTTAAATACAGCTGCCCCAATGACTTGTCCAAACACTGGAACAATTAGCGCAAACACAATCATAAAAATAATCGCTAACGTAAACACAATTGATAAAGCTCTCGTTTTAATAAAAGAACGTGTTTCCGTTACATCATACGCACGGTTAAAAGCATTCATCACCGCATTTACACCATTTGAAGCAAACCATAGCATTGATAATAAACCAAATGATAATAAACCACCATTTTGCTCATTTACAACTTTATCAACGTTTACTTCAATTAAAGACATTGCATCTTCGGGTACGTACGGTTCTAATAAGTTGAGCACACTTTCTGTTTGAAGGTCAATGAATCCAAGAAGCGTAATTAAGAAAACAAGCCCAGGAAAAATCGCAAGCAAGAAGAAATAAGCGAGCTGTGCTGCCAAGCCCGCTACATCATCGCGCATCGTTCGGTCATATAAATCTTTACCAAACGAATAAGTACGATTTCTTCTCACCTTTTCTAAAATTTTTCTCATATATGGTTAAACGCTTTTCTTCTCTTCTTTATCTTGCTTCAACTCAATGTACGCTTCAGTTTTTTTTTCCTCTACATTGGAGTCTTTCATAAATAGTTCACGCGCTTCTTTCATACCGCCATCTTCAGCAACTACCGGCTCTTCTTCTGCCTTCAGCTCATCTACCTTTGGAGAAACAGCTTGAATTTCAATCGTTTCTGGCTTCTCTGCTGGCTCAACCTTTTTCTTACTAAAAATTTCTTTCGTTTCTTTTAACGTCTCTACAACAGACGGCGTCAATTTTTTAATTTCTGCTACTTTTGCTTTCACTACATTTAAATCAGCAAGTTCGCGTCCTTTATCTGTAACAGTTTGCACTTTTTCTTTGATCTTTGCATTTTCACCAATTTCAATCATCTTTGTTTTTGCTTTTTCTGCAGTATTTTTTACTTTTTCACGGTTTTCTTTCTTCAACATAGATACAGCTACACCTGCAGCTACACCAATCGCAATGTTTCGAGCAATATTATTTTTCTTTGCCATATTCCTTCACCCTTTCATTTCTTATGTTAGAAAGTATTTCTTTCTAAGCTTCCTCATATTCCTTGTTCTTTTCGAATGAAAGCTAATAGCTTTGCACACCCTTCTGTTACAAGGTCATATACTTCTTGGAAATTCCCTGTATAGTAAGGGTCGGGAACGTCTGTCCAGCCACCGTCTGGAACAAAATCGGACAGCCTACCAATATAGCCTCCAGTTTTACCTAAACTTTTTAAATCTGCTATATTCTTGTTGTCCATGGCAATAATATAATCAAACTTTGTTAAGTCTTCTTTTTCTACTTGCCTTGCTTTAATTCCTTCAAAAGTGACTGCATTTTCTTTTAAAATTTTTTGTGTTCCTTTATGTGGCGGATGGCCAACATGCCAATCTCCAGTTCCTGCAGAATCAATGACAATTTTCTCTTCGAGTCCCTTTTTTACGACAAGATCTCGAAAAATCGCTTCTGCCATTGGAGAACGGCAAATGTTCCCAAGACAAACAAACAATACTTGAACCATATTTTTGTTTCTTCCTTTCTTGGTGCATTTCTTTATATATACTTATAGTATAAACAACCAATTATTAAATATAAAGGAAATCCCTACTAATTTAATAGGATTGAAAAGATTCATTAACGAAAATGATAAAAAATGTTAAGATAGCCTTATGTTATTTTAAAGGGGGACACTTCGGTGGATTTATCCGTAAAGTCAGAAGAAAACGTTGAATATATGGTCGAAGCTATTAAAGAAAAATTACGTATGGTTAATGCTGGAGCGATGAGAGCTGCTAGCTTTAATGAAGAAATGTACGAAGACTTACGTGACATTTATGAGCATGTTATGAAACGTGAAACATTCAGCATTAGTGAAATGCAAGCTATTACAGAAGAATTAGGTACATTAATTAAAAAGTAAAAAGCCTCGTTTATGAGGCTCTTTTTTATTTCCAACAAATTCATGACAACTCTTCTCTTTCCCTCAAGCAACTGTAAAATATTGTACAATAGAAGTAGAACCTCACCTTAGATTTTTTCTCCATACATACTACTCACAAATAATAGCAACACTACCATTGCTAACTGTTTTTACTGGAGGTGCTTACTTATGAGCAATTGGTACAGTAAGACGAAAGATCAAACATTAATCGACTTAGAAACAAATGAACAACACGGTTTAACAGAAGAAATTGCAAGTGAACGTTTAAAGCAATACGGTTCTAATGAATTAGCTACAAAACAAAAACGCACTTTATGGCAACGTATTTTCGCCCAAATTAATGACGTCCTCGTATATGTCCTTATTATTGCTGCTCTTATTTCAGCCTTTGTAGGTGAATGGGCTGATGCAAGTATTATTGCACTCGTTGTAGTTTTAAATGCTGTTATCGGTGTCGTCCAAGAATCGAAAGCAGAACAAGCTTTAGAGGCATTGAAAAAGATGGCGACACCTAAAGCTATCGTCAAGCGAGATGGTGAACTAAAAGAAATTCCATCTGAGCACGTCGTTCCAGGTGATATCGTTATGCTCGACGCCGGACGATATATCCCATGCGATTTACGCCTTATCGAAACCGCAAATTTAAAAGTTGAAGAATCTGCTCTAACTGGTGAATCTGTCCCTGTTGATAAAGATGCAATCTACCACCCTTCCATGCAAAGTGATGAACAAGTACCACTCGGTGATCAAAAAAACATGGCCTTCATGTCTACCCTTGTAACATACGGAAGAGGCGTCGGTGTTGCTGTTGAAACTGGAATGAACTCACAAATTGGTAAGATTGCTACCCTGTTGCATGAAGCAGACGATGATATGACACCACTTCAAAAAAGCTTAGCACAAGTCGGAAAGTATTTAGGCTTTGTTGCTGTAGCGATTTGTATCGTTATGTTTCTCATCGGCTTTTTACAAAGACGAGATACACTAGAAATGTTTATGACTGCTATTAGTTTAGCCGTTGCAGCTATTCCAGAAGGTTTGCCAGCTATCGTTTCCATCGTTCTTGCAATTGGTGTGCAGCGTATGATTAAACAAAATGTTATCATTCGGAAACTACCAGCTGTCGAAGCTCTCGGTTCTGTCACAATTATTTGTTCAGATAAAACAGGTACGTTAACACAAAATAAAATGACCGTTACTCACTTTTATAGTGATAACACATACGATCAATTAGAAAATTTAAATGTAAATAATGATGTGCAACGTCTATTGTTAGAAAATATGGTGCTATGTAACGATGCGTCTTACAACAATGAATCACAAACGGGAGACCCGACTGAAATTGCTCTTCTCGTTGCCGGAAGCACTTTTAATATGCAAAAAGATTATTTAGAAAAAATACATGAACGTATTAATGAGCTACCTTTCGATTCAGATCGTAAAATGATGTCAACTGTACATACATACGATGAAAGCTACTATAGCATGACGAAAGGTGCTATCGATAAGCTCTTACCTCGGTGTACCCACATATTGAAAAACGGTAAAATCGAAGTTCTAACAGAGGCTGATAAAAATCAAATATTAGAAGCTGCCAGGGCAATGTCCCGAGAAGCTTTAAGAGTACTTTCATTCGCATTTAAACAATACAATTCAAGCAATGTGGATATAGATCATCTCGAAGAAAACCTCATCTTTATTGGTCTTGTCGGTATGATTGATCCACCGCGAACTGAAGTAAAAGATTCCATTACAGAATGTAAAAAAGCCGGTATTCGCACAGTTATGATTACTGGTGACCATAAAGATACCGCCTTCGCCATTGCCAAAGAACTTGGCATTGCTGAAGACATATGTGAAATTATGATTGGAACTGAATTAGATAACATTTCAGATACAGAACTAGCAAGCAAAATTGATCACTTACATGTATTCGCTAGAGTCTCTCCAGAACATAAAGTAAAGATCGTAAAAGCATTACGTGCAAAAGGCAATATCGTTTCTATGACTGGTGATGGCGTCAATGACGCTCCATCTTTAAAACAAGCAGATGTTGGCGTAGCGATGGGCATTACAGGAACAGACGTTGCAAAAGGGGCAGCGGATGTCGTATTAACAGATGATAATTTCTCATCTATCGTGAAAGCTGTTGAGGAAGGTAGAAACATTTATCGTAACATAAAAAAATCAATTCTCTTCCTACTCTCTTGTAACTTCGGAGAAATTATCACTTTATTTTTAGCCATTTTACTCGGCTGGGCAACACCACTACGACCTATTCACATTTTGTGGGTAAATTTAATTACAGATACGCTGCCTGCATTATCACTTGGGGTGGATCCTGAAGATCCTGATGTGATGAAGGAAAAACCACGACATGCGAAAGAAAGCTTATTTAGCGGTAGCGTTCCTTTCCTTATTTTCAATGGGGTTGTCATTGGACTTTTAACGCTAATAGCCTTTATCGCCGGAGCAAAGTTCTATACTGGAGATACAAATTTATTCCCTCTTTTCCCAGAGCGAATTGATGAGGATGCTCTATTACACGCTCAAACGATGGCATTTGTCGTTCTTAGTTTTTCTCAGCTCGTTCATTCATTTAACTTGCGTTCAAGAACGAAATCAATTTTTTCAATTGGGATTTTTACAAATAAATATTTAGTCTTCTCCCTTCTTATCGGTGTTCTTATGCAAGTTTGTATCATCTCCATTCCGCCCCTTGCAAATATATTCGGTGTGCATGCATTAACGCTGCGAGATTGGGGATTTGTTCTCTTATTAAGTATCATTCCGCTCGTTGTGAATGAAATCATTAAATTAGCGAAGAAAAACTAAAAGGCAATGAGGAATAGTCCTCATTGCCTTTTCATTTACCCTTGTAATTCTTTTTTAATGTTCTCAGTTAATGTAGCCATACGTTTGCGACTTTCTTCACGCTCACGTTTGTTTTGCTCTTCAATTTGTTGTGTTTCTTGCATACCTCTTGAAATAATGTTCCAAGTTTCCTCAAGTGTTTCCATCTTAATACTAGAAGAACCGGATAATCTCGCTACTTCCACACTTTGCGTTGCGATATTTTGTGCATTTTTCTTAAGTAATTCATTTGTACGGCGATCCAGTTCAGCCATGGAATCTGCAACAAGCTTTTGACGCTTCGCATTTACCGCTTGAATGATACCATTTTTAAAGATAGGAATCGTCGTAATAAATGCTGTATTGATTTTACCAATTAATTTATTATTACCACGTTGAATCATTCGAATTTGTGGTGCTGTCAGTAACGCAACCATACGCGCTTTTTCTAAATCATCAATACGTTGTTCTAAAATTTCAACAGAGTTTTTAAGCGACTCTAATTCAATACCTGCTAATTGATCATTATTACGTACACGCTCTTCATACATCGGAACTAACTCTGTATTTAAACGCTCTAATAACATTTCTCCTGCTACTACGTATTTTTCTAAGTCTAAATAATATTTTAAGTTTTGCTCATATAAACCATCTAACGTACCAATTGATTTTTTCATTTCATCTTGATACTTCGTAATTTCCACATACACTTTATCAATTTCACGGCCCATCGTTTGATACTTGCTAAAGATTTGTTCAATCATTTTATCCGCTTTTTTGAACATACGTGAGAAGAAACCACTTTTCTCTTCCGCAAAGTCTTTGCTATCGAATCGGTCCATAATTTTACCAAGCTGTTTTAATAATTCACCAGAATCTTCTATCTTTGATAATGACATCGTATGTAAAATTTGATCAGCAAAACGTGAAATTTCCATAGAAGGTTCTTTTCCAAGTTCAATTAATTCTAATTGATCTTTAATATCTACCGCATTATAAATACGTTGTACATCCGCATCTTGTCTAAGTTGCAAGCGAACATCTTGTGCTGTTTGCTCATTTAATTCTGTTTTCGAATCTAGTACGACTGGGTTATTCATATGGTATTCTCCCTTTCCTTATAAAAATGGACGAAATAGTCCTTTTATTGTTTGTGATAAATTTTTATAGGCTGATGAACCATGAAACTCAAGATCGAAATTAACCTCTTCAAGCCAATGTGAATCAAATGCCCCAGCTTCAATATACGGTTCAATATCGTTTCTTCCCGTTGGATTGAAATGGAATACATCTACTCCAATTTGATTTAAAAATAGTAATAAAACAGCATCAGAACGAGTTAACTCTCCACTCTTCTCATTATTAAATATAACAATTTTCGGTACATCTTGTGAATAATCAAATTTCTCAAGCTGTTCTAAAATATTCGGTGGTATTTGAGAAAGTTGCGCGAAAACATATAGCGCTACATCTTGTTTCGTCTCTTTTGCAATTGGTTTACACATTTCACTTTCACACGTATGGATAATCGCTTCTGCAATACCATGTTGTAATCCTTCTGGCAATCGTTTATGCGGCCACCAATGACTGTTCATAATTAAATCTGGATGCAATTTCCCTCCGCGGTCTAATGCATCTCGATAATGGTATTGGAAATTTGCTTTTTGTTCTTTCGTAAACGGAAATGTATTAATTAATAAACTGTTATCAAATGATGTAACAGCCTTTAATCGCTGAAAATACTCTTTATCATTCTTTGAAACACCTGATATTTTCGCAAATAGGGATGGAATATAAATGTGTTTATTTTCAACAAAGAATGTCGGGCGTACAAACGCCTTTTCTTTCGTAATTAAAAATAGTTCATCGTATGTTGTTTTTAATGTACGTGCTACAGGTGTATATGAACGGAATTGCCACGGCTTGTATAATAGTGAATTATCGTGGTGAAGTACTTGTTCAATTTCTTTTGAAGCTTGATATGCCACTGTTGCAACACGCTCGCGGCGGCGATCTGGAAATGGCTCAAGAGAAATGCGACTTGGATGAGACACAATAAAACTTCTTCCTTCCTCATCAACATTCTCAAATCCATCTTTTCCTTCTGGGTGATAATAAAGTACATCGCAGCCGAGCATAATAAGAAAGTATAAGAAATATATACGGCTTTCCTGTGCATCACCGTACCAAACGATACGTGGCATTTGTTTCTTATAGTTAATCGTAGAGAACCACTTCGCTACGTAATTTTCGCTTAATTTAATCATGTCGATTAAGAAACGACGGAAGCCTTCTGTCTTTAGAGATTGATTATGTTGTTTCTCATATAATTTCAATACAGAAATAAATGTTGTATGTATATAATGCTGTAAATCCGGATTGTCTACTTTCGGTAAAAGTTGTTTCCCAGATAAGTGTGCCACTAGCCTATTTACTGTTAGACCATTTGGTGCTTCTTGATGTAATCCGAACACCTCTTGAATGTGACGAAGCTTTTCTGAATCAATCACTTTATTTAAATTTTGTTCGTGTAAAACTTCAATTCCTTTCGCTTCACTATAATCAAATAATTCATTGAAATATTCATCTACATCATTAGGAACGCCAAGGATTCGACATGCTATATAACTAAATTTCATCTCATTCTCTGTCAGCTCATATTGTGGACGTTTTTCTAAAAGCGTTTCAAATTGCTTTACATCTGATTCATCTTTTAATGCATATGGTTGAAGTGTAAAACGTGAAAACACAACAGTTCACCTCCAAAAACATTTACTTTTTCTAAGTCTTTCTTCTATTATAAACTATTTTTGGTTATAAAAAATGGGCGCTCGCAAAACGAGCAAACCCATTTCAATTATTTATTGTCTTCTTTAGTAGCAGCAACTTCTTCTTTAGCTTGTCCAGAATTCTTCACGTAGTGAAGTACAAATGTTGCTCCAAATGCTACAACTAAAATAACGAAGAACAATGTATGGCTTATTTCAATATGAATAACAGACAATAGCATTTTTGTTGCAATAATTAAGATTAAAATATATGCTGTCGTTTCAAGTTCTGGGATACGCTCTAACAACTTTAAGAATACACCAGCGATACCACGCATCATTAAAATACCGAGCATTCCGCCTAACAATAGAATCCAAACTTCATTTGATACACCAAATGCAGCAAGTACACTATCTACAGAGAACGCGATATCCATTAATTCGACCATCGCAACCGTTCCCCAGAAGACACCAAACATTCTGAAGAGAATACTGTTTTGGTTCATACCATGAGCTTCCTCTTCTTCTGCATTACCTTTTCTTTTATCAATAAAGTATTTAATTGAAAGCCAAGCTAAGTAAAGTGCACCTAACACTTTTACCCATGCTAATTTAATTAAGAACATTCCAATTCCAATCGCAATAAAGCGGAATAAATACGCTCCAATAAGTCCATAGAATAAAGCCTTTTTACGCTTCTCTTCTGGAAGGTGTTTTACCATTACCGCTAACACAAGTGCGTTATCAGCAGATAGTAATCCTTCAAGTACAACAAGTGTACCTATTAATCCCCACGATACTGGATCTTGCAACACTTTAATCCACATGTCCAAGTCGAAAAACTGAGCATACGTATCAAGGATTCCTTGCAAAATACTCATCTTACCTATATCCCCTATTCTTTGCTAGATTTATAGAAAGGTCAAAAAAAGGAAACGAATATCGTTTCCTTTCTATGCATCCAAGCCATACGCTCTTACAAGCGCACCTAAACCACCTTGGAATCCACTTCCTACTGCATTAAACTTCCACTGTCCATTATGACGATATAATTCACAAAAGACAACTGCTGTTTCGATAGAGAAATCTTCCCCTAAATCGAAGCGAAGAACTTCTTCATTCGTTTCTTCATTTGCTAAACGAACGAAAGCATTTCCTACTTGTCCAAAGTTTTGACTACGACCTTCCGCATCATAAATCGTAACTGTAATAGCAATTTTGTGCACATCTGCTGGAACTTTCTTCAAATCTACAACAAGTTGCTCATCGTCGCCTTCACCTTCACCCGTTCGGTTATCACCTGTATGTAAAACTGATCCACAAGGAGACTGTAAATTATTATAGAAAATAAAATCAGTTTCCTTCGTACATTTTCCGTTCATATCTAATAAAAAGGCAGATGCATCTAAATCGAAATCAGCTCCACCATCATAAGACTTAATATCCCACCCAAGACCAATTACTGCTTTTGTTAAGCCAGGGCTTGTTTTACCTAAATCGATTTTCTGTCCTTTTTGTAACTGAATAGCCATTTATATTCACCTCTATATTTTTATCTAAAAAATATATCCATCAGTAAACATGCATTTCATCGATGGATATATTAATCTATTACTCTACATCTAAACCAAAGTTATTACATAGAGACGCTAATCCACCTTGGAATCCACTTCCGATTGCATTGAACTTCCAATCACCTGCATGGCGGTATAATTCGCCTACTACAACAGCTGTTTCAATGGAGAAATCTTCTCCTAAATCGTAACGAATTAACTCTGCATTCTTTTCTTCATCTACAATACGTACGAATGAGTTAGAAACTTGACCAAAGTTTTGGCTACGGCCTTCTCCATCGTAAATTGTGATTGTGAAACAAATACGTTCGATATGTGCAGGTACATTTTTCAAATCTACTTTAATCGCTTCGTCATCGCCTTCGCCTTCACCCGTTCTGTTATCTCCTAAATGCTCTACAGCACCATTCGCGCCTTTTGGGTTATTATAGAAAACGAAATCCTCTGCGCCTGAAACTTTACCGTTCGCACCTACTAAAAAGATACTAACATCTAAATCAAAATCAGCTTGTCCATCATAACGATTCGTATCCCAGCCAAGCCCTACAAGTACTTTTGATAAACCTGGATTTGTTTTTGTTAAATCTACCTTTTGTCCCTTTTTTAAAGAAATAGATGCCATTTTAAATTCCTCCTTAGTTTATCCTATTGATAACGTGATACAATCTCACTTAAGTTTTTATCTTGTGTGCCTTCTCCAACTGCTGAAAACTTCCACTCATTTTCGTATCGATACATTTCTCCTGCAATTAAAGTTGTTTTACTAGCATAGTTTTCTGATAAATTATAACGTGCTAATTCCTCACCTGTATGAGGATTTTGAATACGAATGTAAGCATTACGAATCATACCAAAGTCTTGACGTCTGTTTACACAATCATAAATATTTACAACGAATACTAAACGGTTAATACGACTTGGGACTTTATGCAATTCTACAAAGATTGTTTCATCGTCACCTTCGCCTTCACCTGTTAAATTATCTCCTGAATGAATAATACTACCACAAGTAGAAAGTTTGTTTCCGAAGTATACTAAATCGTTTTTATTAACAAAACGATCTCCTTCTAACATAACAACAGATGCATCACAATCTACATTTGGTTTACTTCCAAATAATGAAGACAGAAACCCACCTGATTGCCCAATTGGATCCCAGCCTAAGCCAACCTGTAGTTTTGCTACTTTTGGTTGTCCTTTCGTTAAATCGATCTTTTGACCTTTTTCTAAAATAATAGGCATGCAGTTTCTTCCTTTCTACAAAGCATTTTCCAAGACGGAAAATATTGTATTCTTCCCTTATATTGTAGCATTATTTACCTAGTGATAAAAAGGATAAATTCTCAGTTATATGAAAACATTCATATAATTTACTTATGATGATGTAAGAAGTGGTAAATAGCACCAACCATTCCTGCACAATTACCGTTTTGCGCAAGTTCAATCTCACAATTACTATAAATCTCTTTATTTAAGTATTTACTGACCTCTTCTTTTACTTCTTTTAAAAACTCATTTCCCCTATCAGTAATTCCTCCACCTATAACAATCACTTCTGGATTAAAAATATAAGCAAGGTTACTAATTCCAATCGCTAAATGTTTAAAGAAAACCTCAACTGCTTGGGTAACTTCCCTATCACCTTTATCATACAGTTCGAAAATCTTTTTTCCATTCCAATCACTTTCATCTTTATATTTTCGCACAAGACGAATTAACCCTGAAATGGAAGCGATCTCTTCAAACGGCTTTCCTTCTATTAACATATTTCCCCATTCGCCAGCACTAAACAAATGCCCTCTATATAACTCTCCATCTATAAAAATTGCTCCTCCAATACCAGTTCCAAGGGTGAGCATAATAAAGTTTTCTTTCTCTCTTGCACTACCATTCCACTTTTCTCCGAACGCTGCACAATTCACATCATTATCAATGGATACAGGAACTTTTAATACCTCTTGCAATCTATTAATAATAGGAATCGTACTATAACCTGGAATATGATCCGCACCTCCCGTCACAATCCCTTTATTAACGTCAACAATTCCCGCAGTACTAATGCCAATTCCCGAAATCGTATGTTTACCCATTAAATTTTTTGATAAAAGAATGAGTTTTTGAATGATTTGTTCCCCGCCCAAATGAATTTCTGTTGGAACTGTTTTATGCTTTAGTACTGTTCCTGTTTCTGAAACAATTCCATATTTAATTTGTGTACCACCAATATCAAATGCAATATACTCTTTCATCTGCTGTCACTTCCTCTACTGTAATGGGTGTGAAATTCCCATCACTCTACTATTATAAAGAATTTACACTCACTCTTTTCTCTCTTTAGAAATATACCACCTTTTTCTATATATAGTTTTTTTTGCATAAAACTCTTTTTCCTATGAAATATTACAAAGAGATGTATTTTAGATGGAATATTAATGTTTCAGGAGGAAATCAATGACGAAAATTTTCATTTTAGCATCAACTCTTTCTTTATCTTTTTTTAGTGGTTTAAATATCGGTAATGCAGCAACAGAAAACTTCTCTCCAGTAACAAATGCGATTGTACAAAATAACGATCATTTCGCAGAAGGTAACTCAAAAGATAATAATAAGCCACCAGGAAACGATGGTTCTCAGGACGATAGTGATTCTGGTGGCAACGGTTCCGATGGTAGCGGTTCTGGTGACAATGGCTCTGGTGGCAACGGCTCTGGTGGCAACGGCTCTGGTGACAATGGCTCTGGTGGCAACGGCTCTGGCGGCAATGGCTCTAGCGGCAACGACTCTAGCGGCAACGGCTCTGGCGGCAACGGCTCTGGCGGCAACGGCTCTGGCGGCAACGGCTCTGGCGGCAACGGCTCTGGCGGCAATGGCTCTAGCGGCAACGGTTCTGATGGCAGTGGTTCTGGCGGTAACGGTTCTGGCGGCAACGACTCTGGCGGCAACGGCTCTGGCGGCAATGGCTCTGGCGGCAGTGGTTCTGACGGTAACGGTTCTGGTGGCAGCGACTCTGGTGGCAGCGGCTCTAGCGGCAACGGTTCTGGCGGCAGTGGTTCTGACGGTAACGGTTCTGGTGGCAGCGGCTCTGGCGGCAATCGTGGTAAAGGCGATAGCAGTTCTCAAGGGGGAAATGACTCTCATGGAGGTAACCGTGGTAAAGGCGATAGCAGTTCTCAAGGAGGAAATGGCTCTCAAGGTGGTAACGTAAAAGATAACGCGAAAAAACAAGGCGATAAGTTACCGAATACTGCAACACATTATCCTGCATCTATTTTAATGGGACTTTCAACATTCCTAATTGGTATGTTACTATTCATTCGCCGTAAAAACGCAAAATAAAAACATATCCTTCCATCTTAAAAATACATGAAACAAATTGTAAAACTAAAAAGGACTTTGGATTGCATTTTATTATGCAGCCCAAAGTCCTTTTCATCTTTCCTATCCAAAAGAGCATTAATACGCTTTTCCCCAATACACCATTTGCTTAGCTTCTTTACCACAACAAATACATTCGTTAGCTAAATGCTCTTGCTCAAAAGGCATACAGCGAGAAGATACTCCGACTTCTTCTTTTAATTTCTCTTCACAAGCTAGTTCCCCGCACCACATCGCCTTAATAAATCCTTGCTTTTCATCAGCTACTTTTTTCATCTCTTCAAACTTCGTCACACTATACGTATTTTCATCACGAAATACTTTTGCTTTATTAAATAAAGAGTTATGAATTTCCTCAAGTAGTGCTGGAATGCGTTCTTCTAATTGCTCCATTGCTATAAACTCTTTTTCCTTCGTATCTCTTCTTACGAGTACAACTTGATTCTTTTCGATATCTTTCGGACCAACTTCTAATCGAATTGGAATTCCCTTCATTTCATACTCATTAAATTTCCAACCAGGTGTTTTATTGCTAGCATCTATTTTTACTCGTGCAACCTTTTGAATATGTTCTTGTAACTCTGTTGCTTTCGCTAAAACGCCTTCTTTATGCTGAGCAATCGGTACAATAACAACTTGCACTGGTGCGACTTTAGGAGGCATTACAAGCCCATTATTATCACTATGAACCATAATCAGTCCACCTATCATTCTCGCTGATACGCCCCAAGATGTTTGGTGTACATATTGCCACTTACCGTTACGATCTAAAAATTTAATATCAAATGCTTCAGAGAAATTCGTTCCAAAGTTATGGGATGTTCCCGTTTGAAGTGCTTTCCCATCATGCATTAAGCTTTCAATTGTATAAGTTGCCTTTGCGCCCGCAAATTTTTCTTTTTCTGTTTTTTGTCCTTTAATTACTGGTATTGCTAAGTAGTCTTCACAGAAAGAAGCATATAGATTTAAAATATTTAATGTTTCAGCTTGAGATTCTTCTGCTGTTTCATGAATTGTATGACCCTCTTGCCATAAGAATTCCGTTGTACGAAGAAATGGCCTCGTTGTCTTTTCCCAACGAACTACTGAACACCACTGATTATATAACTTTGGCAAATCATTATAGGATTGCACAATTTTTGAAAAATGCTCACAGAATAAAGTTTCGGATGTAGGGCGTATACAAAGTCTTTCTGCTAACTTTTCATCCCCACCATGTGTCACCCATGCTACTTCAGGAGCAAATCCTTCTACATGATCCTTCTCTTTTTGTAATAAGCTCTCTGGGATAAACATTGGCATATACACATTTTCATGACCAGTTGCTTTTAACTTCTCATCCATCACTTTCTGCATATTTTCCCATAAGGCATAGCCGTACGGGCGTAGAATCATACATCCTTTTACACTTGAATAATCAACAAGTTCTGCTTTTTTTACAATATCTGTGTACCACTGTGCAAAGTCCTCTTCCATCTTCGTAATCGCTTGTACTTGTTCTTTTGCCATAGTCAGTCTTCCTCCTTCTAGAAAATACAAAAAAGCCCGCGCCCCTAAATAGGGACCGAGCTTTGCCGGCGTTACCACCCTGATTCATGCACAAAAATTGTGCATGCTCTCTTTTTGATAACGGGAAATTCCCGCTGCATATGCAGAACGCAAAGGTAGGTTCCATATCGCCTTTTTAAGAATCTTTCAGCCTGACGGATTCTCTCTCTGCTAAAAAGGTTGAACATGTACTAGTCCTTTTTCATCGTTATAACGAAGTAAATTTGTTGAATATCATAATATAAATTTCACCCTAAAACAAGAGTGAATTTTCTTATTTTTTATATATTCTTTTCATTTTTTACAGTTTTATACGTAGCTTTTTCTCGTAATTTTCACAAGTTGATGTGCAATCATACCGATAAGTGTACCGAGTAGGACGAAGAAACCAATAAATCCATATCCCATTCCTTCCCATCCACCAATAACCATCATTGTAACGGGAAAGGATGCTAAGCAAAGAAGTATTAAACTAAGTGCAAATATAATATCAAACTGCTTGTCTGGAAACCGTTTCTTTAGTAAATACGAAATAGCAAATACAAGAATAATTGTGATTCCACCAATGATGTAAAAGATACTAAATCCATCTAGCAAATCCACATTATTCCCTCCTTTCATTCATTCCCTTATACTTAATTATATGTTTAATTTTTCTGAAAATAAATAATAAATTTTATTTAAAAACATATTTTTATTACTAGGTATTAATAGTAATATATAGTAATAGGTTTCATATAATTAGGAGGATTACTTTATGGATAAAGCATTAACGAATCGTGTCATCATTTTATCATTCGACTGTTTATCAGCTTTAGATTTTCCTATACTACAAAAATTACCTCATTTCCAATCTCTAATCAAAAAGGGTACGGTTGTCGAAAAAGTAGAGCCCATCTATCCTTCTGTAACCTATCCAAGTCACTCAACAATCGTAACTGGTAATTACCCTAATAAACATGGCGTAGTTAGCAATACGTTACTTCAACCTGGACGTGAATCACCCGATTGGCATTGGTACCGAAAATCAATACAAGGAACAACATTATATGATGAAGCACATAAAGCAAATTTAACGACAGCTGCCCTTCTATGGCCTGTTACTGGCAGAGCAAATATTGATTACAATTTACCAGAAATCTTTCCAAATAGACCGTGGCAAAATCAAGTTTTAGTTTCATTATTTAGCGGTAGCCCGCTATATCAATTAGATTTAAATCGTCGTTTCGGCCATATACGAAATGGATTGTCACAACCTGAACTCGATGATTTCGTACTTGCTTCTGCTGTGCATACAATCCAGACAAAAAAGCCTAATGTCATGTTTGTACATTTCACCGATTTAGACACCCAAAGACACTATCACGGCTTTGAATCAAAAGAAACAATAGCCGCAATTCATAGACATGATGAGCGACTAGGGAAAATTATTCAAGCTTTAAAAGACAGTGGACTATACGAAGAGAGCACCATTATCGCTCTTGGTGATCATAGCGCTTTAAGTGAAAGCAAAGCCATTCAATTAAATGTACTATTTCATCAAAAAGGGCTTATCTCTATAAATTCAAAAGGAAAATTAGTAGACTGGAATGCTTATTGCCAAAGTTGCGATGGGTCCGCCTATGTATATGTGAAAGACAAAAACGATACCGATACAATTCGAGAAGTACAACTACTCCTTGAAGAACTGCTTCAAAATAAACAAAACGGTATTGAATTTATACTTCATGATGAGGATGCGAAGGAATGCGGTGCAGATGGCAATTGTTTATTTATGTTGGAAGCACGAGAAGGGTATTATTTCACTGAAAACTATATAGGAGATTTTATAAAAGAAATTACTGAAAAAGATGTTACGCCTAGTAAAAAATATACATTTGGTACGCATGGATACTCTCCAACAAAACCTAACTATGAAACAATTTTTATAGCTGCCGGGAAAGGAATAAAAAGCGGCATTACCATACCGCATATGAGACTTATTGATGAAGGCCCAACTATCGCTAGACTACTCGGTTTACACTTAGGTGAAACAGACGGATCAATTGTAGAGGATTTACTCCAATTGTAAAGAACTGTGTATATATGTAAAAGTTATGTAAAATTCATCATTGTTTCTCTTTTTATAATTTTTATTTTTGTACACTGTTAGTAGAACAAATTTGAGGGGGAACATTATATGAAAAAAATGTCCAGACAAGAAAAAAGCTGGATATTATACGATTGGGCGAACTCCGTATATTCGCTCGTCATTACAACCGCATTATTCCCAATTTACTTTAAAGCAGCTGCAAAGGAAGCCGGGTTATCTGGTGCAACTTCAACAGCATATTGGGGATATGCAAACTCGTTCGCAACACTTTTAATTTCTATACTTGCTCCTATTCTCGGCACAGTTGCTGATTATAAAGGATTTAAAAAAAGATTTTTCACATTCTTCTTTGGACTCGGTATCGTATTTACAAGTATGCTAGCAGTCGTTCCAACATCTCAGTGGTACTTATTACTAGGATGCTATATGCTCGCATTAGTCGGTTTTGCTGGAGCAAACATTTTTTATGATGCATTTTTAGTAGATGTCACTTCTGAAGATAGAATGGATCGAATTTCTACGAGAGGTTTCGCTTTAGGCTATATTGGGAGTACTATTCCATTTATCGGTTGTATCACTCTTATCATTCTTGCTCAAAAAGGAACTATCCCTTTATCAGTTGGCATTGCTAGTCAAATTTCATTTGCAATCACAGCTCTTTGGTGGGGATTATTTACAATTCCAATGCTAAAAAACGTAGAACAAACGCACTATATTGAACGTCACCCAAGACCAATTACAATGAGCTTCAAACGCCTTGCTGATACTTTTAAAAATATTAAAGAATATAAAACGGTCTTTATGTTCTTAATTGCTTACTTTTTCTATATTGATGGGGTCGATACAATTATTACTATGTCCACCGCTTACGGAACAGACCTCGGTATTAGTGCAACAAATCTATTAATCATATTATTCGTCACACAAATTGTAGCTTGTCCATTCGCTTTATTGTACGGAAAACTATCGGAGACATTTACCGGTAAAAAAATGCTATATGTCGGTATTATTATTTATATCATTATCTGCACATATGCTTATTTCTTAAAAACGACACTCGATTTCTGGATTTTAGCAATGTTAGTTGCCACTTCTCAGGGCGGGATTCAAGCACTTAGTCGTTCCTATTTTGCAAAACTAGTACCTAAAGAATCGGCAAATGAATTCTTCGGATTTTATAATATATTTGGCAAGTTTGCCGCGATTATGGGTCCAGTATTAGTCGGTGTTACAACGCAATTAACGGGAAAAACAAACGCCGGTGTCCTTAGTATTATTGTGTTGTTTATTATCGGTGGATTTTTATTAACTAAGGTCCCTGAAAATAATACATCCGTTACACCACCTAGTCCAAAAACTAAAATGCTATAAGAAGAAGATCCTCTTCATGCAAGAAGAGGATCTTTTTTATCTATAACGTCTTACAATTAAAAACTCAACAGCTGGCTTTACAACTATCGCAGCACATAACGCAAACAAAAGCGGTATGTTATGAAAATCAATCCATCTATTAAACCCTACCGATGCGAAAAACAAGCCAAAAATTAATACAATGAGTACATAATATGTAACATTGGCACTTGTTTTTAATACATGTTTTTCTAAATCCTCTTTCTCCCCAGTATCCCCTTCAACGCTATGTGATGCCAAACTTTTAAATAGATAATGTAACGCGATGCTACAAATAAATAGTGCATACCAGTTTACTTGAAGTTCAGTTAACCAATAGTAAAGTGCAAACACTAACGTACCTATAGCCACTAATACAGTAACGAAAAGGCTTATTTTCTCTTTCCCCAACAACTACTCCCCCTACTGCTTGTACAAAAATAGTTTATCAACAGTTGTTCCTAATACTTCCGCTAAACGAAAAGCTAATGCTAAGCTTGGATCATATTTATTATTCTCAATTGCATTTATCGTCTGTCTTGAAACTTTACACTTATCAGCTAATGCACCTTGTGAAATATTATTCTCAGTGCGTAATTCATAAATTTGATTTTTCACATCTTTTCTCCTAACATGTAAAATCGTTTTTACAACATTAGTATATAGTCGGTACATTTCATTGTCAAAAGACTGTCACAAGAAAAGGGAGCTATTCAGCTCCCTTACAATGGTTATTTCGAGGCTAATGAATTTGTTAGTTCCTCTTTATTAGCGACATCCCCTTTATTTATTTGCATGCGTAGAACTGGCCCTATCGCAAATAAAATAAGTGCCATCGCTATACAAAATACAGTAACTAATGAGGTCATCTCCTTTAATCCTCCAGCTATTGAAGTTCCGATTAACATTGCCCCCATAAACAGTGGTAAAATTGTTCCATTTACTCTTCCAATCATATTTTCTGGTACAAGTTGAATCATAAGCGTACCGACAACGATATTAACACAAGCTAAACAAATACCTGTTCCAAATCTCATGAAACTAGTAATCCAAAATGATGTAGATAGCCCTTCTACTAAAAACGATATCGCTAATATGCCCATACCGAATACGAACATCTTTTTCGGGTTTACTTTTGAAGCGAAAATCGCAGCAACAATACCACCAATTAACATACCTATTCCATCAGCTGCAGCTAAATATTGAACTGCTTCCTTTTCCATTCCAAGGCGTTCTATTACAAGAAACACCTCTAACGGATTCGTTAGTCCAACAGCTAAGCCCATAATGGTGAAAGTGATTGTAATCATACGTAAATTTTTCGTATGAAGAACGTATTTCCAACCCTCTTTTATATCATTTTTTAATGAATCTCTTGCCACTTGCTCTTGTTCAACCCATTTCGGTAAAAATGAAAGAGCGATAGCAGATAACAAAAATAAAATGATTAAACTATATAGCGACGTAAATAAACCAAGTTGTGTATACACAAGCGATCCTACCACTGGTCCAAAGATCAGAAATAATGACTGTAATGTTTGGTTAAATGCAATCGCATTTGCTATCTGTTCTTCTTTCACGTAGCGCTTAAATATACGCGAAGATGATGGCTGAGAGAACTGACCTACAATTGCGGAAATGAGTGTTGCAAAAAATATAGCCTCCCAATAATCCAGTTTTAACAACAGGACAATTCCTATAATAGACATTACACTTAATACATCTCCAGCAACCATCGTTCTTTTCGGATTCCAGCGATCAGCTAGCGCACCACCGATAAACGAGAAAATAAAAATAGGTGCATATTCCATAACCGATAACAATGAAACGGAAACTGGATCATTATTCGTTCGCTCCATTATGAAATACAAAAGAGCCATATTTCTAATCCAAATTGCAAATTGTTGTAAAATATCAGATGCCATAACGAGCATAAATGCTCGGTTTTTAAATAAAGCGTTCATTTTCATTCCCCTTTCATAAACCGACCGTTCGGTCTAATTTATTTTATAGAAAAGCAACTGACTTATTATTCAGCTGCCATTCCTTTTAACAATACATCTATTGCCTTTTTATAAATACGTTTCAACTCTTTATAATCTAACTCGTAGTAAAGTACTCCAAGCCCTGATAATAATCCATTCACAATATACATAAGATCGCGCGTATTATCTTCACGAAACTCTCCAGACTGTATGCCTGCTTCAATTAGTTTCTCAAACATAACATATGATTCTCTAGTTAAAGCTAATAGTTCATCCAAAATCTCTTTACTTACAACTTGGCTCATAGAGAATTCCTCTATTGCATTTGAAATTGGTTGCTGTATGTCCTCTACATGATATTCCGCGAGACCATATAATTTTTCAGTATTCGTACTATACGACTTCTCTTTTTCATTCCATTTTTCAAGCCAATCATACGTATGCTGTTTTACTACAAATAAAAATAATTCTTCTTTACTTTTAAAGTGATAATAAATACTTCCTTTACTTCGCTCTGTAATTTCACAAATCTCTTCCATAGATGTAGCTGCATAGCCCTTCTGTGAAAACAGACTTTCTGCTTTATATGCAATTTCTTTCTTTATCTCTTCTGCACTTCTTCTCATATTCACACCTCTTTAAACCGACCGTTCAGTCTAATAATAACAAATTAAAAACCTCTATCGCAAGAGGCTATATTCCTTATTTTAAAAAAACGTACTTTCAAACCATGTTCGAATCATATGTATGATTCCAATTTTAAATCCTAATTTAACAAGAAATATGCCTCCCGCAGCTACTAAAAATAACATTACTTTCCCCTTGTTTTTCACTTTCGGTTCTCTTTCCATTTCCATTCCCCTTAGTATATTAAAAATATTTAATCAAACGTTTGTTTAACTGTTTTTATGCATATGTAAACCAACTAATCAAACGTTTGTTTAAAAAGAAATACGCCCCTTATAGGGCGTATTCTCATCAATCACCGCCACCTCCGCCACCATCGCAGCTGCCTCCGCTATCTCCACCGAAAGATCCTCCACAATCATGTGAACCTCCATGCGAGCTATCATTATCAGATCCCGCAAAGAAAAATAATGGTGATGAGTTGTTAGATGAGTTATGAATGTTATTTTGTTTTGTAAGATTTACCTTCTTTTTGTTTGATCGAACTGCTGTTAAGATTGTTCCAACTACAACAAATAATAGTATGAAAATAATAAATTCCATATAAAAGCCTCCCTTATTCCTCGAATAATTGAATGGTTCTCTCTAGATTTTCAAGCGAAATGAAGCGTGATTCACGAAGAATTTCTTTTCCATTATAAAATAATAAAACTGTTGGACCTGTAAATACAGCATATCGCCCCGCAATCTCTTGCATGTCTTGTAGCAATATCTCTATTTTCTCTACGTAATTATAATTCTCTAATACGTAATTTACTTTCCTTAACATAACATCACAAACACCACAATTTTCTGTTTTAATAAACAGAAGTACTAATTGTTGTTCTTCGATATATGTCGCTAATTCTTCTATCGTTTTAAATGTATTCATCTTATCCCTCTTAGCGTAATTTACGAAATACTTTATCTTGATACATACGAAAAGCTGAACTATCTTTAATCTTTCTCTTTTCCATTACCTGCTGAAAACGAAGCGTTTTTGCTGTTAACTCTTCTTGTAACTTTATTCTCTCTACTTCATCATAACAGCACGCAATTAAGTCTTCTATTTTTAATATATCTTTTTGTAGTTCCATTTCTGGTGGAATCATGCCCGCGTTTTTTAAAATTTTATAACTCATTCTAAGTTCTGGAGGTACCATTGAAAGGTCTTCTAATTGTAGTGGTTTTCCTTTTCCCGGAATATGATCAAGGTCTCCATTCCGTATTGCTTGTCGAATCTTTTCTTCGGCAATATTCAAAAACACATCCACAATACTCCCCCCCTTACATATTTTTACTATTATTTTACATGAAATTTCATTATCTTGCTACGCTATTACAAATTGACCTCATACAATTTTTTCTCAAATTTAACTCCAAGAAGCCCTTTCCTCCCTAATCGATATTTTATTTTCATGTGTAATCTGTATTAGAGCCATTTCATATTGAGAAAGTCTTTTCGAATTCAATAAAGCGTTTACACCAAATCTTACATTTGCTACGATTTAATCAGCTTCAGCTCCTTGTATAGACTTCGTGATGTCTGATCATTTTTGTCTAGATTCATTTTGATTTATTGGCGCATGCCTTTAAATATATCTTTTACTTTGAAAGGAGAAATGACTATGAAATCAAAAAAATTCACACTGCTATTACTATCCCTACTACTCTTCTTACCTCTTTTTCTCACAAACTTTATTACTCCAAATTTCGCATTAGCAGAGTCACCAAAGCAAGGTCAAAAAGTTGTTGGGTATTTTCCTTCGTGGGGCATTTACGGACGTAATTATCAAGTTGCAGACATTGATGCATCAAAGCTAACTCATTTAAACTACGCTTTCGCTGATATTTGCTGGAATGGAAAACATGGAAACCCTTCTACTCACCCCGATAATCCAAATAAACAAACGTGGGACTGTAAAGAATCTGGTGTACCACTGCAAAATAAAGAAGTCCCTAATGGTACTCTCGTACTCGGTGAACCATGGGCCGATGTCACAAAATCTTATCCTGGCTCAGGTACAACTTGGGAAGATTGTGATAAATACGCACGCTGCGGAAATTTCGGCGAACTGAAACGATTAAAAGCTAAGTATCCTCACTTAAAAACAATTATTTCTGTTGGTGGCTGGACTTGGTCTAACCGCTTTTCTGACATGGCCGCTGATGAAAAAACAAGAAAAGTATTCGCTGAATCTACAGTCGATTTCCTACGCGAATATGGATTTGACGGCGTTGATTTAGATTGGGAATATCCGGGCGTAGAAACGATTCCTGGTGGTAGTTATCGTCCTGAAGATAAGCAAAACTTCACCCTACTCCTTCAAGAAGTTCGAAATGCATTAACGAAAGCTGGTGCAGAAGATGGCAAACAATATTTACTAACAATCGCATCAGGTGCAAGCCAACGTTATGCCGATCATACAGAGCTAAAGAAAATCTCTCAAATACTGGATTGGATTAATATTATGACATATGATTTCCACGGTGGATGGGAAGCTACTTCTAACCATAATGCAGCTCTATACAAAGATCCAAATGACCCAGCAGCGGATACGAAATTTTACGTAGATGGTGCGATAGACATTTATACAAATGAAGGGGTTCCAGCAGATAAACTCGTATTAGGTGTACCATTTTACGGACGCGGATGGAAAAGTTGTGGAAAAGAAAATAACGGACAATACCAACCTTGTAAACCAGGTAGTGATGGAAAGCTCGCTTCTAAAGGTACTTGGGATGATTATTCTACCGGTGACACAGGTGTATACGATTATGGTGATTTAGCGGCTAATTATGTTAATAAAAATGGTTTTGTTCGCGGATGGAACGATATAGCGAAAGTACCTTATTTATATAATGCGACTACAGGTACATTTATTAGCTACGATGATAATGAATCTATGAAATATAAAACAGACTATATAAAAACAAAAGGTTTAAGTGGCGCAATGTTTTGGGAGCTTAGCGGAGATTGCCGTACAAGTCCAAAATATAGTTGTAGTGGACCAAAATTACTTGATACGTTAGTAAAAGAATTACTAGGTGGACCTATTACTCAAAAAGATACTGAGCCACCAACAAACGTAAAAAATATTGTTGTTACAAATAAAAATTCAAGCTCAGTTCAATTAAACTGGAATGCATCTACTGATAACGTAGGAGTTACGGAATATGAAATTACTGCTGGGGAAGAGAAATGGAGTACAACAACAAATAACATTACAATTAAAAACTTAAAATCTAATACAGAATACAAATTTTCAATAATAGCAAAAGATGCCGCTGGGAATAAATCACAGCCTACTTCTATTATTGTAAAAACAGACGATGCTAGCACAACACCTCCTGGTGGAAATAACAATGCTACCTTTTCAGTCACTTCAAATTGGGGAAGTGGTTACAACTTCTCGATTGTAATTAAAAATAGTGGAACGACCCCTATTAAAAACTGGAAATTAGAATTTGATTATAACGGCAATTTAACACAAGTTTGGGATTCTAAAATTAGTAGTAAAATAAATAATCATTACGTAATTACGAATGCAGGATGGAATGGTCAAATTCCTCCTGGTGGATCGATTACAATCGGAGGAGCAGGAACAGGCACTCCTGCTGAACTTGTAAATGCATCCATTAGCGAAAACTAAACGTAACTTCCACTAATTATTTCACTAAAGTTTGAATTTAGGTTTGATTCCTCTCTCCTAAATTCAAACTTTTAATTTTATGAAAAATCACAAAGAAACATTATAATAACCTATTATAATCATATTTAGTTTCCAATATGAAGTTCGTGTGAAGTTCATCTGAATTTTACATGAATTTCCTTTAAGCTCTATTGTCTTCCTATACTAATCACATTATCCTTTACATATAGGAATTATTTTTATTCCATTTCAAACTATCTATATATACATAAAGAAAGATAGTCGCCTATTAGGGAAAGGCATCTAGTATTATTATAAATATAAACATAACAAAAGAAAAAGCACGCTTATAAGCGCACCATAAGAGTGCTTCTTCATACAATTCTCATGTAAGAGTTCTCGAAAATCATGTTAATCACAAAGAAAAGGCATTAGCTTATACAAGCTAATGCCTTTTCTTTATTCATATTGTTCAGCGTTCCATTCTTCTATATTCCACACTTTTGTTATCCATGCTTCATAAAAAGAAGGCTCATGTGATACAAGTAAAACGGTTCCTCTATATCGTTGTAGCGCTTCCTGCAACGCTTTCTTTGTTTCTATATCCAAATGATTAGTTGGTTCATCTAAAATTAAAACATTACTTTTCTTTACGATAAGTTCACATAAACGTACTTTCGTTTGTTCCCCTCCGCTTAATAAACGAATAGGTTTTAATACATGTTCTTCTTTCAATCCACACTTCGCTAATGCTTGGCGCACTTCTTTCTTTGTCATATCTGGTCGCTCTGCCCAAACTTTCTCTAAGGGTGTTGTTTCTGAAGCAAACTCTTCCTGGGCAAAATACGCAGGGTTTACTCGTTCTCCAACAGAAATTGAACCGCTTAGCGGCTTAATTTGACCTAATAATGTTTTTAACATCGTCGTTTTTCCAATTCCATTATGACCAATAATCGCTATCTTTTCTCCTTTTTTCACTTGTAAATTCAACTCTGGGCATAACGGATCACTATAACCTATCCTTAGTTTCTCAGCTTGCAATATACGACTCACCGGCTCCTCATAAACATTGAAATCAAAACGGGATCGAGGTACAGGATGAATCTTTTCAATCCTTTGCATTTTCTCCAATACTTTCTCTCGACTTTTAGCCTGTTTCGCTTTACGAATTTTATTTTTTTGAATAAATGTTTCTAACTGAGAGATTTCTTTCTGTTGTTTCACATACGCCGATTGCAATTGTTTCTTTTGCACTTGATAACTTTGTACAAACTTTTCATAGTTTCCTACGTATCGCTTCACTTTCCCTCCTTCTAGATGAAAAATAACATTTGTAATACTGTTCAAAAATAATTCGTCATGCGAAATGATTACATAAGCTTTTTCATATAGTCTCAAATACGATTGCAACCATTCTATATGGGCTGTGTCTAAATAATTTGTTGGCTCATCTAGTAATAAAACATCAGCTTTTTCTAAAAGAAGCTTCCCAAGTAATAACTTTGTTCGCTGTCCCCCACTTAACTTCGATACATCCTTTTTCAAACCTATTTCAAATAAACCTAAACCGATTGCTACTTCTTCAACTTCTGTATGAATGTGATAGAAATTAGAGCTTTCCAATATAGTTTGTAATTCTCCATACTTTACTAACAGTTTTTCTACTTCTCCTGCTCCATTCATTTCTTCAGCAATTTTTAACATTTCGCATTCAATCACATACAAATCAGCAAATGCACTTTGCAAGTATCCCTCAATTGTAATTCCTTCTTGTAAATCTATATGCTGCTGTAAAAAACCTACCTTCACATGAGGAAACCATTCAATATTCCCCTCATCATGTATAAGTTCTCCTGTTAAAATCTTTAACAATGTTGATTTTCCAATTCCATTTTGCCCTACTAACCCAACATGTTCGCCCTTCAATAATCGAAAACATGCATTATATAAAATGGTCTTCTCACCATACGAATGACTTACATTTTCTACCGTTAATATACTCATTTTTTTCTCTCCTCTACTTATAGTCCATAAGCTAAATAGAGAGAGCAACAGTATAAAGCCTTTTTTAATTGTGCATATAAAAAATGGGTAAGGTGAATACACCTTACCCATTACATATTATCGTAAAAAAGGATTAAGGTTCTTTACCTGCTGTCTTCAATTTAGCTTAACCGATAAAAATGGGCAGACTTCTCCCTTATCAAGCTAAAACCATTTGAAGAACAGTTGATAAAGTCATTTTATCCTTTCACTCCTTTAACATTCGTTATATTAAGAGTATAAACTACTCTTTTATATTCTATTCTCTATTGTTCTTTTTGTTCCTTCTACGTTTTATCGTTCTCTGCATAAATTTCTTTATACATCTTTTCTAATGCATATGGACTTGTAAAGATAATTGTTAACGATTTCCACATATAAATTCTTCTTTGTAATTCTATCCCATACTCTTTACTCACTATATTTTTCACTTCTGGGATATGATCTTCAGTTTGAAATTGTTGCACAGACTTCAATTCATTCGTTTTAAAATCTGTTAAAAATCCTATTACACTTCGCCCATGTTCCTGTGACCTTTCTTCTAAATCAAACTGAACCGAATGAATGAAACCTAAAACGTGAAAGATTTGAGCATGTAACCCGACAGCAGCACGCTGTTCCATTAAGTTGTAGCACTCTCGTTTCAACTCTTCTACCATTTCTAAAGAATTTCTATTAACTTTCCTTTTGCCAATAAACATAATTTTTACAATATGAGCGACTGCCCCCATACTTTTTAATACACTCTCTAGAATTTCTACCGCGTCTTCTACATAACCATTTAAAATTATTGAATGAATAAATTCATCTAATACCGCTTGAAACTTTTTAATTAAATGTAAATCACGTAATTCTGGAACATCTTTTCTCAATTGATCCCGGCCTTGAACCCACTTTAAAATTTCTGTCATTTCTTCTTCGTTTAATTCATGATGTTCCATACCATACTTCATTAATAAAATATGATTTTTTAATAAAGATTTTCCTTCTTCGAGATTATCTGCTGTTAATTCATCCACTATTTGCTCTATAGATTTCACCTTTCTCCCCCTATATAAAAAAGCCTCTTAACAGTAATTATACTAAAAACTGTTAAAAGACTTTTTCTATTTTTTCATATAAGGTGCTAATACTCTCAAAATTTCTTCCTTATCCTTCTTTAACTCAAGTGATGTTAACATATCCATCGTTCTCGGCCTAGGTAATTTCACTTGTACCTCACCAACTATTGATGCTGGTCTTTGAGATAAAATAAATACGCGATCCGAAAGCAAGATTGCCTCATCTAAGTCGTGTGTAACCATAACGATTGTTTGCTTCTCTTGGTGCCAAGAGTTTAAAAGCCAGCTATGTACTTCCATTTTTGTAAAAGCATCTAATTTACCAAAAGGCTCATCAAGTAACATAATTGGCTTTTCACATAAATATGTGCGCAGAAAACTAATTCTTTGACGCATACCACCAGACAATTCATCTGGATAATGGTCTGCATATTCATCTAGTTCAAACTGCTTTAATGCTTCCATTCCTTCTGTTAGCCTTTGTTTTTTTGGCTTTCCTTCAATTTCTAACGGAAGGACGATATTTTGCAAAGCTGACCGCCACGGTAGTAATAAATCCTGCTGCGGCATATAACTTACAACATCTTGCTCTTGCATTTGCTTATCGTTATACGTTAAACTTCCACTTGTTGGATTTTCAACATTTGCGATCATATTTAATAGTGTACTTTTCCCGCAACCACTCGGTCCTACAAAAGAAACGAACTCTCCCTCTCGTATAGAAGCACTAATATTTGCTAATACATTCTTTCCATCGAAAGATTTCACAATATCTTTTATTTGTAATCCGCTCATTTTTCACTTGGAAGGAACTCATTTGTAAAGGCATCTTTCACATCAATTTTCTTCTTAATAACTTTGTTATCATATAAGAAATTCATGTAATTCGTCCAAACTTCTTCCTTCTGTACTCCCCACGCTTTTGCATCATCTTGATACTTCGTACTTAACCATTTTTGACTTTCTTGTACTAACTCTTTATTTACATCTGGAACGGCTTTAATTAAAATATCAGCAGCTTCTTTCGGTTCTTTAATTGCAAAATTATACCCCTCTGTCGTTGCACTCATAAACTTTTTCACAAAGTCTTTATCTTGCTTCGTATGTTTTTCACTCGTAATAATAACAGGACTATAGAAATCAAGCGCTGGGTCTAAGTCTTTCACCATAATCGTATTTAACTCTTTTCCTTGGCGCTTCGCTTCAATACCGTCCCATCCGTAATATATCCATTCAAAGTCTGCATCACGACCAATTGATTTAAAGAAATCTGTTTGTCCTAAGATGATTTTTTCCACTTTATTAAAATCGGCTTGATTTTTCTCCATAATTGTCTTTAATGTAGCTTCTTCCGCTGGTCCTCCCCAGCCACCATAACGTTTACCTTCAAAATCTTTCGGCGAAGTCATGTTATCTTTCTTAAGCGATGCAAAAGCTGAAGTATTATGCTGAATAATCGCTCCTACTGATACAACAGGAATACCTTCCACACGAGCCAACGTTACATTTTCTTGCGCGCTTATTGCGAAGTCAGCTTTTCCTGAAGCTATCATTTGCTCTGCCGTCACATTATCACCAGGCTGAATAATTTCTACATCTAAGCCTTGCTTTTTATAATAATCTTTCGCTTTCGCTACATATAAGCCAGTATGATTCGTATTTGGAAACCAATCTAGCACTACTTTTACTTTTTGATCTTTACTTGCACTTTCTTCTTTCTTCGCCGGATTACATCCAGCCACACCTACCGCTAATAAGGTAGCCAACATAACTTTTAAACCTTTTTTCATTTTCTGCCGTCCTTTCTATATATCCATGGTGCTGTTATTCTTGCCATAAACTCCACGATAAAATACAGACATAATGTCACCATAACAATAATTGCTGCAACACCAAATACTCGGGCTGTTAAAAAGGATTTCGTAGCCCTTGTAAGCATAACTCCTAATCCTTCACTGGCACCGAGCCATTCTCCAATAATCGCTCCCATTACGCTATATGTAACTGCAATTTTTAAACCGGAGAAAAAGTATGGAAGCACTGCTGGAAACTTTACTTTCTGGTAAACTTGCCATTTCGTTGCCTTCATCGTTTGCAACAACTTCAACATATTTTTATCTACCGTTTGAAAACCTTCTAAAATGCTAAGCGCAATCGGGAAGAAACAAACGAGTATGACTACCATTACTTTCGGTAGCATTCCATATCCAAACCAAATAATAAATAACGGTGCAAGTACAACGATTGGAATCGTTTGCGAAATAACAAGCAACGGATTTATTAAAATACGAAATAAAGGGATAACGTCCATAAGAATTGCAATGCTTGTCCCAATTAAAATCGCAAAGAAAAGTCCAATTATAACCTCTTGCAGCGTCTGCATCGTATTCGGTAATAGTAAATCTTTCATTCCAATTAATTCTTGAACAATGGCAGAAGGCTTCGGTAAAATCCACGGTTCAATTTTAAATAATGAAACAGATCCTTCCCATATCGCAATGAGAAGGATAAGCCAAATTGCTGTAATTATTTTAGATTGCTTCTGGTTTTGCATATTCATCACGGTACTTCCAAACTTTTTCATCTATCGTTACACCAGTGCTTGGACGATAATGGATTTTAATAGAAGTAATCACTTCTTCTGCTCCAGCATCCACACAAGCTTGTTGTGCACGTTTAATGATATCAAGAAGTACATCTAATTCTCCTTCCAGCGTTGTTTCCATTGCCCCTACTTCATAACGAACTCCCGATTGTTGTACAACCTCAATCGCTTTATCAACAACAGAATACACGTCTTTGTTCTTTGCTTGTGGTACTACTGAAAACGAAATTGTAACTTGTTGTGACATAGTAAAATCCCCCTTATGAAATTAAATTTTAAAACAAGAAAAGGCTTTCCTACTGCGTAGGAAAGCCTTGTATGCAAGTTATTATAGAATAACATATGCTACATCACTTTAAGTAACTCCCTACGCTGGCATTATCCAGATCAGGTTGAGGGTCGATGTTTACTCACATCCTCTCAGCCAATTGGCTCCCCGGTCCTTAATTCGTTTTCATTGTAGCATGATTTATTTTATTGAACAAACAAAAGCATGTATAATCATTTCATTTAACTTTTGAATTCCCCAATTAACTCTTGTAGCTCCTGTGAGAGCCAGCTTAAAGAACTGGCTAATTCAGCAATATCCTGTACAGACATTTCCTGTTCTTTCATACTTTCTTCAACATTACTACTACTATTCGCATACTTATTTGCAATAAGTGATAGTTCATTTACAACACGAACAATATTTTGGCTATTTTGCAATATATTATTTGAATTGCTAGAAACAACTCCAACTTGATTGGTAACAGTTTGTGCTGATTTCGAAATTTTTTCAAAGAAAGCACCACTACTTTCAACAAGTTTCATTCCAGACTCTACTTCTTTTGAGGTTTTTTGCATTGAAACAACAGCTTCTTCCGTTCCGGCTTGTGTTTCCCCTATTAATTTTGCTATATCTTTTGCTGATGCTTCCGTCTGCTCTGCTAATTTACGCACTTCATCAGCAACAACGGCAAATCCCTCTCCAGTTTCCTCAGCACGTGAAGCTTCAATAGTAGCATGTAAAGCTAGCGAATTCGCTTGATTTGAAATACTTGTAATTACAGTTACAATATCACTAATTTCTTTTGATCTTACTTCCAAAGAATAAATGATAGAAGATAAATCTTGTACTGCATTTTGTATTATGTTCATTTGATTCATCGTCTGTTCAATAATACCATTTCCTTTTTCTGAATGATGCTTCGTACCTTCAGACTCTTTCGTCATTTGTTTTGCAATATTAGTTATCTCTTCCATCCTATCTTCCATTTCATATACAATATCTAAATACTTTGGTACTGACTTTTCTTGCAATTGAACGCCAGCCCTTAACTCAACTATAGAACTTACGATTCCTTTGACTGCCATGCTATTTTCTTTCGTACTCACTGACAATTCTTGTGAAGATGAGGAAACCTGTTCTGCTGTCTGCTTCACTTTATCTATAATTCCTTTAAACTTCTCGATGGTATTATTAAAATACGCATTAATAATACCAATATCATCTGGTCTTTCCTCTAATTTAATACTTAAATCACCTTCACCAACTCTGCGTAATCCTTCACGTAAATCCCGCAATGGAGCAAGTGCGTTACGTACGATTAAGAATTGAATAACAGTTGCAATTAAAACAGAAATACAAATAAACATTAAACCTTGTATAATGAACTTTTCCTTTGTAATAGGAACAATAGAAGCATCTACATCGGCTGCAACAATTGCCACAATATTTCCGTCTCCATCTTTAATTGGCTCTAATATCGTTACCCATGATCCTAATAGATCTTCATATACTACTGTCATGTTTGCTTTTTTCGTGCTCATTACCTTATCGTATGCTTTCATCCAAAGATCTGGTTGTTTATAATATTCTCCCGGCCTTACTTCAACAACATTTGCTAACTCTGTAGACAAATCGACGATTAGTAACTCACCTTTTTCGTTTTCTTTTGCTCCAACAATATAGATTTGTCCAACGCTATTCAATTCTTCCTTTGCTTCATCTAATTTCTCTGTTAACTTCTCTCTCTTTTCTCTTTGTGCCACTGGATCCTTTGTAACATCTCTCACTATTTGTTCGTCTAATTTATGTAATACCGTATCTCCTGTTTCAAAAGAATGCCTTTCAAATATAGACATCATGCTATTTTGAAACATGTTAAAACTTAACGCTCCCATAGTACCAACAAGCGTCAAAATAACTAGCACAGTTAACAATACATTCTTTTGAAGAAATGATAGCTTGTGCCAATATTTTTTCATCAACATCACCTTTCTTAATTAAATTAATATAAAGGAAAACTATTAAAATAGAAACCTTATCAACAGCTGATAAGGTTTCTCATTTGTTCGCAAATAAAAAAAAGACCAATGAAAAAGCATTGGTCAAGACCAACCCTATCCGTCCGGTAACTGGCTAGCGTAGCCTTTCGGCCTTAGCTCCTGTAGTTTTGCGTCCTAATGTTTCCACCAGTTTGCCTTTCTCGCTGAACGAGTTGAACGATATGGGAGTTCTATGAGAATTACATTGTTCTCTATCAAAGATTACAACATAAAAATTAAAATGTCTACCTATTTAGAGATGCAAATGCAAAGTTTTAATGTATTATTTTTTCGAAATAATTTAACAAAGTACGTGAATGTTACATTTCTTGTGTTATATAATAAAAAATGTATATAACACAAGGATTGTTTTGAGTATTTATTTTAATTTTCATTTAAATTAAATTATTCGAATATATCTTAACTAATGAATTTCGGAGGTAGTTTATCATGTTTTGGCTACAATTTCTTACGTTACTACTCTGCATTTTTATTGGCGCACGCCTAGGCGGAGTTGGTCTAGGAGTAATGGGTGGCGTTGGTATGGCAATACTTGTTTTCGTCTTCCACTTACAACCTACAGCTCCTCCTATTGATGTAATGCTTATGATTTTAGCAGTAATTACAGCTGCTGGTGCACTCCAAGCTGCTGGTGGAATGGACTACCTTGTTCATCTGGCTGAGAAAGCATTACGAAAAAATCCAAAGCGCATTACATTCTTTGCTCCAATTGTTACTTATTTATTTACACTTTGTGCAGGAACTGGTCACGTTGCTTATTCTGTACTTCCTGTTATCGCAGAAGTCTCTCGCGAATCTGGGATTAGACCAGAACGACCAATGTCAATCGCCGTAATTGCTTCCCAACAAGCAATTACAGCTAGTCCTATATCAGCTGCAACAGTTGCACTTTTAGCAATGTTAGCTGACTATAAAATCACCTTATTAGATATTTTAAAAGTAAGTATCCCTTCTACTTTCATCGCTTGTATGGTAGCTGCATTTGTTGCTAGCAAAATGGGGAAAGAATTAAATGAAGACCCTGAATACTTAAAACGATTAAAAGAAGGAATGATTCCTAAGATTGAAGAGAAAAAAGAATTTGTTGGTGTAAAAGGCGCTAAATTATCAGTTATCCTTTTCCTAGTAGGAACTTTTCTTGTCGTACTTCTCGGTTCATTTGAAGCACTTCGTCCAGGATGGATAGTTGATGGGAAGTTAGCCCGTCTTTCCATGCCAAACACAATTGAAATGGTTATGTTAACGATTGCAGCTCTTATTATTATTTTCTGTAAACCAAATGTAGAAAGCATCGTGTCTGGTAACGTCTTTAAAGCGGGGGCAACAGCAGTTGTTGCTATTTTCGGTATCGCTTGGATGGGAGATACTTTCTTTAACGGAAACTTAAATATGATTCAAGGATCAATTCAGCATCTAGTAACAAGTGCGCCATGGCTATTTGCCATCGCATTATTCATTCTATCTATTTTACTATATAGCCAAGCCGCAACAGTACGTGCTTTAATGCCTCTTGGATTATCACTCGGTATTCCACCAGCACTACTGATCGCGATGTTCCCTGCAGTAAATGGATATTTCTTCATTCCAAACTACGGAACAATCGTTGCTGCCATTAACTTTGATCGTACTGGTACAACTGGCATTGGTAAATATGTTTTAAATCATAGCTTTATGATTCCAGGCCTAATCGCAACATTCACTTCTATCGGAATTGGAATGCTCTTAATTTCAATTATGTTTTAAAGAAAAAGCACAAACCCAAAGTTTTAAAGGGTTTGTGCTTTTTTAATCAAACGTTTGTTTAAATATTTTTAACTGTCCATTCTTCCATTATGTTCTTTAATATTTGTGTGAAGTCCCCTTCTTACTCACTTCCTCTACTAGCTGCTTCGTACTTTCATACGCAGATTCAGCTAAACTAATCGCTGAAATAACTGAAACACCGTCCGCACCTGCTTCTATAACCGAAGCTGTATTTTCAATTGAAATGCCTCCAATTCCGACAATAGGTATTGTAATTCCTTGTTCTCTAAAATGAGCTAAACCTTTCGTTCCTTGCACCGCTTTCGTATCTTTTTTCGTACTCGTTGGGAAAATAGGGCCAACACCTAAATAATCCGCTCCGTTTTCAATTGCCCAGCGTGCTTCTTCAATTGTATGTGTAGATACACCGATAATTTTATCCCCCATTTTTTCACGAACAGAAGTAATTCCTTCATCCTCTTGCCCTACATGCACACCATCCGCATCTAACTCAAGTGCTAGTTCCACATCATCATTTACGATGAATGGTACACCATACTCCTTACAAATTGCTTGTAATTCTTTTGCGAAACAAATACGTTCTTCTCCTGTTAAAGCCCCTTCTCCCTTTTCACGAAATTGAAAAATTGTTATACCGCCTTCAAGTGCATCTTTCAATATTTGTAGTGGATCCTTCGTACAATTGTTACTTCCCATAATAAAATATACGGATAACAACCTAGACATTTCTGCCTTTGAAATACGCGACATTTATTTTCCCTCCTTACTATATAACCTCAATCTTCCCATACTTCTCTATATCACCCGAAGTGGTATTCGCTAACTGATTTAAAAATTCAATTTGGAAACTACCAGGTCCTTTTTCTACTGTCTTAGCAGCTGCTAGTTCCGCGGCTACACCATAAAACGTTAATGCCGCTATCGCTGCCTTTACATAATCCTTTTCTACCGCTACAAATGCTCCTATTACAGAAGTTAGCAAACAACCAGTTCCCGTAACTTTTGTTAAAATAGAGTGACCATTTTGAATAACAATCGTTCGCTCTCCATCTGTAACAACATCTTCTTCTCCAGTAATTACTGCAACTGTATTTAGTTCATCTGCTGCCTGCTTTGCAATACTTACGACATTACCATTTCCAGCACCAGCGTCTACCCCTTTAATTTCCCATCTCTCATTAATTACGTTCGCTATTTCAGCTGCATTTCCGCGAATAATCGCTAATTCAATTTCAGCCGGAATATGTCTCGCAACTTCTGTTCGATACGACGTTGCTCCTGCGCCAACTGGATCAAACAGTACTGGTACATTGTTCACATTTGCAGATTTACCAGCAAGTAACATCGCTTCTACTTCTTCAGGACGAAGTGTCCCCATATTTAATACTAGCGCTCCAGCAATGCTAGCCATTTCTGCCACTTCTTCTTTTGCATACGCCATTACAGGCGATGCCCCTAACGCTAACAAACCGTTAGCTGTAAAATTTGTTACAACAACATTTGTAATATTATGAACGAGCGGATTAGATTCTCTCACCAAATCCACTACTTTACTAATTTCTTTCATATTCATCCTTCTCATCTCCTAACTATAGTTATGGGAGATACACAAAAAGGCACTTTGCGCGTACGCAAAGTGCCTGAACATGTGCTTTTACACTCTCCCTACGCTGGCATTATCCAACAGGTTCAAATGGTCAATGACGGACTAGTCATACTCTCAGTTTGTATCCACAAACTCCCATGTGTTTAGTATTCATCTACTTCAAAGTCTACTCTTATTCTACTAAAATAACAAGTTCTTTACTTTTCTATTTCTCACAGTCTCATCATGGTGCATATTATGTTCTGTCACGATCATTCACTTTCAAACAGATGTTATCCCATTAAAAAACGTTCAAATCTGGAGCGAAACTGAATCTCAAGAAGATGTATGCTATAGTTAACGTATGGAAATTTGAAAGGATGTTTTAAATATGTCAAAAAGCGTTGTAATCGCTGAAAAGCCTTCCGTTGCACGTGATATTGCTCGCGTACTGAAGTGCGATAAAAAAGGAAATGGCTATCTTGAAGGTAGTAAATATATTGTAACTTGGGCTTTAGGTCACCTTGTTACATTAGCAGATCCAGAAAGCTATGATGTGAAATATAAAAAGTGGAATTTAGAAGATTTACCTATGCTACCTGAGCGTTTGAAATTAACGGTTATTAAACAAACTGGGAAACAATTTAATGCTGTAAAAAGTCAGCTACTTAGAAAAGATGTAAATGAAATTATTGTAGCAACAGACGCTGGGCGTGAAGGAGAATTAGTCGCTCGTTGGATTATTGATAAGGTTCGAATTAACAAACCAATTAAACGTCTATGGATTTCATCTGTTACTGATAAAGCAATTAAAGATGGTTTCGCAAATTTAAAACCAGGTAGAGCATATGACAATTTATACGCTTCAGCTGTCGCACGTTCAGAAGCTGACTGGTATATCGGTCTTAACGCGACTCGAGCTTTAACGACTCGCTTTAATGCCCAGCTTAACTGTGGCCGTGTGCAAACACCTACTGTCGCTATGATCGCTAATCGTGAAGATGAAATAAAGAACTTCAAAGCTCAAACTTACTACGGCATCGAAGCTCAAACGACAAATCAATTAAAACTAACTTGGCAAGATGCAAATGGCAATAGCCGCAGTTTTAATAAAGAAAAAATTGATGGTATTGTAAAAGGTTTAGATAAACATAATGCTACTGTTATGGAAATTGATAAAAAACAGAAGAAGTCATTCTCTCCTGGTCTTTACGATTTAACTGAATTACAACGTGATGCAAATAAAAAGTTCGGTTACTCTGCGAAAGAAACATTAAACATTATGCAGAAATTGTATGAACAACATAAAGTGCTAACATACCCTCGTACAGATTCGCGTTACATTTCATCTGATATCGTCGGAACACTTCCAGAACGTCTAAAGGCGTGCGGCGTTGGGGAATATCGTCCTTTAGCACATAAAGTACTACAAAAGCCTATCAAGGCTAATAAATCATTTGTTGATGACAGTAAAGTAAGCGATCACCACGCAATTATTCCGACAGAAGGATACGTTAACTTCTCCGCCTTCACAGATAAAGAACGTAAAATTTATGATTTAGTTGTAAAACGTTTCTTAGCTGTTTTATTCCCAGCATTCGAATACGAACAACTAACGTTACGCACAAAGGTCGGCAATGAAACATTCATTGCACGCGGAAAGACAATTTTACATGCCGGTTGGAAAGAAGTATATGAAAATCGCTTTGAAGATGATGATGTAACTGATGACGTAAAAGAACAACTTTTACCTCGCATCGAAAAAGGCGATACATTAACTGTAAAATTAATTATGCAAACATCAGGTCAAACGAAAGCACCTGCACGTTTTAACGAAGCGACTTTACTTTCAGCAATGGAAAATCCTACAAAATATATGGATACGCAAAATAAACAACTTGCTGATACGCTAAAATCAACTGGTGGATTAGGTACTGTAGCAACGCGTGCTGATATTATCGACAAGCTATTCAATTCATTCTTAATTGAAAAACGCGGTAAAGATATTCATATTACTTCAAAAGGCCGTCAGTTACTTGATTTAGTACCAGAAGAGTTAAAATCACCTACACTAACTGGTGAGTGGGAACAAAAGCTAGAGGCAATTGCAAAGGGTAAACTGAAAAAAGAAGTATTCATTTCCGAAATGAAAAACTATACGAAAGAAATTGTTTCTGAAATTAAATCCAGTGATAAAAAATATAAACATGACAACATTTCAACAAAGTCTTGTCCAGATTGCGGTAAACCAATGCTAGAGGTAAACGGCAAAAAAGGAAAGATGCTCGTTTGCCAAGACCGTGAATGTGGTCATCGTAAAAATGTATCTCGTACAACAAACGCTCGTTGCCCTCAGTGTAAGAAGAAGTTAGAATTACGCGGTGAAGGTGCAGGACAAATCTTTGCATGTAAATGTGGCTATCGCGAGAAATTATCCAAATTCCAAGAAAGACGTAAAAAAGAATCTGGAAACAAAGCTGATAAGCGCGACGTTCAAAAATATATGAAACAGCAGAAAAAAGAAGAAGAACCATTAAATAACCCATTTGCAGAAGCATTAAAGAAATTAAAATTTGATTAAACAAAAAGGTTCCTACCTCTATCGGTAGGAACCTTTTATTTTAGTGAATGATTTTACTTCCTTTTGCGTTCTCAACGAATTTTTCGCTCGATTTGTTAATTGGTGTTTTCAATAATAACGCAGCAACAATCATAACTACTACGAAAGCACTTAACACAAGTAAATCTCGCGTTACGATATCCCAAAGCATTCCGCCTACTGTTTCACGAATTGCACTAATTGCGTATGTGAACGGTAAGAACGGATAAATTGCTTGGAAGAACGCTGGTGTCATTTGAATTGGGAATGTTCCGCCCGATCCTGCTACTTGCAGTACAAGTAAAATAATCGCCATCGATTTCCCAACGTTTCCGAAAATAGAAACGAGTGAGTATACGATACAAACGAAGACTCCACCAATAAATAAACTAAATAATACAAACCAGAACTTATCGACTACGTACGTACCGAGTAAGAATATATCTCCCATTGATACGATAAACGCTTGTGAAAGACCTATCGTTAAGAATGTTAATAAACGTCCGAAGTAAATTTCATGGCTCTTATAATTCGCGCCTTCTTCGTGTACTTCTACTGTTAATAATGAAACCATTAATAATGCGCCTACCCATAATGCAAGCACTGTATAGAATGGTGACATTGCTGAACCGTAGTTCGGCATCGCAAATAATTTATTTTCTTTTAAATTTACTGGATTCGCAAAGTAGTCACTTTGCTTTTCAACATCATTTTTCAATAAGCGTATGATGTCTTTTATATCCTCTTCAGATTCAAAATCACGAATTTTATTTGCTAAGTCTTTAATCTTTTTCTCAGTTTCCGGCATGTCAGCTTTAATGTCTGTTAATTTCTTTTTACCGTCTACTAAGCCTTTTGATGAATCTTCTAGTAACTTTTTAACGTCTGGAAGCTTTTTGTCTGCTTCATTTAAAATTTGAGTTGTATTTTTCGACATCTCTTTTGTACGAGCAATTGCTGTATTGAAATTAGGTACAATTTCTGAATCATACGTCGATAATACATCTGTTAACTGAGCTGAACCGCCCTTCGCAGCGTTGTTAATACTTTCAATTACATCTTTTGTAGGTTTCTGTCCATTGTTAAGAAGTGTAATCCCCTTATTCGTTGCATCTACACCTTTTTGCAGACTACTTTTCGCTTTATTTAATTTTGCAATTCCATTATTAAGATTTTTATCACTATTTACATCTGCTAAAACCTTATTTGTACTTTCTAGAACTGGAATCATATCATCAATTAAACCGATTCCAGATTGAAATTGACCATTTAAGCTATTTAAAGCTACTTTCGTTGAATCTAAACCGTTAATACCTCTATTTTGTACATCTTCTTTTGCTTTTTGTAAATCTGCTTTTGCACCTTCAAGGCTATTTTTCGCTTTATCATAATCTGCTTTTGCATTATCATATATTTGATTTGCATCAGCTTTAGCTTGATCTACTGCGCTAACTGCCTTTTTATAATCAGCTACAAACGTTTCATTGTAATCTTTTTCAGCTCGATCGATTAAAGCATTTGTTTCATTTAATTTCTGATTGATTCCATCACGCACATCTTGTTTAACTTCTTGACCTGTGCTAATTAAATCGTTTAAACGTTTAAAACGATTATTTAAATCTTGTTGTCCATTCTTAATATCCGTTAAATGCTCTTTTCTTGTTTTAAAGAAATTTTGTCCAAACTCAGTTTGAGCCCCTTGCTCTAAACGAGCCATAACATCAATTACATAAGAAAGATTGTCGATATGCGTTTGAAGATTATTAGATATAGTCGAAATATTTTTCTTAGCTATCTCTGGATCAACGCTTCCATTTTGCAATCCATCCATAACACTTTGTGCATACGCTGTTCCTGCACGTGATGAACTTAAAACATTATTTACTGTTTGATTAATACTTTGCGCTATACTCTTATAACCATCACTATTTAACTTAGAAAGATCCGGTCTCGCTGGGAATTCAGGTAATCCATTCATTCCAGACAAGTCAGGAATATTTAATTCTACACCTGGATTCATTAGAAAATCAGTAAATGCAGCTGCACTATCCATAACACCTTTTGCTGCTACTAAATCATTTCTTATCGTCCCTGGAGCATTTTTCAATGTTTGATCTTGTCTTGCAAAGAACTTATCTAAATTCCCTAACGCTTCTTGCCCATCATTAATAACACTCTCTACAACCGGCAATTCTTTCTGCGCTACTTTCACAACATCCTCTGCTCGAGTCGCATCATCTAACGCCTTATCCATAAGTGTATTCATTTCTGGGAACTGCGCTTCTAGTTTAAATACAAGATCTTTTACTTTCTCGATACTTGGTAAGTTTGTTTCTAAATCGATTCCAAGGTCATTGAAAATTTTAAAAATCTCACCGTTCGCTGTTTTAACAAAGTTTTTACTAATTTCTTCTGTAATACCTGATGCACCTTTTGCTGTAATCTTCGGTGCAATCGCATTTACCTTTTCATTTACATAGTAATCAAGTTCTGGTTTCTGTGGATTTTCGTCCAGAACAGTTGCAATCTTTTCAGAGAAGTCTTTTGGAATCGTAATGCTTGCATAGTAATCCCCGCGTTCCACTCCGTAAATTGCCTGTTTTTCATCTACAAATTTCCAGCCAAGATTTTTGTTTTTTTTAAGAGAATCTACAATCTCGTCCCCGATATTGATATCTTTCCCTCTTAAATTAGAACCTGCATCTTGGTTAGAAACTGCAATGGGAACTTCTTTTGTATTTCCATATGGATCCCAAGAAGCTTTAATGTTAAACCATGCATATAACGATGGTAAAATCATTAACCCTACAACAATAACAATTGCAGCCCAATGTTTAGCTACATTCCGTAAATCAGTCTTATAAATACGCCAAATTTGTTTCATAGAAGTTATCACCTAATTATATATTTTTCCTTCTTTAGAAAATGATACATACATTTTGCAATTATATCACTTTCTACATCGTGGATTAACCAAAAACGAACTATTTTTTCCCATTAACTTTGACTTACTACATTATATAACGAAGTCAGTCAAAGTATGAATACAAAATGACCAAATCGGTTTTACATTCAATAATAACAAATATATAGGAAATGTCATAAAAAATACAAGTATTTTCTCTTGGAAATACTTGTATTCCTAAAAAAATCCTCACAGCTTTTTATCATCTGTGAGGATTTCTTCTATTATATATCTACTTGTACTTCTACACCGAAATGATCTGAAATTACATTTCGGTTTGTACCATTAAAAATAACTTTTGAAGAACGAACTTTTTCACTTCGGTTACACAATATTAGATCGATTCGCAAATTATGTTTATTTTCATCCCAACCAGCAATCTCACCTTGGACAGTTGTTCCCTCATCCTTCTCTATTGCTAGTTCATATGTGTCGTACAAACCTTTTTGCATCATATATTCATAGCCCTCCCCTTGCAAACGAGCGTTATTATTAAAATCACCCATTAAGAAGGAAAGTTCATTGCTATCTACACGCTCCATCAAACGATTCACTTGATCTTTAAATGATTCTTCTTCATCATTCCACCAACCGAGGTGGCAAGAGTAAAACGTGATGTTCTTACCATTATAAGCAATTGTTGCACTTACAATTTTGCGTGTTTTCCAATACGTTGTATCTTTATTTTCTGAAATAAAGAACGTATCTTCTTTTACAACATTATGCTTCGTTATAATCGCTAATCCTTCTTCATACACATCATAACCAATATGAGAGAAATCCCAAGTAATATTGTAATCTTTTACATATAACGCTTTTAACTCTTCTAATAGTAAAAGTCCAAAATTATCTTCTTTCTTGTTACCGCATACATTTTTAGCCCCTATCGACTGACTTACTTCTTGCAATGCGATTACATCGTACTCTTCTTCTTGAATGACTTTAGCAAGATATTTTATCTTTTCTATTTGATTTTCTTCTTGCCAAGAGTGACAGTTTAAAGTTAGCAATTTCATATTATTACGCACCTAACATATCTTGAATGTCTGACTTTAATACGTCAGCTTTCGGACCATATACAGCTTGTACACCTTTATCTTTTACGATAAGTCCTAAAGCACCATTTTGTTTCCACTGTGCTTCTGGTGCAACAACATCTAAATCTTTTACTGTTACACGTAAACGAGTCATACAAGCATCTACGTCAGCAATATTTTCTTTTCCACCTAATAAATCAATAACTTTTGTTGCTAATGAACCATCTTGTACATTTCCTGTTCCTTCTGATGACTCATCTTCGTTATCAATGTAGTTACCTGCACGTCCTGGTGTTGGTAAGTTGAACTTTTTAATTAAGAAATTGAATAATGTAAAGTTCAGACCGAAGAATACTAATGAAACGATAACGAAATTGATTAAATCTCTAGTTAGTCCTGCATTCACCATCATCGGTGTACGAGTAATTAGCTCAATAAATCCGAATGCGTGAACACGTAAGTTAATTAAGTCTGCTAATGCGAATGCAAGTCCTGTTGTAATTGCATATACAACATATAATACTGGAGCAATAAACATGAACATGAATTCAATTGGTTCTGTTACACCTGTTAAAAATACTGCTAATGCTGCTGATAAGAACATTGGTTTATATTTTGAACGTTTTTCTTTATCAACATTACGGAACATCGCGAAAGCAATACCCATTAATGCTGCTGTTGAACCGATAACTTGTCCAGCTTTGAAACGAGCTGGTACAACGTTATTTAATAAATCGTTATATGCTTTTGTATCTCCATTTGCTAATAAGTTATTTAAATCTGTAATCCATGCAAGCCATAAAGGATCTTGTCCTGCTACAACTTGTCCAACTTTTGAGCCAGTTAACATCGTATATGTTCCACCTAGCTCTGTATAGTTCATCGGAATTGTTAACATATGGTGTAAACCGAATGGTAATAGTAAACGCTCTAACGTTCCATATACAAATGGTGCAACAATTGGTGCACTATCTTTTGAAGCTGCAATCCAGCGACCAAATTCATTTAATCCACTTTGGATGAATGGCCATAAAAGTGATAATACAATTGCAGTTACTGTAGACCAAACAATTACAACGAATGGTACGAATCGTTTTCCGTTAAAGAATGCTAATGCTTGTGGCAGTTTGTTATAGTTATAATATTTGTTATATAAAGTAGCTCCTAAGAAACCTGTGATAATCCCTACGAAAACTCCCATGTTTAATGCTGGTGCACCAAGTACAGAAGTAAAGTAATCTTTTACAATTAAATCTCCTGCTAATACTGAAGAAACTTTCGCTTTTGAATCCGCTAACATTTCAGCGTTTACGCCAAATATAGCTCCTGTAATTCTGTTCGTTAAGACGAATGCTAATAGCGCTGCAAATGCACCACCTGCGCGATCCTTTGCCCAAGATCCCCCAATTGCTACCGCGAATAAGATGTGCAGATTTGTAATAATTGCCCAACCGATGTCTTCCATTACGCGAGCGATCGTATGAACTGCGTTAATATCCCCAGCAGACATCCCAATTAACTTACCGATAGAAATCATTAAACCAGCTGCTGGCATTACAGCTACAACAACTAATAACGCTTTCCCGAACTTTTGCCAAAAATCAAAAGACGTAATTTTCATCTGTTCTTCCTCCCCTTTATTTATAACAACATAATGATTTAAATTATAATTTCTGTTCCCTTTATGAAAACGATTCCTCATTTTAATTTGTTCTTATCCCTTTACGCAACCGTTTTCATAAATCTATTTTAATAAAAGCGTTTTCACTTTGCAATAGAAATTTATTTTTTTTCATAAAAAAAGATGCTCTAAGAGCATCCTTTTTTATTATGAAATACGATAAACCCTTGTTTCATAAGGCTTTAACGTGATTGTAGTTACTTGTTCATGTTCCGCAACTTCGTAGTTATTTAAAAGCAAACGTTTGCGTTCTATCGCGAATGAACCCTCATTATATACAGCTTCCTCTTTTGAGATATTACTAATTACAACGATTTTTTCATCGCTTAATGTACGAGTATATGCATAAATTTGCGGATCATCTTCTAAAAGTAAATCGTACGTACCATAATTCAGTACATCGTGCTCTTTTTTCAAAGCAATCATTTTCTTATAGAAATTGAAAATAGAGTTCTCTTCACTCTTTTGCTTTTCAACATTAATTTCTTTATAGTTTGGATTCATCCCAAACCAAGGGGCACCTGTTGTGAAGCCAGCATTCATCTCATCGTTCCACTGCATAGGTGTACGTGAATTATCGCGGCAAGAAGCCCATATAATCTCCATCATATCTTGATGAGATACACCCTCTGCAATTTTCTCACGATATAAATTTTTAATTGCTACATCATCGTAATCTTCAATATTTGGGAATTGAACATTTGTCATCCCAATTTCTTGTCCTTGATAAATAAACGGTGTACCATGCATAAAGAAATACATCGCTCCAAGAGCTGTCGCACTTTCACGCCAATATTGTTTATCATCTCCCCAAGTTGAAACGATACGTGGCTTATCGTGATTCTCAATATATAAAGCATTCCACCCTTTATTTTCTAGACCTTTTTGCCATTTCGTTAATACTTTTTTCAACCCTACAACATCAAGATCTTTCTTCTTTTCTGCATCCCATAAGCTTAAATGTTCGAATTGGAATACCATATTGAACTTACCTTGTTCTTCTCCAACCCAAAGCTCAGCATCTTCAATCTTAACACCATTCGCTTCACCGACAGTCATAATATCGTACTTAGAAAATGTATTTTCTTTTAACTCTTCTAATAAAGGTTGAATACCATCCACATTCATATGTTTATCAAAAGATGGTACATACTTTAGTTCTTTTGGATTTGGCATATCTTTAAAGCCATCCTCTTTTTTAATATGGCTGATCGCATCCACACGGAAACCATCAATTCCTTTATCAAGCCACCAATTAACTGTATCGTATAACACTTCGCGAACTTCTTTATTCTCCCAGTTTAAATCTGGTTGTTTACGTGAGAATAAGTGTAAATAATATTGTCCTGTTACTTCATCGTATTCCCATGCCGAACCATTAAAAATACTTTCCCAGTTGTTTGGTTCCGCACCATCTTTACCATCATGCCAAATATACCAATCACGCTTCGGATTGTCTTTAGATGAACGAGACTCAATAAACCATGGATGTTCATCACTTGTATGATTAATAACTAAATCAATAATAAGCTTCATATCACGCTTATGAACTTCATCTAGTAAAGCATCGAAGTCCTCCATCGTACCAAACTCATCCATAATATCTTGATAATCACTAATGTCATAACCATTATCATCATTAGGTGACTTATACATTGGACAAATCCAAATTACATCTATACCTAAATCTTTTAAATAATCCAGTTTTGCAATAATACCTTGTAAATCCCCAATACCATCACCATTTGAATCCATAAAGCTACGTGGGTAAATTTGATAAGCAACCGCTTCTTTCCACCATGTTTTATTCATAGTCATTCTCTCCTTTTGCATCCCATCGGAAATTTTATGCAAACGTTTTCGTAACACTATCATAACAAAATATGAATAGTTTGCAACTGTTTTCATTGAACTCTATGTAGATTCCTTATTCTTATGCTTTATTTATTTCTCACAAGAGCAAATCTCATTCCTCACCTGCTCTTGTCCACGCACAATACATACGCTTTTCATATATTAATAAAAACACTGCTTATTTTTAGAAAGGAGTGATAAATTGAAACAAACAAAATTAACAGGTCGTATCGTCGTTCCCTCAGATCCTGACTATGACATAGCCCGAATGAACTTAAATTTAAGTATTCCAAAACTCCCTTGCATTATTGTTTTTTGCCAAAATAAAACTGATGTATGTAACGCCTTAAAATGGGCACGCGAACGTCATGTACCCTTTCGCTTAAGAAGCGGACGTCATAACTATGAAAATTTTTCTCTTTTAAATCGAGGACTTATTATTGATGTGAGTGAAATGCATCGCATTACTGTTCATACAGATACATTAACAGCAACAATTGAAGCTGGTGCAAACCTTGGCACTGTTTATAAAGAGCTTTGAAATTATGGTGTGACAATACCGGCTGGTACAAGTGCAAGCGTTGGAATTGTTGGATTAACACTTGGCGGGGGCATCGGTATGCTTTCACGCTTATTTGGATTAACATGTGATCAATTAATAGAAGTTGAAATGGTACAAGCATGTGGTAAATTTGGAGCAAAAATCATTCGTGCAAGCGAACATGAAAACCATAACTTGTTTTGGGCATGCCGCGGTGGTGGTGGTGGAAACTTCGGAATTATTACTTCTTTGACTTTTCGCGTACACCCTATAAAAAATGTATCAATCTTCTCCATTACATGGGAATGGAAAGATTTTATTGCTGCCTTTCAAGCTTGGCAAAACTGGGCGCCTTATGTAGACGAACGTCTCACTTCATCAATTGAATTATTCACAAAACAACAAAACAAAATTGAAGCACAAGGTGAATTTGTTGGCTCTCCCTCTGAACTCCATTCCTTATTATCTCCTCTTCTTGAAACTGGTACCCCCTCTCTCTTTATAGATGAAGTTCCTTATATAAAGGCTGTTGAATTTTTTAACAGTGGTAACATCCCTGAAAACTTCAAGCGCTCCGGTTCCTACGTATATAAACCTATTCCTCTTAAAGGAATTCAAATCATGCAGTATTTTCTTTCACATGCACCAAATAAAGATGCGAGTATTTGGCACCAATCGCTCGTAGGTGCTGTTGAAAATATTCCGCCTACTGAAACAGCTTATTTCCATCGCAAAGCAATTATTGCGCAAGAATACATTACCTCTTGGAAATGTGATGATGAAGAAAATCGAAATATACGCTGGGTTAAAGATTTACGAGAAATCTTAGACCCTTATACACTAGGTGACTATGTCAATTGGCCCGATATCGACATTAAAAATTGGCAAACTAGTTATTATGGCCCTAACTTTCAAAGATTACGTAAAGTGAAAACCATATATGATCCTTGCAATGTTTTTCGTTTTCAACAAAGTATCCCTCCTTTTCATACGTAAGAAAAGGGATACAATAAAAAATCATCCAATATGCTATTACCTCGCAGCATGTTGGATGATTCAAGTTGATTTTCTATATCGTTTCAAATTATTGCTCCTACTCATAAACTTTTACTTACGGATTAATTTTATTTCGTATCATCTTCATGCAGTGAATGTATTTTAATATTTGGAACTTCATCTTTTTCAATACCGCTACTATAAACAACAGGAATTTGAAATTCGACTCGCTTTGTCTCATGTTTTTGTAAATAGATTGGATTTGGTACTGGATAACTTTTTGAATCCTCATATAAAACAACTTTTAATGCTTGTGAATGATTACGATAATTTTTTAAAGTAACGATGCACTTTCGTTCGATATCCTCTCCATTTTTCTCCATCCTGCACTGGCTATCATCTTTTTTATATTCTATTGCTTCTACGCCTGTTTTTCCTGCGTAGTACCATGTTTTATTCAATGTCTGAAGGATGTTATTTAAAATAAACGGCATCATTAAAATCAAAATACTAATACCTACTACTTTTATCTTATTCATTTTTCTAAATGTACTAGACTCCTTTTTTCCTAGCCATTTCAAAAATAATATAAATGCAATTACATGTAGTACGAAAGAAACAATCAATATATTTGAAACTTTGTAATTCATATAAATATCTGTATGTATCGGAACCTTATAGAAATTAAATAGCTCTTCCCCTATTAATTCATTATCATTTGGAATTTTTAATAATAATAAAACCCCTATACTGTAAAAAATAGCTACTAATCGATCATACTCAATGCGAATCATTCCTTCTCCCCCTTCACTTTGTTTTTATTATCGATTTTAGCTATTATTACTATACTATACAATCTTTTTATAGAGGATAACGTAAAAAAGTTCCTTATAAATATATAAAGAACCTTATTAATATACAATATGAATTAAAAAATCAATCTACAATTTTCACATAGAGATTTCCTCAAAATATGTTGGATTATGTATTGTAATTTTTTTATCTAGAATTGTAACAATACTATCATTTTTTAATTGTTTTAATACGCTACTAACCGTCTCTCGAGACGTACCAGATATTTTCGATATTTCAATGGTTGTAAGTGGGCAGGAAATTACAATCGTTTCGCCACTCTGTTCTCCTAAATCCTGCATTAAATAATTTAATGTTTGAATGACCCGATCTTGTGCATTAGGAATTGTAATATTTTGTACTCGATTTTCGTTTAGCTTTAATATCGATGATAATTGCTGAACAACATACATTAATTGTGTCCTACTAGATTTTACCATATCTTCGAAAATTACTGTCGGAATATAATAGACCTCTACATCTGTCATCGCTTCTGCCGTATAGTTATATCCTCTGTCTGTAAACATACCGCCATAAGGAAAAATAGAATACCTCTTTACATAGTCATCATATAATAAATTCCCACTTTGATTTACCCGCTCTAACTTTACAAATCCATCTAACATGAAGTAAATTCTTTCTCTTGAATCCCCTTCTAAAAATAAAAATTGACCCTTTTTATAAGTTCGCCAATAGACAAACTCCGTCAAACCTTTCAATTTCTTTTCTGTTAAATGAGCAAATAATTCGAACTGCTTTAAATCCTTAACTACGTTCCGTCTATTCATAAAATTCCCTCTCTCTTGCTGTATGTTGGAGCGAAAAATCAAGAAAGCGTATTCAATATGAATTTTATCATAACTAACTTATATATTCAGATTTCATCATGAAAACTTTATGAACAATACGTACAAAAAATATGAATCAATAAAAAGAATGAAGTTACTAACTTCATTCTTTTTTCAATAATAAGTAGCGTACATAATGATTTAAACATACATGCATACATTTTGTTTTGAAATAATAGTACCGGCTTTTTCTTCTAGTGCTTCATATACTTTTTCTAAAGACGTAATAATTGTTTTTCTTTTTGGATTTGTATTAACAAAATTAATAGCAGCTTCAATTTTTGGAAGCATGCTTCCCGCAGCAAATTGCTGTTCCTCAATGTATTCTTCTAATTGATTCACTGTGACATGCTCTAATTTTTTTTGATTCGGTTGATTATAATTTACATACACATGATCAACTGCAGTTAAAATAACAAGCGTATCGGCATCTACTAATTCTGCTAATTTTTGCGCAGCGAAATCTTTATCGATAACCGCTTCAGTTCCTTTTAGCCCTTCTTCAGAATCAATTACTGGAATTCCACCACCGCCAACAGCTATCACTATATTTCCATCTTCGACCAAAGAATTAATCACTTTATGTTCATGAATACTTACAGGCTTCGGTGATGGAACAACACGTCTCCACCCTCTACCCGCATCTTCTTTAAACACTGCTTTTGTTTCGTCCATTAATCTTCTGGCCTCTTCTTCTGTATAAAAAGGACCAATTGGTTTAGTTGGATTTTTAAATGCCTCATCTTTTTTATCCACAACAACGCGTGTTATAACCGTTGCTACATCTTTTTTTATATTCCGTTTTTTCAATGCCTTTTCAATCGCATTTTCCATCCAATATCCAATCATTCCTTGGCTCATTGCCCCACAAGTATCTAATGGCATTGCAGGTGTCTTTTCCGTTTCTGCAGCTTTTTGCTGCAATAAAATATTCCCCACTTGTGGGCCATTTCCATGTGCAATTACTATATCTACATCATTTTCCATTATTTTCACAAGTTGTTCCGCCGTTTTTTCCAACGCTTCTTGCTGCGCCCCCGCAGTAGCTTTTCCAGACTGTATCGCATTTCCCCCTAGTGCAACTACAATTTTTCTTCGTGCCATATTTCAGCCCTCCAGTTCATTTCGTTTTCACAGAGCTCTATAAAGTAATGCTGCCTGTAATTAATCCATAAATCGCAAAAAATGCTAAAGCACCAATTGCTACGGATGATGCTAATTCCACTCGAGTAAATATTTGCTTCGAACTCTTTTGCTTTTGAACATTGTAAAAAATAAAAATACCTGGCGCATATAAAGTCATTGTTAATAATAGATACTCTAAACCAGCTGCATAAACTAACCAAACGCCATAAATACTTGCTATCAAGCCAATTACTATATTTTTATTTCGATCTACTTCCTCAGACTTTAAGCTATGCTTCAGTTGATAAAATGCTGAAAACGCATATGGAATTAAAATAGCTGAAGATGCTAAAGAGAATGCAAAGTTATACGCCTGATCAGAAACGACGAATGTTAACAAGAACATTTGAATTAAACCATTTGTTATCCATAATGAATTTACTGGAGCCTTATTTTTATTTTCTTTTGCGAACCATTTTGGAAATACTCCATCTTTAGCCGCTAAATATGGAATTTCAGAAGCGAGCAAAGTCCACCCTAACCAAGCACCTAATACAGAGATGACTAAACCTAAATTAATAAAGATAGCACCCCATTTTCCAACAACACTTTCAAATAAATAAGCCATAGCCGGATTTTTCAAACCAGCAATATCTGCTTGTTGCATAAGTCCAAGAGACAATAATGTGATTAAAATGTAAATGATGAGTGTACCAATTAAGCCAATAACCGTTGCTTTCCCTACATCACTTCTATTTTTTGCTCGACTGGATAAAACAACAGCACCTTCTACCCCAATAAATACCCATAAAGTTACAAGCATTGTACTTTTAACTTGGCTGCCAACTGCTCCCCATGAAAAAGAACCAGTTTGCCCCCAAAATCCATCTAAAAACGTATCAATATGAAACGCGAAGATTCCTATGACAATAAATACAAATACAGGTACTAATTTTGCGATTGTAGTTACTAAATTCACAAGTGCTGCTGATTGAACTCCACGTAAAATTAACATGTGAACACACCATAATAATACGCTTGCACCAACAATGGACGCTACGTTTTGCCCGCCTTCAAAGATCGGGAAGAAATATCCTAATGAAGAAAACAATAATGTGCCGTAAGCTACATTCCCAAGCCAAGCAGATAGCCAGTATCCCCACGCACTATTAAACCCCATAAAATTACCAAACCCTGCTTTTGCATAGCTAAAAATACCACCATCTAAATCTGGCCGTTTTACAGTTAGATTTTGAAAAGATAATCCAAGTGCAATCATCCCAATTCCTGTTATAACCCAGCCAATAATAATGGCTCCAGCACCAGCACCTTTTGCCATATCACTCGCTAAATTAAAGGCTCCACCGCCAATCATAGACCCCACTACAAGAGCCGTTAATGTAAACAACCCTAGTTTCTTATCTTCACCCATTCCACTCACCTCTCTTTAATTGCAATAACAATACAAAAGCAATAGTGAATGATAGTGTCTAAAGGAGGAGAAAGAAGAAAGGAAGACTCCCTTTCTTCTTTACTCCATGTTTCCTAAAGTAGCTGCCATAACCGCTTTAATTGTATGCATTCTATTTTCAGCTTGATCAAATACTTTTGAATGTTTACTGCGGAATACTTCGTCAGTTACCTCCATTTCTTTCAACCCATATTTCTCATAAACTTCTTCGCCATACATCGTTTCGACATCATGAAATGCAGGTAAACAATGTAAGAAAATCACGTTTTCATTCCCTGTTTCTTTAATCATTTTCATATTTACTTGATAAGGTTTCAATAACTTGACACGTTCAGCAAATTTTTCTTCTTCCCCCATAGACACCCATACATCTGTATAAATTACATCTGCATTCGCAACTGCTTCTTCCACATTACTTGTTATCATTACCTGTTCATTATATTTTTTTGCTAAATCTATTACTTCTTGTGCAGGCCATAAAGTTTCCGGTGTACAAATACGTACATCCATTCCAACGATTGCGCCACCAACTAGTAAGCTATTAGCAACATTATTTCGTCCATCTCCAACGTAAACGAGCTTCACATTTTTCAGTTTCCCTACATGTTCTCTAATTGTTAATAAATCTGCTAGTGTTTGTGTTGGATGCCACATATCTGTTAATCCATTCCAAACCGGCACACCAGAATTTTGTGCTAAAGATTCTACAGTTTCATGATTAAATCCACGAAACTCAATTCCGTCAAACATACGCCCTAACACTTTTGCTGTATCCTCTACAGATTCTTTTTTCCCAAGCTGAATATCACTTTTCCCTAAATATTCAGGATTTGCCCCTAAATCTGTACATGCTACTGTAAATGCACAACGCGTACGAGTAGAAGTTTTTTCAAATAAGAGCGCTACATTTTTACCTTCTAAATAATGATGCGGGATTCCATTTTTCTTTTTCTCTTTTAATTCTGCTGCCAAATCTAGAAAATATAACAATTCTTCTTGTGTAAAATCTTTTTCTGCTAGAAAGCTTCTTCCTTTTAAATTTGGTCTAGTCATTAACATACTTCATCCCTACTTTCTCCGTTATTTATACTAAATATCTTTACGAACAATTGGCATACTCATGCAACGTGGACCCCCACGACCACGAGATAATTCTGAACTTAGCACCTCAATCACTTCTATACCGTGTTCCCGTAATAACGTATTGGATACATAGTTGCGATCATATGTAACAACTACACCTGGCGCGATTGCTAATGTGTTCGAGCCATCATTCCATTGTTCACGAGCAGAAGCAATTACATCTCCTCCTCCACATGGAATAAGAACTAATTCACTTAAGCCTAATACCTCTTTTAATGCTTCCATTAAAGAAGTACGATGTGTAATTTTAAGAGTTTCCTCATCTGATCCTTTTTCTAAAATATAAATATTCATATTCCCTTTTGGCCCTTGAATAGCTGGGTGAATTGTAAACTTATCATAATCAACCATTGTAAATACTGTATCTAAATGCATAAATGCTCGGCATTTTGGAATTTCTATTGCTAACACTTTCTTAATTTTATTTTGTCGGCTAAAGAGATTTTTTGCTAAACGTTCAATTGCTTTAGCTGAAGTACGAGCAGATACTCCAATCGCAATTGTTTCTTCATTTAAAATTAGCTCGTCGCCACCTTCAATTGGAAATTTATAATCACGATCTAACCAGATTGGTACATTATGTTTTTCAAATCTTGGATGATATTTAATGATGTACTCCATGAATAATGATTCACGTCTACGCGCTGGTTCTCTCATCTTATTTATCGTTAAGCCATCGCCCACGCTAGCTGCTGGATCACGAGTAAAATATAAATTAGGCATTGGATCTAAGTAAAACGGATAATGATCTTCCATTAATTCATATAAATGTGTCTTCTTACTTGTTTCAATTTCGTTTTTCCGTACACCGCCCATAATTTTTTGAATTAATTCTTCATTTGAAAAGGAAAGTAAATATTCTTTTAAAGTTTGATGTGCAACATTTACGTCGGCCTGTCCTTCTTTTAAAATACGATCAACAAATTCTTCTCGAAGTTTTTTATCTACTAACGCCTCAGCGGCTAGTTTTTCTAAATAAAGAACTTCAACACCCCGATTGCGTAACGTTTGTGCAAAATAATCATGCTCTTTTTGAATAATTGGTAGGTATGGAATATCGTCAAATAATAATTGCTGCAAATAATCTGGCGTCAAGTTTTCCACTTCTTTACCCGGTCGTTTTAATAAAACCGTTTGTAATTCCCCAATTTCTGAAGTAACATGTATCGGATGTTTCATTTGTTGTACCTCCTTTTAAATATGTTTGATGTCTTACAAGTACATAATAAATGCTCTGCACTTTCACCTTTGTGAAAGCATCCACATTATCATTGTGAAATATTAAACAAGTTATTTTTTTAAAATCATACGAATATGTATTTTTATACCAAACTATCTCGCTTTCTCAATAAAAAATACATATATTACGCATATATGCTGCATATTTAACTTCCGTATTTACATAAAAATCCTGTTTTTAATAAAAATTAAAAACAGGATTTTGCATCTAAATAATTAAATTTAACCTTTCTTCTAAAATCTCCCTATCTGATTTCGACTGAGAAATTATAAGGCATGTATCATTTCCACATATACATCCTATTTTTTCTTTCCAATCTAACTCATCAAACAAAACACCAATAACATGTGCATTTCCAGGTAATGTTTTAATAACCATTAATTGATCTACACAATCAATTTTCACAACAACCTCTCGTAATTTTTTCTTTAATTTTATATCAGTTTGTAAATGCTCTTCTGAGAAAATTTTATATATCATCAATCCTTCTTGAGAAGGTACCTTCGTTACGTTTAACTCACGAATATCTCGAGAAACCGTAGCTTGTGTTACTAATACATCTTTTTTTGCTAACAATTCTACTAATCTTTCTTGCTTCTCTATTTCATACTCTTTTACAAATTGTTTAATTAATCGTTGTCTTTTTTCTTTTTTCATAAAAGACACCCCTTTTAATATTATAGCTCGCTATAAATTTCACCCGAAAGGGACAGAAAACAATGTTGCGGAAACGTTCATAGTTTATATCTTTTAACTATAGATATTAAATCTAGCTAAAAAAAGAGAAGAACAGTATTCTGTTCTTCTCTTTTACATTGAAAATCGTTTAATTGTTTGTTTCAATTCTGTTGCTTGTTTCTCTAAATCCTTTAATAATTGATCGATTGCTATCATATTTTTAGATTGTTGCAACGTCACACGTGCTACTTCTTGTGAACCAGCTGACGTTTCTTCAGCAATTGCTGCTACGGCCTTTGTTTGTGCTCCTGTTTGATGAATGTGGTTCACTTGTTCATTCATATAACCACTAATTTGCTTGGTTGCATCCGCTACTTCCATAACACTTGATGACATTTCTTTTAAAATTAATTCGGTAGCTTCCCCACGTTTCGCCTCTTCTTTAGCTATTTTCACTTGTTCTGTCATTTTCGTTGCAACTTGTTGCACTTCCTCTTGCATATTCCGTAATAACTGCGATATATTTCTTGCAGAATGGTCACTTTCATCTGCAAGTTTACGTACTTCTTCAGCTACAACGGCAAAGCCCCGTCCATGCTCTCCAGCACGAGCAGCCTCAATAGAAGCATTAAGTGCTAATAAATTCGTTTGGCTAGCAATCTCACTCACAACAGATACAATATGTTCTACTTGTTTCATTCTTTCCTCTAACTTCTGTACATTTTGCATTGAATCTTCATTTTCTTTCGCCAATGTTTGAATACCTTGAATTAAAGACGTAAAGACACGAGTACTATGCCCTAAAGCTTGAACCATTTCTGAAGACAACTCATCAGACTGTTTTGCTTTCTCTTCTACTTCACTTGCAATAGAAGTTGTTGTATCAACAGCGGAAACAATCGCTTGAATTGATGCCGCTGATTGCTCAGCGCCAGAAGAAATCTCTGCAAGAGTTTCAGAAACACCTTGTGCTTGTTTCGTTGCTTCGCCTGTTTGTTTTCTAATTTGCTGTACTTGATTGTTTGTATACGAAAATGTTGTATCAATATTTTTTACCATGCCCCTTAAGTTCCCAAGCATCATATTAAATGCAACGCTTAAAGATTTAATTTCATCATCAGTCTTCGGTAACGGAACATCTTCACGAATGTCTCCTTCAGCCGCTTTTCTCGCCGCCTCCTCTAACTTCCGAAGCGGTTTAATTAAAAATATGGCTGCTCCATATGCTAAAATTCCAGACCATACTACCCCTAATAACATAACGATAATATTATATGCAGTTTGACTTACATAACTTTGAAAATAATCATATATCACATAAATAAAAAATATACTTGTTGAATATGTAATTAAAGCTAAAACTGTAGTGAATAGCATAAGTTGTGTACGTAAGCCAAAGGAAAATGTCTTCCTTTCTTTTTCCATCTCTTCTTTCCCCCTTTGTATAAGTAATATAAGTACTACCTATATATTATTATCCATATTTTCATTATAGAAGGATATAGAGATTTCAAAAAATTATTATTTCCTTTAATATCAAATCCACGAAAAAAATAAAGGATTCTGACAATTTGTGACTAATAACAGAAATAAGGGGCAACATTTGTAAAATATATTTTTGACTGGGGGTTTTGTATGATTCAGGTTCGAAATCTAGTAAAATCATTTGGCTCACTTGACGTTTTAAAAGGAATTGATTTAGAAGTACAAGAAAAAGAAGTTGTCGTTTTAATTGGTGCCAGTGGTTCCGGTAAAAGTACATTACTTCGCTGTCTTAACTTTTTAGAAATGTACGATGAAGGTGAAATTCACTTACAAGGTGAACGAATTGATCCAAAGCATTCAAATTTAAACAAAGTCCGCGAAAATGTCGGTATGGTTTTTCAGCACTTTAACCTCTTTCCTCATATGACCTCACTAGAAAACATCATAGAAGCACCTATTCATGTAAAAAAATTAGAAGCAGCAAATGCAAAAGAAATCGGAAATCAGCTTCTGCAAAAAGTCGGCCTACAAGATAAAGCAGATGTAACGCCCCATCTCCTATCAGGTGGTCAAAAACAGCGTATTGCTATTGCACGAGCTCTTGCTATGAATCCTAAAATTATGCTATTTGATGAACCTACCTCAGCTTTAGACCCTGAACTTGTTGGAGAAGTATTGCAAGTTATGAAAGAACTTGCTGAAGAAGGAATGACCATGGTTATTGTTACTCATGAAATGAATTTCGCAAGAGATGTAGCTGATCGCGTCATTTTTATGGATGATGGAAAAATTGTAGAAGATGCTCCGCCAGCACAATTCTTTTCAGCTCCATCACATGAACGAGCGAAACAATTTTTACGCAACGTTTTATAATATAACTTCTGTTTCAAACGAAAAGAAATACATTCATACGGTGCACAACTAATCATCTAAATAAAATATTTCAATAACATACTTAAAACCATCCGTATGATCAATATATAGGAGGGGTTTTATGAAAAGAAAACTATTAACCATTGTTGCGAGTATTACATTATGCACATCCTTTATACTAGGAGCCTGTAGTAAGGAAAGTGCTACTACTTCTTCAAATGGTGAAAAAGAATTTCGTTATGCGATGAGTGGCTTATATAAACCTTTTAACTATAAAGAAAATGACGGAAAACTTGTCGGTTTTGATGTAGAACTAGGTGAAGCACTTGCGAAAAAAATGAATATGAAACCAACCCCTATTACAAATCCATGGGAAACGCTAATCCAAGGTCTCAAAGCGAAAAAGTATGATGTAATACTGGGCAGTATGGCAATTACAGAAGAACGCTTAAAAGCTGTTAATTTCTCAAATCCTTATTATCGTTCTGGCGCCCAAATTTTTGTAGCTAAAAAGAATACATCTATCTCTTCTCCAGAAGATTTAAAGGGTAAGAAAATTGGTGTTGTAAAAGCTAGTACCTTTAAAGACCTCGTTGCAAAATATACAGATCAAATTACAGAATACGATAGCGATATTACTGCACTTATGGACTTAGAGCCTGGACGTATCGACGCAGTAATTACAGATCAAATGGTTGGTTTACGCATGATCAAAGAAGGTAAATCAAATATAAAAGAAGCTGGAAAACCACTAAACCTTGATGAAATGGGAATTGCTATTCGTAAAAATGATAAAGAAATGGTCGAGAAAGTAAATAAAGCTTTAGATGAAATTATTAAAGATGGTACGTATGAAAAAATCAGTAAAAAATGGTTTGGCCGTAATATTCTTGGTGAAGAGGAAAAAACGAAGTAATTTAGCCCTTCAAAGTTTCCATAAATCATGCCCCACTTTGTGTGGGGCATTTCATTCTCTACTAAAATCTATACAATATGAGGTGAAACGCATGTTTGAAATTTTTATCTCTACCTATCCCACACTCTTAAAAGCTACTATTGTCACATTACAATTAACACTAACATCCCTATTACTCGGTTCACTAATTGGATTACTATTCGCTTTCTTTCGAATCTCTAACAATAAAGTTTTAAATAGTATTGCTCACGTATACATCGCCATTATTCGTGGTACACCTTTAATTGTTCAAATCGCCATTCTCTATTTTGGGATTACATCCGTTGTTGTTTTTACTCCTTTTTGGGCAGGAGCCATTGCTTTAGCAATTCATAACGGTGCATATATTACTGAAATTTTCCGAGGCTCTATCCAATCTGTCGATCGTGGGCAAATGGAAGCTGCTCGCTCTCTAGGTATGCCGTATCCTTTAGCGATGCGCCGTATTGTATTACCACAAGCATTCCGTCAATCGATTCCTCCTTTAGGAAATCAGTTTATTATTGGATTAAAGGACTCTTCCCTCGTTGCATATGTAGGATTGTCCGAATTATGGGGATCAGGTTTATCCATTGCTGCAGGTAACTTCCAACAATTAGATACATACATAATTGTTGGTTTATATTATCTCGTGCTGGTTCTCCTATTCACTTACCTTGTTAACCTTTTGGAAAAACGACTACAACGAAAAGAAACTAACTCCGTCCAATTCCATACAAAGAACAAAAAGGAAGTCTCTTTATAAGAAAAAGCAAGCCTGAGATGGCTTGCTTTTTCACTGTAACATATATCAATTTTTACTGATTTACTTTTTTAATACTCTCTTCTTCCTCTATATGTTCCTCACGATATGAAATATTATGAGGATCTAGCCCATTTCCTAAAGAACCATAGAAATGCTCTCTATGCGGATCCACTAATTCACTTCCTTGATAATACACACGTGGTGTATTCCATAGCGCTGCCAAAGCTTTTGTCATCGGCATCTCATGATAACGTTCCGGCCACATTTCTTTAATTTTCTCTTTTACTAACGGGTAGTATTTAGAGCTCATAGCAGGGAACAAATGATGTTCTGTATGATATGAGAAATTGAAGTGTAAAACGTCTATCCAACGCGGCACTGTTACTGATAAACAGTTTGCTAACGGATCATTTACTGGAACAATTGGATTTAAGCGGTGATTTGTTGCGATATATGCCATTACAATAAAGTTAGCAATTAACAATGGAATCACATATGCAAATAACCATTTTCCAGGTCCCATAATAAACAATAAACTAATCCAAACAGTCCAAGGCAAAAGAAGTTGAAGCCATACAGATTTTTGATTGGATGACTTAAACTCTTTTATAAAATGAAAGAACATTCGAGTCGAATGCAATGTAAATTGAATTGTTAGTGACAGAAAACTAAAGAATGAACGTACATGAAGAGGCATGCGATATACCCAGCTCAAAAACTTACTCTTTTTAAGCTTCTCAAGTGTAGGCCATGCATCTGGATCATTCTCTTCATGTTGTGTATGAACGTGATGCGTTGCATTATGCCACTTTCGCCAAAGTTTAGGACCTGTTGATAATGGCATAAATGCAATCGCTCCTAAGAAATCACGAAGCCATGCCTTTCTTACAACAGTTCCATGTAAAATCTCATGCCCTAAAAACCCAAGTGAAGCAAAACATAATCCAAGAACGATCGCAATTCCTAGATTAGCCCACACATTCAATTCAAATACACCAATCGATATTAACCCCGCCAATGCCACAAGCAAATAAGCCAGTCCACCAAACAGACGAGTAGGAACTGGTTTAAATGCCTTTTTCGGCAAATGTGGTGATACACGTGCTGCATACCACCCAAACGTATGAAGCTCCTTCATCCTTTTGCCCCTTTCTTATGCCGCGCCTTGCGCAACTTACATATATCAATTCTTGCTTCCAGATTGATTTTACTAGGTGATTAAAAAAGCCTCTATTATAAGGAAAATATACTCACTCTATCGTCACTTACTTTTCGCTTTTATTATCAATGAAAAATATTTCTCTTTTTACTCTCTATCAACCTTTCCACATGATAAATCATATCAATAGAATTTCCACATTGTCAATAACTTTTATGACCTAGTAATAAAAGTTGGTTATATTTTTATAATTATACTTTATTTCACTAAAGAAAAAACATAGATTTTATAAGGTTTCATCCATTATGCATATACGTACTTTGCCATGCTATAGACTCTATCTTATTCAAGAACTCTCTATGTAAACAACAAATACACTCATCTAAATCTAGTTTTACACAACTTCTACCTCTTCATACCGACAACATCTGATAATTATATTAAGATAATTTCATCTTTCTTTTAAATAAAAATAGCCTCCCTCTCAAACAGCACACATGAATTTCATATCATATGGAAATATTAAAAGGAAAATTGTTCTAAATCAGGAGGTTTCCTTAATGACAAGCGATACATTTCCACAATTCCCATCATCTTATTGGATTGAATCTACTCAAATCCCGACTTTTCCCCCTTTATCTGAAAATATAAAGACAAAAGTTGCTGTTATCGGTGCTGGTATTACAGGTATTACTACTGCCTATTTACTTGCAAAAGAAGGCATCGATGTTGTATTACTTGATTCTGGTCTTATTTTAAACGGGACGACTGGGCATACAACAGCAAAGATAACAGCGCAACATGATCTTATTTATGATGAATTAATCAATCATTTCGGTATGGAAAAGGCCGGGCTTTACTATGAATCAAATAATCATGCTCTACAATTTATTAATGAAACTGTGCAAACATATAAAATCGACTGTAATTTCTCAAATGAAGATTCATATTTATATACAACTACCGATAAGGGATTAAGAAGTTTATCGAAAGAATATGAAGCCTATCAAAAATTAAATATACCTTGTGACTATGTTCAATCTCTATCGATTCCAATTCCAGTACAATCTGCACTTGTCATGAAAAATCAAGCCCAGTTTCATCCCCTTCTTTATTTGAAAACACTTTTAGAAAAGTTTGTGGAGATGGGCGGAAAAGTTTACGAACAAACGACTGCTATGGATGTAGAAAAAGGAGATTCTCCACAAGTCATTACAAAGGGCGGACATCGCATTACTTGTGAATATGTTGTCTCTTGTTCACACTTTCCTTTTTATGATGCGAATAGCTTTTTCTTTACGCGAATGTACGCAGAACGCTCTTATGCTCTTGCTATTAAAGCAAAAACAGATTATCCAGGTGGCATGTATTTAAGTATTGATGACCCAAAACGCTCCTTACGCTACACAACAAGCAATGGGGAAAAATTAATTTTAATTGGCGGAGAAAGTCATAAAACAGGACAAGGAATAAACACGATGCTTCATTACGAAGCACTTTATTCTTTTGCGGAAGCAACGTTTGGAATAGATGAAGTTCCTTATAGATGGTCAGCACAAGATTTAATTACGCTAGATAAGCTCCCTTATATCGGACATATTAACGAAAGTAATCCAAATATATTTGTTGCAACTGGATATCGTAAATGGGGAATGACAACTGGAACTGCTGCCGCTCATTTACTGAAGGATTCCATTCTAAAAGTAGACAGTCCATATAAAGAACTGTATGCACCATCACGCTTCCATGCAAATCCAGATATAAAAACGTTCTTCTCCCAAAACCTTGATGTTGCGAAACATTTAATTGAAGGAAAGATTGAAACTGCATTACGTAAACCAGAAGATCTCGAAGTTGGTGAAGGATCTGTCGTACATGTTAACGGGAAACGAGCAGGTGCTTATAAGGACAAAGATGGAAAATTACATATTGTCGATACAACTTGTACACATCTCGGCTGCGAAGTTGAATGGAATAATGGTGATTGTACTTGGGACTGTCCTTGCCACGGTTCACGCTTTTCAATTGAGGGAGATGTTATTGAAGGTCCGGCAGATCAACCGTTAAAACGAGTTGATAATGAGTAAACAAATAAAGAAGTTCAACAGGATTCCTGTTGAACTTCTTTATTTGTTATAAAACCTTTTCATATAAATCCCGATACAAGAAGGAAAATATTAACACCAAATAAAATAATATACTCATCTACAAATTAAAAGGGGTGATTACTATGCAACCTTCAGCTCCACCTCATCTAGAGTCTACAGAAACTATCTTTTCGAGCTCTATTACAAAACTTGTTGTTTTTATTTGTTGGCTAGCTATTCTAGCTGATGGATATGATTTAGGTATTTACGGTGCCGTTCTGCCAAAGCTCCTAGAAGACAAAAGCTGGGCACTTTCGCCGGCACATGCTGGTACAATTGCTAGCTATGCTTTATTTGGTATGTTTATTGGCGCTATTCTAGTTGGAACCATTACAGATCTAATTGGACGGAAATGGACGCTTATATGCTGTTTAGCACTTTTTTCTATCACAATGGGCCTAGCTGCACTTGCTCCTTCTCCCGAATTATTTGGTTTATCTCGGTTTATCGGAGGAATCGGATTAGGTGGTGTTATTCCAACAGCTTCAGCACTTACTGTTGAATATTCACCAAAAAAGCGACAATCTTTTATTTATGCTCTTATGTTTACTGGCTATCCTTTAGGTATCGTGTTAGGCGCTATTTTGTCTATGTTTATGTTAGAAGGTTTCGGATGGAGAACTATGTTTGGCATCGGCATGATTCCACTACTCCTTATTCCTTTCATTATTCGTTATTTACCTGAATCCATTCAATTTTTATTATCACGTAATCGCCAAAAAGAAGTTGACCAAATCCTTAATCGTTTTGAAATTGAATTCTATGTGAAAGATGAAACGCATCAACCCTCATCTAATATGCGAAAGAGAAATGGATTTCTTACTTTATTCTCAAAAGAATACAGAAAAGCAACGCTGCTCTTTTGGATCACTTATATAATGGGTATGTTTTTAATATACGGTTTAAATACTTGGTTACCTCAGATGATGCGACAGGCAGGATACCCTCTTGGATCTAGTTTATCATTCCTACTTATGCTAAATATTACTGCCGCTATCGGTGCATTATTTGCTGGAGCAATCGCCGATCGTATAGGAGCTAAAATTGTTATTAGCATCTCCTATCTTATGGCAGCTATATGTATTGGACTATTAACAATTAAACCATCTGTTACAATCATCTATCTTTTAATTGGTCTTGCTGGAATTGGATCAGTTGGCATTACTCAAATATTAAATGCATATGTAACACAATACTTCCCATCACATATCCGAGCTACTTCCTTAGGCTGGGGACTTGGACTTGGCCGAGTTGGCGCAATTACTGGTCCTATTCTTGTCGGTATTATTATGACAATGCAATATGACTTAGCATGGAATTTTTACTTATTCTCATTTGCAGGTCTTCTTGCAGCTATATCTGTTTTCTTTATTCCTACAAAATAAAAAGAGCACAAACTTACTTGTGCTCTTTTTCGTATACCGCAAACAACATATCTCGAAACAATGTATTTAAACTCTCAATATCGATCCCTGATCCCTTTTCAATTCCTTTTACGTATTGCTGATAGTAATGAATTTGTTCTTCTAAAAATTGATTCAACACCTCAATTTTCAATCCAACATCTAATTCAGTACCTGCCTTTTTCTTTATTAACAACTGTTCAATTTCATCTAATACGCTACGCTCTATTGATAATTCTGTAATTAATCGATCGAATTCTACAGGAGGCAAAGTTGTTTTCTCCTCTAGCCACTTACAAGCCAAAATAGGACGCAATACATAAAAGTACTTTTTCAATTTTACATTCTCACCTTGCAAAAATTCACGATAATTTTTTGAAGCCATATGTAAGTAATGGTATATCGTTGCTTTTGGATCAAAATTCTTTTCACTCATTTGCTGAAGCTGTTCTGGAAAATTAGAGTTTTTCGAATAAAAAATGGGTGATCGAATCCATTCGAGTAAAGCTGGGTTTGACTTTGCAAATAGTTGTAACGCTTTTTTTATATCCCATCCGCTTATATCTAAATCATCACTAATCGGATACTCAATTACATCTCGTTTATCATGAATGGATAAATACCATTCTACCGGGTGCATATAAACGAATCTAACATCATAATCACTATCTTTTGATGGAAATCCCCATACACGACTCCCTGACTCCACAGCGAATAAAATTTTCACATCATTTTCTTTCTCAATTCGTTCTAACTCCAACTTAATTTTCTCTCTCATTTCATACCCTCTCCATTTTTTGATTATTTCCTTGGAAATTCGACAAATATATTACTAAGTTTACTACATACTAAAATAGCTGTCAGAAAATTTCCGACAGCCTGTCAAAATTCGTTATTTTTTACTTGTTCTTTTCAGTTACACTAACCGCAATTCGTTCAAACTCTTTTTGAATCTCCTCTTTGTATGCATCTACTTTTGAAAAATCCATAGCAGCAATATAAATTCGTTCTAATTTATCACGAACTGATTTCGCTTTCGCTAAAAAAGACATCGCCTCATTCATTTTTGCTTTATATTGAATAGAGACGTCACGAATTTCCTCCGCATACTTCTCATCCGTCCCTGGTGTTACAATAAGGGCATACATATCTATAATTTCATCACCTTCACGGCTCGGAAAATATTCATGTGGTGCGGTGCTATCGAAAATCGCAAACCCTAATTCTCTTACGATAACCATATCAAGACTATTTGGATCAAACCCACAATGATATACTTCAACTTCAAATCCTTTTTCTTCTGCTACCTTAGCTAATTTTTTGAGCATTGTTGATTTCCCAGAACCTGGGCGTCCTTTTATAAAATAACGATGTGGTAATCCTTCTGTTAAGTTAGGAACAAAATCAACTGCTCCTTTCGGTGTAGCTGCTCCTAAAAACCGATGTTTCACAAGCGATTGTTTCCCAACTTTATCTGTAAATAATTTCTGAATGAGCTGCTCGGTTAGTTCGTTCGCTTTATTAAAATCAATATTACTAATATATATTTTCTCCCACTCATCATGTATAACTAATGCCTCGTTAAAACGAGCGTAAGCAGCTTGAAAAGCTTTGCTTGCTTCTGAAACAAATCGTTCAATTTCCACTTTCTGCTTTCTTAACTTATCTGAATCCCAAGCAATTCCTAAATTAATATACTCCTCGACAACTCCTGGCATTTTTGGCTCAATAACATGCGGTGATGTTCCATCAACAATTCCTACTTTTAACTTCGGGATAATGACACCATCAACCGATTTATTATCAGAAGAACAGTGTAAAAATTCAATATCATATCCCTTTTCAACCCATTCACGACCTATTGCCTTAATTAAAGAAGATTTTCCCGTTCCAGGTCCACCCTTTAAAATAAATAATCTGTTTAGTCCTTTTAAATTCTCTTCATATAAATTATGAAATCCTCTAGCTGTATTTCCACCAGCATAATAATTCAATACATTCCCTGTCACTGCACTCACTCCTTCGCAGCATTCTATTTACATAAGCTACAATATGCGAGCAACTTTATTTGGGTGAATACCTATTTTGTGTTGCACAGAAAAAGGAAATGAATTACAATTTTAATATCACGAAAATTCAGAACTTTAAATTGAATATACCTTTATCAAGAGAGGCAGAGGGACCGGCCCTTTGAAGCCCAGCAACCTCAGTTTATACAAACTGAATAGGTGCTAATTCCTGCAAAATGCATTGCATTTTGAAAGATAAAACGTAACTATTGTGTGCAAAACTCATCTTTCTTGATTATGAAAGGTGAGTTTTTTATATTTCAAAATATATACTTGGAGGTATTTAAAGTGAAAGTAATTGACCTATCCCAAACATTTGAAAACAATATGTCTCAATTTCCTGGAACACCAAAAATCAATTTAGAAGCCATTACAAGTGTTGAAGAGACAGGATATCAAGTTACAGATTTTCATTCTGTCGTTCATGTTGGTACACATTGTGATGCTCCTGCTCATTTCATTTCAGGCGCAACGACTATTGATCAATTGCCCCTAGATCAATTTGTAGGTGAAGCTGTTCTTATTGATGTAACTCATGTACAAAAACGAAAACTACCTAAAGAAGTATTACACAATGCTGACATAAAAGAAGGTGATATTGTCATTTTCCATTCCAACCTATCTAATAAATGGAATACAGAAGCGTATGAACAAGAAGCCTTTTATCTTTCCGAAGAATTAGCTGAAGAATTAGTTCAATTAAAAGTAAAATCTGTCGGTTTAGATTTCATTTCTCCTGACGAGGTAACGACAGAAACATCACCGATTCATCACATACTACTTGGGAATAATATTTATTTAATCGAAAACTTAACAAACTTAGATGCCATTAATGCGAAACGTTTCTTTTTCTCAGCGGCACCTTTAAAAATTAAAAATAGCGACGGTGCTTTCGCAAGAGCATTCGCTGTAATTTTTTAAACAAACTATACAAAAAAGCAAAGATCATCATTGACCTTTGCTTCTATTTCTTTTATTTAAACTAAGAAAGAATTGCTCAACGCGAGGACGTAACCAAGCTAAATAATCTTTCTCTTTCTTCTTTGTACAAGCTATTTCTTCCCCATCGACCATTCCGACAAGCTCTAGCTCTAACAGTTGCCTCGTAAATGCTAACATATTTATTTCTTCTTCCGGATACTCTTCTTTTAATTTCTCCTCAATTTCCCCTAATAAAAAACCGTCACGCATCATTGCCAATGCATCAATCCAAAGTGGCGGCATTTCATATTTTTCTCCTGTAATTGTATCTTTTACAATATAATTCTTTTGCTCTTTTCGAAATTGAATTGTGTGCAAGCATACAGTCGAATTTAATGTTAATTCCATCATACCACCTCTTTCATAATATCTGCATAGAAAAAAGGATGCGCGTGCACCCCTTCTTTTTCTAACACTACCGAACCGTTACATGAATAACAAATCTCATGTCGATATTTTCCTCCATTATAAACGAAGTATTTTATAAAAAAAACCCTTCTTGAAACATTTTATAAAATGTTTATATTTACGCAACAAGAACACTTTTCTGAAAAATATTTTCTTCTAGCGCATTATGCTATCGGTAAAAAATCTCCACTTTCATTCCTAGCTCTCCGCTACTTTGAATCGCAATACTTCCTTGCTACTCCTCATGATCAATACAAAAACTCTACATATTATCTCATTAAATTATAAGTATGAAATTACTTTCAGAGCAATCTGTAACCTTATAACGGGAAAAGGAAGGAGATTTCCCCTTCCTTTTCATCACAATTTATATCCACCTTACTCGATCATGTAGCAATCCATCCGTAAAGTCATTTCCACCAACTACAAAATCATTCATATATAAATTCAAATATTCTCCGTACTTACTTTCTGTATTTAATAATAATTCCTCTACATAATAGGCACCTTGTTTAAAGTTATCGAACAGTAAACTACACAAGCCAGCATAAATGCCACATCCTACTTGGAAGTATGTCGCATTCGTTTTATATTTATGAAAAACTTGACTGCTATTCATCACGTTATACATATAGGTCTCGCTATTTTCATAAACGAGTAATACACCGACTAGATCCTCGCCCGCAATCTCTTCTTCGGCTGGATTAAATACTTTACGATTCCAATTCCATAGATCTTCTACCTTATCTAAATTCTGTCTAATTATATTTGTTGTATACTCGTTAATTCGGTAAAGAAACCCTACTTCCATGTTAAAGTTTTTCCCTAAAATTAAAACTTCCTCATGCGGCATCAAACAACCATAAAACTCTTTCTCTCCCAACTTTACTTTATACTCTGAAGCATATACATCTTCATAAAAGTAAAGAGGACGACGATGACTCATATACATCGGATAACTCCATATCGCTTCATCTAGAAATCGCTCTACTGCCCATGAAGCATACAGTGTATGAGGCTTTATAAGTGCTGTATCATTCAAAAATGACGTATCATGTTCTACTATATAGCATGCTCTTGGCTTTTCATTCGGGCGTTCCTTCATAAGTTCAACAATCATCCATTGCACGACACCTGGATTCATACCTGAGCCTATAATTGCTTTTGTATTTGTAAATTTATCTTTTTCCTTCTCAAATCTCGTATATCTTTCCGTAAGCTGAAAGCCGATTAAACTATCGTCCTGATCTACTGCCTCGTTTTCCAAAGCTGAATTAATATAACAAATTCCAAGTTCATTACAACAGCTTAATACTCTGATCGTATCTGCCCCCGAAACATCAATAACAACGCTCGTACTACTTTCTTTTAAATGCTTTTTAAATGTCACTACATCTTGGAGGTCTATTTCGGATAAAAACAATTGATCTTTCAAATTTGGAAACAACTCGTCATAATACGTCCTATCTTTTTGTTTTATATCAACCAAATAAAATGTAACATTCTTTATGACTTCATAAATCGGGTCTTTTTCATTTACTATCGCTTGATTTAAAATCGCTAAAACTGCTTTTGCTGCTCCACCAGCACTGCCAAGTAATGTAATCGATAACGAATTTGGAAACTGCTCCACCAACAAAACCCCTTTAATATATTAGTTAAGCAGTTCTCCCTCAAAAAAATAAATTGAATACATCAAAAGATAGCTCGTACATATTTTTTATAATTTCGCACAAAATTTCCTCTTCAACAGTCATACTAACATATTTATATTCAATTCATTTTTTCCCTCATATTCAAATCGAACTAAACAAATAGGCTCGACCTTTTCTTCTACATATAAAAGAAAAAGCCAGCCCTTTCAATTAACTTACGGACAATGGACAGATTTTACATGTTGAATATTTACATACATTTTCGCATCACGCGCCTTTAATATTTCAATATGACCTTCATCAATTTTTGCCATCTTTCCGATTTTATTAGATTCCTCACCTAAATCGAACACCATGATTTTGCCAGCCATTTTAATAAGCTGTTCTTCAAAAGTTCGAGCTAACGTAATATTTAATGGATTCACGGGGAGTTCATTTTTATTGAGAGCATAAGGCACTTGATTTTCTTTATACGGAATTAACCATTTCAAATGCTTTAAAGATATATACACTGTTTTATAAACCGGGCTATAAAAAACGATATAATCGTTCATTACACTTGTAACATATCCATGTATTGGAGCATTTCCAGCTACATAAATTTCTGTGAAAATCCCTTTAGAGGTACTTAATACTTTCCTCAAAGAAATTGAAGGAGATTCTCTCTTAATGACAGAATCAACATCTGGTTTTGCTACTTCTTCATCATGTGGTCGTAAAATTTTATAATGTTGTACATGATATAAAGATATATATACGTAGTCTTGTCCATTGTAAAGAACAACGATATCATTTCCTACGTCTATTAATACACCTTTAAATCTTTTTTCACCGATTAATTTAATATATATATTTTCTCCAATATTTTTATTCAACTCATTCATCTATATCCTCCTTCCTATGAATTTCTTCTTTTCTGTCTTCGGTAAAAAAAATAATCAGGGCAAAGTTCTGTCTTAATAGTAAGTAATTCCTTTTCATACTATCGAAATAAGAAATTGTTCTTCTCTTTCCCTCATAATGCCCCTCTTATTTATTAAACATTATTCATCTTCATTCTTTTTACATTTAACTACTTGACTCACACTCTTAATATGATAATTAATGATATAAATGACCTCATCACAGTTTACTAGTGTAATACATTCCTCATGCACTTCACTTAATAAGCCTTCTACACACTCTGGGCCGCCACGATTAATCTTTACCCACTTATACTTCAAGTCACATAATACATCGACAAAAGTATCATCATCAGAGCAGAAACATGAAACATAGCAATCATCACATTTACTTTCTTTCACTTTCTTAACTAGACTCTTCACGTGTTTCAATTGGTAATATACTAATTCACCAAGAGGGAGTTGTAATGTAAGGTAATCTCTTCCTAACGATACAAGTACCCCCACTCGACTCTCTGGGCCACGAAGATTTACCTTTACAGTCTCACCAACTAAGCACTTAATTTGCTCACAGCATAATACACTCTCCAAATTCATATCCTCCTTTCTTATTATCTTCCTCTACTTGATGGTCTTTGTGCGCGCTCTCGACCTGAACAACAGCTTTCATTATTACTTTCTTCGATCTCTTCGCACGCTACTGTGACACTCTTAATATGAGGTACTGCAACTAATATAACTTCTTCTTTTACAATTAATGTCACAAACTCACAAGAAACATCTTGTAAGATACCTTCAACTTTCTCTGGGCCACCACGATTAATTTTCACCCAACGATATTTGAAGCTTTGAAGTAGCTTTTCAAAGTCACCTTCACACTCACATTCCAACCATCCACAATCATCTGCTTTACAATCTTTCACATTTTTTGTAACGCTTTTCAGATGACGAATCTGATAGTAATAGAGCTCTCCTTTTTCATTCTTTAATACAAAGTAATCCGAACATACTGCGACTATTGTTCCTTTTTGAGATTCTGGACCACCCCTGTTTACTCTCACAAAAGATCCAATTAAATCTTCCAAGAAATCACAATGAAATAAACTCACGAGAAAACCCCTTCCATTAATTTATAAGCTTTTGCACTGATAGTATATGTATCTGTACAGGTTACGTTCTCTATGTTTGTCCTAGCTAGAAAAAAATATGCTTTTAACATGGTAGACTACTACCTATCAAAATTTGAAGAAAGGCTAACAACTCCTTATGCTTTAATATCTTTAAACAAAAAATCCCTTATGAAGATACATTTCTGCATATCTTCATAAGGGATTTCCCATAGTTTAATCTTCGTCTTTAACATCCATATCTTCTGGAATGGGTTCGTTCAATATTTCTTCCACTAATTGCTTATATTTCTCCATTTGTTCTAAATGTGTATTGAATTGTTCTTTATTTAATAAATATTGCTCTCCATCAAATAGTGCACGAATTTTCTTTTGCTGAATTAACTCTTCAATATACGACTTTGGTAAATTCAAATACTCCGCAGCTTCTTCTACTGTTATATACAACTCGTTCATTCCTTTATTATTTTTTCCTATATACTGTATCTTACTTTATTTTTGTAAACAAATAAAAAAGATTTTGTAAATGCAACCTAAAAAGCAGGTAGATGCATTCCATATATTGTATAATAGTATATAGTAAGAATTTTTTAAATATAGAATGGTATTACCCATTTACACAAAGGAGAGTTAACATATGGCTACTCGTCACATCATTACAATGTTAGAAAAAACATTACAAATTGAAACAGAAAACACAATTTCTCATTTAACTGCATCTTTATCTGATCGTATTCTTTCTCAAAGTGCAGCAATACAGGAAAACAATTGTTACCATACAATTGGAGAATGGTACAAAAATCATTTCTTATTCCAACAAGATGATTTCCTTTGGGCTAAATACGTTTTCTATGACGCATATTGTGAGGAAATAAAAAAACAAGGTCATCTTACAAAACGTGTTCGCCAAATATTAGAATCATTAGCTCGAATGCATGGAAAACAGTACATTGCTTCTATATTAAATATGCCATTTCCTAACGAACGAGCTAAAGGAACAGCATAATGTAATACTGTTCTGCGTCAGCAAAACATAGATTCATTGTTTTATAGGAGGATTTACAAATAAAACGTTCATTTCACATGAACTGATGAAACCGGTGTCATTATAATGATTGAAAATATAGTAAACAGGAAAACCCCCATTTATCTCTCTCGTCATTTGAATAGAGAAGTAAATGGGGGTATACTTGTTCCTTTACTATTTCATCATCTGTTTAATCAATTCACGATTTCTCTTCTTAAATACTTCATTATGCGAAGAAACCATTCCATACTCACTTGCATCTGGCTGAATAAATTGTTTCGCTTTATTTACAGCATTTCCAGCATCTTGGAATGCTCCCGCAATTAAGTGTAATTTTCCTTCATGCTTTAAAATATCCCCAGCGGCATATAATCCGTCTACTGAAGACTCACTATTTGCATTCCCTGCAATATAAAAATTATCTATAATCGCAACGTCTAACTCACTATTTTCTAATAATGTAATGTCACGTTCATATCCATGATTAATAATAACTTCATCAATCAGTAAATGAGAAACTTCACCTGTCTCATGATTCGTTAATTCTACATATTCAATCGCTTCATGACTATCACCAGCAATTAATTTTGTAATCGATGTATGAAAGAAACACTCAGCTGAGCTGTTCAGCAGTTGCTTCACTTGTGCTTCATGACCAGATAATTCTTCTTTTCTATATGTTACGTATACTTTTTTCGCGATTGGTTCTAATTCATTTGCCCAATCAACGGCAGAATTTCCTCCGCCGGAAATAATGATCGTTTTATCTTTGAAACGCTTTAAAGATTTCACTGTATAATTTAAATTCGATACTTCAAATCGCTCAGCACCTTCAATTGATAACTTTTGTGGTTTCAATATACCACTTCCAGTTGCCACAATAACTGTTTTTGAAAAGTGTTCTTTTCCATCGTTTGCTTTTAACGTAAAAGTGCCATCTTTATTACGAATAATCGATTCTACTTTTGTATTTAATACAACTTCCGGCTGAAATGTTAACCCTTGTTGTACAAGTTGCTCAATTAATTTATCACCTGTAACTGGTAATAGTCCACCTACATCCCAAATCATCTTCTCTGGATAAACATGTATTTTTCCACCTAGCTGTGGTTGAAATTCTATTATTTTCGTTTTCATTTCTCTGAGTCCACTATAAAAAGCTGAATAAAGCCCTGCAGGTCCTCCACCTATCACAGTTACATCAAACAATTCTTCTCGATTCATTCGTGCTCACTCCTCAGCTACTAATCATTGATTATCATTCTCAATAAAATATAACCTGTTTCCGCAAAATTTACAATTAAAATTACTATTGACAATAAAACTAGATAAAATTATATTATTTAATGAATCAATAGTGATAATCATTATCAATTTGTTAATAATTAGAAAATTTGAGATTACATCTTCTTTTATTAGTATGGTTAATACTATATTGTGATATCTCACATTCAAGATTTTTAATAAATATTTTGTATTACCACTACTCTTTCAAAAAGATTGCAATTAAACAAATTATTGTATACACATATCATCTATTTAAAGGAGACAGACGATGAAAAAGTTATTTATTTCACTAACAGTTCTTTTCGTCCTTGTTATGAGCGCTTGTAGCAATGGCTCTACAGACAAAAAGAATGATGCAAAAGGTAGTAAATCAGAAACAATTACATACCAATCTGAAAATGGTAAAGTAGAAGTTCCTGCAAATCCAAAACGCGTTGTTGTTTTATCATCATTCGCTGGTAACGTAATGTCATTAGGTGTAAATCTTGTTGGGGTAGATTCATGGTCTAAACAAAACCCACGTTTTGATAGCAAACTTAAAGATGTTGCTGAAGTATCAGATGAAAATGTTGAAAAAATCGCTGAACTAAATCCAGATTTAATCATCGGTTTAGAAAATATTAAAAATGTTGATAAGTTAAAGAAAATCGCTCCTACTGTAACATACACTTACGGAAAAGTTGATTACTTAACACAGCATTTAGAAATTGGTAAGTTATTAAACAAAGAAAAAGAAGCAAAAACTTGGGTTGATGACTTCAAGAAACGTGCACAAGAAGCTGGTAAAGAAATTAAAGCAAAAATCGGTGAAGATGCTACAGTGTCTGTTGTAGAAAACTTCAACAAACAGCTTTATGTATACGGCGAGAACTGGGGCCGTGGAACAGAAATTCTGTACCAAGAAATGAAATTAAAAATGCCTGAAAAGGTAAAAGAAAAAGCATTAAAAGAAGGTTACTACGCATTATCTACTGAGGTATTACCTGAGTTTGCTGGTGATTACTTAATCGTAAGTAAAAACAAAGATACTGATAACTCATTCCAAGAGACAGAATCATATAAAAACATCCCAGCAGTAAAAAATAATCGCGTATACGAAGCAAACATGATGGAATTCTATTTCAATGATCCACTTACATTAGATTTCCAACTGGACTTCTTCAAGAAGAGCTTTCTTGGTAAATAATACAAACATGAGGAATTCTTAAATTAAGAATTCCTCTTCCTTTATTCTATGAAAAGAAAAGATGTGAAACGAATGACAAAAGAACATGACAATACACGTTCTATAGCTTTTACATACAAATTAATTTTAAGCATAATTGCATTCTTTCTTATTTTTATGGTGGCAATGGTATTAGGTGCTGCAGATACTTCAATAAAAGACGTATGGTTAGCACTCACTTCCTCCGCTAAAGGGGATAAAATATCTATTATTCGCGAAATACGTTTGCCCCGTGAAGTTGCTGCTATTTTTGTAGGAGCTGGACTTGCTGTTTCTGGAGCAATTATGCAAGGATTAACAAGAAATCCACTTGCCGATCCTGGATTATTAGGGCTATCTGGTGGAGCAAATGCTGCGCTTGCACTAACACTTGCTTTCAACCCTTCCATCAGCTATCTTTACTTAACATTTGCTTGCTTTATAGGTGCTGCAATTGGCGCAATTATGGTATTTGGCATTGGCATGATGAAAAAAGGTGGACTCTCCCCTCTTCGAATTGTATTAGCTGGTGCTGCCGTTTCAGCATTTTTGCTTGCAATTTCAGAAGGTGTCGGCATTTATTTTAAAATTTCACAAGAGGTATCACTTTGGACTGCTGGGGGCGTAATTGGAACAACTTGGGGACAATTAAAAATTATTATTCCAGTCATTTCAATTAGTATCTTTATCGCCATCTTACTAGCAAAAAAATTGACAGTTCTTAGTTTCAGTGAAGAAGTAGCTATTGGACTAGGTCAAAAAATTATTGTTATTAAAACCATTCTATTTATCATTATTATCTTACTTGCAGGTGCGTCTGTAGCACTTGTCGGAAATATGGCATTTATCGGTTTAATGGTACCTCACATGGTACGCCCAATTGTCGGTCCAGATTACCGATTTGTTATACCGATGTCAGCAATTGCTGGTGCTTCCTTTATGCTACTTGCAGATACAATCGGACGTACCATTAACGCTCCGTACGAAACACCAGTTGCTGCTATTGTCGCAATTGTAGGATTACCATTCTTCCTATTCATTGTACGTAAAGGAGGAAAAATGTTCTCATGATCCCATCTATTCTAAGAAAACAACGTCTTATTATACTCGCTTTACTTATCCTAACCATTACAACTATTGTAATTGGAATGGGGCTCGGTTCAGCATCTTTATCTTATGATCGACTACTCCCAACATTAATGGGACAAGGAACTTTTAAAGAGGAGTTCGTTTTATACTCATTAAGACTCCCTAGAATTGTCATTACATTATTAGCTGGTATGGCTCTCGCTTTATCAGGAGCTATTCTGCAAGGACTTACCCGAAATGATTTAGCTGAACCTGGTATTCTCGGAATCAACTCTGGGGCCGGTGTTGCTGTTGCTATTTTCTTCTTATACTTTCCAATAGATGTAGGTTCATTTCTTTACTTACTACCTGTCGTTGGATTTATTGGAGCATTTCTAACAGCTGTTCTAATCTACGTATTTTCATATAGTAAATCAACTGGACTTCAGCCGGTGCGATTAACATTAACCGGTATCGGTTTTGCATTTGCACTATCTGGAATGATGATTGTCCTTATTTCATCCGCAGATCGTATGAAAGTGGACTTTATCGCCAAATGGATTGCCGGTAACATTTGGGGAGATGACTGGATCTTTGTTTTAGCAATGCTTCCATGGTTAATCGTATTCATTCCGTTTGTTTTCTATAAGGCAAACCGATTAAACATTCTAGCATTAAACGAACCGGTCGCAATTGGCGTTGGAATTGAAATTGAAAAAGAACGCAGATACTTATTAGTGGCGGCCGTTGCGCTTGCAGCTGCAGCTGTTTCCGTAACAGGAGGAATTAGCTTTATTGGACTAATGGCTCCTCACATCGCAAAATCTTTAGTAGGTCCAAGGCATCAAATCTTCATGCCTATCGCCCTTTTAATTGGCGGATGGCTATTACTATTAGCAGACACAATCGGACAAAATATCGTTGAGCCTAACGGTCTTCCGGCAGGTATTGTTGTCGCTTTAATTGGTGCTCCTTACTTTATGTATTTGTTGCTTAAGAAGGTATAGAAAGACCCTCAAGATTTTTTCTTGAGGGTCTTTTTATCTCCAGTATTTTATTAACTTTTATACATATCAACACGTTTTACAAAACCATCAGCGACACTGAAATAGATAGCGTAGCCCTCCTTGCGGTATACAAGGGCATCACTATCTATCCCTTCTTCTATTGCATATGGCTCACCTAACCAACTCTTTAACTCATTTACAGGGATATTCATATGCAACCAAATTCTTTTAACTTTTGAAGGAAACATATCGAGTTTGTAATCACCATAAGTAACAGTAGTAGGTGCATCACAAGCTGTACACTCTGCTTCCTGTAAAGCATCAGGTGTACCAAATTCTTGTTTCACCTCAAATGTTTCTTGTCCAATTACATTCAATCCAAATGGCCCTAATTTTCCATCCATTAAAGCTATTTCTAGAATCTGTTTTAGTTCTTGCTTTGTTTTTACTTTAAAATTATAAGAAGAACCAGCGCTATCATTCACCGATATTGATGGAATTGCCTTATCTGCATCCGATTCTTTTGCAAGAGTAGTATTTTCTTGAGAAGAACTCTTCTCTCCATTACTACGCCATACTATTTTCTCTCCATGCCAAGCACTGTTATTGTCCTCTTTCATCAAGTACATTCCACTTATACCAAATAGCATCAATATAACCATGCTAAGTGGAATATAGATTCTTTTATCTTTTTTTATACCTGTAGTACACCTTTCACCTTATTGAAGGTATTTGAAAGTCTTTCATTAGTTGTACAAGCGAGTAAATATTTATAGAAAGAATCCCATCCCTGTGTCTTTTTATACAATCTTTTCAAACTAATCATAACAGCGAATGGTACCTCTTCATTTTGTGATATTCGGTAAAAAGAATTTACTTTCTGACGCTTCGATTTCATAAATCGAGCAAGCAAAATAGCAAGGTATTGAGAAGAGCTAAACTCTTTTAATTCTTCACCAGGATATAAATCATGCTCATCTTTTCGTTTAATCATACTCATTTCATAGTCCAAAATCAGATTTAATTTTTGATTCTCTTTCAAACCATGATGCAAAAAATTCATTATAAACTCAGTCTTTGTCATCAACCCTAAATGCCTAAGATCATGGTCATGAACTACCATCGGTAATTGTTTAAATAACTCTGCCGTAAAGGTGATAAAAGTATCCTTTTCTTTTCCGTATAGTTCTAACGATTTACACATAAGCGCTGCAAACTTTAATAAGTTCGCATAATATTTAATACTTTTCCCACTCTTGATAATCGTTCGTTCCATAACTGGATACTCGCTCACATGTTGATAAAACTGATTAGATACTTTAATGGCTTGATTAATTTCGCTTTTCTTTAATAACGACTGTATATGAGAAATCGTTTCTGTAGCCCATGTTATTACCTGTCCTTGTTCTTCTTTAATTAATTGCAATTTATAAACATTATCTTGCAAATATAACTTTTGAAATTCTATACCACTCATTTTTAACTGTTTATTAACAGTTAAAAATGCACCACCATATAAGCTCAATTGGACGTACTTATAATGAGTTTTTAATTGTTCCAAATCCACCTTCAATTGTTCATTGTATTTCTCCCACATTTGTCGTACATTCTCTTGCGCGTTTACTATTTTTAAAGCATCTGGGTCCAATAGTTTTGCAAGTCCTTTAATCAAGAGGGAGCCTCCAAATCCCATAACTAACGATGCCATTATTTGTGATACAAGCTGTACAAATTGTTTCCCTGGAAGCCTACTTTGTATATCTCGTACTAATTCTGTATATTGCGCATATGCCTCATAGTAATTTTGAAAATTTTTAATCGTGGTGTCCATTGAAAGGTTCATTTTTTTCTTTAAATCTTCAAAAACATTACCCGTAAAATATAATTTCTTAAATAAATGTCCATGCTGATTTTTTGATATCTCTTCAATAAAATCATAATATCCCTTACCTAAATGTGGAAAATCTAATATTCCCTTTAACTCATCTCTGATTTCCCCTACATGAGTTAGTTGAAAAAAACGGGTAATACATTGTGAATGCACTTCTTTATTATCCGGATTCCGCAAGGGCTTTGAGACTTCTTCTTCTAACATTTCATTCCGTTTCTCAATACAATCATGAATTTTTTGGAAAAAGGCCTCTCCTACCCTCTCTACAAAAGATTCAATTTCTTCTGCAACATCGTAAGTAAGTTGTTCATATAATTGCTTTTTGGTTTCTAAATACAGCTCTGCGGGATCACCAGCTTGCTCTTTTTCTTTTATATAACTCAAAACAGATTACCAAATAAATCCAACGCATCTAGTCCATCTGCAGATGCCGATAAAATAGAACTCACATCCGTTATATCCACAGCATGATTCACTACATCTAAAGCATCCAAATGAGTAGTATCAATCGCACCTATATCTATATTCGGGGATATAAATTCTGGACTTGTATCAATCGTCATTCCTTCTCCCAATGGATTCGAGTTCACATCATATAACTTTTCTCCCGTAGCTGTATTCATTGTTAATCCACCCGAACTATTAGGTTGGGTATACCCTATTACTCCTTCAAAATTATCATGAAAATTTTCTCCACCATGAATATTTTGGGTAGAAGTAACTGTATGTCCATCTCCAAAATCAAAGGCCGTACCATCATACACATTCTCTTGAACGCGAGCAATTGTTTCTCCATGCACATCCATTATAACGCCACTACCTTCAACAGGAGACGGCTGATACGCTGCGACTACTTCTCCGCTTCTGTTTTTCAAATCATATCCGCCAGTTAAATTCGGTAAAATAATCTTTTCTTCCAAACTATCATTAGTAGACTGTATTCCCTGAAATAATTGATTCATTAACATTTCACTATTCCCCAAACTCCATTCATCCTTTCATCTTAATAATAGGATTTCAATGATTTTATTATACGAAAAACAGGAATAAATATCCATTCAAAACATAATCATCGTAATGCTCTCTAAATCAATTATTCTCCTTTTCTAATCAAGATTTTAAAGATTCATCTTCTAACTAATAGTCACACCCTTAATCGTCTTAAGATAAAAAAAATACTGATAAGACTTTGATTAAACATTTTAATAATGTTATATTCTTATGTGTTAAATTCATACTTAAAAGGAGTATTACTAAATGAAAGCTATCGCTATTATTCTTATCTTAATTGGCATTTTCGGTATATTAATGGGAGGCATGATGTTCGGAGATATCGGTATTGCTGCCATTATTGGTTCATTAGCAGCATTATTCTCTGGAATTGGTTTCTGGAAATTAGATTCTCAGCTAAAAAATATATCTAAATAATTTAAAATCTAAATAGCCGTGTATATAATTTCTTTCACGGCTATTTTTAATCAATAATTAACTTTACTGCTGTCCATACCCTTCAAACTTCTTCGCCAAATTCTCCATCTCATCTTCTGGCAATAACTTAGGCTCTCCGACGCTTTTCGTTTGATAATAAATTTGCGCACAAAACTCAATTTCTTCTGCAACAGTAAATGCCATTTTGATATGATTTGCACCCGCAATTAAACCGTGATTCGCAAGTAAAACAGCACGGCGATCAATCATCCCTTCGAAAGCCGCCTCTGCTAATTGCTTCGTACCAAATGTTTCATACGGTGCACAACGAACATTAGGGCCTGCGAAAGCAATTAAATACGATACTGCGGGCAGTTCCCATCCTAATGATGCAATCGTCTTCGCATAAGGAGAATGTGTATGCACAAGCGCATTTATATCTTCACGCTTTCTATAATAAATAAGGTGCATATCGAGTTCGCTCGATGGTTTTCTCTCTCCCTCTACTACATCGCCATCTAAGTTTAATATAACTACATCTTCAGGCTTCGTTTCATAATAATCTAAACCACTTGGGCTAATGGCAACAAGACCTTGCTCGCGATTGAAAATACTAATATTACCGCCTGTCCCCTTTGTTAAACCGCTAGAAAGCATTTTCTTTCCATACGCTACAATTTCTTCTCTTTCTTTTTGTAATAACATATACATCCCCCTAAGTATGAAGCTTATGATGACTGACTTTTTAACTCTATCTACTTATTGAAATAACTTTTTTAAGTTCTCTGTAAACGGTGCTTTTACAATCCCTTTTTCCGTAATAATCGCTGTTACATTTTCATATGGCGTGACATCAAATGCTGGATTATATACTTTACTTTCTTTCGGAGCAGAATATTGCCCGAAGCGATTGATCACTTCAGAAGCATCTCTTTCCACTGGATTGGTATTAATTGCTCTTCCATCATCTTCTCCCCTTACTTCGCGTAGTGCATTGACTGTTCTTTTAACGTTTCTACAAAGCTTGTACCTGTTTTATATTGATTCGCTCGTAAAATAAATTTCTTTGCAACTTGAAGACAAATACGTTCCGCTCTAGCACGTGCTTCCTCATTCTCAATACAAGTAATGTCTTTTACTTTCGCTAGCCCAACAATACGACGAATTAACTCAAGACCCGTCACCGCAGCTATATCCTCTAATACAGATTGTAAATAGATTTCGTTAAAGCCTTCTTCCTTCGCCATAATCTCTGGCACATGAATATCCCAAGCGTCTAAAAACTTCTTCTTAAATAAATCAATTACCTCTACCATTGTCGATTGTAACCAATCCATCACCTATTTCTTTACACTTTAGCCCCTTTGCATGTTCAAACTTACATAATTTCTCTTTCACATATACAATCACATCGTTAGCTTCCATTAAAAAATACTTCGTGAACTTAGACATGGTTTCCCCTCCACACTAATTGTAAGCGTTTTCTAAAAGCTATAAAAAATAATAGGGTGAAATTTTTTCATCCTATATTATATCTTCTTCTTTTTGAAAGGTATATCTAGGTTTTATTATATCTTGTTAACCTCTTGAGTCAATGTTTCTATATCATTGCAATATGCTTCCTAATTATATATTTGAGAGGACAAAAATTGTTCAAAAAGATTCTAGTTCATTTTATTTTATTTATCACACAATTCTTTGTAAAATAGAAATAAGCAGTTCCTTTTCAAAAAGACAACTTCTAAGAAATATTTCCTTCCTAACAATTTACACTTACACCATATCTCTAACATACACACTACTCTTTCAAACAATCATTGAAAATTTATAAACTTAAAGTTACCTTTCAGTTCCCTGTTATCCTTAATTGAGAATAAATATTAATTAAATTGATATAAAGTTCGTTTATTCTCTTGACAAAATAACCACTTCTATATGATAATTAATATCGAATTAGAATTATTATAGTTAATTAAAAAATATATTTTATGAGCACACTATTTTTTGATGCTCAAAACCAACATTTAGGAGGAATTTTAATATGTTATTAATCGGCACAGAAGTAAAACCGTTTAAAGCTAATGCTTACCATAATGGAGAATTTATCCAAGTTACTGACGAAAGTTTAAAAGGAAAATGGAGTGTAGTTTGTTTCTACCCAGCTGACTTCACATTCGTTTGCCCAACTGAACTTGAAGACTTACAAAACCAATATGCAACTCTTAAAGAGTTAGGCGTTGAAGTATACTCTGTATCTACAGACACTCACTTCACTCACAAAGCATGGCATGATAGCTCAGAAACTATCGGTAAAATCGAGTACATCATGATTGGTGACCCAACTCGCACAATCACTACAAACTTCAACGTTTTAATGGAAGAAGAAGGTCTTGCTGCTCGTGGTACATTCATCATCGATCCAGACGGCGTTATCCAATCTATGGAAATCAATGCTGACGGTATCGGCCGTGACGCAAGCATTCTTGTTAACAAAATTAAAGCAGCTCAATACGTACGTAACAACCCAGGTGAAGTTTGCCCAGCTAAATGGCAAGAGGGTTCTGCAACACTTAAACCAAGCCTTGACCTTGTAGGCAAAATCTAAGGAGTTCGATCAAAATGATACTAGATGCAGATATAAAAACACAACTATCCCAATATCTTCAATTAATGGAGAACGATATTTTACTTAAAGTAAGCGCAGGAGACGATGACGTATCTAAAGATATGTTAGCTCTAGTAGACGAATTAGCTACTATGTCATCTAAGATTACAGTAGAAAAAGTTGAATTAGAGAGAACACCAAGCTTTAGCGTAAACCGCCCTGGTGAAGACACTGGTGTCGTATTCGCTGGTATTCCATTAGGACACGAATTTACTTCATTAGTGTTAGCTTTACTACAAGTAAGTGGACGCGCTCCAAAAGTTGAACAAAAATTAATCGATCAAATTAAAAACATTCAAGGCGAATATCATTTTGAATCTTATATCAGCCTAAGTTGTCATAACTGTCCTGATGTTGTACAAGCTCTTAACGTAATGAGCGTTCTTAATTCTGGTATTACACATACTATGATTGATGGCGCTGCATTCAAAGAGGAAGTAGAAAGCAAAGACATCATGGCAGTACCAACAGTTTTCCTAAACGGCGAATCTTTCGGAAGCGGTCGTATGACACTTGAAGAAATTTTAGCTAAAATGGGTAACGGTCCAGATGCATCAGAGCTTTCTGATAAAGATCCATACGATGTTCTTGTTGTTGGTGGCGGCCCTGCTGGTGCAAGTGCAGCAATTTATGCAGCACGTAAAGGAATCCGCACTGGTATCGTTGCTGAACGCTTCGGTGGTCAAGTAATGGATACTATGGGTATTGAGAACTTCATCAGCGTAAAACGCACTGAAGGTCCTAAGCTAGTAGCAAGTCTTGAAGAGCACGTTAAAGAATACGACATCGATGTAATGAATCTACAACGTGCGAAACGTTTAGAGAAAAAAGAACTTATTGAAGTGGAACTTGAAAACGGCGCTATTCTGAAAAGTAAAAGCGTAATCGTTTCAACAGGTGCTCGCTGGCGTAATGTTGGCGTACCAGGTGAAGCTGAGTTCAAAAATAAAGGTGTAGCATACTGCCCACACTGTGACGGTCCATTATTCACTGGAAAAGACGTAGCAGTTATTGGCGGAGGTAACTCTGGTATTGAAGCAGCTATCGACTTAGCAGGTATTGTTAATCACGTAACTGTTCTTGAATTCATGCCAGAATTAAAAGCTGATGCTGTATTACAAGAACGTCTTAACAGCTTACCAAACGTAACTGTTCTGAAAAACGTTCAAACGAAAGAAATTACTGGTACTGATAAAGTAAACGGTATTTCTTACATCGATCGTGAAACTGAAGAAGTTCATCACGTTGAATTACAAGGTGTATTCGTACAAATCGGTCTTGTTCCAAACACAGACTGGTTAGGCGAAACAGTTGAACGCGTTCGCGGTGAAATCGTAACAGACAAGCACGGCGCTACAAACGTACCAGGAGTGTTTGCTGCAGGTGACTGTACAAATAATCCGTACAAACAAATCATCATCTCTATGGGTTCAGGTGCAAACGCAGCTTTAGGTGCATTTGATTACTTAATCCGTAACTAATATAGACGTGAGTAAAAGACGCATTACCAATTAGGTAATGCGTCTTTTTTATTACAATGTATCTACGTAGTCGTCAAAATCCTTCCAACATAGTATTGTATACGGCGACCCTATATCCAATACTACTTTTACATCCTCTGCCACTACTTTGATTCTTTTTAATGTGCTGTCTCTTTTTCCGGCCGGATAAATAGCAATTTTTACAACTTCCTGTTTTCCACCCTCATAAATCTTTATTTTCAATTCTAATTGGTCTATTTCTTCTTTTGAAGGAATCTCTTTTCCTTCCCAATCACACATTTCGAACAGAGGATATCGATCTCCATGCCATTCCTCAACAATTTCAATGACTTTAAGGATAATATAATTCCCCGATACTAATTCATAACTAACAGCATCACCTGCTTTTAAAGAAGTATTAGCTATAAATCTCTTCGGTACTTTTTTCGCTTCTGGCTGCGGAGAATTTAACTGTTCTCTTAATTTATTTAAAACTACTTCACGTTTCTTCTGTAATTTAGGTTCTTCTTCCCAGCGAGCTAAATCTGTACCACTCTCTATTATTTGCAATGCCTCCTGCTTAACATTCTCTTGAAGTCTCCCTAACCTCCATTGTATGGAAGCAAATACTAACCAAAAGGCAATAGTTTCTTCATCATCTAATTCATTCTTGTACTCCTCAATTACAATCCTACTTGCTTCCTCATTTGAATATTCATTTGCTAATAAATCCTTATATAGTAACTTAATATCTTCAGCAATATCGTCTGATAATATTGCTACTCCCCAAGCACCCATACATTAACACTCCAATCTATACACTAAAAACCTCTCATTCCCATTCTTCTCATAAGCCCCAGGCAATCTTACTTCCCTCTTCAGCTCAAACGCAGTCTGATTTTCTAAGAAGAAAATATAGTCCTCAGAAGGATAATATAAAATAATATCCACTTCTCTCCCCATTTCTTCTACAGAAAGTAAAATGTTATTTACTACGTTCATAAATACTTGTACAGAAAATGGGTTGAAGAAATAAAATCGGTTATCACGCGGATCAATCTCATATTCCTGCGCTAAACAGCATTCAAACCCAATTTTATCTTTACTGTTTCTTACCTTGCGTGCATAACGATCAAGATTATCCAACGCTTCTTTATAAAACTCTTCATTCATTTCAATTCCAATCGCTGAAGCACCGCACTTATGGTGCATATAAAAGTTCAATCGTCCTTTTCCACATCCAAAGTCTACAATCTGGTCACTACTTCTTATTTCATATTGATTCAATAACTCATCTAATCCGCTATACGGCGTCGGTTCATAACGATGATAATGCATAGACTTGTTAAATCCTTTTTGCTCACCGACTGTTTTTATATTTAAAACTGCATCATAATATTGTTCGTTCATTCAACTTCTCCTATTAAGAAATGGTACTTATTATTATACACCATGTACTGGATGCTCATTTTTCATCGAATTAATAGGTACGTGAAATTATATCGACGATTTTTTCAATATATCGACGTTTCGACAAAGGATATCGACTTAACGACAAGTTCCTACAAAAAACAGGAGCTCCCTAGCCCCTGTCTTCTAACACTTTCAATACAGTTTGTTTTAATATTTCTACCCCATCCATAATACAACTATGATCGAACTTCATATACGGATGGTGTAATCCAGGTTGTAGGTCTGCTCCTAATCCAAGCATGACAGCTTTTAAATGTGGTTTCTTCACTGTGTAGTAATGGAAATCATCGCTTCCTGTCGTATAAAGTGGCCCCGTACATTTATCTTCCCCATACACTTCAAGAATACCTTTACGCATAAATCGCTCAGCTTCTTCTGAAACTTCAGCTCCTGGCGCGAGATCAATCCACTCATATGAAGTTTTCGATCCCATCGATGCAGCTGCTTCTATGACATGCTCTATTTTTTTCTTCAATTCTTCTAATAATGTATTACTCTCCGCTCTGACATCTAAGCTAAAATGTCCGTTACCCGGAATAATATTTAAATTATCACCACCAGCTTGGCACCTCGTCATCTTTACTGAATAGGAACTTTGCGGTGGTAGCCATATGTTTTTCAAACCGATATTAATCATGGAAATAACATCAATTGCATTTATCCCTTGATGTGGGCGTGCTCCATGTGCATCTTCTCCGTGAATCGTACCCTCTAAAAATCCTGCTGCTCCGTGACGAATTGATGGGGCAGCCTGTTTCAAAGATAGTTCTTCAATCGGGCGCAAATGAACACCGAATAGGAAATCCGCATCATCCACAGCACCTTTCTCTACCATTTTTAAAGCACCATTCCCTTTCTCTTCTGCTGGCTGAAAAATAAATCTAACTGTACCACTTTTCCATCTCATATTCTTTAATTGTAAAATAAGTCCCATTACAATCGTCATATGAGCATCGTGACCACACGAATGATTCGCTTTAAATTCTCCATTCACTTCTTGCCAAAGTGCATCCATATCAGCGCGAATCGCAATAACAGGATTTCCGCTTCCAATTTCAGCAATCACGCCTGGGCAATCATCAAATATTTTATATGAAATTCCTTCTTCTTTTAAAAAGTTAGTAATATACGCTGTCGTTTCATACTCTTTCCAACTCACTTCAGGGTTTTCATGTAAATGCTGAAAAATTTCAGTTAAACGCTCTTGTAGTTCTAATGTTTTCAAAGCTACATTCTCCTTCCCAAATTCCAAAACCATTTAGGTTAATTATACTTATGAAAAACAGATGTTTTTATGAACATATTGAATTTTAAGAAAAAAGTCAATTATTTATTTTTAAACACTAAAAAAGCTTACTCTACATCTATATTACAAACTAAACAAACAACTAGAATATTACTTATTTTCTGTCTTTTATATTGACGCTTACGTATATTTTTAGTTATCATAACCTAATAAACGTCTATTTTACGACAATTCTAAAAATACAAACAAACAAACAAACATACATAACAAGGAGGACCTTTATGAAAAAAGAAATACCTTTTGGTGTAGCCATGATCCCTATTATCATTACAGTTGCAGTTATGATGGTTACAATTGTTGTATTAAAACAAAGCCCTCACGTCCCACTTATTATCGGTACAACCGTTGCTTCCATCGTCGCTTGGCGTTACGGTTACAAATGGAACGACATTGAAGAAGCAATGTATAAAGGAATTCGCCTCGCATTACCCGCTATCGTTATCATTATCCTAGTAGGTTTAACGATCGGTGCTTGGATTGGTGGTGGAATCGTCGCAACAATGATTTATTACGGTTTAAATCTATTAACTCCATCACTATTTTTAGTTTCAATTACAATTATTTGTTCTATTGTTGCATTAGCTATTGGTAGCTCTTGGTCTACAATGGGAACAATTGGTGTTGCAGGAATGGGCATTGGCCTTAGTATGGGAATCCCAGCTCCAATGGTTGCCGGTGCTATCATTTCCGGTTCTTATTTCGGCGATAAAATGTCACCGCTTTCAGACACAACAAACTTAGCCGCAGGATTAACAAATACAGATTTATTCACACATATTCGTCATATGTTATTTACTACAATTCCAGGTTTAATTATTACTCTTATCGTTTATGCGTTCTTAGGAAGAAGCTTCGGCGCTAACAATATTGATGCAAAAAGTATCGAGCAAACGTTACAAGTATTGCAGCAAAACTTTGTTATCTCGCCTTTCCTACTAATCATACCTGTAGTCGTTATGGTGTTAGTTGCTAAAAAAGTTCCTGCTATACCAGCTATTCTCGTAGGTATTATTTTAGGATTTTTATCACAAGTCTTTATTCAAGGTGGTTCTGTCTCATCAGCTGTTGCTGCACTCCAAAGTGGATTTGTCATAGACACTGGCAACAAGCTAGTAGACGAGCTATTTAATCGTGGTGGTTTAAGCTCTATGATGAATACCGTCTCTATGACCATTGTCGCTATGACTTTCGGAGGAGTATTAGAACATACAGGTATTCTTCGCTCCATTGTAAATCAAATTTTAAAATTAGCGACATCAGCAAAAGGACTTATCGCTTCAACTATCGCATCTTGCTTTGCAACAAACCTTACTTGCTCTGAACAATATATCTCGATTGTTGTTCCTTCAAGAATGTACGCGAATGCATACACAGAAAAAGGACTACATTCTAAAAATTTATCCAGAGCATTAGAAGATGGCGGAACATTAACTTCTGTTTTTGTACCTTGGAATACATGCGGTGTATTTATACTCGCAACACTCGGCGTAGGTGCTTTCGAATATGCTCCTTATGCTATATTGAATTTCATCGTACCTATTATCTCGATTATTTACGGTATAACTGGTCTCACAATTACGAAACTATCTGACATTGAAAAAGCGGAACTACTAAAAAAACAAAAAGCTCAATTAGAAGCTTAAAGATAACGGTAAATTCAGTTCGTATATTGCGCGAGGACGCCCTTGTTGATAAGGCATTTCCTCGCCGCAAATATGAACATACCCATAATCAACTAGTTTCTTTAATAACCTTTCAGTTGATCGTCGAGTCACTTGTAAGTATTCAGAAAGATCTGCTGCTGTAAACTTCAATGACGGATGTGATTGACTAAATTGAATAATCTTTGATAAATTTGCTGGGCTAAGTTTCGTTTCCTTCGCTATTTTCATTAGTTCCGGGTTGTCGTTCTTCAAACTTTGTACTCTCTGTTCTTTCGGGAACGGACCAAATAGTTCTTTATCACTTGTTAGTATATAAAAACAGTGGTCTATTGGATTATTCTTCGCGAAACCTTGGGCGATTTTAGCATTTTGCTCCGCTTCTTTCACAGTTTTTCCGTAACCAAATCCAATAGCTATCGTTCCTTCTATACTCGCAAATAAATTATTTATCATATTTGTTTTTATAATGGATTCAATATCACCACGAGTTGTATACAAAATGAACGTCATTTCATCAATTGTTTTAAATGAACCACGTAGTTCTTTTGAAATGACATTTAATTGCTCAAGCAAAACATCTCGTAATTCTAAAGAAGAAATAATACAAGCACCAACAGTAGCTGAATGGCTTCTTGCTAACTCAGCTTTTATTTTTGCATCTTTTAACCCATGTATAATAGATTGCTTTGGATCTATCATACGTTCTGAAGGAATACCTATTTTTTGAAGTTCATCATAGACAGCATGAATACTAGTTAAAGCTAAATGAGCTTCTCCAGATTGATATTTAGCTACATGAAAATCAATAACTCTATTTATTTCATCTTTACTCCACAGCATATTTTCATAATCAAACACTTGTGGACTTTCTTTTATACCGATATCCTCGAGCACATTTACAATAAATGAGCGGTCTACTAAATCAATTGAGATTTGATGTGGTTGAATACCTTGGTGATACATGACAGAAAGAATGGAAGATGCGATGGTTGTCTCGTCTTGCTGTAAGTACGTACTCGGAATTCGTAATTGTTCTCTTATTTCTTTTGCCATATAATAAGGTAAAGCACCTGAGAAAAAGATGAAATCACAAGGCTTTAAACGCTTTAATAGTTCAGAAGATTCTGCCGGATGAAGGTAAATATATGGATCAATTTCTATTTCTTCTATTTTATGAGCAATAGGTAAAAGTGTCTCCATAAACTCTTTTGAACCGACAACTGCAATTTTTATCATCATTTCTCTAACTCCTTATCATTAATTAACGACTATTTAACGTCAACTATATCAAATGTACAAAACCATTGTAAACAGGAAGGGGTCTTTATTCAATGAAAATTACAGCTATTCACCTTTATGCAATTCGTTTACCGCTTCGCGATCCGTTTGTTATTAGTTATGGTTCTTATTCTGATATGCCTTCTATTATCGTCAAAATGGAAACAGATGAGGGCATTATCGGGTACGGTGAAGGCGTCGCTGATGATCACGTTACAGGCGAATCATGGGAAAGTACTTTTCATACTTTAAAGCATACACTAGCTCCTGCCCTTATCGGGCAAAATCCAATGAATATCGAGAAAATACACGATATGATGGACAATACAATTTACGGTGTTCCTACTGCAAAAGCTGCAATAGATATTGCTTGTTTTGATATAATGGGCAAAAAACTAAATCAACCTATATATCAATTAATTGGCGGACGCTACCATGAAGAATTTCCTGTCACTCACGTCTTAAGTATCGCAAATCCAGAAGAAATGGCTGAAGAAGCTGCCTCTATGATTCAGAAAGGTTACCAATCTTTCAAAATGAAAGTCGGTACAAATGTAAAAGAAGATGTAAAAAGAATTGAAGCGGTACGTGAACGTGTAGGAAATGATATTGCGATTCGCGTTGATGTAAACCAAGGTTGGAAAAATAGCGCAAACACATTAATGGCACTTCGTTCATTAGGACATGTAAACATCGATTGGATTGAACAGCCTGTCATCGCAGACGATATTGACGCAATGGCTCACATTCGTTCTAAAACAGACCTTCCACTTATGATTGATGAAGGATTAAAGAGCTCTCGTGAAATGCGCCAAATTATTAAATTAGACGCTGCTGATAAAGTAAACATAAAACTAATGAAATGCGGCGGCATATATCCCGCTGTAAAACTCGCTCATCAAGCTGAAATGGCAGGTATTGAATGCCAAGTTGGATCTATGGTCGAATCATCCGTTGCCTCTTCCGCAGGATTCCATGTCGCTTTCTCGAAAAAAATCATTACGAGCGTCGAGCTAACAGGTCCATTAAAGTTCACGAAAGACATCGGAAACTTACATTACGACGTACCATTTATTCGCTTAAACGAAAAGCCAGGACTCGGCATTGAAATAAACGAAGATACACTACAAGAACTAACTGTATTTCAAGACGTTGTACGCTAAAGGAGGACTAACGCATGACAGTTCTATACAAAGGATCATTAAAACAAAATAACGATCCATTTCATGTTACATTACTATCCAAAGAGCACATCGAACAAATTTTATTCCTACAGAACGTTGTAGTTGAAGGACTAGAAGATAAAAGCCGTTTACAACCACTTTCACAAGAAGAATTTCAATACATTCTAGAAGGAAATGGCATGATGATCGGTGCTTTTATCAAAAACGAACTCATCGCATTTCGCGCCCTACTCGTCCCTCCTATCGACGATGAACATTTAGGACTTGATATCGGCTTACCAGAAAGTGAACTACACCGCGTCATCTATCAAGAAATCTCAAACGTTCATCCGAACTGCCGCGGAAATGGGATGCAAAAAATATTAGCGACAGTCATCATGGACGAATTACAAAAAGAAAACGGCAAATATGATTATGTGTGCTGCACTGTTGCACCTTTTAACATTCCAAGTTTAAAAGATAAGTTCTCACAAGGGATGGAGATTGCTGCACTGAAGGAGAAGTATGGTGGTAGTATGCGGTATGTTTTTGTGAAGGAATTGCGTGAAGACAAGGAAAAAGATTGGACGGAGATTAAGAGCGTTCCAATGAACAATGCTGGTGGACAACAGGCGTTGCTTTCGGAAGGGTATCGTGGGTATGAAATGGAGAAGGTGGATGAAGATTTTGTTGTGAAGTTTGGAAGATAATTGCTACGCCAGAAAAAGGAGATGTCTGCTGTAACATCTCCTTTTGCTTTCTCTTCCTTGAACATATCAACCGCAACCCCAAATATATCAGCGGTTTTCCAAATATATCAGCGATTTTTGAAATAAATCGACTTACCAATAAAGATTGACAATAAGTGCATCACTAAACCGTCATCTTCCAACTAGATAACGCTAACCAGTTCTCCATTTCCTTATAATCAGGCATGATCTTCCCGACAAGACGCCAAAAAGAGCGATCATGATTTAAATGAACCATATGACACATTTCATGAACAACTACATAATCAATTACTCGCTGTGGTGCCATCGCTAGCTTCCAATTGAAGGTTAGTTGTAAATTCGAATCACAAGTACCCCACGTGCGACTACTATCTGTAATACGAATAGAACGTGGTTTTGTTTTAAAGTTACTTTGATGCGCTTTAATACTCTTCTCTACTAAAGTTTTACACTGCTTATAATAAAATCGTTTTAAAGCTTGCTGTATTTTCTCATCTTTAAGATCTTTCACATAAATATGTAGCTTATCTCCTTCAAACACTGCATTGTCTTGCGTAATATTTGTATCTTGAGAAATTTGTATCGGATACGTATTTCCTAAATACAAAAAGCCTTCTCCTTGATCATAATCCTTTTCCTGTGGTCCACGCGCTCGCTCCTCCATTTCCTTACAGGTTGTCTGAATCCAATCCCACTTCTCCTCTAGCAACTGGACTAAATATTCAACAGGTGTCCCTTTTGGAGCTTGCACCTCAACATTCCCGTAAGAATCCACCAAAAAACGCACCGATTTTTTCTTTTTATAAGTTATATGAAAATTAATTGTTTCGCCTAAATATGTATGTACCATTTCATCACCTAGCATATTATTTTTACAAATAAAAAAGAGTAGGATACAAACGTCCTACTCTACCTATTATATCATTTACCGCTTTAACGGAATCATTATCCTCTATACTTTACAGCTAATCCTTTAATGAAATTCCTTGCGTATCTATCGCCGCACTCTTTGTAATTTTTATGGCCTTTTTTTCTTAATAGAGCGCCTAATTCTCCTTTTGTCACCTTAACGCCTACGCTATCTAATATATCAAGTACATCTTCACTCGTTAATGAAAGTGCGATTTTCATTTTCTTTAGAAGAAGGTTATTCGCACTCTCTTTGCTTTGTACAGGTGCCGGTTGTCCTGGTTTCGGATCTTGCTTTCCTCTTTTTAAAGTAATAAATCCATTTAAAAATGCCTCTAACATCATCATATCGCATGTTTTTACGTACTCATCTTCTTCCACATCAGGGTTTTCGGGTTCATGCTGAGGAGCTCTCTTTATTTTTGTAAGCATATCAACTACGTCTTCTTTCGTTACTTCCATTCCGCCAAGTTTAAAAATTTCTACCATATCTATATCTTTTATATCTAAAGCATATCTTACTCTTTTTAATATATCGTTATTGCTCATTGCCATTGGGTTTCCTCCTGAAATGTTGATTATCATAATGCTTTTAGCATGTGTAAATGAATGTCGTCAAATTACTACTTTAACACTTTAGGGGAAGGTTTTGTAGTCTTAGATGGATTAATGCTTGTGGAGATGATTTTAAAACAGCAACATATGCTTTTAGGCACTTTAAATTATCTATTTAAAACCAATTGGATTATAATGATACTAGAGTTCATATAGGAGGGAATCAATAATGAATTATCTAATTGGTTATAAAGATGCTGAACGAAATTTCGGACATGAGGACCCGATGCTAACAGAATATACATATGGAGAGTCAGGGGCTAATACCGACAAACTCCAAAAAGTACAAAAGGGAGATTTTCTATTCTTTCATAAAACAATACATAACAAGCGCTATATAACCGCATATTATCTGGTCGAAGAAGTCGTGATTGTAAAAGATATCAAACAGAATCGTTTAATCATGAATAAATATGATAATCCCCACCTAAAGAAAGAGATACACCAACTAACACCAAGCGAATGTATTGCGTTTGGAAATCCTATTCAATCTAAAGTCCTTCAAGTTCCTTTGGAAATTACCCCTGAATTATTGAGTAAATTATCCAGACCTGCAAACCTTAATCCTAATCAATCTTTATTAAGTGCAATTTCTTCTGCTCTTCGTACTTGGAAAGAATTGAATCCATCTGATATCAATTTATTGTTAGATTTAATTGAGCAAAATGAGTCCAAGGGTAGACTTACTAATAGAGTTTTAACCGCTGAAGAAGTATTTCAAATTTTAGAAAGAGATATCGAGAAATTCATCATTTCTAACCCTTCAATACTTGATGTAAACTATAAAATTGAAAAATCACAACATATCTTCTCAGATGAATCACGTTTAGATTTGTTATTAAGAGATACTACTAATAACGAATTTATTGTATTAGAAATTAAGAAAGGACCTATTGATAGAAACGCTTTAAATCAAATTAAACATTATATTAAACTATGTAAAAAAGAATTAAAATTAAATACTGTAAAAGGTATTTTAGTTGGTAGTGGGATAGCACCTTCCTTTGAGGATGATATTAATAAAGCAAAAAGGGATGGAATAACCGTGCGAAATTATGGTTGGGGCTTTACTATTAATTAACACACTTAAAAATGGACAAATCTAATATAGGTTTGTCCATTTTTTTATACTACTCAAATATAAATATTTGTAATACAGTTCAACAAAACTAATCTAAATAAGATTAGTTTTTATTATTTTCATAATTAAATTTAACAAAAAAGGTAGTGCCTTCGGATCCTGTTTGAATTTCTATTTTTGCATTATGACGGGCAGCAATGGCATAACATACGCCTAATCCCAATCCAGTTCCATTATCTTTGGTTGTGTAAAATGGAGTCCCCAGTTTCTCTAATACTTCAGGCCTGATACCATTCCCTTCATCCCGCACTGCAAGCACCACACATTTTTGCCCTTCTTTATAGGTGCTAATGGTTAGAGTTTTCCCTGTACTCATCGCTTCTAAGCCATTACGGTATAGGTTCATTAATAATTGCCTGATCTCATTACGATTTAAGAGTAATTCTGGAACGTCATTTGTATCGACTTGAATATATTTATTTTGATTATGCGTATCAATCTTTATTAAAGGAATAATATCACGGATAATTGAGTTTAAATCTAACATCTGCAAATCTGATTTCTTTGTATTACCTATTGAGAGAAATTCAGTAATAATAGAATTGGCACGATCAAGTTCTTCAACCATTAAATTAAAGTAGTTATTATGTTTCTCATAGTTGTTCTCTTCTTTTAATAACTGCAAAAATCCTCGTACTGTTGTCATTGGATTTCTAATCTCGTGGCTAATACCTGCTGCCATTTGCCCTATTAACTCTATGTTGGATAACCTTTTCAATTCCTGCTCATATTGCTTTTTTTCCGTTATATTTTTACAAATACAACAAATACCATCATCATACGGATATGCAATAACTTCATACCAATATTCATCAGAGGTAGAAAGAAATTCGAAATGAACTGTATTTCGCTCTGACATTACACGATGAAGCTCCTTATATATAACTGTATCGATGCTACTTGGGAAGACCTCCCATATATTCTTACCTAATACATCTTTTGCTGTTTTTCTTTGCGGGAAATGTTGATGCTTATTTACGTACGTAAATTCCCATTTATTATTCAAAGTCAAGAATCCATCCGTAATACTTTCAATCACACTTGTAACTTTTTCATTAGCAACAGCTAGTTCTCTCGTTCTTTCTTCCACCATACTTTCAAGTTGATCCATATATAACAAGTTTGAAAACGTAGGAGCTGTAGCATCAACGATAGACTTTGCCAGTTGAATTCGGGAAGCATCGTAATTATGAGCTTTTGCCCCTTTACCAACGACGATTACCCCTAATACTTCTCCCATCGAAACTAATGGCAGCATCAGTAGGCCCTTACTATCTATATTTTTTGTTTGAATAACCTTTCGAAGCTTGGCTTCATAGGTTTTCTCCATCCAGTCAGTTTCTGCCCAATCACAGTCCGCGCTTAATTTCGTTGTTTTAATCGTTGTTTTATCTAGCCGGTCTAAAAGGTGGGCAGCCATGTTTTTACTCTCTAAAATCTGTCCTAAGTAAAAAAAACATTTATCAAAAATCTCCTGTACCGAGGAACACACTGATAAATCACGGGTAACATTTAGTAACAGCTGCTTCTCGGCAATAAGATTTTCTTTTTGGGTTAAATTTTTTGCGTTTTGAATGGCGACCGCCGCCATATTTACATAAGCTTCAACACTTTGAATTTCTGAATCTGTTAAGTTCATTGGAACTCCATAATCAAATAAAAAAACAAGACCAAATAACTCTTGCCCAAATGAGATAGGCAGAGCTAATAAAGACTTAATTTTGAACGCATCGACTGGTCTCGGATCCGGTCGATAATCCTTTGAGGTATCAGGAATATAGATCGTTTTTTTAGTTTCAATAACTTCTTTTGCCAGTAAGTCTATTCCAGGATCAATTACCTGCGTATCGAGCGTTACGCCATTTATGGTCTCTGGTTTTCCCGCAAACCCTCTAAATGTTCCATCTTCTTCAGGTAAATAAATTCCAACAGCGTCACACCTAACAATCTCCTCTGATATCGCCATTGTTACACGCTGCAATACTTCACGTAGTTCTAATTTTGTATTTATTATTTTTGTTATATTTGCGAGCCTAGAATATCTCGTCTGATCACTTAACATTTACATAGCCTCCAATTATAGGCGTAATAAAGTGAAACTTTATTTAATAAGTGGGGGTTTTGTTCATCCCCCACTTATTATTAGTTGAACCAATCAGGCTTTTATGGGCAGTCCGACCCCCACCTAACTTCTTTGCTTCCGCTGAATTTTGAGGTGGGGGTCTTACTGCTCGTTAATGCGGGATAAAATTGCTACACTCCATCCCTTCTAACTTTCAAAAGTTACACAGTTTCACTCCCCTGTGTCTCACTAACACTCGCCTCAAACTGATTAAGCAATGTACGCACTTCATCCGTCGACTTCGTACTCATCAACTGATTTCTCAATTCAGCAGCTCCAGGGAAGCCTTTTACATAAATTTTGAAGAAGCGATGTAGTCCTGTGATAGAGCGTGGTAATACTTCTGCATATTGATCTTGAAGATCGAGCTGTAGTCTTAAAAGATCTAGATGTTCTTTACTACTATGCTCTCTTGGTTCTTTTTCAAAGGCAAATGGATTTTTAAAGATGCCTCGTCCAATCATAACACCATCAATACCGTATTTTTCAGCAAGTTCCAGCCCAGTTTTACGGTCAGGAATGTCTCCGTTTATCGTTAGGAGCGTATTTGGTGCAATACGATCACGTAATTTTTTAATCTCCGGAATTAGCTCCCAGTGTGCATCTACTTGGCTCATCTCTTCTCTTGTACGTAAGTGAATAGAAAGGTTTGCAATATCTTGTTTGAAAATATGCGTTAACCAATCTTCCCACTCACTTAATTCTTTAAAGCCAAGTCTTGTTTTTACGCTGACAGGTAGTCCGCCTGCTTTTGCAGCTTGAATAAGTTCTGCCGCAACGTCTGGACGTAGAATAAGGCCACTACCTTTTCCTCTTGATGCTACGTTCGGTACAGGACAGCCCATATTAATATCAATACCTTTAAATCCTAACTCTGCCATACCAATACTCATTTGACGGAAATATTCAGGATTATCTCCCCAAATATGTGCCACCATTGGCTGTTCATCTTCTGTAAAAATTAAACGACCACGTACGCTTTTCATACCTTCTGGATGACAATAGCTATCTGAGTTTGTAAACTCTGTGAAGAATACGTCCGGACGACCAGCTTCACTTACTACGTGACGGAAAACAACGTCTGTCACATCTTCCATTGGTGCAAGTACGAAAAATGGTCGTGGTAAATCACGCCAAAAATTATCTATCATTTCAAATTCAAATCCTCTCACTATGAATACAATTTCAAACTCTCAATAAACCAAAAAGCAGATGGTATAGTTTTTCCTATATCAACTGCTTTCCTATTATACCAACTTCAGCCAAGCTACACACTCCACATGAGTCGTATGCGGGAACATATCAACAGGTTGTACTTCCTGCGTCTTATATCCGCCTTCTTCTAGTACTTTTAAGTCACGTGCTAATGTTGCTGGGTTACATGATACGTATACGACGCGTTTTGGTTTCATGTCGATGATTGTGTTAAGTAGTGCCTCATCACAACCTTTACGCGGTGGATCTACGACCATTGTGTCAGCGATTACGCCTTCTTTGTACCATTTTGGAATAACTACTTCTGCTTCTCCTACACCAAATTCAGCGTTTGTCATGTTGTTTAGTGCTGCGTTACGCTTTGCGTCTTCGATCGCTTCTGGGACGATTTCAACACCGTACACTTTTTTCGCTTTTTGTGCTAGGAATAAAGAGATTGATCCAATTCCACAATAGGCATCAATTACTGTTTCATTGCCATCTAATTTTGCATATTCTAACGTTTTATCGTATAACACTTTCGTTTGTTCTGGGTTTACTTGGTAGAATGAACGTGCTGAAATCGCAAATTTAATATCGCCGATAAAGTCATAAATATATTCTGATCCGTACAGTACTGTCGTTTTGTCTCCGAAGATTACATTTGTACGTTTCGGGTTTACGTTTTGAACAATTGATTTTACTTCTGGGAATTTCGTAGCAATTTCTTCAATGATTGCTTTTTTGTTTGGCAGTTCTGCTGTACGAGTAATGAAGACAAGCATAATCTCCCCTGTTACTTGTCCGTAACGAGCCATTACGTGACGAAGTGTTCCTTTGTTACGCTCTTCGTTGTACGCCGAAATACCGTGTTTTTCACAAATACGTTTTACTTCTTGAATCAATGTATCGTTTTCTTCTGCTTGAATTAAACATGATTCCATATTAATAATGTCATGCGTTCCTTGACGATAGAAACCAGCTACAAGTCCGCCTTCACGTTCTCCAATTGGTACTTGTGCTTTATTACGGTATACCCACGGATTCTTCATGCCGAGTACAGGGTGAACAGGAACATCGCTTAGTCCTCCGATGCGCTGCATAACGTCGCGTACTTGTTTTTCTTTCGCTTGTAATTGTCCTTCATATGTTAAATGCTGAAGCTGACAACCGCCGCACTGATTGTACACTGGGCATTCGGCATCTTTACGATATGGGCTCTCTGTATGAAGCTTCATTAAACGACCGAATGCGAAGTTTTTCTTCACTTTAATAATTTTAATTTGCGCTTCTTCACCTGGTAATCCGTTCTTAACGAAAATAGGATAGCCTTTTACTTTCGCAACACCGGCACCATCATGTGTTAAATCTTCAAATACTACATCTATAAACTCGTTTTTTTCAACTGGTGGCGTCATTTTTGTACTCATTTTCCGACCTCTCTTTTTCATAACACTGCGTTACATTTTATCATACTTATATGGTCTATTTCTATTGGAAGAAAAAAAGCTATTGACGATAGTTCTCTGTTAATGTTACGCTACTACTAATTTAATACGGACGATGTTACCTCATATATACTCGATAATATGGATCGAGAGTTTCTACCCGGCAACCTTAAATTGCTGGACTATGGGGAAAACTAATGAATATTAGCCTATGTGCAAAAAAGGACTCATATTGATTAGCTTTCTCTCATAGATGAAAGTGAATCCATATGGGTCTTTTTTTATTTCCATTTTTCTAAAAGGTCAGACATCTTACGTATGACATAAAGCCTCTTTGTTTTATTTTTAGTAATACAACGAGCGTTTTATGTACAAACTTTATACGAACTTCTGAAAGGGGCAACTACATGCAATATGTAATGAGCATTATCGGTATTCTTGTCGTTTTAGGTTTATGTTTTGCTTTGTCAAACAACAAAAGTAAAATCAACTTCCGTGCAATTGCTATTATGATTGGTTTTCAAATTTTAATCGGTTGGTTTATGTTTGGCACAAAGATTGGTCAACAAATCATTATTTTCATTGGTAAAGTTTTCAACAAACTAATTAAACTTGGTACGACAGGTGTTGATTTTCTCTTTAATGGAATTCAAAGAGACTTTGTCTTTTTCTTAAACGTACTATTAATTATCGTATTCTTCTCAGCACTACTTTCTATCTTTAGTTATTTAGGTGTTTTACCATTCATCGTTCGTGTTGTCGGCGGTGCGATTTCAAAAATTACTGGTTTACCACGCGTTGAATCGTTCCATGCGGTAAACTCTGTATTCTTCGGTTCAAGTGAAGCGTTAATCGTTATTAAAAATGATTTACAACATTTCAATAAAAACCGTATGTTTATCATTTGTTGTTCTGCAATGAGCTCAGTTTCTGCTTCTGTTACAGCATCATACGTAATGATGTTAGATGCAAAATACGTACTAGCAGCTCTTCCGCTAAACTTATTCTCAAGCTTAATCGTTTGTTCGTTATTAACACCAGTTGATACGAAAAAAGAAGACGAAGTGATTCAAAAATTTGATAGAACGCTATTCGGAGACAGCTTTATCGGTGCGATGATTAACGGCGCGCTTGATGGTTTAAAAGTAGCTGGTATCGTTGCAGCATTAATGATCGCCTTCATCGGTGTGATGGAAGTTGTAAACTACGTAATTAGTGCAGCTTCAGGGGCAATGGGACATGCTGTTACGTTACAACAAATCTTCGGTTACGTACTTGCTCCATTCGCATTCTTAATGGGGATTCCAGCTCAAGATATTATCCCAGCTGGCGGAATTATGGGTACGAAGATTGTATTAAACGAGTTTGTAGCAATCCTTGATTTAAAAGGTGTTGCAGCAACATTATCTCCACGTACAGTTGGAATCGTTACAGTATTCTTAATTAGCTTCGCGAGTATTAGCCAAATTGGTGCGATTGTTGGTACAATCCGTGCCCTTTCTGAAAAACAAGGAAGCGTCGTATCGAAATTTGGTTGGAAAATGTTATTTGCATCAACACTTGCTTCTATTTTATCTGCTACAATCGCTGGATTATTCATTTAATAAAAATCACCTTACTCGTTGAAGTAAGGTGATTTTTTTATCTATTGTTACTTTTCTCATTCCATCCATTTTATTCAAATGATATGATGAACAAGGGTATATCCCCACCTCTCTTACAGCGGTGGGGATTTTAAATAGAAGTATGTAACATAATACACAATAGAAGGTGATTTTATGAGAAAATATGCTGCAATCGCTTTATGTACATCTGCCATTTTAGCAGGTTGTAATACTAACAATGTAAGTCAAGAACCTAAAAAAGAGAAAAAAGTTCAAGAAACTAAGAAACAAGAAGAGACCGTGAAAGAACAAGGGAAAATTTCTTATAACCAAATTACACATGAATCTACAAACACTACTATTCATATGACAGATATAAAAGATGCTTTAACTGAAGTACAATATAAAATTTGGCGTACTGCTGATGGAAGGGAACACACTAAATCTTTTTCTTCTAAAGAAAAGGAGAAACAGTTTACACTTCCTTTTGATATAAAAGAATTTGAAGGAAAACGCGGTGAGTTTCAAATTGAAGCAATAGGTATAAAAGAAGATGGGAAAACCATTCCACTCACAAAATCTGCTATTACTTTCGAGCAAAAAGTTCCCGTTCTTATGTACCATGCAATCGATGATTATCACGGACAAGGCATTAAAGACTTATTCGTATCACCTGCTAACTTTGAAGCCCAAATGAAATATTTAAAAGACAACGGCTATACATTACTAACTTTTGAACGTTGGGGTGATATTAATAAAGTAAATAAACCTATCTTTGTTACATTTGATGACGGTATGAAAAATAATATGAATGCATTCCATGTTTTACAAAAGCTAAAAGACGATACATTTAAACCAACAGCAACAGAATATATGATTGTTGATAACGTTGATGTAGAAGGATCACTGTCTACTTCTGAAATAAAAGAAATGGTCGATTCCGGCATTTTCTCAGTGCAATCTCATACAGCGACGCATGCAGACTTACCGAAAATTACAAACTATGAAGAGGAATTAAAAGGATCAAAAGAAAAGTTAGAAAAAATAACAGGTAAGCCCGTTATCGCAGTTGCTTATCCATTCGGTCATGTAGATGATAAAGTCGTTGCAGAAACGAAGAAATATTATCAATTTGCGACGACAACAAAACCCGGAAAATTCATTACAAAAGGTGAACCCGATGAATTGTTAAAAATGAAGCGTGTTCGCATACACCATACGACGACCGTAGAACAGTTTGCTTCTTCGATTCAATAACGATGAGGGCTCAATATATTTTGAGCTCTCTTTTTACGCTATATTTATATATATTTTTTGAATTTTCTTGTATTATATATAGTAAGAAATCTTTCAAATTAAAGGAGATTATACATATGTCATTTGAACAAACGTTAGAGAAATATGCTGCCCTTGCAGTCAATGTTGGTGTTAATATTCAACCAGGACAAACATTATCAATTAGCGCACCTCTTGAAGCTGTACAATTTGTACGCCTCGTTACAGAAAAAGCATATAAATCTGGTGCAAAACACGTATATGTGGATTGGAATGATGAGACGTTAACACGCTTAAAGTTTGATCTAGCTCCTGAAGAAGCATTCGCTGAGTTCCCATCTTGGAAAGCACACGCTCGTGAAGAATTAGCAAAAGAAGGCGCTGCATTTATGTCTATTTATGCAGAAAACCCTGATTTATTAAAAGGTGTAGAACCAACGCGTATCGCAACAGCTCATAAAGTAGCTGGTGAAGCAATGAAAGTATACCGTGATTACGTACAAGCTGATAAAGTAAGCTGGTGTGTCATTTCTGTTCCTACGAAAGAATGGGCTGCGAAAGTATTCCCTGACGTTGCACCAGAAGAACAAGAAGCAAAACTATGGGATGCTATTTTCAAAGCTACTCGTGCTGATTTAGAAAATCCTGTGGAAGCATGGAAAGAACACGATAAAACATTACATACAAAAGTTGATTACTTAAACGAAAAGCATTATAAAGCTCTTCACTATACAGGTCCTGGAACAGATTTAACGATCGAACTTCCAGAAAAACATGTATGGGCTGGTGCTGGTAGCTTAAATGAAAAGAACGTACCATTTATGGCGAACATTCCAACTGAAGAAGTGTTTACAATGCCACTTAAAACAGGTGTAAACGGCCAAGTATCTAGTACAAAACCGTTAGCATTTGCAGGTAACATTATCGATAACTTCACGTTAACATTTGAAAACGGACGTATCGTAGATTATAAAGCTGAAGTTGGAGAAGAAGCTTTAAAACATTTAGTAGAAACAGATGAAGGTTCTCACTTCTTAGGAGAAGTAGCTTTAGTACCTCATGATTCACCAATTTCAAACACAAATATTTTATTCTACAACACGCTATTTGATGAAAACGCATCTTGCCACCTTGCAATCGGAAATGCTTATGCATTTAACTTAGTTGGCGGAAAAACGATGTCTAAAGAAGAACTTGCTAAAAATGGCGCAAACGCTAGTATTACACACGAAGATTTCATGATTGGATCAGCTGAGCTTGATATTGACGGTATTACTGCTGATGGCAGACATGAGCCTATCTTCCGTAAAGGTAACTGGGCGTTTTAAATTTATTACCATAAAGAAACACATTGGATAATCCAATGTGTTTCTTTATTTATTTGGTTTCAATTCAAATTTTATTGTTCTATTTTCACGCGTAAACTCTGGTCTATACGTAGCGATATACGTATTTTCTTTCGCTACGTCAAATAGCATGATATCTTGAATTTTTTCTTCTGGTGCTAACTTTTTACTAATAAAGCTATCAGGGTTATTATATTCTTTAAATCTTGTACCTTTCTTATCGGTAATCTCAAATTCATAAAATGCAAAAGGTATTTCCTTTTTACTATTATTTTCTACTTTGAAAATAATCCCCAAAATCTCCTCTTTCTTTTTATCCTCATCATAATCCGGATATCCTAATTTAACTGAATCGATAGTTACTTGCAAACCATCTACGTCTACTGTCTCCCCTATTTTATACACTTTATCTTGAACATCTTCTTGTTTACTTTCATTACTATCTTTAGTCTCAGTGCAAGCACTTAAACTAAAAGCTATGCCAAAAATTAAAACAATTTGACTTACCTTTTCTAACATACTCTTTCCTCCACATAAGACAAAATTCCATATATATCATAACAAAACGCTTTACTCTTTCTTGTCATATTTTGTCGTATTAATTGCTAACTGCACAAATAGAAAAAAGCTATCTTCTACAAAAGATAGCTTTCATGATGCCGATGAAACCTTAAGCCCAATTACTCCTAACACGATGAAAAGAATACAAAATGCTTGGAATAGGCTAATGTGCTCTTTAAAAAAGTACACACTAATAATCGTAATAAGTAACGTCCCAACACCAGACCAAATTGCATAAGCAATACTTAAATGAATCTTTTTTACAACGATGGCGAACACGCTGAAACAAATTCCGTAAAATACAAAAATAAGTACACTTGGAACGAACTTTGTTAAACCGTTTGATAATTTCATCGCAATTGTTCCAGCTACTTCAAAAATAATTGTTACAAGTAATAATAGCCAATATACCATACTAGAATCTCCTTCTCTGTTACCTTATAGAGATTCTAGTATACTACTTATAGTCCTAATGAAATATATTTAATTTCTAAATATTCCTCGATACCGAAATGACCTCCTTCACGGCCAATACCACTTTCTTTAAAGCCACCGAACGGTGCTTGTGCAACTGATGGAAGTCCATCATTTAATCCGATAATACCGTACTCTAACGCTTCGCTAATTTGGAATGCTTGACTAATATCTTTCGTGAAAATGTACGCTGCTAAACCGTATGGCGTATTGTTTGCACGTTCAATTACTTCTTCAACCGTTTTAAATTTCGCAACAGGTGCAACTGGTCCAAATGTTTCTTCATTCATACAAAGCATCGTATCGTTCGCTAATCCGATTACAGTTGGTTGCATAAAGTGTCCATCTAGCTCTGCAACCTTTTGGCCACCATATAAAACTGTTCCACCCTTTTGAATAGCATCTGCAATATGTTCCTGTACTTTCGAAACTGCATTCTCGTCAATAAGTGGTCCTACAGTCGTTCCGTCACCGAAACCGTCTCCTACTTTCAACTGCCCTACTGACTTTTGAAACTTCTCTGCGAATACTTCGTAAACTTCTTCCTGAACAAATACTCGGTTTGTACATATACACGTTTGTCCTGCGTTACGGAATTTCGAACCGATTACTGCCTCTACTACTTTATCTAAGTCTGCATCATTCATAACAATAAACGGTGCGTGACCACCTAACTCTAGTGAAACTTTTTTCATCGTTTGTGCAGCACTGGCCATTAACTCTTTCCCAATTTCCGTTGATCCTGTAAAGGAAACTTTTCGAACACGTCCATCTTCCATCCACGTATCAGCAATTGCTTTTGCACTACCTGTTACAATGTTTATTACACCTTTAGGAATGTCCGCTTCATGGGCTAATTCAGCTAATTTCAACGCAGTTAACGGCGTTTGACTTGCAGGTTTTACAACCGCTGTACAGCCTGCTGCAAGCGCCGGAGCTACCTTTCTCGTAATCATAGCAGCAGGGAAGTTCCAAGGCGTAATAGCTGCCATAACTCCGACTGGTTGCTTCATAACTAAAATACGTTTATTTGGATGAGAAGCAGGAATCATTTCACCATACACGCGTTTTCCTTCTTCTGCATACCATTCGACAAAACTATTTGCATAATTCACTTCACCAAGCGCTTCTGCAAACGGCTTTCCTTGTTCTCTCGTCATAATCGCTGCAATCTCTTCTTTATTTTCATCGATAAGTGTAAACCATTTTTTTAATTTCACTGCACGGTCTGCCGCTGTTAACTTAGACCATGATTTAAAAGCTTCATGTGCAGCATCAACGGCTTGCTTTGCCTCAGTTACCCCACCCTTTGGTACAGTCGCAAATATTTCCTTCGTTGCTGGATTATTTACTTCGATTTGTTCTTGCAATGTAATCCACTCACCATTTATATACATCGCCTTTTTCTCTACATTTACAAACGTCGCTTTTTTATCCAATGTTCTCTTCCTCCTCTATAAGTTTCTTTATTTTCCTCGTGGCAGCAGATTGACTTATTTTTAAAAACTCCGCTACTTTATAACTCGATCCATATGTTTTATATGCTTTCAAAATAATATTCCGTTCTACTTCTTCTAACATTTTATAGAGACTTTGACCAGACTGTTCAACTGTTGATTCTTGCATCGCTATTGGCAAATCCTCTATCGTAACGATATCATCAGCAGTTATAACAATTCGCTCAATCACATTTTCAATTTCTCTATTATTTCCTTCCCACGGGTAACCAACAAACATTTGCAATGTGCTAGGCGCTAATTTTACATTCCGACCATATTTCTCGTTAAAGTGTTGTAAATAATGATAAATAAGTGGCAAAATGTCTTCTGTTCTTTCCCGTAGTGGCGGGATTACAATGGGAATGACATTCAGACGATAATATAAATCTTTCCGAAATGTTCCTTGTTTCACCATCATACTTAAATCTCTATTTGTTGCCGCTACAATTCTAACGTCCACCTTTTTTAATTCTCTTCCGCCTATAGGGCGAAACGTTTTTTCTTGCAACACTTGCAAAAGCTTCGCTTGAATTTCAAGCGGCATTTCACCAATTTCATCTAAGAAAAGAGTTCCTTTATGCGCTGATTCTAATAGTCCCTTTTTCCCTTCACGATTCGCACCTGTAAAAGATCCGCCTGAGTATCCAAAAAGCTCTGATTCAATTAAATTCGTTGGCAATGCCGCACAGTTAATTTCATAGAAACTTTCATTCTTCCGGTTACTCACTTCATGTAAATGACGCACCAATCGACTCTTTCCTACTCCTGTCTCACCTAAAACGAGAACAGTACTATCTACCACGGATACTTTCTTGATTGTCTCGACTATTTTTTGCATAGCGATACTTTTAAAAATAAGTCCTTCATGTTCATATGTTTCTCTTAATTCTTTTTTATATGTTTTTAACTGATTATCCATTTCTTCTACCTTTTGACGTAATTGATAGAGTTCTGTAAGATCACGAGAGTAACTGATCACCCTTCTTAAATTGCCCTCTTCATCAAAAACAGGCCTTGTACGAACGTGTAAATACTCTCCTGATTTTGTCGTTTGAACGAGTTCAATCGGTCTCTTTTTTTCAATTACTTCTAACGTTGCCGATGGATAAAAGATACCATCCTTCTGCAATTCTTTTACATGTTTACCTACTAACTCTTTAGCAGCCAATTGATAGTGCCTTTCACATGTACTATTTACACGTACAACGATTCCCTTTTCGTCAGTCACAAAAATTTCGTCAAACGCATATTCAAATACATCTTGTAAATCCATTAACACTCGTTCCTTTTCTGCAACCATCCTAGCCACCCCTAACTTCCAATCCGTCGATTCACTTCACTACCTTTATTATAAAGTGAATTTTCTGGATTTTATATAGAGTCAGCTAGAATGTTTGCTGTTTTATTATTTAACTTTTAAACACGAGCAATATTTGCTTTCTCATAACAGACTTGCAATGATTCTTCAATGATTGTTAATCCTTCTTCAAGTTGCTCATCTGTAATCACTAATGGCATTAGCACACGAATAACATTACCGTATGTTCCTGCTGATAGTAGAAGTAAGCCGCGTTTATTTGCTTCTGCGCATAAATTAGCTGTTAACGTTTTATCAGGTGCTTTCGTCTTACGATCTTGAACGAGCTCAAATGCACACATTGCTCCTAAACCGCGCACATCACCGATGCAATTATATTTATTTTTCATCTCTTCGAATCGGTTTATTACGACCTTTCCTAATTCTATCGCTCTATCATTTAAATTCTCTTTTTCTATTACATCAAGTACTGCTAATGCTGCCGCACATCCTAGCGGGCTTCCTGCATACGTTCCACCAAGTTCTCCTGGTGCAGACTCATTCATAATTTCTTTGCGCCCAATAACACCACTAATCGGTACACCAGCACCTAATGATTTAGATACCGTAATTAAATCCGGAACGACATCATAATGATCAATGGCGAAATATTTTCCTGTACGGCTAAATCCAGTTTGAATTTCATCCGCTACAAATAAGATGCCGTGTTCTGAACAAATATTGCGTACTTCTTGCACAAACTTCTTACTTGGGACGATAAATCCACCTTCCCCTTGAACAGGTTCCATTACAACAGCTGCAATCGTTTCTGGTGCTACTTCTGATATGAAGAAATTCTTAAACTCTTCAATCATAAAGTTATCGTACTGCTCTTCCGTTAATCCTTCTGGGCGACGGTATTCATACGGAAATGGCGCTTTATAGACTTCAGGCGCAAATGGACCAAATCCAAATTTATATGGTTTTACTTTACTTGTCATTGTCATTGTCATTAATGTACGCCCGTGGAATCCTTTAGAAAATGCGATAATACCAGGTCTTTTTGTATATTTACGAGCGATTTTTACAGCGTTCTCGACTGCTTCTGCACCACTATTTAAAAATAGTACTTGCTTATCAAAACTTCCCGGCGCTAATGCCGCAAGTTTTTCTGCTAATTCAATATATGGCTCATACATCATGACATTAAAGCCAGTATGAATGTATTGATCTACTTGTTTATGGAGCGCTTCTTTAACAGCTGGGTGACAATGTCCTACGTTAATTGTTCCTATCGCTCCAGCGAAATCAATGTACTGATTACCATCAACATCAGTAACAAGAGCACCATTTGCAGATTGTACAAACGTTGGGATGCCGTTACTTACTCCTTTGGGTACTATATTTTGGCGGCGTTCTAGTAAAGACGCTGCTTTCGGTCCAGGAATTTGTTCATTTACTTTAGCAAATTTTTTTGTATTCATTACGTACCCCATCCTTTTCTTTACATTGTTTTCTCTTTTCATTGCAAAATGTATGCCAATATTCTTTTTCAGTATTCATCCTACACACCTTCTATTTCGCCATAAAAAATAAGTCTATAAAGACTCATTCAGAGTCTTTATAGACTTATTTTTCTTACACATTAGACTTTCCTTTTTCCCAAACAAACTCACCTGAATGAGAAATAAAGTCCCCAACAGATTGTACTACTAAATCAGCAAGTGGTTCTAATGTTTGACGATTCCCTGTACCAGATAGTACTCCAATTGCATAGCAATCACCATTTTTCGCTAAATATAAATCAGTCGGTGTATCCCCAACGACCGCTACTTCACATGCCTTTAAATGAAACCTCTCACAGAAGGATTCTATAATTCTTTTATCGGGTTTTTGTGCCGCAAATGTATCTGAAGCTACAACATAATCAAAAAAGGTCTCTAATTGATACTGTTTTAAAAATAATTCTGTCGGTGCGAAATCATCAGCTGTAACAACACCTAAAATAAATCCTCTATCCTTTAAGCTTTGTAAAATTCTCGGTAAATCTGCCGTCATTTTCATGTAAGAACGATGCTCGTACATAAGGGCAAACAGTTTTTCACTTACCCATTCATGCATTTCCTCTTCCTTAGATGACGTAATATACTTACAAAGCCCCTTTGCCACATCAAGGCTTGTTCCTGCCGCTATTGCGCTACGTGGGTGAACAAATACCCCATCCACACCGATCTCTTTTAATAAAGTCGGCTGCATTGACTGTGGCAGTTGGTATAATTTTATATATTCAGCCACAAGTTCTTCAGCCACTTTTATCCAAATTGAATGAAAATCCATTAATGTCCCATCTTTATCAAATAGTATTGCTTTTACTTTCTCCATAACACCCCACCTCTCATCTCTTATCTCTTATCTCCTCCAGTGTATCAATAAAGTATGGATATAAAATAAACGAATTGTAAAAATACCATAAAAATCAAACTAACTTCAAATTTACAATTCTTCTATATAATAAAAAAGGATGCCTTTACAGGGCATCCTCTTGATGTTCAGGAACAAATAGTTCCAGACAATGATACATATTTTCGAATTCCATCGGTGCATCTCCACCATATTCACCATCTAAATTAATCATTAGTTTATCTGGTGAATGCACTTTAATTCGGTTCGCTTGTGTGTATAGTACTTTTGGATTGTTAATATGTTCACCACGCTGCGCTTGTGTTGCAGCTTTAATTAAGTCGGCAATGGAACCTTTTTTCAGCACTAACAAATCAAATAAGCCATCATTAATCGATGCATATGGTGCTACCTTTTCGAAGCCGCCCACTGAACGAGTATTCGTAATTAAAAACATCGTAATTTCTTCTTGTAGTAATTTTCCATCATACTCAATTTCAACATATGTTGGATGGAGTGATGGTAGCATTTCGATACCTTTTAAATAATAAGCAAGTTGTCCTAATACAGTCTTTAGCTTACTTGGTACTTCATATGTTAATTCTGTAATACGACCGCCACCAGCGATGTTAATAAAATATGTATCGTTTGCTCTACCAAGGTCTAATGGCACAGTTTTTCCTTCACAAATAATATCCGCTGCCTCTTCAATAGAACGAGGTACACCGATTGCACGTGCAAAGTCATTTGTTGTTCCAACTGGAATAATTCCAAATTTCGGACGGAATTCATGACCAACTAGACCGTTTACGACTTCATTTAACGTGCCGTCACCACCAGCCGCAATAACAACATCAAATTTACGCTCTACAGCTTGCCTCGCCGCCACAGTTGCGTCTCCAGGACCCGTTGTCGCATGACAAGATGCTTCATATCCAGCTTGTTCTAATTTTTGTAATACTTCCGGTAAGCTCTTCTTAAATAGCTCACGCCCAGAAGTAGGATTATAAATAATTCTTGCTCGCTTCATCATTTATTAGCACAGGAAATTTCTTTATGTATCGACAAAGAACATACCGAACTTCTATTCAGTATTCCCGTGCCTACCTCCTCTCATCTTCCTATCCTTCTTTTATCTCGCTCAAACAGGCAGTAAGAACCCGATTCGTGTAGCCCATCAAAAGTAAATATTCATTTCAATGGTTTTGTTTTATTTGACAAAAAATTTATGTCCATCTATTTCTTCACAACAATTTACATATAACGAATAATAATTATCTATTATTTCATGAGATGAAAAAACCTCTATTTCTAGATTTATCATTATTCCCACCTTTTTGCAACTATCATACCATAGTTGCTATACAAACATTTTTCCACTTTTGACAGTTAATCAAACGTTTGTTTAAATAATTTTCTCTCATTTAAACAAACGTTTGATTAACCTAGAAAAACACCCATGTACGGGTGTTTTTCTGCTTAATCTTTAAAAGTTACTACTATTATCGCTTATTAATCTCTTCAAGTAAGATTTTGTTAACAAGCGGTGGATTTGCTTGTCCTTTTGTAGCTTTCATAATTTGACCAACTAAGAAGCCAATTGCACGGTCTTTACCGTTTTTAAAGTCTTCGATAGATTGCTCATTATTATCAAGAATTTCTGTTACAACTTTACGAAGTGTACCCTCGTCAGAAATTTGAACAAGGCCTTTCGCTTTAACGATTTCTTCTGGGTCTCCACCTTTTTCAATTAATTCGTTAAATACTTTCTTCGCAATTTTAGAAGAAATTGTACCTTTTTCAATTAATTGAACCATTTTAGATAAACCAGCAGGCGTTAATGCAACGTCTTTTAATTCTTTTTGTTGTTTGTTTAAGTACGCAAGCACTTCACCCATTAACCAGTTCGATGTTAATTTCGCATCAGCACCATCTGCAACAGTTGCTTCAAAGAAATCAGACATTTCTTTCGTTAATGTTAATACGTGTGCATCATAAGCCGGTAAGCCTAATTCTGCAACGTAGCGAGCTTTACGTGCATCTGGAAGTTCTGGAATAGAAGCACGAACTGCTTCTTTCCACTCATCGTCGATGTAAAGTTCAACTAAGTCCGGCTCTGGGAAGTAACGGTAATCATCAGATCCTTCTTTCACACGCATTAAGATTGTTTTCTTCGTTGCTTCATCATAACGACGTGTTTCTTGTTGGATGATACCACCAGATAATAATTCTTTTTCTTGGCGAGCTTGCTCAAACTCAAGACCTTTTTGTACGTAAGTGAAAGAGTTTAAGTTTTTCAGTTCCGCTTTTGTACCGAACTTCTCTTGTCCAACTGGACGAAGGGAAATGTTCGCATCACAACGCAAGGAACCTTCTTCCATCTTACAATCAGATACGCCAGTGTATTGAATGATTGATTTTAACTTCTCTAAGTATGCATATGCTTCTTCTGGCGTACGCATATCTGGCTCAGATACGATTTCAATCAAAGGCATACCTTGACGGTTGTAGTCTACTAATGAGCCGTCAGCTGTATGCGTTGATTTACCAGCATCTTCTTCTAAATGAAGACGTGTAATACCGATACGTTTCTTTTTACCGTCTACTTCAATTTCAATCCAACCATTTTCACCAATTGGCTTATCAAACTGAGAGATTTGGTAAGCTTTCGGATTATCTGGATAGAAATAGTTTTTACGGTCAAACTTCGTTTCTGTTGCGATTTCACAGTTTAATGCCATTGCAGCTTTCATTGCAAAGTTAACTGCTTCTTTATTTAAAGTAGGAAGTACTCCTGGGTATCCTAAGTCAATTACACTTGTTTGTGTATTTGGTTCCGCTCCGAATTCTGTTGGACTCGCAGAGAAAATTTTCGAATTTGTTTTTAACTCAACGTGAACCTCTAAACCAATAATTGTTTCTAAATTCATCTATGCTCGCCTCCTTACAGACTTGCTTTTTTTGTATGATGGTCTGTTGCTTGCTCAAACGCATGTGCAACGCGGTAAATTGTCGCTTCATCGAAGTGTTTACCAATGATTTGTAAACCAAGTGGCATGTTGTTAGCACCGAATCCACATGGAACAGAAATCGCTGGAACACCTGCTAAGTTTACTGGGATTGTTAAAATGTCATTTGCATACATTGTCATTGGATCATCAACTTTTTCGCCCACTTTAAATGCCGGAGTTGGCGTTGTTGGTCCAATAATAACATCGTAGTTAGCAAATACATTTTCAAAGTCGTTTTTAATTAATGTACGTACTTGTTGTGCTTTTTTGTAATATGCATCATAGTAACCAGAGCTAAGAGCAAATGTACCAAGCATAATACGACGTTTTACTTCATCACCGAAGCCTTCGCTACGTGTGTTTTTGTAAAGATCCATTAAGTTATTCACATTATCAGAACGAACACCATAACGTACGCCATCAAAGCGTGAAAGGTTAGCTGATGCTTCAGAAGAAGATAATAAGTAATACGTTGCTAGAGCGTATTTAGAGTGTGGAAGAGATACTTCCTCCCAAGTTGCGCCCATACCTTCTAATACTTTTAAAGCAGCTAGTACTGACTCACGAGCTTCTTCGCCAACACCTTCTCCTAAGTATTCTTTCGGTACAGCAATGCGTAAACCTTTAACGTCGCCTGTTAAACCAGCTAAGTAGTTTCCTACTTCAACGTTAGCAGAAGTTGCATCCATACGGTCAAGACCTGAAATAGCTTGTAATAAGTATGCATTGTCTTCTACTGTACGTGTAATCGGTCCGATTTGATCAAGTGAAGATGCAAATGCTACTAATCCGTAACGAGATACACGTCCGTAAGTTGGTTTTAAACCTACAACGCCGCAATATGCAGCTGGTTGACGGATAGAACCACCCGTATCAGAACCTAGAGAGAATAATACTTCTCCTGCTGCTACAGCTGCTGCAGAACCACCACTAGATCCGCCTGGAACGTAATCTAAGTTCCACGGATTTTTCGTAGCGTAGAAACCTGAGTTTTCATTTGAAGAGCCCATTGCGAACTCGTCCATATTTAATTTACCGATTGTAATTGTGTCAGCAGCTTTTAGCTTTTGCACAACTGTCGCATCATAAATTGGATCGAAGTTTGCTAACATTTTGCTTGCACAAGTCGTACGAAGACCGTTAGTTACAATGTTATCTTTAACACCGATTGGCATACCGAATAATAAACCGTTATCTTCAGCACCAATTTTCGCATCTAATTCTTTCGCTTTCGCGCGTGCGTTTTCTTCATCTAATGTAAGAAAAGCTTTTACGTTATCTTCAACATCCGCAATACGTTTGTAAGATTCTTCTACTAAATCCGTAACGGAAATTTCTTTGTTGTTTAATTTCTTATGTAACTCTGATACTGAATGATCAAATAATGACATCGAAATTCCCCTCCTCTATTCTAATACTGCTGGAACACGGATTTGATTATCTTTGTGATCCGGTGCATTTTTTAATACTTCTTCAACTGGTAAACCTTTTTCTGGTACATCTTCACGCATAACATTTTTCATAGTTAATACATGAGTTGTTGGTTTTACATCTGTTGTATCTAATTCATTTAACTGTTCTGCAAATGTAACAATTGCATCTAGTTGTTTTTGAAATTTTTCTGCTTCTTGATCAGTAATTGCAAGACGTGCTAAATGTGCTACGTGCTTTACATTCTCAACGGAAATTCTTGACACGGCTAGGCCACCTCCATAATATATCGTTCAATCTACAATACTATTGATGATACCAAATTTTCAGTACTTCAAGCAAGTCAACACACGGCACTTACAGCATTTTTACATAAAAAAAGAAAGGCAAACGCCTTTCTTTACGATTTACTCTTTATCTAACGGTTTATTTTTCGGAAATCTCTCGTTATCTTCTTCATTATCACGAATTGTTTTTTGTAATACAAAACAAGACATCGTTAAAAATAATGTTCCAAGTAAATAATATCCTTTTACACTAAGCGTTTCATCTAGCGTATAAATTCCAATTAGCATACCTGAAAGCGCGCAAACAAATGAAGTCCATGCTAAAAACGTGAACGCTTGCGTATTACGTCTTCTCATCGTTCTCCCCCTCGTTAGCTGTACATCCATTATAGATAAGTATATTTACCATGATGGATTTTTATGTAAATTCTAGTTTACTATTTATAAATCTATCACAAAAAAATATTATTTTAAAGATAGTTTTCTTTCTAATCTGAAAAAACAGTTAAAAACATTGACATTTATTTCAATTCTACATAAAATAAAAATAAATATTACGAACCTCGAAATATACGGGAGTGGAATTAATTGTTGCAATACGAACATTTTTTAGACTTACTGCTAGATAACGCCAAGAAACTTTTCTATCCTGAAGAATGGGTAAGCTTAGATTTAACACTTTCTAAAACTGAAGTATTTTGTTTACTTTGGATGGAGCGAAATACGGATATTACAATGACAAAAATCGCTGATCTTCTTGATATACCGATGAGTACAACGACAGGTGTTGTAAATCGCCTTGTAAAAAAAGGATATATTGAAAGATACCGTGATGAAAACGACCGACGCATTGTATTAATTCGTTTAACAGAAAACGGTGTAATGCTCGTTCAAGAAGTAAAACAAAATGCAGCCCATTATTTTAACCTAGTGACCGAAGCATTATCGGAAGAAGAAAAAGCATTTTTACTACAAATCTTCCAAAAGATTATGAATCACATTGCTACATCACAGCAAAAAACAGAAGAAAAGGTTTCTGCACCTAAAATGAAAAACATTCCGATTGAATAAAAACCTTAATAGGGTTTTTATTCAAAAAAATATTTCGTTACTCGTAATATTCGATGCTCGAAACAAAGGGGATATGAATGATGAGAATTATTTTGTATACAGGTAAAGGCGGCGTAGGAAAAACTAGCATTTCAGCGGCAACTGCACTTCAAAGCGCAAAACAAGGATTAAAAACTTTAGTAATGAGCACAGACCCAGCTCATAGTTTAGGAGATTCATTTGGTATAAAACTATCTTCTGAACCATTAGAAATTCGTGAAAACCTATGGGCACAAGAAATTAATACAATTTATGAAATGGAAAAGGGCTGGGGAAAGTTACAGAAATATATTACACTACTTTTCACTTCCAAAGCAGCTGATGATATTACAACCGAAGAGTTAACGATGTTTCCCGGTATGGAAGATTTAATTAGTTTACTTCGCGTACTCGATTATTATAAACAAAACACATATGACGTTATTATCATTGATTGTGCTCCAACAGGAGAAACATTAGCAATGCTCAGTTTTCCAGACATGCTCGGCTGGTGGATGGAAAAACTCTTCCCTATTAAAAGAAAAGTTTTAAAAGTTGTTCGCCCTGTAGCTCAACCACTTCTTGGTGTCCCCCTTCCAACCGATGATATTATGGACGAATTAACAAATACACTTGAACAACTTGGAGAAATGAGAGATATTTTATCAAACCGAGACGTAACAAGTATCCGCATCGTTGTAAATCCCGAAAAAATGGTCATTAAAGAGGCTCAGCGTAGCTTTACGTATTTAAATTTATACGATTATAACGTAGATGCGATTATGATTAACCGCGTCATCCCTAACACTGTCATCGATCCTTATTTTCAAGCTTGGAAAGATACTCAAAAGAAATATAAAACATTAATTCAAAATAGTTTTGATCCACTTCCTATTTACGAAGCTCCAATGTTTGAACAAGAAGTTGTTGGCTTACCTATGTTAGAACGCGTTGGAGATGCTTTATTTAAAGAAGATTATTGTCCTACTGAAGTAAAATTTAACGGTCGCACTCAATATGTAAAAAAAGATGGCGATGAGTATATTTTCGTTCTGTCCATTCCCTTCTCTAACAAAAGTGAACTTGCATTAAATCAAAAAGGTGACGAGCTTATCATTCGTGCTGGTTCTGTTAAACGAAACATCACATTACCCAAAACGTTAACACACCTTTCTATTCAAGGAGCAAAATTTGAAGATGATGTACTAAACATTCGTTTTGGAGGTGTCGTGCATGCATGAGGAATTAATAAGGAAGGTAATTCGTACAAAAATAAAAATGGGTATGCATATATTAGAAGAGTTACCTGCACCCATCCAGCAATCAGCTAAGCAAATACTAAATATTTTACAAGAGGAGCTAGCTGCTTATCCGAAAGAACAAGGGCATCATAAAAATAATTTAAAAAATATTATAATCGAATGAATATCTCTGGATAGAGGGCCTTTTTAGGCTTTCTATCTCTATATTGGAGCGATGTAAGTTGTTTAAAAAACATTCCACTATTATGCTTTGGATGATTCCCTTGTTATTTCTCATTCATAACCTTGAAGAATCTTTCCAAATGCCACAATATCTTGCTAATCAATTTTCAATTACTTTTATAACTAGCCAACAATTTTTCATTGCAATTTCTGTATTAACTCTCTTTGTCTTACTTATCGTCTTTCTATATCAACTAAACTTCTTGTCTTCTATATACTGGATTATTTTTATACAAGGAGCTATCTTCTTCAACTCTGTTCAACATATTATTTTGTTTTTTATTTACCGCTCCTATAATCCGGGCGTAATATCAGCTGTTTTCATTGTTATCTTTTCTATTTTCTTTTTTTCATCCCAAAAACACTTAATTCAAAAAAAGCAATTCGTAATTACACTCGTGTTCAGCTTATTTTCTTACCCCATTATAATTTGGATTACCTTACTACTTGCTAGTTGCTTTCAGTAATAAAAAAAGACCAGGAAAACTCCTGGTCCATTACTCTACTTAACAAACATTGGATTCTATGTTATACAGAATTGGAAGGTACAGAATTAGGGTTTGTTTTGTTTGTTAAGTAGATTATATGTTGAACGAACTAACAGCGGAGGGGTTCCTTCTGTTAGTCCATTAAACCCAATCATTATTTTACGATCTTTTCAAGCTCATCAAGTGAAAGATCTACTGAAATGGAACCATCATTTGTTTCTTTCTTAATTGCCTCTGTTACTTCTTTTGAATGATATAGTTCAATTACTTTTTTCAGTGTTGGATCATCTTTATCTTTCGTACGAGCTGCGAAAATATTAATATATGGCTTCGCATTTTCATTCTTTGGATCTTCTAAGAAAATTGGATCCTTAGCTGGATCTAATCCAGCTTGACCAGCAACACCGTTATTAATAACTGAAGCTGCAGCATCTTTTAATACACGAGGTGTTTGCTGTGCGATAACCGGTGTAATTTTTAATTTCTTCGGATTTTCAGCAATGCCGCTTGAATCTCCAAATAAGCCAAAGTCTTTCTTAAGCTTTAATAACCCAGCTGCATCAAGAAGTTTTAATGCACGTGCTTGGTTCGTTGGATCATTGGGAATCGCAATTTCAGAACCATCTGGAATTTCATTTGCTTTCTTATGTTTTTCAGAGTATAAACCCATTGGTGCAATTTGCGTTGTACCAACAGCTGTAATATCTAATTTATGCTCCTTTTTAAATTGCTCTAAGAAAGCAATATGCTGGAATGAGTTTAGCTCAATATCTCCATCAGCTAACGCTTTATTTGGCGTCGTGTAATCAGAGAACTCAACCAGTTTAACTTTAATTCCTTCTTTTTCAGCTTTCCTCTTCAAAATTTCCCAAGCGTCTCCATCCGTTCCAGTTACACCGACACGAACTACTTTTTCTTTCGCCCCTGCCCCCGTGTCTCCACTTGAGCAACCGCTTAACGCTGAAACCCCTACAATCGCTGATAATGCAAACGCTAAAATTTTCTTCATTTTCTTTCCCCTCTTTCTTTTTATGATCTGCGTAAAAAGACTTTCGCAAAGTAGTTTCCTAAATTTTGAGCTAACTGTACGAGAATAATAAGTAAAACGACCGTTACGAACATAACTGATGTATCAAAACGTTGATAACCATATGTCATTGCTAAGTCACCAAGACCGCCACCACCGACAAGCCCAGCCACTGCAGAAAATTCAATTAAACCAACTGTCATAAATGTAACACCTAAAATTAATGGCGCTAACGCTTCTGGTACAAGGATTTCAAAAACAATTCTAATTGGTGAAGCACCCATCGCTTGAGCTGCTTCGATTACCCCTTTCGGAACAGAAACAAGATTTGTTTCAACCATTCTAGCAATACCGATTGATGCAACTAACGTCATTGGGAAAATTGCTGCCGCCGTTCCAATTGTCGTTCCGATAACACTTCTTGTTAGCGGGCTTAAAGCTACTAAGAAGATGATGAATGGAATCGGACGAATTGTATTAATGATAATATTAAGAATAGAAAAGACCCATTTATTTTCTAAAAAGTTTCCTTTTCTCGTTACATATAGAAGTAAACCTAGAGGTATACCAAGAATTGTAGCAAATATAAGGGTTACAATTACCATTAAGAGAGTATCCCCCGTCGCATCTACTATGCGCGGCCAAAATATACTCCAATCAACTCGCATGAGCTTCTACCTCCTTCAGCTGCACTTGCAGTCTTAGATGTTGTAATGCTTTTTGAATTTCCCTCTGTTCACCTTGCAATTCTACAAGAAGATTTCCAAATAGCACATTTTGAAGTTCAATAATATTTCCGTACAGTACATTTACATCGACATTATAGTTTTTTGCGATATATGATAGTACTGGCTGTCCTGTCTCCTCGCCAGTAAATGTTAGACGATAAATCTGACCACCATTTTGAATTTTTGCTAAAACACTTTCCGGTAAATGATCATTAATAACAGAACGTACAAAGTTTTGAGTCGTCTTTGTTTTTGGTTGTGTGAAAACATCAAACAGTTTTCCTTCTTCAATAACTTTTCCTTTCTCCATTACAGCTACACGGTGACAAATTTCTTTCACAACATGCATTTCATGTGTAATAAGAAGAATTGTTAAGTTGTATTCTCGATTTACTTTCTTTAATAAGTTCAAAATTTCTGTCGTTGTTTCTGGATCTAAAGCTGATGTTGCTTCGTCACATATAAGAATATCTGGTGATGTTGCGAGCGCTCTAGCAATACCAACACGCTGCTTTTGTCCACCTGATAGCTGCTCTGGGTAATTGTTTGCTTTATCTTCTAACCCTACAAACTTCAGCAATTCATTTACTCTTTCTTTTATCTCATTCTTTGGTACTTTCGCTAACTTTAATGGATAAGCAATATTCCCAAATACTGTTCTTGAATTAAATAAATTAAAACTTTGAAAAATCATCCCGATTCTTTGTCTTAGCTTCCGTAATTCTTTCGTCGATAATGATGTAATCTCTTTATCATCTATTGAAATCGTTCCTGCCGTTGGTCTCTCTAACATGTTTACTAGGCGTAATAACGTACTCTTTCCAGCGCCACTAAAACCGATAATGCCAAAAATTTCGCCTTTCTCAACTGATAATGTTACATCCTCCACCGCATGAACAGATTGCCCACCTGTTTCATATACTTTACTTACATTGTTAAAAGAAATCATTTTTTCCCCTCCTATATGCTGTGAAAACTTGAAGCAGAGCTCTCGAGGTAAAATAAAAAGTGCTCTCCTTCTTATCAACCATAAAGATAAGAAGGAGAGCACTTATATGTACTCGTTCACATCTTCTCATCTTCCAAGCCTTTCATAGGCTTGCTGGAGTTAGCACGGTATTAAAAAAACCCGTTGCTGAGGTATCGTAGGGCCAGTCCCTCCACCTCTCTGGATAAGAATGTATCGATTTAATTGTCGTTTAATTAATTCTCATTATAGAACTCAGAATAATAAGAGTCAATACATTTTTTAGAAAAATATTAATTATTTCTTTATTAAAATTTTCAGATGAAAAATTCAAGAAAAAATAGTAATCTTTAAAGTTATGTAAAATTCTCCTCTTGCATATTTTTTAAAAGGATAATCTTCTCTACTAATTGAATACCATTATTTGAATATGAAATCGGAGGAAGATAAATATATGAAAACAGCTCTTTTACTCATTGATATTCAAAATGATTATTTTCCACACGGCAAAATGGAATTACGTAATCCAGTCGAAGCAAGCGCATATGCCCGTCGGCTACTACAGCTCTTTAGAAAGAAAAACGAACCTATTTTTCATATCCAACATGTAGCAATAAAAGAGGACGCTACTTTTTTCCTCCCCAATACAGAAGGTGTACATATTCATGAAAGTGTACGCCCACTTAGAGAAGAAACGGTTATACTCAAGCATTATCCAAATAGTTTTCGCGAAACTGATCTTCTAAAGCAATTACAACGTTTAGCTATTGAACACGTTGTCATATGCGGGATGATGACTCATATGTGTATTGATGCTACCGTAAGGGCTGCCTTTGATTTCGGCTTGCAATGTACTGTTATACATGATGCTTGTGCTACAAAAGACCTTTCTTTTAAGAATGCTACTATACCAGCCGTTTATATTCATAACACAATTTTAGCTAGTTTAAATGGTGTCTATGCAAATGTAATGAGTACAGAGGAGTTTTTAGCTACAAAAAAACACTCTCTTCAGTGAGCAAAACCGAAAAGAGTGTTTCTTGTCAAACCATAGATTTTCTTTCAAATTGTATTATACAGGAAATCCTTAAAATGAATACAAAAAAATGTGACTAATAAGTCAACTTTTCTCATTGTTTTGTTTCTATTTACATGTTTATCCTGATATGAATAGGGTTTAGCTAGTTCCACTTACCAAATAGTAATATATGGTAAGTGTTTTTTATTCAAATTAACTAGTTTCTCCTACTATTTATCTGTTTGTTTTTGTTTCTTTTTCAAATACTCCGCACGCAATTTTTCAATTTGCTGCTTTTTATCAAATTTGACAGGCGTCTGTTTTTCATGAAACTTTGCGACAGCTACCTGACCTTTATAATCCAATTGATATTTTCCCATTTTGTTCACCTACTTTTCTTATCTTGAAAGAGAATTTATTCAACCAATATAATATACCTTATTTTACTGAAGTAAACCTTATATTATTTTTTCTGCTTATATGTATCTTAATCCACATATAAGCAGAAAAAAGAGATCTTCGCATACTGCGAAGATCTCTCTTACTATTTCTTATAAAGTTTCAGAAGTAGTTTTTGCTTGCATGTGAAGTGCTAAGTAGTCAGGGCCACCAGCTTTAGAGTCTGTACCAGACATATTAAAGCCACCAAATGGTTGGTATCCTACGATTGCACCAGTACATCCACGGTTGAAGTATAAGTTACCTACGTGGAAGTCTTCACGTGCTTTTTCAATATGGTCACGGTTGTTAGAGATAACTGCTCCTGTTAAACCGTATTCTGTATTGTTTGCAATCGCAAGTGCATGGTCAAAGTCTTTTGCTTTACAGAATGCTACTACTGGTCCGAAGATTTCTTCTTTCATTAGGCGAGCATCTTCTGCAACGTCAGCAACGATTGTTGGTTGGATGAACCAGCCTTTAGAATCGTCTCCTTCGCCACCTGCTAAGATTCTACCTTCTTCTTTACCAATTGCAACATAGCTCATTACTTTATCGAATGCAGCTTGGTCATTAACAGGACCCATGTTTGTACCTAATACAGCTGGGTTAGCAACTGTTAATTCTTTCGTTAATTCAACAGCACGATTTAATACGTGATCGTATACATCTTCGTGGATTACTGCACGAGAACATGCAGAACATTTTTGTCCTGAGAATCCGAATGCTGATGCAACGATAGATTTAGCTGCTAATTCAAGATCTGCTTCTTTATCAACAACGATTGTATCTTTACCACCCATTTCAGCGATAACGCGTTTTAACCAAATTTGGCCTGGGTTTACTTTCGCTGCACGCTCATAAATACGGATACCTACATCACGAGATCCAGTGAAGCTAATGAAACGTGTACGAGGGTGATCTACTAAGTAATCACCAACTTCAGAACCACTACCTGGTACGAAGTTTACTACGCCAGCTGGTAAGCCAGCTTCTTCTAATACTTCCATGAATTTCGCTGCTACTACAGGAGTTGTACTAGCTGGTTTTAGTAATACTGTATTACCAGAAACTAAAGCAGCTGTTGTCATACCTGCCATAATTGCGAATGGGAAGTTCCAAGGAGAAATGATAACACCTACTCCTAATGGAATGTAAGAGAAACGATTATATTCAATTGGACGGCTTTCTACTGGAATTCCGTCTTTTAATTTCAACATTTGACGACCATAATATTCCATAAAGTCGATTGCTTCTGCTGTATCAGCATCTGCCTCATTCCATGGTTTACCTGCTTCTTTTACAAGAATAGCAGAGAATTCATGTTTTCTACGACGAACGATCGCTGCAGCACGGAATAAAATGTCTGCACGCATTTCTGGTTTTGACTTTCTCCAAGTTTGGAATGTTTCATCCGCTACTTGCATTGCTTTTTCAGCTAACTCACGGCTTGCTTTTGAAACGCGACCAACAAGTTCCTCTTTATTTGCAGGGTTTACAGAAACAATTTTGTCTTCTGTAGTGATTTTTTCTCCCCCAATAATTAATGGATAGTCTTGTCCAAGATAAGATTCTACTTTCTTTAAACCTTCTTCAAACGCTAATTTGTTAGCCTCTACTGAAAAATCTGTAAATGGCTCATGTTTGTATGCTACTACCATTATTTTTAGCCTCCCCTTAGAAAAACGTTTACATTTTACAACATTATTCTACACGATAATTTAGATTTATTCAAATATTCCTAGACTTATATTTTAAAAATTAATTAATTTTTAAAATATAATAAAAAAATAGAGTTATACAAATGTATAACTCTACAAAATATGAGTATATTCCAAAACGTTTTTGCTAATCAATAAAATAGTTACTAACAAGAATAAAGTTCTTACATATCCAACACCTTTTTGAACTGCAAATTTCGATCCAAAATAAGCGCCCAAAATCATCGATAATCCCATAATAATACCGTATTCAAAATGAATTACGTCTAAAAATAAAAAAGTGATTAACGATACGATATTACTAACAAAGTTCAAAAGTTTTCCAGATGCTGCTGCTTGAATAAAATCCAAACCAATTAATAAAAATGCAAAAATTAAGAAGGATCCTGTCCCTGGTCCAAAAAACCCATCGTAAAACCCTATCATTAAAATAACAAAGAAAAATATTAATGTTTTTCTTTTCGTCATCTTCTTATAGGTAGATACACTTCCCCAATCCTTTTTCGCAATAATATAAATGGCAATAAACACCAACATCACAAGCACTAACGGACGTAAAATATCCGGCGGAATAAACTTTACTACTAAAGCACCTGCGACTGCCCCTATAATAGTTAACGGGATTAACTTTCCTACAATTTTAAAATCAACCTTTCCCGATCGAATAAAGTAAATCGCACTCGTAAACGTCCCCATCGTTGCAGCTAATTTATTCGTTGCAATTGCCGAAGCTGGTGGTAAACCAACAAACATAAGTGCCGGAAGCGAAATTAATCCTCCACCACCAACAACTGAATCAATAAAAGCTGCTAAAAAACCGAATGCAATTAATAAAATAATGACTTGAAAACTTAATTCGTCCATGCGCTTTACCCCTTACCCCATTATTTACAACATTTTAAATTATAACAAAATTACCCAAGAAAAAAAGCCGTTCCATAAAGGAACAGCCCTTGTATTTAATCTAAAATTTTCACATACGGTTCATCTTGCTTCGCTTCACGTATAATAATCGCTTCTGGACGCTCTACAGATTTAATCGTTACTTGTACTTTCATATAATTCGGGAAGTATTCCATAACAAGCCCGGCTACATATTGTGTAAAGCCAATTATTTCTGCTTTCCCATTAAACTGGACAGGAATATCGAGCTTTATTTCTCTTAATTCATCGTCTCTATACATACCAGTACCGATAACAGCTGTATAGTCGCCTTGGAAATAATCGCTTAATTTTGCCTTGAAGTTTGATACTCTCGCCAGATCTTCACGTTTATTATCTGTTTTCGCTTGTTCAGATGGGAACAAATAATATTTCTCATTAATTTGTTTCCAATCCTCAACTGTTTCACTGCCTTTTTCAACATTCGCATAAGAAACAAAGTTACCTGGCACGAGCGAAGACTTTGGAGCCTGACGATAAATCGCAAATGTTATTGGAAGGTTTTTTGTCTCAGGATCTTGTTGATGCATAACTTTCAAGATTTCTGGCACCATTTTTTTCCCTTCCGCTAACATCTTTTCATTCGAAATTGCAGCCTCACGCGGATAACCATGCTCTTCCTCATAATAATGAACCGAATTCATCGCTAATCCAACTACAATGCCGCTACGCTCATTTTTTTCGCCTTTGTTCACATAATAATCATGCTCTAAAATATTTGAAATATATATTGGATTTTTTTTATTTTTCACTTCTAATGATTCGGATCCTGTACCTAATGCAGGATTCAACCCTATGTTCGGGAATTTAACCGCATCTTTTTTTAGTGTATCTTCTAGTTCCTTTTGTTCTGCATCTGTACGTTTTCTTTTAACAAGCATCTGTATATGCTGAGTATCTAGGGCCTTTCCGCCTTTTAAAACATTATCTTTCGTACTAAATGATTCTTTCGCAATACGCATTAATCCTGTTTCAAATTCATCTATATCAAGACGATTACTTACTCCTTGCACAACTAAGCCACGTGCGTTTCCTCCCTCAAATGGAATAGTCGTCTTATAATATTCATCCGAAATAGAGTAATTCGGGACGATTGCTTGCTCTTTTGCTTTCCCCGATTTCTCAACCACTTTTTCATCTTTGTCGGCACCTGCACTACACCCACTTACAAGTAGGCCAAGGCTTAATACCGCTAATGCTATTTTTTTCATGGTAAGTTTGCACCTCTTACTTATTTAGCTCTTGTAAGAACCTCTCTTCATTCCAAACCTCAACATTATGTTTCTCCGCTTGTGCTAATTTCGAACCTGCCGCTTCACCTGCAACAACTAAATCCGTACTTTTACTAACACTTCCTGTTACTTTTCCACCTAATGCCTCAATTTTCTTCTTCGCTTCACTACGTCCCATAACTTCTAATTTCCCTGTTAAAACGACAGTTTTTCCTGCGAAGTACGACTCAACGTTTTGTAAATCAGCAATTTTCATGCCTTTATATGTCATGTTCACGCCGTATTCTTTAAATTGTTGTAATAACTCTAATACGTCTTCATTATCGAAATACGTTACTACGGATTGAGCCATTTTTTCACCAATTTCATTAATTGCTTTTAGTTCTTCTTCCGTTGCCTTCACAAGCGCATCCATCGTTTCGAAATGCTCTGCAAATGTACGTGCTGCTTTCGCTCCGACATGGCGAATACCTAGACCGAATAATAATCGCTCTAATGAGTTTTCTTTAGAATTCTCAATTGCTTTTACTAAATTCGTTGCTGATTTTTCTCCAAATCGTTCTAGCTGTAATAATTGCTCTTTCGTCAACGAATATAAATCAGCAAATGTACGAATATAATCTGCCTCAAAGAGTTGTGTAATGACACGTTCTCCAAGTCCATCAATATTCATTGCATTTCTTGAAACGAAATGGATTAACCCTTCTCGAATTTGAGCAGGACAAGTTGGATTTATACAACGAAGTGCTACCTCTTCTTCTAAACGAACTAGTTCACTCTCACATGCTGGGCAATGCGTTGGCATATGATATTCTTCTTCCTCACCAGTACGCTTATCGAAAATAACATTCACAACTTCAGGAATAATATCTCCAGCCTTCTTCACAACAACGTAGTCACCAATTCGAATATCTTTTTCACGAATTAAATCTTCGTTATGTAAAGAAGCACGACGAACGATCGTACCAGCCACTCGCACTGGCTCTAGCTCTGCAGTCGGTGTTACAACCCCTGTACGACCAACACTTAATTCAATCCCTGTTAATCTTGTTACAACTTCTTCAGCTGGGAATTTATAAGCAATTGCCCATCTTGGACTCTTTGCTGTAGTGCCTAGACTTTCTTGAAGAGCAACATCATCTACTTTTATAACGATCCCATCAATCTCATAATCAAGATGCGGACGTTTTTCTTGCCATTCTTCTACATAAGCTATAACTTCTTCAATTGTTTCACATGTGCGTCGATTTGGATTTGTTTTGAATCCAAGTTCACCTAAGAAATCAAGCGATTCACTATGTGATAGGATTGTTTTTTCTTCTACATTCGCAAGACCGTATACAAACATAGATAAGTTACGCTTCGCTGCAATTTTCGGATCAAGTTGGCGGATTGAACCTGCTGCCGCATTACGCGGATTTGCAAATACATCTTCACCATTTTGCTCTTTTTCTTCATTTAACTTAACGAATGAACGCTTCGGCATATAAGCTTCGCCTCGTGCTTCTAACGTTACTTCTTCATTTAAACGAAGCGGGATTGCTTTAATCGTTTTTAAATTTTGAGTAATATCTTCACCTGTTACACCATCACCACGTGTTGCCCCTTGAATGAAGCGTCCTTTTTCATAATGAAGTGAAACAGCAAGTCCGTCAATTTTTAATTCGCATATATATCTTACATTCACATCATCAATTCCTTGACGTACTCGTCGGTCAAAATCACGTAAATCTCCTTCGTTAAATGCATTTCCTAAACTTAACATCGGTGACTTGTGTGTTACTTTTTCAAATATATCAAGAACCGTTCCCCCAACGCGAACGGAGGGAGAATCTTCACTCATAAACTCTGGGTTCTCTGCTTCTAATTTTATAAGCTCCTGCATATTACGGTCATACTCCGCATCAGAAACAGAAGGATTGTCTAACACGTGATATTGATAGTTAAATGTATTTAACAAATCACGTAGTTCTTCTATACGTTTTTTTGCTATCTCTTTTGACATATCCTCATTCCTTTCCTATTGTTTCGTCACAGGTGCAAATTTTGCTAACAAACGTTTAACACCAATTGGGCTTGGGAACGCAATATCTAATTCTTTTGCATCACCTTCACCTTTTACACTTACGACTGTACCGATTCCCCATTTTTGGTGGGAAGCTTTATCGCCTACCGCCCAGCCGATTTGTTCGCCGCCTGTCGTCTTAGCTGCAGGACGCGCGAAAGCTGAGCGAGAACGTGTTGTAGTTGTCATTTTACTGCTACTTGCCGTTCTTCCTTTTGCACCAAACGAAGTTTCACGCTTCGGCGCTGTTTCATTTAATGATTCCACTAGTTCTGTCGGGATTTCTGTAATGAATCGGGATGCGGCATTCATACTTGTTCTACCAAATAAAGTACGCATTTGTGCATTTGATAAATACAACTCTTCTTCTGCACGAGTAATACCTACATAAGCAAGACGACGCTCTTCTTGCATTTCATCTTCTTCCATTAGGGAACGAGTATGCGGGAATATTCCTTCCTCTAAACCAACAATAAAGACAACTGGGAATTCTAATCCTTTCGCTGAGTGCATCGTCATTAAAATAACTTCCTCACCAGCAGTCGGGTCTTCATCTACACGATCAATATCTGCAACAAGTGCTAAGTCTGTTAAGAATGCAACAAGGCTCTTATCTTCGCTTTGAGATTCAAATGTTTGCGTAACAGATAAAAACTCATCTAAGTTCTCTAGACGACCTTCCGCTTCTAACGTACGCTCGTTTTTCAACATGTCGCGATAGCCGGTTTTTTCAATAACTTCTTCTACCAATTCTGTAACAGATAAATACTCTTGCATATTTACCCAGTTGTGTAATAAACCTGCGAATTCTTTTACTGCCTTTGTAACCTTTGCACTTACTCCAACATGCTCAATCTCATCGAATACAGCTGTTAATGAAATTCCATTTTGTACACCGTAATTAATAATTTTATCGATAGAAGTCGCACCAATTCCGCGCTTTGGCACGTTAATAATACGTGCGAAACTAATCTCATCATCTGGATTCCCAATTAAGCGTAAATACGCCAAAATGTCTTTAATCTCTTTACGGTCGTAGAACTTCGTACCGCCGACAATTTTGTAAGGAATATTAGATTTCAGGAAAATCTCCTCGACCATACGAGACTGCGCATTTGTACGATATAACACCGCAAAATCAGTATATTTTCGTTTTCCCATTTGAATATCGTCGCGAATTTTTTTCGCAACAAAGTATGCTTCGTCCTTTTCCGTTGCAGCACGATAGTAAGAGATTTTGCTTCCAACTTCATTATCTGTCCATAATTTCTTCGGTTTACGATTCGTATTTCTTTCAATAACAGCATTCGCTGCATTTAAAATATTTTGTGACGAACGATAGTTTTGTTCTAACAGAATAACTTGCGCATTCTCATAGTCTTTTTCGAATGACAAAATGTTAGAAATGTCCGCACCACGCCAGCGATAAATTGACTGATCTGAGTCACCTACAACACATAAATTTTTAAAACGTGCTGCCAAATGTTTAACAAGAAGGTATTGCGCTTTGTTCGTATCTTGATACTCATCCACGTGAATATACTGAAATTTACGCTGATAAAACTCTAGTACTTCTGGAACACGTTCAAATAGTTGAATCGTCGTCATAATTAAATCATCAAAGTCTAGTGAGTTATTTTTCAAAAGACGTTTTTGATATTCTGTATATACATCGCTCGTTAATTTTTCATATGGATCAGCAATTGTAATTTTCTTCGCATATTTATCCGCAGATAACAATTCATTTTTCGCATTACTAATACCAGCTAAAATAGAGCGCGGCTCAAATTTCTTCGGATCAATATTGCGCTCTTTCATAATTTTTTTAACTACAGTTAACTGATCACCTGAATCTAAAATTGTAAAGTTACGATTAATACCAATGCGATCGATATCACGTCGTAAAATACGTACACACATAGAGTGGAACGTAGAAATCCAAATATCTTCAGCTTCTGGTCCGACAAGTGTATCAATACGCTCGCGCATTTCACGAGCCGCTTTATTTGTAAAGGTAATAGCTAGTACGTTCCATGGTGCTACTCCTTTTTCACCAAGTAAATACGCAATACGATGTGTTAACACTCGTGTTTTACCACTACCTGCGCCTGCCATTAATAGAAGTGGTCCGTTCGTTGTTTGTACTGCTTTTTGTTGCTGCGGATTTAAACCATTTAATAATCTATCTGTCATACTCATATACGCCTGCACCTACTCTCCTTTTACTGCTTTAACCGTTTTTAACGCTGCTTTTATATCATCATAAATAATATTTCCAACAACTACTGTATCAGCATGCTGCGCCATTTCCTTCGCCTGTTCCGCATTAGAAATACCACCGCCATAATATAACTTAGCTTGTTTCAATTGTGCTTTTACATTTTTAACAAGTTCAACATCTCCATACGTACCGCTATACTCTAAATAAAATATCGGTAAACGTAATAGCTTGTCTGCTAAACGCGCGTATGCAATCACATCATCTTCTGTTACATCACACTTTGCATCTGTAAGCTGGGCTACTTTCGCTTCAGGATTTAAAACACAATATCCTTCCATAAAAATTTCGTCCCAATCCATAATATCCCCAAATTCTTTCAAAGCCTCATGATGAACGCCTGTTACCCATTCCACCTTTCGGCTATTTAAAACGCTTGGGATATAATAAAAATCGAATCCTGGTGTAATTGCTTCCACATCAGAAACCTCTAACACACAAGGAACTGCATATCTACGAATGCTAACTAGCATGTGTAGTACATTATCAATTGTCACCCCATCACTTCCGCCTACAATAACAGCATCTGTTCCAGACTCACAAATCATTTCTAAATGTTCTTCACTTAATTCCTTATTCGGATCAAGCTTAAATACATGTTTCCATCCGGAAATATCGTACATGAAAACACCCTTTCTTTTCTCAAGTTGTATATATTTCTGTTTAAAATAACAGTTTATTTTCATTAGGATTTTTTAAGTTCACCTTAAATATTTGTTTAAAGCGGAGAATTAAGTTTGAAATCCCCTCTTCGACATTTTTTAAACGAGAGGATTTAATTTTGAACTTCCTTTTATGCATTCTTTCATTATAACAAAAAAAGCTACTTACACACACGCACAATCCAACATCTTTTTCCACGTCAAATGTTGGATTACATATCCGAAAAATCAAAAGGGATACTAATAAAAGAAATAGTATTATCTATTTCAACTTTCATAAAAGGAGTGTTTTTCTAATGAAGCAAAATATCGGTACAATAAATGCCCTAATTCGAATTACACTCGGACTTGTCCTCTTCGGTTGTAGTGCAACGAAACTCGTGCGCAAACCTTGGTGCACTTGGTCTAACATTTTGCTATGGATTGGTGCAATGAAAGTTGCAGAGGGAATTGTTCGTTTCTGCCCTATTGTTGAAATGTGGAAATTCGGAAAATACATGAACATGGGGGCATTTAAAATGTCTAGCATGAATTTTGCTGAGAAGGGACATACTAAAGAAGAAGCGAATCAAACTTCCAAGCACGACAAACCACAGTCAAATGGAAGTTATGACGCTTCTGACAAAGAGATTGAGTCAGCGATTGAAGATATAATCCTGGCAAAACCGCTTTGAATCATTTGTCACGATGCAAGATGCTCTCAAAGGGACTTAGCTGCTGCAGTGGGCGGTTAAGTCTTCTTTATTTTATCACAAAAATAGAACATATATTCTCATTTCAGACATTAAAATATACATAATCAATAAAATTCAGAAAATTAGGTGTAAACCTCTTGCTTAAAATGATATAAAAGTGATATCATTTTTATATCAGGAGGCGATCATATGAAAGAAAAACAAGTGTTTTATGTTAATGGTTTTCTTGGGATTATTGGAATTTTGATTTTAGCCGCTATCGGTGTATTTTTCCTCGTGCAAGAAATTTTCATAGGAGCAGCATTAACTATTATTTTAGCTGCAGTTCTTGCTACAGGTATTGGTATTGTTCAACCAAATCAAGCAAAAGTCATTACGTTTTTCGGTAATTATTTAGGAACAATTCGTCAAAACGGTTTATTTTTAACGATTCCGTTCGCGTTCCGTCAAACTGTATCATTACGTGTTGAGAACTTTAATAGTAAGAAATTAAAAGTAAATGATGTTGACGGAAATCCAATTGAAATTGCAGCTGTTATCGTCTATAAAGTTGTTGATTCTGCAAAAGCGATGTTCGGCGTTGAACATTATGATCGATTTGTAGAAATTCAAAGCGAAACGGCAATCCGCCACGTTGCAACGAAATATCCTTATGATAATTTCCAAGATGAAACTTGCATTACGTTACGTGGAAATACTGAAGAAATTTCTGAAGAATTAAAACGTGAATTAGAAGCACGCCTTGAAATTGCTGGCGTAGAAGTGTTAGAAACTCGTTTAACACATTTAGCTTATGCAACAGAAATTGCCCATGCAATGCTACAACGCCAACAAGCAAAAGCAGTATTAGCTGCTAGAAAAGAGATTGTTGAAGGTGCTGTGAAGATGGCAAAAGATTCAATCCATATGTTAGATGAAGAAGGCGTACTTGAATTAGATGACGAGCGTAAAGCGAATATGGTGAACAACCTATTAGTTGCCATCGTTTCAGATAAAGGTGCGCAACCAGTTATTAATACAGGAAGCCTATACTAAAAGGTTGTAAATCACTATGGCTAAAAAGAAAAGCTTTCCATTACGTATTGATCCTGAATTACACGCAGTCATCGAAAAATGGGCGAATGATGAGTTTCGTAGCGTCAATGCACACATCGAGTATTTACTTCGAGAAATGGCAAAGCAAAAAGGGAAATTGAAAAAAGATAAAGATGTATAAAAAATCTCGCTGATTTCTCAGCGAGATTTTTTACATATTAGCTTCTCATCATCTCATGCCCAATTGCACGATATCCTATATCACTTCGGTAAAATAGAGCATCACTCTCAATTTTACCAATTTCTTTATACACCTTATCTTTCGCTTCTTGTAAACTATTCGCCTTACAAGCAACAAATAGTACACGACCACCGTTTGTTACAAAATCACCATGTTTCATCGCTGTACCTGAATGAAACACAATTACATCTTGCAATGCATCTAACCCGTTAATAATATCACCTTTTTTATATACTTCTGGATATCCTTTCGAAGCAAGTACAACGCCAATAACTGCTTCTTCTGACCATTGTAACGTTAGTTCACTCTCATCTAATACAGCGTTACATACATCAACTAAATCATTTTCTAGGCGTGGTAATACAACTTCCGTTTCAGGATCACCAAAGCGAGCATTAAACTCAATTACCTTTGGACCATCATTTGTTAAAATAAGTCCCGCATATAAAATACCTGTAAACGATCGATTTTCTGCAATCATCGCTTTAGCAGTTGGATGCAATACGTTTTTTATCGCCTCTTGAACTGCTGATTCCGGAATTTGTGGTACTGGAGAATATGCACCCATTCCACCTGTATTTGGACCTTTATCTCCATCAAAAGCTCGTTTATGATCTTGCGCGATTACCATCGGATGCACATTTGTTCCATTCACAAATGCCATTAATGAAAATTCTTGTCCATCTAAGAACTCTTCAATAACGACCTTCTTACTCGCTTCGCCGAACTTTACATCTTGTAGCATTTCTTTTGCAGCTTGTAATGCCTCTTCAAGCGTCATCGCTACTGTTACACCTTTTCCAGCAGCTAATCCATCTGCCTTAATAACAATCGGTGCACCAACTTTTTGAATGTACTGTACTGCTTCTTCATAATCTGTAAAAGTTTCATATGCAGCAGTTGGAATATCATATTTTTTCATCAATTCTTTCGTAAAAGCTTTGCTACCTTCAATAACAGCAGCCGCTTTATTCGGACCAAATACGCGAAGTCCCTCTTCTGTAAAACGATCAACAATTCCATTCATAAGCGGAATTTCTGGTCCAACGAAAGTTAACTCAACATGATTCTCTTTAGCAAATAAAACTAACGCATCAAAATCATTTTCATCAATATCAACTGGTGTTGCAATATCGCGCATACCTTCATTGCCCGGTGCTACATACACCTTTTTCACTTTTGTAGATTGTGCAAACTTCCAAGCTAAAGCATGCTCACGCCCACCGCGTCCAATTACTAAAACATTCATATTTCATCCCCCAATACTTAAATAAGTACAAACTAGAAGCTATGCTCCTAGTTTGTTTTCATATCACTGTAAGTTTAAAAAGGAGGATTAAGAGAACCGAGCAGGTCGAGGCGCATTTGCCAGGAGGACACGGAGTGTAGTTTTCCTACATGAGTACCGCACTGGCAATGCAACGACGACATGCGAAGGTTATCTTAACCGGACTTTTTAAACACCCTCTATTAGTGTTTGAAATGACGTACGCCAGTGAACACCATCGCAATCCCATACGTATCCGCCACTTTAATAGAATCTTCATCACGGATTGATCCGCCTGGTTGAATGATTGCTGTAATTCCTGCTTTTGCTGCTTCTTCTAATGTATCTGGCATTGGGAAGAAAGCATCAGATGCAAGCGCGCTACCTTGTGCTTTTTCACCAGCTTGTGTAATTGCAATTTTTGCAGAACCTACACGGTTCATCTGTCCCGCACCGACACCAATTGTCATATCATCTTTCGCTAAAACAATTGCATTTGACTTCACATGTTTTACAACTTTCCAAGCTAGTTTTAAATCTTTCCATTCTTGCTCTGAAGGTTCACGTTTTGTTGGAATTGAAATTGTACTTTCATCTAATGATAACGTATCTTCCTCTTGAACAAGAAGTCCGCCTTGTACAGAAGTTAGTTTTTTGCTCGCACTTGTCGATTTTTCAATATTTACAGTTAGTAAACGTAAGTTTTTCTTATTTTGCAACACTTCCAAAGCTTCTTTTGAGAAAGAAGGTGCAATAATAATTTCTAAGAAAATTTCATGTAACTTTTCAGCTGTAGATTTGTCGATCTCACGATTCGCTGCAATAATCCCTCCAAAGATTGATACTGGATCCGCTTCATAAGCACGTGTGTATGCTTCATGAATATCAGTTCCTACTCCAACACCACATGGATTCATATGTTTTACTGCTACTACTGCTGGCTCTGTAAATTCTTTTACGATGCTAAGTGCTGCGTCTGCATCATTAATATTGTTATATGATAATTCTTTACCGTGTAATTGTTCTGCGTATGCAACAGAAGAAGTTGCTGCGAATGGCGCTTTATAGAAAGTTGCCTTTTGATGTGGGTTCTCGCCATAACGTAAGTCTTGCTTTTTCTCAAATGTCACAGTTAATGTTTCTGGGCTTTCTTCACCCATTTGCTCTGTTAAGTAGTTAGAGATTAACGCATCATATGCTGCTGTATGGCGGAATACTTTCGCTGCTAATTTACGTTTCGTTTCTTCTTTTACTTCACCGTTCTCTTCCAGTTCTGCTAATACAACATCGTAATCTACTGGATCTACAATTACCGATACAAATTTGTGATTTTTCGCAGCAGAGCGAATCATTGTTGGGCCACCAATATCAATATTTTCAATTGCATCAGCAAATGTTACATCAGGCTTAGCGATTGTTTCTTTGAATGGGTATAAGTTAACGATAACAAAATCAATTGGCTCTATACCTAACTCATTCATTTGTGCTACATGCGTTTCATTATCGCGAACTGCTAATAGACCACCATGAATATTTGGATGTAATGTTTTCACACGACCATCCATAATTTCTGGGAAACCAGTTACTTCAGAAATACCGATTACTTGTAAGCCGTTTTCTTCTAGTAATTTTTTTGTACCGCCTGTTGATATAACTTCGATCCCTTGTTCTAGTAAACCTTTAACAAATTCTACTACTCCTGTTTTATCTGAAACACTTACTAATGCACGCTTTTTCATTTACCCTTCACCCCTGGTTGTATGTTAGTTGACAGTTGGTTCTTTCGTAGATTGAACAATTTGATTCACTGTATTTACGTATAATTTATGTTCAACTTGTTGAATTTTCTTTTGTAAGCTTTCTCTCGTATCCCCTTCAGAAACAACTACTGCTTCTTGTGCAATAATTGGCCCTGTATCCATACCTGCGTCTACATAATGAATCGTTACTCCAGTTACTTTCACACCTGCTTCTAACGCTTGACCAACAGCATCTTTCCCTGGAAAACTCGGTAATAGTGATGGATGAATATTAATAATCCTTCCGCCGTAAGCTTCTAGTAAAGTTGGTCCAATTAAACGCATATATCCAGCTAAAATAACATAATCAATTTCATACTCTTCTAGCTTCTTTAATATCTCTTTTTCAAACGCTTCTTTTGACTCATATGCTTTCGCTGAAAAAGCGAAACACGGGATATGATGATAATGTGCTCGCCCAACAGCGCGTGCTTCTGGTTTATCACATACTAATAAACTAATTTCTGCACCCAATCTTTTTTCTTCTACTGCATTAACGAGAGATTGAAAGTTAGATCCGCTTCCAGAAGCAAAAACTGCTAATCTACTCATAGCGCTGTGCCTCCATTAAAAGTAACGCCAGCTCCTTGTACAGTGCGTCCAATAATACGAGCAGTTTCTCCTTGCTCTTCAAGAAGACGAACAACATCTTTTGCATCTTCTTCCTTCACCGCTACTACCATACCAATACCCATGTTAAAAATATTGAACATTTCTTTCTCTTCCAGCTTGCCAACTTCTTGAAGTAAACTAAAGATCGGCTGAATTTCCCAAGATCCTAATTCAATTTCTGCACCGATTTCTTCTGGTAACATACGTGGAATATTTTCAATGAATCCGCCACCTGTAATATGTGCCATACCGTATACTTCATATTTCTTCAATAGTTCTAAAATAGGTTTGACATAAATTTTCGTTGGTTTTAATAATTCTTCACCAAGAGGTAGCTCTAAGCGTCCGTAAATGCGATCTAAAGATAGTTCTCCATCTTCTAGTAATACTTTTCGTACTAAAGAATAACCGTTACTATGAATACCGCTAGATGCTAAGCCAATTAATACGTGACCAGCTTCAATTTTTTCACCTGTTACAATTTTCTTTTTATCAACGATCCCAACTGTAAAACCAGCTAAATCGTATTCTTCTGTAGAATACATTCCTGGCATTTCAGCTGTTTCTCCACCAATTAAAGCACAACCTGCTTGGCGACAGCCCTCTGATATACCTTTGACGATGTTTTCAATTTTACTAGGTTCAGCTTTACCACAAGCAATATAATCAAGGAAGAAAAGCGGCTCTGCTCCTTGGACAACAATATCATTTACACACATTGCTACCGCATCAATACCAATTGTGTCATGTTTATCTGCCATAAAAGCGAGCATCAATTTCGTTCCCACGCCATCTGTTCCAGATACTAATACAGGTTCTTCTAATGCAAATTTTGATAGGTCAAACATACCTCCAAAACCGCCTAAACCGCCTAGTACTTCTTTTCTCATTGTTGTTTGTACGTGTTTTTTCATGCGAGATACCGCTTCATATCCAGCTTCAATATCTACTCCTGCTTGCTTATATGCATTCGCCATCGTTATCTACACCTCGTCTTTTAATTTCTCCCTATCCTGTGCGGGCCGTTTTAAGAAAGAAGCTAGCTTCTACATCAAAAAGAAGTAGAAGCTTTTTTCTTCTTATTTCATACTTTCTAAAAGCTCTTGCTCATAATCATAAAGAGCTGTTGGATAATCTCCATTGAAGTACGCCATACATAGGCCACCGTATTTCCCTTCATATGGACGTCCAATTGCATCTACTAATCCATCTTCACTTAAAAATGTTAATGAGTCTGCACCGATCATTTCACGAATTTCTTCTACCGTATGATTTGCTGCAATTAATTCTTTTCTCGTTTGAATATCAATGCCATAGAAACATGGATATTTCAAAGGTGGTGAAGCTATTCTTACGTGAACTTCTGTCGCTCCAGCCTCGCGAAGCATACGAACAATTCGTTTACTCGTTGTTCCTCGTACGATAGAATCATCAATCATAACAACTCGTTTTCCTTCAACTACACCTCTTACTGCTGAAAGCTTCATCTTAACCCCTTGCTCTCGCAGTTCCTGAGAAGGTTGAATAAACGTACGTCCAACGTAACGATTTTTAATTAATCCTAACTCATATGGAATACCTGTCGCCTCCGCATAACCAATTGCTGCTGAAATGCTAGAGTCTGGTACACCAGTAACAACATCAGCTTCAATAGGAGCTTCTGCCGCCAAACGTTTCCCCATGTTTTTACGTGCTGCATGGACGTTAACACCAGCGATATTTGAATCTGGGCGTGCGAAGTAAATGTATTCCATACTGCAAATTGCATGTTCTACATCATTTGTAAAACGATCTACGTGAATTCCATCATCATTAATGATAAGTAATTCACCCGGTTCTACATCACGAATGTATGTTGCACCTACTACATCAAAAGCACATGTTTCTGATGCTACAACGTAAGCATCTCCCATCTTTCCAATTGAAAGGGGACGGAATCCATTTGGATCTAGCGCAACAATCATTTCATTTCCAGTTAGTAAAAGATATGCAAACGCACCTTTCACTTTATTTAGAGCTTCTTTTACACTTTCAATTAACGAACCTTTCGTACTACGTTTAATAAGGTGTAAAAGTACTTCTGTATCTGAACTTGTTTGAAAAATACTTCCCTCTGCCTCTAATTCGCGGCGAAGCATTTTTGCATTAATTAAATTCCCGTTATGAGCTAATGCCATACTATGATCAGAAAAACGGAATAGTAATGGTTGAACGTTAGCCACTTCACTTCCACCAGCCGTCGCGTATCGTACGTGTCCGATTGCTGATTTCCCGTTCAATCCTTCTAGCTCTCCTCTTGAAAACACTTCCGATATTAAACCTAACCCCTTGTGACCGACGATTTTTTCTCCATTATTTACGACAATGCCTGCGCCTTCTTGCCCACGGTGCTGTAAACTGTGCAATCCGTAATATGAAACTTGTGCCGCATTTTCATGCCCCCAAATTCCGAAAACGCCACATTCTTCGTTTAACCCCTTTATTTCAGCAAGCATGGGATTGCCCCTTTCCAAGCCTTTCTCATTTCATCTACATTTGCTGTAAGTAATACTTCATTTTCTTCATTATGAATTGTCACTTCATTTGTATTTGTTACTTCTCCAACTTGAATTGCTTCTACCGCTTTCTCGAACGCTTCTTTATTTTCACGTTTTACAGTTATCACGAAGCGAGATTGCGATTCCGCAAATAATGCCGCTGTTGCTTCCCCGTCTAATTTCACAGTAGCACCTAAGCCGTTAGCACCAATTGCACTTTCTGAAATTGCAACTGCTAAACCACCTTCAGCAACGTCATGTGCAGATTGAACAAGGCCAGCTTGAATTGCTGCTAATACTTGTTTTTGACGTTTTAATTCTACGTCTAGATCGATACTTGGTGATTGGCCGAAAATTTTGCCGTGAAGCATTTTCTGTAATTCACTTCCACCAAACTCAGCTTTCGTCTCTCCGATAACATAAACTAAATCGCCAGCTTGCTTAAACTCTTGTGTTGTTACATGTTTTAAGTCATGTACTAGTCCGACCATCCCAACTGTCGGTGTTGGATATACCGCTTCACCACTACGTTCGTTATACATTGATACGTTTCCGCCTATAACTGGTGTTTGTAATGTGCGACAAGCTTCACTCATACCATCTACTGATTTCTCAATTTGCCAGAAGATTTCTGGTTTCTCTGGATTACCGAAGTTTAAGCAATCTGTAATTGCAAGTGGCTCTCCTCCAGAACATACGATATTACGTGCTGCCTCTGCTACTGCAATTTTACCGCCCATTTCTGGATCTAAATAAATGTAGCGAGAGTTACAATCTGTCGTCATTGCTAATCCTTTTTCTGTACCGCGTACACGTACAACTGCTGCATCTGAACCCGGTGTAACAACTGTGCTTGTGCGAACTTGATAATCATATTGATCATAAACCCACTCTTTACTTGCAATCGTCGGTTGTTGTAATAGAGCGAATAACGTTTCTTTATAATTTTCTACTTTTGGTGTTTCCATTTTCATCTGCTGGAATTCAGCAAAGTATGCTGCTTCTTGTGATGGTTTATGATAAATTGGCGCTTCTTCTGCAAGAGCATCCGCTGGTACTTCAGCTACCATTTCACCTTTATGGAATAAACGAAGCATTTTGTCTTCCGTTACTTTCCCCATCGTAACGGCTGCAAGACCATACTTCTCAAATAAATCTACTATCTCTTGCTCTCTACCTTTTTTCACAACAATTAACATACGCTCTTGTGATTCAGATAGCATCATTTCATATGGTGTCATTCCTGTTTCTCGTTGTGGTACATCATCTAAGTACATTTCAATACCCATTCCTGCTTTACTTGCCATTTCTGCAGAAGATGATGTTAAACCAGCTGCACCCATATCTTGAATTCCAACAAGTGCATCCGATTGAATAAGTTCTAAACAAGCTTCAATAAGAAGTTTCTCCATAAATGGATCTCCTACTTGAACTGCTGGACGCTTCGCTTCTGAGCTTTCAGATAACTCTTCAGATGCGAATGTAGCACCGTGGATACCATCACGACCAGTTGATGCTCCTACGTACATTACTGTGTTTCCAGCACCGTGCGCTTGCCCTTTTTTAATGTCTTCGTGGTTAATTAAGCCTACGCACATTGCATTTACAAGTGGATTTCCTTCATAACATGGATCAAACTGTACTTCGCCGCCAACAGTCGGAATACCGATACAGTTACCGTATCCCGCAATTCCTGCTACTACTTCTTCGAATAAGTATTTCACACGTGGTGATTGTAATTCTCCAAATCGAAGTGAGTTTAATAGAGCTACTGGACGTGCTCCCATAGAGAATACGTCACGAATAATACCGCCAACACCTGTTGCTGCTCCTTGATATGGCTCAATAGCAGAAGGGTGGTTATGACTTTCCATTTTAAATACAACCGCTTGATTATCACCGATGTCTACAATTCCAGCACCTTCCCCAGGCCCTTGCAAGACTCGCTCACCTGTTGTTGGGAATTTTCGAAGTACTGGTTTTGAATTTTTATAACTACAATGTTCAGACCACATAACAGAGAATAATCCTGTTTCTGTATAATTTGGCAGACGGCCTAAAATCTTTTCAACCATGGCGAACTCTTCGTCTGTTAGCCCCATTTCCGCATATATGCGCTCTTCTTTAATTTGTGTTGGATTTGGTTCAAGCATTAACGACATATGTTTCCCTCCACTGTTTTAAGATAGATTGAAAGACTTTTAACCCTTCAGCACCGCCAAGTAATTCATCTACAGCACGCTCTGGGTGTGGCATCATACCCAGTACATTCCCTTTTTCGTTTACAATACCAGCAATATCTGAAACGCTTCCGTTCGGGTTTTCTACGTAACGGAATGCGATTTGATTATTCTCTTCTAATTGTTTAAGAGTCTCTTCATCACAATAGTAATTCCCCTCACCATGTGCAATTGGAATATTGATTACTTCATCTTTTTCATATTGTGATGTAAACATTGTTTCATTATTTTCAACACGTAACTGAACTGTTCGACACATAAATTTTAAGTTTTCATTTCTCATTAATGCTCCTGGTAATAATCCTGATTCAACAAGAATCTGGAATCCATTACATACACCTAAAATTGGCTTTCCTTGCTCAGCAGCTTTCTGTACTGCTTTCATTGCATTCGCAAAGCGAGAAATAGCACCGCAGCGTAAGTAGTCACCATAAGAGAAACCACCTGGTAGTAGAATTGCATCATATTCATCTAAATTCTCTGTATCGTGCCAAACGTAATCTACTTCTTCGCCAAGCTCATCTTTAATTGCATGGAACATATCGACATCACAGTTCGAACCTGGAAATACTATTACGGCAAATTTCACTGTGCGACAACCTCCTCAACTTCATAACGGAAGTCTTCCATTACAACGTTTGCTAATAGTTTTTCACACATTTCCTTTACCTTGCTATCTAAGTCGGTTACCGATTTATCAATTGTTAGTTCCATGTACTTTCCAATTCGAACATCCTGTACTTCTGTGAATGAAAGGCTATGAAGTGCTCCTTTTACTGCTGTTCCTTGTGGATCTAATACGCTTTCTCTTAATGTTACATATACCTTAACTTTATACATGTGAAATTCCCCCTAAACGTTTTAAAATCTCTTCATAAGCATCTGTTAAATTTCCAAGATCACGACGGAATACGTCTTTATCAAACTTCTCATTGCTCGTTTCATCCCATAAACGGCAAGTATCTGGTGAAATTTCATCTGCTAAAATGATTTCTCCTTCATCCGTTACACCAAACTCTAATTTGAAATCTACTAATCTTACACGACAGCTTGCGAAATGATCAATCAACACTTGATTGATTTGTAGAGCCATATCTCGTAATACGCTTACTTGCTCTGGCGATGCAACGTTTAATACACGAATATGATCTTCCGTTACAAGCGGATCTCCTAAATCATCATCTTTGAAGTAAAATTCTACGATTGGTTCTGCAAGTACAGTTCCCTCTTCCATTCCTAATCGTTTTGAAAGACTTCCTGCAATTACATTTCTTGTGACAACTTCTAAAGGAATAATACTCACTTTTTTAACAAGTTGTTCTGTTTCAGATAGCTTCTCAACAAAGTGTGTTTTAATTCCTACTTCTTGTAACTTTCTGAACAATAAAGTTGTAATCTCATTGTTCAAACGACCTTTTCCTGTAATCGTCTCTTTTTTCTCCCCATTGAAAGCAGTCGCACTATCTTTGTACTCTACCCAAACCATATCTGCTGATTCTGTACGATAAATTCTTTTTGCCTTACCTTCATACAGCAATTCTAGCTTTTGCATTTCGCAAGCCCCCTGTAGTTTGAAAAATGTGAATAATGTTTTTATAAAGAATGGCACAGAATGACTCTATTCTGTGCCATATGAAATTTTACGCTTCGTTTAATCCAAGGCGTTCAAAGATTGTATCAACGTGTTGCATATGATGCTCATAGTTGAAGCATTCATTAATTTCTTCTTGTGTTAACTTGCTCGTAATACGCTCATCAGCTTCTACAAGCTCTTTAAATTGTACTTGTGTTTCCCAAGCTTCCATCGCTTTAGGTTGTACGATATCGTAAGCTTCCTCACGTACCATACCTTTATCGATTAATGTAAGCATTACGCGCTGAGAATAAATTAAGCCGTATGTTCTTGTCATATTACGTTTCATATTCTCTGGGTATACAGTTAAGTTTTTAACAATATTACCAAAGCGGTTTAGCATGTAATTTAACGCGATTGTAGCATCTGGTAAAATTACGCGTTCTGCTGAAGAGTGAGAAATATCACGCTCATGCCATAATGGAACATTCTCATAAGCTGTCATCATATAACCGCGGATAACACGAGCTAAACCAGTCATATTTTCAGATCCAATTGGATTACGCTTATGCGGCATTGCAGAAGAACCCTTTTGACCTTTTGCGAAAGCTTCTTCAACTTCACGTGTTTCACTCTTTTGTAAACCACGAATCTCAACTGCCATCTTTTCGATAGACGTTGCGATTAATGCAAGTGTTGACATGTAATGTGCATGGCGATCACGTTGCAATGTTTGTGTTGAAATTGGTGCTGCTTCTAATCCTAAGTTTTCACAAACATACTTTTCTACGAATGGATCGATATTTGCATATGTACCAACCGCACCAGATAATTTACCAACACGAACTGTATTAGCAGCTTGTTTGAAACGCTCTACGTTACGTTTCATTTCTTCATACCAAAGACCAAGTTTTAAACCGAATGTTGTTGGTTCTGCATGAACACCGTGTGTTCTTCCCATCATGATCGTGTATTTATGCTCTTTCGCTTTGTTAGCTAAAATACTTACAAAGTTTTCTAAGTCTTTTAATATGATTTCATTCGCTTGTTTTAAAATGTAAGATAACGCTGTATCTACTACGTCTGTAGATGTTAAACCGTAATGAATCCATTTACGTTCCTCGCCTAATGCTGGTGTTTCTGATACAGCACGAGTGAATGCAACTACGTCATGACGTGTCTCTTTTTCAATTTCATAAATACGATCAATATCAAATGATGCATGCTCACGAATTTTTTTAACATCTTCTTTCGGAATATCGCCAAGCTCAGCCCATGCTTCACAAGCTAAAATCTCAACTTCTAACCACGCTTTAAATTTGTTCTCTTCCGTCCAAATTGCACCCATTTCTGGGCGTGTATAACGACTAATCATCTTTTTCCCTCCAACAGTTGTTCTTGATGGTCCCAAATATGCAAACTCTTCGCTTTTTCTAGAGCGACTTCAATATTATCATTTAAAATATTAACATGCCCCATTTTTCGCTGCGCTTTTGCTTCTTCTTTTCCATACAAGTGTAAATAGCACCCGGTTAATCTATTCACTTGTCTTAGGACCCCTTCTATATGTTCGCCTAAAATGTTTACCATGACAACTGGTTTTAACAAATTTGTTTCTCCAAGAGGTAAATTACAGATTGCTCGAATATGTTGGCCGAATTGACTCGTTTCACATGCATCCTGTGTATAGTGTCCTGAATTGTGAGGTCTTGGTGCTAATTCATTAATGTAAATCTCACCATCAGCTGTAGCAAACATCTCTACCGCTAGTGTTCCCACAAGTTCTAGTTCATCCGCAAGCACTTTTGCATAAGCAATAGCTTTTTGAGAAAGTTCTTCTGTAATGCGAGCTGGAACGATGGATTCATGCAAAATGTTATTTACATGAATATTTTCCGCTACCGGAAATACTTTCGTTTCACCACTTACACTACGAATGACAATAACTGATACTTCTTTTTCAAAAGGCACCCATTTCTCTAAAATACACTCTGCTGCATTCGCAAGCTCTCGCGCTGTATCAACGTCATCCTCACTTCTTAAAACAACTTGCCCTTTCCCATCATATCCACCTGTCGTCGTTTTTAAGACAGAAGGATATGATAACTCAGCGATTGCTTCAGTAAGCTGACCTTGATTTTGAACTAATCTATACGTTGCTACTGGTAATCCTGCTTTCTCAATCGCATTCTTTTCTGTAAAACGATTTTGCGTTTTACTTAACAACTGACTGCCTTGCGGTAAGTAAGCATGTTTTTCAAGCCATTGTAAACATCTATAATCAATATTCTCAAATTCATATGTGACAACATCACTGATCTCTGCTAAATGCTGAATTGCTTTTAAATCGTCATATGATGCAACAATTTCAATATCAGCAACTTGTGCACATGGTGAGTTTTTTGTAGGATCTAAAACAGCAATTTTATATCCCATCTCCTTAGCCGCCAATGCCATCATTCTTCCTAGCTGGCCGCCTCCAATAATACCGATTGTTTTTCCAGGTAAAATGATTCTCGTCATACTAGCTCACTACCTTCGCGCACATCTTTTTCAATTGCTTCTCTTCTCAATTCTAATGCATCATATATGTCATCATGGAATGATCCAAGTATTTGTGCAGCAAGTAAACCAGCATTTGTTGAACCAGCCTTACCAATTGCAACAGTTGCAACTGGAACCCCTCCTGGCATTTGGACGATGGATAATAATGAATCTAAGCCGTTTAACGCTTTTGATTGAACTGGAACTCCGATTACAGGAAGATTCGTCTTCGCTGCAACCATTCCTGGTAAATGTGCTGCTCCACCAGCTCCCGCAATAATAACTTTCAATCCACGTTCACGAGCCGTCTCTGCATATTCAAACATATAATCCGGAGTCCGATGAGCGGATACAACCTTTTTCTCATACGGTATATTTAATTCATCTAAAATGTCACAAGCATATTTCATTGTTTCCCAGTCTGACGTGCTTCCCATTATGACTCCAACTAGTGATTTCATATTAGAATCCCCCCGATTCAAATAAAAAAAGCCTGAAATAGAACAGTTTCTCTTTTACTATGAGAGAAAGCGCTCTACTCAGGCATACGTATCCCTTGTGAATAGAAAAATACCGAGTGACTTTCCCTCATAGTCTAACGAATAACGGTCGTTAGGTAGAGACTTGCAGGCCATATCCCCGCGATTATATGAGGTCTTATATATTATTCTTTCTATGGCTATATTAACAATATTTCATAAACAATGTCAACAAATAATCGAATGTTTTTTTATTACTCATCAATAACGTTCGTGTTTTAGTTATATTCAAAAGAATAATTGTAACTATATGCAAGAAGGATAAGCAATTAGAATATATATTTCTAGAGATCTACCATACACAAAACGGTTTGTATATTAATTCCGTACGCTTTTATATAAAGTGAAACTTTAATCAACCCTCACCAATCGGGCTTTTACGGGCAGTTGATCCCCCACCTAGCTTCTTTGCTTCCGCTGAAATTTGAGGTGGGGGTCTTACTGCCCGTTAATGCGGAATAAAGCATATCGTTTCTATTCCTTTGTATCGCATTCATTACTGTAAGGATTGAATACTTATTTTCATCCCGCTTTTCTTACTCTCATTATGTAAAATATATACTTGTAGTAAGAAATAACAGTTCCTATCATAAGGATTGTTTGGGAGCACTTAGAAAGCCTGAAAAGCAAAAAAATCATTACTATTACCCTCAATAGCCTCATTTTCATTCTTTTCTCTCATTAAGATTACTAAATTTACGGATTATGACATTTGATATATAAAAATAAACACAAAAAAACCTAAGTCGAAACGACTTAGGTTTTTGCTTGGCGACGTCCTACTCTCACAGGGACAAGGTCCCAACTACCATCGGCGCTAGAGAGCTTAACTTCCGTGTTCGGTATGGGAACGGGTGTGACCTCTCTGCCATCATCACCAAACTATGAAGGCATATTCCTTCAAAACTAGATAACATTTGCTTCATATTATATGGTTAAGTCCTCGATCTATTA
>NZ_DALYZR010000005.1:116236-251366 GCF_031983925.1 Bacillus sp. (in: firmicutes) | reverse complement strand
CAATTGGTAGAGCAACTGACTTGTAATCAGTAGGTTGGGGGTTCAAGTCCTCTAGTCGGCATCCTTTAGGGGCATAGTTTAAAGGTAGAACTGAGGTCTCCAAAACCTCCAGTGTGGGTTCGATTCCTACTGCCCCTGTAAAGTATATGGGCCTATAGCTCAGCTGGTTAGAGCGCACGCCTGATAAGCGTGAGGTCGATGGTTCGAGTCCATTTAGGCCCACCATATATTATTCCGCAGTAGCTCAGTGGTAGAGCTATCGGCTGTTAACCGATCGGTCGTAGGTTCGAGTCCTACCTGCGGAGCCATGGCCCGTTGGTCAAGTGGTTAAGACACCGCCCTTTCACGGCGGTAACACGGGTTCGAATCCCGTACGGGTCATAAAAAAAAGAGTCAGCAATATGCTGACTCTTTTTTATTGTGCGTTCATTCTCCTTTATCAACTGATTTTCCTGAAATAAATAAAGGGATTTAGGAAAAGCTATGGTATGTATAAAAAGGAGGAGATACAAATGACACGAGTGAGAGACTTGATGAGCACTCATATTGTACAGTGTACACCGTTAGACAATGTATATGAAGCTGCTGTAAAGATGAAAGAAGAATCGATTGGATTGATTCCGGTTGTTGAAAATGAACAAGTTGTTGGTCTTGTTACGGACCGGGATTTAGTTGTTCGAGGGATTGCTGAAAAACATCCTGGATCTAATAAAATTACAAATGTAATGACAACAAACATTGTTTCAGTTTCTCCAGATGATCCTATTGAAAAGGCTACAGAGTTAATGGCGCAGTATCAAATTAGACGATTGCCAGTAGTTGAGAGTGGTCAACTCGTTGGGATGTTAGCACTAGGAGATTTAGCTATAAAAGAATCGGCAGATGATCAAGCCGGATTTGCTTTAAGTGAAATATCAGAGCATACGGAATGAAGAAAGACTTTACTTAGTGGAATACGTTACGTATAAAAATCAGATGCATTATTCTAGTATATAGGATTAAACAAATATGTTAGCATGATGCATCTGATACATTATATAATAAGTACATAGTTATTAATTTCGACAGTTTATTTAAATTTGTCATTCCTAATTATAAATAAGAGAAAAAATGATATACTGATAGATATAAGTATTATGATTGATTTCGAATATAACAATATTTATTGTTAATGATGTGATAATGGATTAATATTTCCTATGTAGACAAAAGGGAAGGGGAATTATATGAAGGCTGTACAGCGCGATCCAAATTGGAATTTGGTTACAGATACATATATAGAACCAAATAATTTCGCTGAATTATTTTCTTTGCTTGTACCTTGTCATCCAAAAGGTGAAGGGAAAGAACGAACTATATTAGTGTGGAAAGAAAAAGAATTTTATAAAGAAGAAAATTTAGCGGCATTTATCGTATATGGAATGAATAAAGCAAAGAATTTACCGCAATTTCATAAAGACGAAATTCCAACTTTAGTACGTATTCTTCGCTTATGCCAAGAAATTGGTTGGTATGAAGAAGCGAATACTTTTATGGTAACTCAAGGGCTAGCTGAGTTTGTTCATACTTCATTGGAATATGAAACGTGGGATCTTTTGACGCAGGCGGTGGCTTTAAACTATTTAATTATTAAATATCGTATTGGTGAATTAACTGATGGGGATGTAGAAATTTGGGATAGAGTTAAATTTAATGAGAAATGTATAACAGGCTGTAAACATCTATTATCTCATAAAGAAGTATTAGAATTTACATTTTTTTATATGTGTAAGAGAGCTAAGTCACTATCAAAAGAGCAATTAAATAGTGATATGATGAGTTTAGCGATGTATTGTAATACTTTTGTTTATGACTTATATACATATGATTTATTACGAAAGTATCGTAAGTGTACAGACTTTCTATCATATTATGGACCTAGTCAAGCGGTGTTAGCTTGCCAAAGGGCTGTACTTTCTCAAATTTCAGATCGATTAGACCCACTCAAGACTACTCATGTAGATGATTATTTATATGTAATGAAAGATATGATGGAGCATATGACGATAGGGATAATGGATCGATATGATCATTTTATTGGAAAGTTATTATCATATGTGCCATTTTTCGAAATGATCCAAGTTCCACAACATGCATATTATTGTGAAGAATTATTGTATATTTGTAAGGGCATTAAATATAAAGAAGAAATATTACGCAATTATATATTTATACAATTACATGACTGTTTACCATCTTTCTTTAAACTGTTTCTTAAAAATAAGCGTTATGCAACGATTCATGATATTTTGTTCTATTGGTGTGATGATGAACAAAGAATGAGCTTAGAGAAAAAATATAATCTTAGCTTTATTTATGAAAAATATGCTTGCGGGTAAAGAGCATTTTCTATATAAATTAAAAAGGATCTCAATTGTGAGATCCTTTTGTTATTAGTAAAGCAAGGAGAATGTAATTAAGACGAGAAATAACATTCCATAAAGGAGAAATTGTGCCGTATAGCTTCCTTGTATACCAAAAAAAGTATTTGTTTTTTTATAGAAATTCAATATATATTTTATCGGATTATCTTTGAAAGATTGGTACACAGTGTCTCCTCTTTCTAAGCTTCTTGTTCGTGTTTTTTGTTATTAGGGACATGAATGTATCTAGCTATGAATAATAAAATAGCCATAAAGAATACGGGAAATACGGTAGATAAATAAAAACCATTACTAATAATATTTGTTATTAAGGCACTTAATAACAAAATGGCATTATAAATATGGGCAATTTTTTGTTTTAGTTGAACTTGAAAAGCTTCCATCATAATTTCTAAAGCAACAAAAGCAATGATAATAGATAAAAATACAGTATTTGTATTATAAATTACTAAGCAACAGATTAAGCCTAAAAAGGCTAAGTATTCAATTAAGAGAGGTATATTGCGTGGCATACAATTTACCTAACTAAATATGGCAGTGGGTTTACTGCATTTGTTTTTTCAAAATTCCATTCTCCATTGTGCAATTCAAAATGAAGATGTTGCCCGTATGAATGACCTGTGTTGCCCATATGACCTACTAATTGTCCAGCTTGTACTTGATCACCAGCTTGTACAGTGCGATCTTTCATGTGAGCATAGACTGTTGTATATAATTTCCCGTTTATTTGATGGGCGATGAACACAACATTGCCATAGCTAGCTGAATAATATGATTTCACGACTTTACCTGCAGCCGCCGCCTGGATAGAGACATTACCCTGAGCTGCGATATCTATACCATAATGCATTTGTTCCCAGCGCATATCAAAGGTTGAGCTAATTTTTCCTTGAGTAGGGAATTTGAAAACGGCTGGAATGGAAGTAGGTTGAGCCGTTTGAGCTTGTGATTGATTTTGCACTACATAATGCTTTGCCACGTATCCGTATCCTGTGCCAAAACGAATTTTATACCAAGTTCCTACAGTTTCCACTACTTGTAATTGTGTACCATTTTGTAATGAACCAAGTAGTGCACTACTTGTACTAGCGTTGCTACGCACATTAAGTTTAGGTGTTGCAACTGTGTATTTCGTATTATTTTGAACTGTGATGCCTTTTACTAAAGGCTGCGAACCATTAGATACGAATGCCTTTTGTACGTAACCTGTTTTGCCATTATGTAAAATTTTATACCATTCACCTTGTTCTTCTTGAATAGTAACGAATTTCCCATTTGGTAATACATCTAAAATTGAAGATTCTAAATTAGGTTCAGAACGAACGTTTAATGCATTGGCATTGACGATATATTGATTATTAGATTGAAGTTTGTTTTTTAGTAGAATAGAATCTTTTTGTACGTAACCTACTTTATTATTAACAGATACTTTATACCAGCCATTAGTTGTTTCAAGTATATTCACTTTCGTATTAAAGCGAATTGTATCAATTGATGAGCTATTTGCGTTATCTTTTGTATGTAAGGCTACTTGATCGACTTTGACATATCCAGTTTTCACATTAGATAATTGTTCAGCGTTGGCTGTTTGTACATTTGTTTCTCCCATAGAAGGAAGTAAAGAAGCAATTGCGACAGTAGTTGCTGTTAAAGCAGTAGCTTTCATATTCATATAATAGAGACCTCCTCTAGTTGTATAGTTGTAATTTTATTATAGTATAAAGATATAATATAGTGGGTGTATTCACATAAATGTAATATGAAATCAATATAAAAATAAATTTTTTGAGGATAATGATTCCTTTTTATCCAATTCATTAGGATAATAATTTCTAAGATAGAATATAAGTATTATATGGTTTTGTTATTTTGTTGACAATTGAGAAAATTAAAACAGTTGATGATGTCTTATTACGATGTTATACTGACAGTGATAATTTTATAGTTTGCTAGGAGAGCTGGTGTTGCCAGCTGAGAGTAAGGCCTTAAGTCTTTGATCCTTTTTATTACCTGATCTAGATTATGCTAGCGTAGGGAAGCAATTCGGACACTAACAATGAGTCCCCGTTTCTTTGCGTATAGAAACGGGGCTTTTTTATTTGAAAATTTCATATTGAAACCACTAGGGGTGCTTGTTGTGCTGAGAGAGGAATAATCCTTAACCCTTACAGACCTGATCTAGGTAATACTAGCGAAGGGAAGTGGAGCAACGAATAAATTATAATTTTATTTGCTGTAACCACTTCTTATTTAGAAGTGGTTTTTTATTTAGATATATAAATTGAAAGGGGATAGAGAAATGAAATTTTGCGATAGATTATTAGAAACTGTACAACCAGTTTGGGAGATGAGTCATAATCATCCATTTGTTGTAGGTATGGGGGATGGTACGTTAGAAAAAGATAAGTTTCAGTATTATATTATTCAAGATTATTTATACTTGTTAGATTATGCAAAGTTATATGCGATCGGTGTTGTAAAGGCAACAAATCCACAAGTTATGGGGAAATTTGCTGAACAAATTGATGGGATATTAAATGGAGAAATGACCATTCATAAACAGTATGCAAAAAGACTTGGAATTTCTATAGAGGAGATAGAGTCTGCAAAGCCATCTGCTAAAAATTTAGCTTATACAAATTACATGATGTCTGTATCTCAAAATGGCACACTTGCGGAATTAATAGCAGCACTTCTTCCATGTATGTGGAGCTACTGGGAGATTGGAAAGCGTTTAAATGATATTCCTGGAGCAAGAGATCATGAGTTCTTTGGTGAGTGGATTCAAGGCTATAGCTCTGAAGAATATGGCAACCTTTGTGTTTGGTTAATCGATTTATTAAATGAAATGGCAGTTGGAAAGTCTGAAAAAGAGCTAGATCGATTAGAGGAGATTTTCCTATATTCCAGTCGATTTGAATATTTATTCTGGGATATGTCCTACCGTAAGGAGATGTGGGGATTTGAGGAGCAAGAACATACTACAGTTTCATAATGTTTCTTTTCATTATGATGAGAAGCCAATCATTAATGAATTAAATGCTTCTATACAAGATAAAGAGTTTGTAAGCATTATCGGACCGAGTGGATGCGGGAAAAGTACTTTATTTCGCCTTATTACAGGTTTAGAAGAAGCAAGTACGGGACAGATAGAGCTGACAGAGACAAAGAGCCATCCTGTAGGATATATGCCCCAAAAAGATATGCTCTTGCCGTGGAGAATGATTATTGAGAATGCTGCCCTGCCGTTAGAGTGCCAAGGTGTACAGAAGAAAGAAGCACAAATAAAGGCGAAGGAACTATTGCATAAATTTGGCTTACAAGGGTATGAGACAAAATATCCGAAAGATTTATCTGGTGGTATGAGACAACGTGTATCCTTTATTCGAACTTTATTAACAGGTGGGGAGATATTGCTGTTAGATGAACCGTTTAGTGCGTTGGATGCTTTAACGAAGGCCTCTTTGCAAGAATGGTTGTTTGAACAATGGAAAGAGTGGGAAAAAACAATTTTATTTATCACTCATGATGTGGAAGAAGCATTGTTTCTTTCTAATCGAATTTTAGTAGTAGAGCAGCAACCGATAACTACTTTAACCGAGAGGATTGTACCGCTTGATCATAATCGGACAAGGAAAGATTTATATAAACCAGAAGTATTAGCGCTGAAAGATGAGCTGCTTAGTATGTTGCAAAGGCAGGTACTCGTATGATGAACCGGTTGAAGGAGCTATTACCTGCTCTTACACTTTCTAGTATTTTACTTGCTCTTTGGGAAGTAGGCGCAAGAATTGTAGATGAAATGTACATTTTACCGTCACCGTCTGCGATTGTAATGAAGATATGGAAACTAAAAGACATATTATTTACAGTTCATTTGCCAGCAACATTATATGTCGTTTTAATAGGGGTGGCTATTTCTATCGTACTTGGGGTAGGGCTAGCGATGTTAATGAATGCGAGTACATGGATGGAGAGAGCATTTTATCCATTATTAGTTGCCTCGCAAACGATTCCTATTACAGCGCTTGCTCCGCTATTTGTTTTATGGTTTGGATATACGATTTGGAGTAAGGTTGTTGTTACGGTTTTAATTACGTTTTTCCCAATTGCGGTTAATACGTATGATGGACTGCGCAGTACGAAAAAAGAATGGGAAGAGCTTTTAGTTACGTATGGGGCAACGAAAAAAGATGTTTTTCTTAAATTAAAATTGCCGTCTGCTCTTCCTTATTTTTTCTCAGCTTTAAAAATTGCAGTACCGCTTAGTGTAATTGGGGCGGCAATTGGTGAATGGCTCGGTGCACAAGCGGGGCTAGGATATTTCAGTAAGAGAATGATGACGCAGTTAGACGGGGCAGGTGTATTTGCACCCATTGTATTGTTATCATTATTAGCTATTCTCTTCGTCATACTTATTTCGTTAGTAGAAAAAAAATTCATTAGTTGGAGGAAGCATTCATGAAATTTTTAAAGCGCATCTTTGTGTTTACATTATTAGTTGCAATGATTGCTGGATGTTCGAGTAATTCAGCATCGGAAAAAAGTAAAAAAGAGAAAGAAATAACGGTCATGCTTGATTGGTACCCAAATGCGGTACATAGCTTTATTTATGCGGCAATTGAAAAAGGTTACTTTAAAGAAGAAGGAGTAAAGGTAAATATTAAATTCCCTTCTAATCCGACTGACCCATTAACGTTAGCAGCTGCAGGAAAAGTAACAGTGGGCTTATATTATCAGCCAGATGTTGTCATGGCAAAAGCAAATGAACAAATTCCAGTGAAATCAATTGGGGCTGTTGTACGTTCACCATTAAATCATGTTGTATCGCTGAAGTCTGCAGGCATTCAATCGCCAAAAGATTTAGAGGGTAAAACAGTTGGATATTCTGGAACACCTTTAAGTGAGATGTATTTAAAAACGATGGTAAAAGAAGCTGGTGGTAATCCAGATACAGTGAAAGTAGTCGATGTTGGTTTTGATTTAGTACCAGCATTAATTACAAAAAAAGTGGATGCGGTAACGGGGGCATACATTAACCATGAAGTACCTGTTATGCGTCATGAAGGTCATGAACCAGCATACTTTAATCCAGCAGATTACGGTGTACCGAATTATCATGAGCTTGTATTTGTAACAGGTGATAAAACGTTGAAAAAAGATAAAGAAGCGTTGCAAGCTTTCTTACGTGGTACGAAAAAAGGTTATGATTTCATGAAGAAAAATCCAGATGAAGCATTAAATATTTTATTAAATCATCAGGAAAAAGAAAACTTCCCACTTGTACCAGAAGTTGAAAAAGAAAGTATGAAAATTTTATTAGAGAAAATGGAAACGAAGGATGAACCATTTTTATCAGATTCAAAAGAGTCATGGGAGAAACAAAATAAATGGTTGAAAGATAAAGGAATGACGAAAGAAATCGTTCCGGCCGATGAGTTATTCGAAAACATTTTAAAGTAGGCGAATGAATATGAAAAATGAGCTTCATGTAATCTCAAATGGTCACATGTCATTCGAAGAGTTAGTGAATGTAGCGATGCAAATTGAAAGTGAAATTGATTATTTGCATATTCGTGAGCGTGAGAAAAGCACGAAGGAATTGTATGAAGGTGTGGAAAGTCTTTTGAAGAAAGGCTTTCCAGCATCAAAAATAGTGATAAATGATCGAATTGATATTGCTATTTTATTAAACATTCCGCGCGTGCAGCTAGGATATCGAAGCGCAGATGTAAGGTCAGTGAAAGAAAAGTTTTCTTATTTGTACGTCGGTTATTCTGTACATTCTTTAGAAGAGGCGATTGATGCATTTAAGAATGGCGCGGATTCACTCGTTTATGGTCATGTATTTCCGACAGATTGTAAAAAAGGTGTGCCAGCGAGAGGGCTTGAAGAAATTTCAGACATTGCAAAGTGTTTATCCATACCGATTACAGCAATTGGAGGAATCACTCCGGAAAACACTGGAGATGTTCTTGCTAACGGCGTCAGTGGTATTGCTGTTATGTCTGGGATTATAAGTAGTAGTAACCCGTATAGCAAAGCGAAGTCTTATAAGGAATCAATAAGAAAGTGGGCGGAAAAACATGTGTAAGAAGTATGATGTAGCGATAATTGGCGGTGGTGTAATTGGTAGTTCAGTTGCACATTTTCTAGCAGAAAGAGGACATAAAATAGCGATTGTAGAGAAGCAACAGATTGCATCTGAAGCCTCGAAAGCAGCCGCTGGTTTACTTGGGGTGCAGGCAGAATGGGATGAGTATGACCCGCTATTTGAACTTGCTAGAGAAAGCCGTGCTATATTTCCACAACTTGCAGAAGTTTTACGTGAAAAAACAGGAATTGATATTGGGTATGAAGAGAAAGGCATTTATCGCATTGCTCAAAATGAAGAGGAGAAGGAAAGAATTCTTCATATTATGGATTGGCAGCAGAAAACCGGTGAAGATTCTTACTTTCTGGCGGGAGATCGTTTACGAGAGAAAGAGCCGTATTTATCTGAGTCAATTATAGGGGCTGTATATTATCCAAAAGATGGTCATGTTATTGCACCAGAGCTTACGAAAGCATTCGCACATTCCGCATCATTTTCGGGTGCTGATATATATGAACAGACAGAAGTGTTTGATATTCGTATTGAAAATAATAAAGTGACTGGAATTGTGACAAGCGAAGGTATGATCACTTGCGAGAAAGTTGTTATTGCAGGTGGCTCATGGAGCACGAAGTTACTAGGTTATTTTCACCGCGAATGGGGTACATATCCGGTTAAAGGAGAAGTAGTAGCGGTAAGAAGTAGAAAACCACTTTTAAAGGCGCCTATTTTCCAAGAAAGATTTTACATTGCACCAAAGCGCGGCGGACGTTACGTAATTGGAGCAACGATGAAGCCTCGTACGTTCAATAAAACTGTGCAACCAGAAAGTATTACTTCTATATTAGAGCGCGCGTATACAATATTGCCTGCTTTAAAAGAAGCTGAATGGGAAAGTGCATGGGCAGGATTAAGACCACAATCGAATCATGAAGCTCCTTATATGGGAGAGCATGAAGAAATAAAAGGTTTATATGCTTGCACGGGCCATTATCGAAACGGTATTTTATTAAGTCCTGTTTCTGGTCAATATATGGCTGATTTAATAGAAGGAAAGCAGGAGAATCACTTGCTAGATTCATTGCTTTCTAAAACAGTTTAGAAAGGGGATGGAAGTTTGAATTTAAAAATTAATGGTAATCAAATTGAAGTGCCAGAGAGTGTGAAAACAGTAGCTGAGCTACTTACACATTTAGAGTTAGATAACAGAATTGTTGTAGTAGAGCGTAATAAAGATATTTTACAAAAAGATGATCATACAGATACATCTGTTTTTGATGGAGACCAAATTGAGATTGTAACTTTCGTAGGAGGCGGTTGATTATGTTAAACATTGGACCATTTTCATTTCATTCTAGACTTTTATTAGGAACAGGAAAATTCCCTGATTTTGATGTGCAGCAAAAGGCAATTGATGTATCTGAGGCTGAGGTTTTAACGTTCGCAGTACGTCGTATGGATATATTTGATGCAAAGCAGCCTAATTTATTAGAGAAACTTGATGTGAAAAAATATACGTTATTACCGAATACTGCCGGAGCAAAAAATGCTGAAGAAGCTGTTCGTATTGCAAAATTAGCAAAAGCTTCAGGGCTTTGCGACATGATAAAGGTAGAAGTTATTGGTGATGATAGAACGTTATTACCTGATCCAGTAGAGACGTTAAAGGCATCTGAAATGTTACTAGAAGAAGGATTTATCGTACTTCCGTACACATCTGATGATGTTGTATTAGCACGTAAATTACAAGAACTTGGCGTGCATGCGATTATGCCAGGAGCATCTCCAATTGGATCAGGACTTGGTATTGTAAATCCATTGAATTTGAGCTTCATTATTGAACAAGCGACAGTACCAGTTATCGTTGATGCTGGTATTGGTAGCCCGGCTGATGCGGCATTTGCGATGGAATTAGGAGCAGATGGCGTGTTATTAAATACAGCTGTATCAGGAGCAAAAGATCCTATTAAAATGGCACAAGCAATGAAATTAAGTATTGAGGCAGGCCGTTTAGGATTTGAAGCAGGTCGTATTGGACGTAAGCGTTGTGCAACGGCAAGTAGTCCTTTAGAAGGAATGAGCGTAGTTGAATAATCGATATTCTCGCCAAGAACTATTTTCTCCAATTGGAGAAGAAGGACAGCAAAAGATAAGGGAAAAGCATGTGCTTATTATCGGCGCAGGTGCATTAGGTAGTGCAAATGCAGAAATGTTTGTAAGAGCTGGTGTTGGTACAGTAACGATTGTTGATCGAGATTATGTTGATTGGAGTAATTTACAAAGACAGCAATTGTATGCAGAGAGTGATGTGAAAAATAATCTTCCGAAAGCTGTAGCAGCGAAGAAGCGTCTAGAAGAGATTAATAGTGAAGTAAGAGTAGAAGCGCTCGTTCAAGATGTAACAGCTGAGGAGTTAGAAGAACTCGTTACAAACGTTGATGTAATGATTGATGCAACTGATAATTTTGAAACGCGTTTCATTGTGAATGATATAGCACAAAAACATTCTATTCCATGGATTTACGGAGCATGTGTAGGGAGTTACGGCCTTTCTTACACAATTCTTCCTAGTAAAACGCCATGTTTATCTTGTTTATTACAATCGATTCCGCTTGGCGGGGCGACATGTGATACAGCGGGGATTATATCACCTGCTGTATCTCTCGTCGTTTCTCATCAAGTAACGGAAGCTCTTAAACTGTTAGTAGAAGATTACGAATCGCTTCGAGATGGACTTGTATCGTTTGATGTATGGAAGAATGAATATTCATGTATGAATGTGCAAAAGCTTCGTAAGCACAATTGTCCTTCGTGCGGAGAGAATGCCTTGTATCCGTATTTAAATAAAGATAATACATCGAAAACAGCAGTGTTATGCGGGAGAAATACAGTTCAAATTAGACCACCTCATAAAGAGGAAATAGATTTTGAACGATATAAAGAGCTGCTGAATGATCGTGTGCATGATTTAAATGTAAATCCATATTTATTATCATTTTCTGTGGAAGAAAAGAGATTAGTTGCTTTTAAAGATGGTCGTGTACTTGTACATGGAACGAAAGATATAAGCGAAGCAAAGACGATTTATCATCGCTATTTTGGATAGAAAAGGATGAGTGGGATGAAAGTAAATAAAGCTTTAACAATTGCAGGGTCTGATAGTGGCGGCGGTGCCGGCATTCAAGCAGATTTAAAAACATTCCAAGAGCTTGGTGTGTATGGGATGACGGCTATTACGGCAATTACTGCTCAAAATACGCTTGGCGTTCAAGGGGTATATCCAGTTCCATTAGAAGGTATTACGGAACAGTTGAATTCAATTGGTACGAATTTAACACCAGATGCTGTGAAACTAGGAATGTTATTTAGCAGTGAAATTATTCAAATTGTAGCAGAACAGATTAATAAATTTGGCTGGAATAATATTGTACTAGATCCTGTTATGATTGCAAAAGGCGGTGCATCATTATTACAGCAAGAAGCAGTTCAAGCATTAAAAGAATATTTATTACCAGTAGCAACAGTTGTAACGCCGAATGTTCCTGAGGCAGAAGTGTTAACTGGGTTGGAAATCCATAACGTTGAAGATAGTAAAGAGGCTGCAAAAGTACTGCATGAATTAGGTGCGAAATATGTACTTATGAAGGGCGGACATGCAGAATATCAAGGTAATGAAGTAATTGATTTACTTTTTGATGGAGAAAAGTTTATTGAATTTAAAAGTGAACGAATTCCTTCAAAGCAAACGCATGGAAGCGGGTGTACATTTGCTTCAGCAGTTACAGCAGGGCTTGCGAAAGGATACTCAATTGAAGAGGCAGTTCAAGAAGCAAAACAATTTATTAGTATAGCAATTGAAGAGCCGTTGCATATTGGAAGTGGTCATGGACCGACGAATCATTTTGCATATAAATTGAATAAAACGAGTGTATAGGTAAGTAAAAAGTCAGTTTTATAACTGGCTTTTTTTCTGTTTACTTTTTCAAAATACAGGAGTAATATATCAGCCAGAATATATTTTTTGTAATACGCTGAGTCCAATTATATGGAGCGGAGGAACCAATTTGTGCAGTGTCACTAGGGGTGAATCTTTCAATTTTGAAAGTAGGGCTACTCTCAAAGTCCGAATCCGACAGCTAACTTCGTAAGCGTCTTGAGAGAGGACGGTGCCATGATGGATACATCACTTCATCGATCTGATTAGTATAGGGGAATATCAATCTATGTTTGAGTTTTTTTATGCTAAGGAGGATGAGGTACATGGAACTAACACTTATTTGTGTTGGAGAAGAAAGCAAGGTAAATAGTTTAATAGATTTAGTAGCGTTTCAACATGAGTTAATTATTTTTACCGCAAATGAAGAGATAGCGGTTGAAGTGAGGAATTGTGGGTTTGATTGGACGTATAGCTGCAGTAAGGAGCAGGATTTTACTAGTATTTGTGAGTGTATTAAGAAGGTGATTTTACTAGGTGATGAGCTTCCTATTGTTAGCTTCTTTACAGAACACATTCGCTTTTCTTTTCAAGCACCTATTACTGTTGTTACAAGGAATAAACGATATCCGGCGAGGCTCTATGAAACAATTGGAGCTACCTTTGTCGTGTTTACGAATTGTGATAATATTTCTTTTTTATTTTTTGAATAGGGCGGGGGAGAAGAAGATGAAGGTGTTGTTACTAGGAGATATAGCGAATCGTTGGGCAGTATCGGTAGAGCGAGTTCAAGAATTGGTGGTACTTGATCCTATTTTTCCAAGGCCGTATATCATATTGCCATCGAAAGACGCTTTATATTTAAAAACAGATGTGATCGAATATGAGCAACTACATGCAGAATTGTCACAAGTTTATATTCGCGGGAGAAATTTACGTGCTTTTTTACGAGGGGAATAAATAGGGAGTGAAAAAAGAGCGAATGCGAAGTGCAACAAGCTATGCACTTCATGTCATTCGCTCTTTTTATTTCGTATTTAAAAGATCATTTATGTGAAAAAGAAAGAAAAGACGAGAAAAGGGATGAAAGAATATTAATAATACCTGATGTAAGCGTTTAAATAGATGGATATTTTCTTATTTTGAGTAATTTAGCCCTTTACAAGTGAAAAATAGAGGAGTATATTTACTCTCATAAATCATTCATAAAATTTCCAAAAAAACCTAAAATCGCTGAGTTCCAGAAATGGAGCGGGGGAACCAATTTTGTGCATCGTCACTTGGGGTGAATCTTTCAGTTTTGAAAGTAGGGCTACTCTTTAGGCCCGAATCCGACAGCTAACCTCGTAAGCGTTTAGAGAGGAGGTTTACTTTTTGTTGTTCATTTTTTGAACACTGAGTAGAGCTCAGTGTTCTTTTTTAATATTTTAATGGTAAATTTTTACAGAAGGGTGAGGGGTAGCTATGTTAGATGTTGTAATGATCGGAATTTTTGTTGTGTTAGTCGCATCGATGGCAAGTCTTGCAAGTTGGTCAGATAAAGTTGTGAAAGAAGGGAAGCAATCATGATGATTGCCTTATCAATTATTGTTGCAGCAATTACGGTGTATTTAGTGTATGCATTATTAAATCCGGAAAAGTTTTAATTAGGGGGAGTCATTCATTATGATCTGGGTTGCAGTCGTTATTACAATGCTGTTATTTATTCTTGTGGCAAAGCCAACGGGAATTTATTTAGAGAAAGCCTTTCAAGGGAGTAAAAAGCTAGATAAAGTATTCGGGCCTTTTGAAAAACTTATTTTTAAAATTACGGGTGTAAAAGAATACAATCAAACGTGGAAACAGTACGCATTATCATTAGTTTTATTAAATGGATTTATGATTGTTGTTGTATATTTCGTTTTCAGACTACAAGGAGTATTGCCATTAAATCCAGCAAACATTAAAGGAATGGAGCCTACGCTCGCTTTTAATACAGCAATTAGTTTTATGGCTGATACGAACTTACAGCATTATAGCGGTGAAAATGGTTTATCTTATTTATCACAATTGATCGGGATTACATTTTTAATGTTTGCAGCACCCGCAACGACTTTAGCGCTCGTTATGGCATTTATAAGAGGGCTAGCTGGAAAAGAACTCGGTAACTTTTTCGTTGATTTTACGAGAGCATTAACGAGAGTGTTTCTTCCTATCGCATTTATGGCGGCACTAGTCTTTGTCGCACTTGGTGTACCACAAACGTTAGACGGTGTCGTTACAGCACAAACAATTGATGGGGCCAAGCAAAGCATATTACGCGGGCCAGTTGCATCATTCGTATCCATTAAGGAACTTGGAAATAACGGCGGTGGATTTTTCGGAGCAAACTCTACACATCCTTTTGAAAATCCAGGGCAAATGAGTAATATTTTGCAAATGATGCTTATGATGTTATTGCCAACAGCACTTCCGTTTACGTATGGACGAATGGTAGGAAATAAAAAACAAGGTCGCATCCTTTTCGTTTCACTATTCATGGTGTTTTTACTAGGGTTTATAACAATTACGACATCTGAACTAAACGGGAATCCAGTACTAAATGGAATGGGTATTGAACATGTACAAGGAAGTACAGAAGGAAAAGAAGTAAGGTTCGGAACAGTATTTTCTTCACTATACGCAACAGTAACGACAGCTGCTGAAACCGGAGCGGTGAATACGATGCATGATACGTTAACACCAATTGGCGGGTTAGTACCACTCGTAAATATGATGTTAAATACAGTATACGGCGGCGTTGGAGCAGGCTTTGTGAACATTATTATGTATGCGATTATCGCAGTCTTTATATCTGGATTGATGGTTGGACGGACACCGGAATTTTTAGGTAAGAAAATTGAAGGGAAGGAAATGAAATTAATTGCGGTAACGATACTATTTCATCCACTGCTTATTTTAGGGTTTTCAGCATTGGCTCTTTCTACACATTTAGGAACAGAAGCGATTTCTAACTCGGGCTTCCACGGTTTAACACAAGTTGTTTATGAGTATACGTCATCAGCTGCGAATAACGGATCTGGATTTGAAGGGTTAGCAGATAATACACCATTTTGGAATATTACAACTGGTTTAGTTATGTTTTTAGGACGCTATTTCAGTTTAATTACGATGCTAGCTGTTGCAGCTTCATTGAAAGAGAAGACGGTTGTGCCAGAAACAGTCGGAACGTTCCGTACGGATAATAGTTTATTTGGCGGCATTTTCATCGGAACAATTGTAATTGTCGGTGCATTAACATTCTTCCCGATGTTAGTACTCGGCCCAATTGCGGAATTTCTTACATTGAAGTAATGGAGGGTAAATGATGAGACCGGTAGTAGTAAAAGAAAAAAGAGTAAATGAGTCACAAATGCATGTTGTAGAAGATGAAGTTAGAAAAGCGAAAACGATGGATCGTGATATCGTGACACATGCGATGAAACAATCCTTTGCGAAATTGAATCCGAAAGTTATGATAAAAAATCCGATTATGTTCGTTGTGGAGATTGGATTTATCATTACGTTCATTTTATCGTTTCTTCCAAGTCATTCTAGTAGTGTACCAGGATGGTTTAATATAACAGTTTCTCTCATTCTCTTATTTACAGTTTTATTTGCTAACTTTGCAGAAGCGTTAGCGGAAGGGCGGGGGAAAGCGCAAGCCGATTCTTTAAAACAATCGAAGAAAGATGTGTTTGCAAATGTTGTAAAAGAAAATGGAGACATCGTCCAAGTTTCAGCAACTGATCTAAGAAAAGGTGACGTTGTTATTGTAAAACAAGGAGAAATGATTCCAAGTGATGGAGAAGTAATAAAAGGGTTAGCATCTGTTGATGAATCTGCGATTACAGGGGAATCAGCTCCTGTAATAAAAGAAGCAGGCGGTGATTTTTGTTCTGTGACAGGCGGTACGATGGTTGTAAGTGATGAGATTACGATTGTCATTACGAGTAATCCTGGTGAATCATTTATTGATAAAATGATTTCGTTAGTAGAAGGAGCTGCTCGTCAAAAAACGCCGAATGAAATTGCTTTAAATACAGTATTAACGAGTTTAACGCTTATTTTCTTAATCGTTGTTGTGACGCTGCCGATTTTCACAAATTATTTAGGATTTCAAATTGATACAGCTGTACTTGTAGCGTTGTTAGTTTGTTTAATTCCAACGACAATTGGTGGATTATTATCGGCCATTGGTATTGCCGGGATGGACCGCGTGACAAGGTTTAATGTGTTAGCGATGTCGGGTAAAGCAGTAGAAGCTGCTGGCGATATTAATACAATTATTTTAGATAAAACGGGTACGATTACTTTCGGGAACAGAATGGCTCATACATTATTACCTGTAGGAAATGAAACGATTGAGCAAGTTGGAAAGTGGGCTGCGATTAGCTCAGTTTTAGATGAAACACCAGAAGGTCGATCAGTTATCGAGTATGTGCAAGCGAAATCTATATCATATAATAGAGAACTTGCAGAACAAGGTGAGTTTGTTCCATTTAAAGCAGAAACGAGAATGAGTGGTGTTGATTTACAGGATGGAACGAAAGTGAGAAAAGGTGCTGTCGGTAGCGTGATTGAATGGGTTCAGTCACAGGGTGGAACAATTCCGAAAGATGTAAATCAAAAAGCAGATTTCATTTCAAAAGAGGGCGGAACACCACTTGTAGTTGCAGTGAATAATCGTATTTACGGTTTAATCTATTTAAAAGATACAGTAAAACCTGGTATGCGTGAACGTTTTGAACAGTTGCGTCAAATGGGGATTAAAACGGTTATGTGTACAGGGGATAACCCATTAACAGCAGCAACCATTGCAAAAGAAGCAGGAGTAGATGAGTTTGTTGCTGAGTGCAAACCAGAGGATAAAATTGCAGTTATTAAAGCGGAGCAAGATAAAGGGAAACTCGTAGCGATGACAGGTGATGGTACAAATGATGCGCCGGCATTAGCGCAGGCTGACGTTGGATTAGCGATGAATAGTGGTACAACAGCTGCGAAAGAAGCAGCGAATATGATTGATTTAGATTCGAATCCAACGAAGATTATTGAGGTAGTAGGAATCGGTAAGCAATTGTTAATGACACGCGGTGCGTTAACGACGTTTAGTATTGCAAATGATATCGCAAAATATTTTGCAATCATTCCAGCGATGTTTACACTTGCGATTCCGCAAATGGAAGCATTGAACATTATGAAACTAACATCACCACTGTCAGCGATTTTATCAGCATTAATATTTAATGCAGTTATTATTCCATTACTCATTCCATTGGCGATGAAAGGTATCGCATATAAACCGATGAGTTCGAATGCACTACTTGGCCGAAACCTACTTATTTATGGGCTGGGCGGAGTGATTGTACCGTTCATTGGAATTAAAGTAATTGATATAATTGTCGGCTTGTTCATATAAGGAAGAGGGGAAAGAGATGGCGAAGAAACAAAGTATACTATCACCAATCATCCGGATTACTTTTACATTTTTAGTGTTGTGCGGACTTGTATATCCACTTATTGTTACTGGTATTGCACAAGCAGTCATGAAGGATAATGCGGATGGAAGTCTAATATATAATGATAAAAATGAAGTGATTGGTTCTAAATTAATCGGTCAAAATTTCACAGATCCACGTTATTTTCATGGGCGTGTTTCTAGTATTGAATATAAAGCAGAGGCATCTGGTTCAAATAACTATGCACCGTCTAATCCAGATTTAGAGAAACGAGTAGAGAAAAGTATTGAAGAGTGGAAGAAACAAAATCCCACCGTACCAGTTACAGAAGTGCCAATCGATTTAGTGACAAATTCAGGTTCAGGGCTTGATCCTGACATTAGTCCGAAGGCAGCTTCCGTGCAGGTAGAGCGCATCTCTAAAATAACGAATATTCCGAAAGAAACGCTAAATCAATTGATTAAGGATCAAACGGAAGGTGCGGCACTTGGTTTATTTGGAGAGACCCGCGTAAACGTCTTAAAGTTAAATTTAGAATTACAGAAACTACTGAAATAGTAACAGTGCTACCTCAATCTAACGGATTGAGGTAGCGTTGTTTCGAAAGAAAGGTTGTGAGTGTTTTGTATGCGGATGACTATAAACCAACTTTTCAAAGGCGAACGCCAGAAGAGTATTTAGAATATATTCGTCAGCAAAACCGCGGGAAGTTAAAGCTATATGTAGGAGCAGCTCCAGGAGTAGGGAAAAGTTATAAAATGCTCTTTGATGCTAGAGAGATGAAAAAGGACGGTATGGATATTGTAATTGGTTTAATTGAAACGCATGGGAGAAAAGAGACGGAAGACGCAATTGCTGATTTAGAAAAGGTTCCTTTAAAAGAAATAGAGTATAAAGGGAAAGTGTTTTATGAACTTGATGTGGAAGGCATTATAAAGCGTGCACCGCAAGTCGTTGTTGTGGATGAACTTGCACATAGTAATATTCCCAGCTCTAAAAACAAGAAGCGTTATATGGATGTACAAGAATTGTTAGAGGCTGGTATATCCGTATTGTCAGCGTTTAATATTCAACATTTAGAAAGTGTTCATGATATTGTAGCTCAAATTACGAATGTAAAAGTAAGAGAACGAATTCCAGATTTTATTTTACAAAAAGCAAATGAAATTCAGCTTGTCGATGCAACGCCGGAAGTACTTCGGAAGAGGTTAATAGACGGAAAGATATATAAAGAAGAAAAAATTCAGCAAAGCTTACAAAATTTCTTTACGCTTAATAATTTAGGAGCACTCAGGGAATTATCGCTTCGTGAAGTCGCTGACGATATGGACGAGAAAATTAGTCAAACAGTGATAGAACCAATTGGCGTGAAAGAAAAAATTCTCGTTTGTGTACAGTACAGTTCAACAGCAGAGAAATTAATAAGACGGGGCTGGCGCATGGCTGATCGGTTAAACGCTGAATTGTATGTATTAAATGTTGAAAGAGAAAATATAGATTCTCTTTCAGCTGGAAAAAAGCAGACGATTGAAGAGTGGAAGACGCTCACGAATCAATTTGATGCAAGTTTTGTATTAGAAGAAGCAAAAGGAAGAAAGCCAGCGGATGTTATTATTGAAGTTGCAAAAAGATTACAAGTAACGCAAATTTTACTTGGGCAATCAGCGAGAACGCGATGGGAAGAAATTCGAAAAGGTTCGATTGTGAATGAAATTATGAGACAGACGAAGCATATTGATATTCATATTGTTGCGGATCAACGAGTTTAAAATAGAGACCATCTGTAGGTCTCTATTTTGCTTTGTGTGTGGCAGGGAATCGTAGCATTTTCATCGCATATAAGATTATGAGTAGAAACATAATTGCACCTATGAAGAAAATCCAAAAGTAATTTTGATTAAATAAAAGAAATCCACCTATAAGTGGCCCTGTGCCCATACCAAGATAGCGGATGAAGTTGTACATACCGATAGCAGTTGCGCGTTCTTGTACGAATTCTTCCGTTAATAAAGTAGTGTGAGTTGGCATAGAAAGGCCCATACTAAAACCGTACAATGATGTAACGATAATGATAAATGGGATATTGATGCTATATGTGAAAGAGAATAAAGTGACACATATAATATTGAAGAAACTAGTAATGAATAAAGTTTGCTTTGTTGTGAGGCGCTTTTGCAAAAACTTGTAGCAATAACTTCCTAACATAATAGAAAGGGACATCGGTACAAACATAAGACCAATTTCACTTGCAGTTAAGTGAAATAAATTTGTTAAAATGCTCGGTAAAAAAACGAGGAAGCAAAAGTAAATACAAAATTGAATAAAGCCAATAAGAGTAATAGAAAATCCAGTTTTATTTTTTAAGATAAACCAGTAATTCTTTTTTGATTGCGGTTGCTTACTTACAGTTGGTTTTGTTTCTGGAAGTAGTGAAATGTTTATCATTAATAAGAGAATGCCAAGTATAGATAAAAAGAGAAATACGGATACATGGCCGTTTATACTGCCGAGATAACCACCAATGAGGGGGCCAATCGCAGGTGCAAGAGCAAGTAACATTTGATAAAGGCTCATTGCTTCTCCTCGTTCTTTTCCTTCAAACAAATCACCAATAATCGTTGCTGAAACTACAGGTATAGCCGCTATTCCTATAGCTTGAATAGCTCTAAAAAAGAGAAATAAATAAATGTTTGCCGAAAAAGCACATCCGATTGAACCAATTGTACTAATGACTAAACTAGGGATAAGGACGGATTTTCTCCCTTTTGTATCAATTAAAGGTCCATATACGAGCTGCATAATTGCAAGAATGAATGTGAAAAGTGAAACTGTGACATTTACAAGATAAGGAGAAGTATGAAAAGAACCTTGAATCATGGGCAAGATAGGTGTGTAAATATTTTGAGCGAAGGAACCGAGTAAGGCACTAATACAGACAACATATAAAATGAAATGTAGTTTGGATTTTTTCATTATGTTAACCTCCTTCTTTTTTAGTTTCCTCGGAAACTAAATTTATTTTAACATGTTTTTCTAACTTGTAAATATGAAAAAATGATTTTAAAATGGTATATAGTTAAATTGTTTCTTTGGAAACTTAGGGGGCGAATAGATTGGATTATACAACGAAACAAATGGAAATACTTTCGAACATTCGTACACTTTTGCATAAAAGAGAAGAACATTTGAAAGGACAAAATGAGAAGTTTCTTCGTGAGACAGGTGTAAGTGGTATGTCTTTATCTGAGTTACATGTAATCGAGTGTATCGGGAAGAATGGTCTGATGAATGTAACGGCAATTACGATAGAAATGGGAATGACGAAGGGCGCAATCTCTAAAGTTTGTACAAAGTTGTTCCAAAAGAAATTCGTTGAGAAGATGCAAATGTTAGACAATCAAAAAGAAATTTTCTTCCGTTTAACGGAAAGCGGAAATGAAATATATAAAGCTCATGATAAATTGCATAAACAAGCTGAAGAAAAGTGGCTGTTACTCTTAGATAGATATACGAAAGAAGAACAAGATTTTATTCAAAGGTTTATAAAGGATGTCTCCAATCATTTGGAAATATAATTGGAAGAAAAAATTCCGTTTTCTCAAGTCTTTTAAATATAATTTCTGAAAGAACTCATATATAATAGAAACAGATACTTAACATGGTGAATAATTAAAGGGTCAATTATATAGAGGAGAGAGTAACATGCTTGAAAATACAGGGTTAGTATTAGAAGGCGGCGGTATGCGTGGTGTATATACGGGTGGGATATTAGAATACTTTATGGAACAAGATTTATATTTTCCATATGTAATCGGTGTATCAGCTGGTGCTTGTCATGCAGCGTCGTATCTTTCCAGACAAAGAAATAGAAATAAAACAGTAAATATTGATTATGCATCACATCCGAAATATTTATCGTATAAAAACTTATGGAGAAAACGTCAGCTATTTGATATGGATTTTATTTTTCATGAAATTCCAGAAAAGCATGTGCCGTTTGATTTTGAAACATACTTTAATAGCCCCGAGCGTTTCCTTGTAGGAACGACGGATTGTGAAACAGGGCAGTCTGTTTATTTTGAAAAAGAAGGAACGAATGACGATGCACTAAATTTATTACAAGCTTCTAGTTCATTACCTTTCATTGCACCAGTAGTAAATTATCGTGGTAAGCAATTATTAGATGGCGGGATTTCAGATCCAATTCCAGTTCGTAAAGCACAGGAAGATGGATTTAAAAAATCAGTCGTAATTTTAACAAGAAATCACGGTTACGCAAAGAAAAAATCAAGATTTGGGTGGATTGCTGCGAAGGCTTATAAAAAATATCCGAATCTTGTTAACACGATGCTAAATCGCTATGAAGTGTATAATGAAACACTTCACTACATTGAAAAAGAAGAACAAGCGGGTAATTTATTTGTTATTCGTCCAGAAGTACCGCTTCAAGTAGATCGTATGGAAAAAGATACAGCAAAACTACAAAATCTATATGAGCAAGGCTATGAAGATGCAAAGAGACAGTTTGCAGATTTAAAAGCGTTCTTGCAAAAATAAGTATTAGGCTGTGGAGAAGAAATTCTCTGCAGCCTTTTTATTATTGGTTTCAATGCTGAATGTTGGTTATACACGTTTTTAGATTATGGTATAATATGGATAAAAGTATGTGGAGAGGTGATACATATGGAAAATGTATATAAAGGGCTTAGACATACTGGATTTATTATGATGCTTATTTTTGGTGGGGTATTTTTACTGCGCTGGTTCATTCATGATGAAATGCTACTGGATCAGCTTATTGGATTTAGTGTAGGAATGGTAATGGTTGTTTCGTCAGTTTTCATTCAAAAGTATAGTAAAGAATTACAGGTAGAAGAGAAGTATTAAATGGTTATAAGCTCCTTCATATTTTGGAGGGACCGTTATAGTTTGAATGATTGTTATAAAAGAAAAGTAGAGCATCGGATTTCGATGCTCTACTTTTTTAATGTGGTAAGAAAATTAATTGATAAGCGAACAAGATTCCAAATACATACACAAGCGGGTGAACAGCACGGAACTTACCTTTTGCCACTTTCATAAGTGGGTATGAAATAAATCCAAGTGCGATACCTGTTGCGATACTTGATGTAAGTGGCATGCTTAAGATTACTAAGAATGCTGGGAATGCTTCATCAAATGCGTCCCAATCGATGTGGCGAACTGAACCCATCATAAGACTACCAACGATAATTAATGATGGTGCAGTAATAGCTGATACACCAGAAACGGCACTTACTAATGGTCCGAAGAATGCTGCTAGTGCGAATAAAACAGCTACTGTAACAGTTGTTAAACCAGTACGACCACCAGCTGCAACACCAGCAGATGATTCAATGTAAGCTGTTGATGGTGTTGTTCCGAACATAGAACCGATTGTTGCTGAGAATGAGTCAGATAGAAGAGCTCGTCCAGCTTTTGGAAGCTTTCCATCTTTCATAAATCCACCTTGTTGAGCAACGCCAAGTAATGTACCTGTTGTATCGAATAATGTAACAAGGAAGAATGAGAATACAACGCCGTATAATCCGTAGTTAATTACATCAGATACAGCAGTAATTGGATTTGAAACGATAATGCCTTCTGGTAAGCCAGGCATTGATGTAACACCGTTTGAGAATGATAATTGTCCCGTGAAGAAAGCGATAATACCAGTTAATAGCATACCGATAAATAGTGCGCCATTTACATTTAAAGACATAAGGACAATTGTAATTCCAAGTCCAGCTAATGCGAGTAGTACTGGAGCAGAGTGAAGATCACCCAGTCCAACTAAATTTGCTTCATTTTTTGTAACGATACCTGTTAAACGTAAACCGATAAAGGCGATGAAAAGGCCGATACCAGCAGTAATTGCATGTTTTAAGTTTTCAGGAATTGCTTCCATTAATTTTGTACGGAAAGATGTGAATGATAACAAAATTAAAATCATACCTGCTACGAATACAGCAGAGAATGCAATTGCGAAAGTCATGCCTTCATGAGCTTTTACAACAGAGTAAGAGAAGTAAGCATTTAATCCCATACCTGGTGCAATTGCGATTGGTAAGTTTGTAAAGATCGCCATAAATAATGTTCCGACAACAGCAGCGATAATTGTTGCTGTAAATGCTTGTTCAAATGGAACACCTGCATCCCCAAGGATAACTGGGTTTACGACAATGATATATGCCATTGTTAAGAAGGTAATAATACCTGCCATAATTTCAGTTTTAATAGAAGTTTTATGTTTTGAAAGGTTAAACATATAAACATCCTTTCTGTTTACGAATAATTTTCACAACAGTTATATATAATATTCGTTTTTTATCTATTTTGCAATAGTTTTGCATAAAAAGTTTACAACAATTCATATTTTGTGTCTTAAATTCGAATATTAATCGTAACTTGATGTGTGAATTTCAGTTTTTATTATGCACATTATAAGGAAAAGGAGTTGAAAGAAGCTATGCCACAGCAAAAAAACTTTATAACAATGCCAGCGCAACATCAAAATAAACAACCTGGTATTGAATCATTAATGAATCCTCTACCACAGTTTGAAGATCCAAATTATAAAGGTAGCGAAAAGTTAAAAGGAAAGAATGTATTAATTACAGGGGGAGATAGTGGAATTGGACGAGCTGTTTCTATCGCTTTTGCGAAAGAGGGAGCAAATATTGCGATTGCTTATTTAGATGAGGAAGAAGATGCTAATGAGACGAAGCAATATGTCGAGAAAGAAGGTGTAAAGTGTATATTGTTGCCGGGTGATTTAAGTGATGAACAGCATTGTAAAGATGTTGTTCAAGAGACCGTTCAGCAGCTAGGAAGTTTACATGTTTTAGTAAATAATGTCGCGCAGCAATATCCGCAGCAAGGATTAGAGTATATTACAGCAGAACAGCTAGAAAAGACTTTTCGTATTAATATTTTTTCTTATTTTCATGTTGCGAAGGCTGCACTTTCTCATTTAAAGCAAGGAGATGTCATTATAAATACAGCGTCTATCGTTGCATACGAAGGAAATGAAACGTTAATTGATTATTCCGCAACGAAAGGGGCAATTGTTGCTTTCACAAGATCACTTTCTCAGTCATTAGTGCAAAAAGGGATTCGTGTAAATGGTGTTGCGCCAGGACCAATTTGGACACCACTTATTCCATCGAGCTTTGATGAGAAAAAAGTATCACAGTTTGGAAGCAATGTTCCGATGCAAAGACCTGGCCAACCATATGAATTAGCACCAGCATACGTATATTTAGCGTCTGATGATTCATCCTATGTTACCGGGCAAATGATACACGTAAATGGGGGCGTTATTGTAAATGGATAGTTTTCATTTATAAGAGCAAAGTAAAGTTAATTCCACTTATTATAGTGGCGCTAGGGGAGGGATATAGATGAAAAAATTATGTTTTGTCATACTATTATTTTTCATCCTACCGGTTAGTGCCTTTGCTAATACAGATCATCTAATATTAGTGAACCTTACGACAAACCAATTATCTTTTTTTGAAAATGGAAATTATACAAAAACATTCCCCGTAACAACTGGAAGAGATCGTACCCCTACACCTGAAGGTAATTTTTGTATTATAACTAAATTTAAAAATAAAGAATACCATCGGAAAAAAATAGCTGGTGGTGCACCGAATAACCCTCTTGGTACGAGATGGCTTGGACTAGATAAAAATGAATATGCGATTCATGGGACAAATCGGGAATGGACAATTGGAAGTAGGGAATCAAATGGCTGTATTCGTATGCATGACAGGGATATACAGTGGTTATATGACCGAGTTCAATTACAGACGAAAGTAATCATTTCTCGGTTTCATACGAGCCCGGAATATGAAGCGAATAAGCTTGGTTATCGTGTTGTGAGCTGGAATGGTCGTAAAGTAGAAGAAGAGCAAATTGGTATGCTTACGTTAGTAGATCGCGTGGATATATATTGGCAAGAACCGAATGGACAGCTAACGAAAGTGAAAATGGTATTGCCAAACGAAAGGTATGCAGTGTACTCAAAACGAAAAGATGGAATATATTATATAGGAAACAATTTGTATATAGTGGATGAAACAGGAGAAAAAATTCGTTATGAGCAAATCCCTTCTTCAGCTTTAAGTAATATATATAAACGGAAATATAATGTTCCGTAATAGGCTACCGTATGATAGACGGTAGCTTATTTCTACTTCGAGTTTAACTGCAACTATTGTATTTTGCTGAATATAATACAGTACAGATAGGGGGCGGTTACATTATGAAAAGTGAATTTGCGTTTAAAGTTTTCTTAGTAACGACCTGTTTATTTATTGTGTATTTATATGCGTTTCTCGTTTTTTCTTTTTATGTTCCATATGTTGATTTAATATTGTTCTTCGGATTTATTTGGGCGTTTGTTAAGGCGAGAGAAGGGGAGAAGAGTATATATCGGCGCATTACCTTATGCGGGACGGCCGTTCTCGTTATTTTATACTTTTTTATTATGCATGATTTTTGGAGGGGGATGTAAAAAAGCATACGATTAATCGTATGCTTTTTATGTTTAATATTTTGGCTTAAATGTATGACAACAAGTCTCTACACTTGTTGCTACAGAACTTTCTAGCGTCTCGTTCGTTAAAACTGCACTTGTATACGATTCATTTTCAGTTTGACCCGTTTCATCCGCATCTGGCTGAACGATAATCGCACTTGCTTGACAAAAGTTGCCTTGTCCCCAAAATGAACAATTGGAAACAGAACATCTTACTTCTGGCATAAAACCCCCTCCTTATACATTAGTTTGGAATTTTACGTCCATTTCATGTGTAGAAGGAGTTTCCTTTTCTCGTTATTTTTTCGTTTGTTCAAACCATTCTTTGAACTTTTCTTTTGATTGTTCTCCGCTAATACGGCTTACTTCTTTACCATCTTTAAAATGAATAATTGTCGGTGTTCCTTGGATATTGTATTTATCCCAAGGCTCGTTTAAATTTTCAATATCAATTACTTTCATATCAACATTTAAATCTTTCGCTAAAGGTACAACAATAGGAGAGACCTTTTGACAATGAACGCAAGAGGTTTGATAAAAATAAATCGTTTGTTCTTTTTTATCTTCTATATTTTTATTGAGATCCTCAAGAGAAATTTTATTTGAGTAGTAATCTTTTTCATTTGTCGATGCGTTTTTCTTTTCCATTTGTGCTACAGCAAACATTGCCGCAAATAAAACGATAATAATACCGCCAAATATAAGTATTTTTTTCATTCTTTCATCTCCTTATTTGTTTTTAATGACAATAAAGCTACAAACAGCGATTGTAATAAAGCCGATAAGTGCTAAAAACGGGATTGTCACAAAGCCGAACCAGTTTATGTATTCTCCCGTACATGGTACACGGCCGCAAGCTGCCCCGGCAGCTGAAAATGCTGCGATCTTTTGAATTGCATAGTGATATAAAGAAATACAAGCACCGATACTTGCGATTGGTAAAGAATAATTTGCGATGCGATAGTCTTTTTTTACTACAGCGATACCGAGCCATAAAACGAATGGATACATAAAAATACGTTGATACCAACAAAGGACACAAGGCTCAAATTTCATGATTTCGGAAAAGTATAGACTCCCTAGTGTAGCAATAAAAGAAGCTCCCCACGCGGTAAATAAAGCATATTCTTGCTTTTTTTCTCGTCCCATATTTTATACCTCTCTTATAATAGTTACATACTAAATTATAGTATGAAGTGGTACAGAAAAGAAAGAAAAAATATGTTTATCAATAAAAGTTTTATAAGGGGAAACTTTTATTGATATGAACATTTTAAAAAAGCGCTATTCTCCAGAAGAGAATAGCGCTATAGTTTACATTTGAATTTGCTCTACTTCTTCTATATGTGACTTTTGGGATGCGTGGTCAATATATTGAAATAGAAGCTGCAATTGTTTATCAACTTCTGGCAGTTCTTTACTGTATTGATAAGCGTGTAAAAAATGCTCAATACGCTTAGAAAATAATTGATCGTTCGTTTGAACCATGAGAACGAGTAATTTATCCCAATTACAGCAATACGTGTAATAGAGAGCTTTATCATAATCGTTATATGTTTGCACTGTGTACCCTCCTTACCGAGAGTTATATATAGTGTGTGATAAGTAAGGAGAAATACACTTGAAAGAATTTGTTAAGAAAAAAAGTGAATGAAAAAAACGAGGTGTGTCCTCGTTTTTTAAGCTTTTGGCATTGGCGTAGGTGTTGGTTTGCCATAGCCTTCTTTGTATTTATTATCGATATAGTTACGAATTTCAAGCGTTGTTTTTCCTTTTTGTTTCATGGAAGCAGATTCAACTGCGATTTCTAGGCAATTGACGCAAGTCGTTGCATGAGAATCCCAAACAACTTCACCATTCTTTTTAATTTCACGAATAAAACAATTTTTATTATTTTTATGTCCTACACTTTCACCGCAACCGCAGTAACATGGAATCCAATCTAATAGCTCTGCATTTTGTCCAGCGACAGTGTAGATGTCTTTCATTTGTGGATCAAGCTTGTCTAGGAATGTAGGAAGTGTGTCGATTCCTTTTGTTTTCTCTTGAATGTCAGCTTGCTGAGTGTGCGATGCGTGGTCATGTTCCTCTTTTTTTGATTCAGAAGATTTTTGGTCATTTGTACCAGTACTTCCGCATCCAGCAAGAATTAAGCTTAGTACTGCAAGTAAAGAAAATACATATTTTTTCATTCGCTTGTCCCCTTTACAAATGTATTAATCAAATTGTATCAGAGATTACGGTGTATCGGTTGAAGATTTTTTCGACTGATTTTTGAAGCGCCATCTTAGCGAATGGAATAGAAATAAAATTGGGATATAAGCGTATACAATATATAAACCAGCTTGAGATAGTACTGTGTTTAATGTGTTTATACTTTCACGGTTTGTGAAAAGTAGAGAAATTGAAAATATGATAAAAATAAAGAACGGTAATGTAAATGTAAACGAAATATGAAAGGAACGCTTCATCGTTTGGCATGATGACCAAATAGTTAAGCAAAGGTTTGGCAAAATAATTAAAAACCAAATAAAAATAATAATGTATTCAAAGCGTTGAATAAAAGGGACCTTAATAATTTTTAACATTGTTAAAGTAGGCCAAATAGTACGGTTTAATTGTCCTTCGCTATAATACATAAAGGATACGATGGCTAAAATTACATAAATTAAAGTGCTAAAAGCAATTCCTGCATGGGCCCATCTCTTTAAAGATTTTCCTTTTTCAATAAATGGATAGAAGATAAGAATTGTTTCAAAGCCGAGAAACTCTAATGCAGATTGTTTTGCAGATATAAGCATGTCAGTAGGTGAATGTGTAAAAATAGGTAAAATATTACGGAAATGAGCGTATTTCATTGGATAGATTAAAAAGAATACAACGAAAATAGGAAGAATGACTCCCCAAAAGCATATTCCAGTCACAGAACGAAATCCACCTTTTATAATGTAGTAAGTCACTAATAAAAACATAAGGGTAAGTTTCCATAATTTAATGGTAGGAAAAATCCAAACTTGTATGACTTCCATATATGTACGAAGAACAGTAAGGCAGAATAATAAGCAATAAAGAGTGAAAATGACAGAAAATATAGAGCCAATCCATTTCCCGAAAGTTGTTGTATGAATGCTAATTAAATCTCCATCTTTTTCTAACATTTTTAACATACAAAACAGCACAATATGAGTTGCAATTCCCGCAATAATAAGAGAAATCCAGGCATCATAGCCAGCATTTTTTAAAATTACACGTTGATATCCTAGAATTCCTATTCCGATTTGAAGAGAATGCAACAAAATAAATGCAAAATATGGAGAGACAGTCTTTGTTTTATTCATTGTATGCATTGCTTATTTCACCTCACTATTCCCCGATTCCAGATTGAACAATGTTAATATCTAAATTTACATCAATGTCTATATTTTGATACATATTTCGAATTTGTTTTATATTCCATTTTCTCGTATGACTTCTAATTTCATCACGTATTCCTAAAGGATCAATTTCCTTTTCTTGAAATTGTTTTATTAACCCTTCACAGTCTTTTTCAACATTTCGCTCAATTTGTTTTTTTATATAATTGATATTTCTTTTTTTTCTTAAATCAATCCAAGTAGGAGAGTTTTTAATTAATCCATCTAATTTTAAATTGATTTTTACTTTTGGTATGTCACCAGTTTGATCTATATCATATTTACTTTTCCCAGCTAAATCTTGTATGACAACCATACCTTTATGTTTATTCTTTTTTATCGCTGCTTCGTAACGTCCATTTTTCGTAGGATTAATAAGTAATTTTGTTAAAACAGAATGTCTTTTATCTGTATACATGACCACTTTATCGTCTTTTAAGAAAGCAAGTCCTTTGACAACGACGGAATGATTAGCGTCCGTTTTAATATATGGGACATAGGCATCACATACAGAAGAATAGTAATTATATAAAAAAACGTTCAATGAGGTTTGTGGAATGTTCTCATTTCGTATATTTTGCTCAAGTAAATCAACAATGGATAATGAACCATTTTGTTTTCCACGATTTAAAAGCTCTTCAGCTGATCCATCTACAATTGCTAGTTGTACATCACGCCCGATATTTGGATCACGTTGTAAGTTAGTAATAATTTCTCCCATTCCTCGTTCTCCTAGAGTTTTTCCGAATAGGACGACACGCATTTGACCTACAACAACATTGTGAGGAGATTTCGCATTTAATCGTGAAGCAATAGTTTCAAGTGAACGGGCAGATGTTGATTGGGTTTCTGGTTTAGACTTCACACCATGTGTATACTCTGGAAATAAGATAGTTCCTTGGAATCTTTTGTTTTTTGTGATGTCAAATCCAGCGACATGAATAATACGCTGCGTATCCACTATATACGTTTGTGTACAGCCAGTTTGTAGAAAAAAGAAGATCATGATAAGGTGCAATAAGAGTTTTTTCATTCACCATCACCATCACGTTTTTGCTTCGCTTTGCTTGGATTATAGCGCCATTTAGATTTTGGCCTAAGAAAAGAAGGTCTTTGTGCCGTTTGACTAAATGGTAATCTAAGAAAACCTTCTGCTGTACCTAAACCACGAAATGGATATAAAGGTAATAAATAAGGTGATCCAAGTGATTTTAATTTAATTAAATGAGCTAAAATAAATACAAATCCAACAATAAGCCCTAATCCTCCGAATGCGCCGGCTAAAAGAATAAGCGGAAAGCGTAACAAACGGATCGTAGAAGACATCTTTACAGTCGGTGTTGTGAAAGATGCAAGGGCAGATAAAGCAACTGCAATTAATAAAATCGTACTCGTTAAAGCTGCCTCAACGGATGCTTGACCAATTACAATTCCACCAACAATTCCAATCGTTTGCCCAACTTTTGTCGGTAAACGTGCTCCCGCTTCACGAAGCAATTCGATTGTAATTTCTAAGAAGAGTGCTTCTAGAATAGGCGGGAAAGGTACGTTCGCTCTCGAAAAAATAATAGGGCCTAATAAGTCGGCAGGAATCATTTGATAATGATAAGTTAAAGCCGCTGTATAAATAGCGGAGGAAAAAAGAGAAAATATAGCTCCGAAAAAACGAATAACACGAAAGAACGATCCAATCATCCACGGTAAATAATAGTCTTCTGGTGAAATGAAAAAATCTAGTAATGTTGTCGGTCCGGATAAAGCATAGGGGGAGCCATCTGTTAAAATTAAAACTTCCCCGCTAATTAATGCAAATATAGCTCGATCTAATCGTTCTGTAGGTAGTAGAACAGGAAAAGGTGAATTGCTATTATCACTAATAAATTGTTCAATCATAGTCGCATCAAATGGGACATCAAAATCAATATTTTCTAGTCTTTGTATTGCGATGTTGATAAATTGTTCATTTGTAACTCCTTCAATATAAGCAACTGCTACCTTCGTTTTTGACATAGATCCAACGATAATTTCTTTGAAAATGAGTTGCTCTGTTACGATATTTCGGCGTAATAAATGTATATTTGTATCAATATTCTCAACGAAACCAACTTTAGGACCGATTACACTATATTCATTTTCTGTATCGTTATATAACCGTTTTCCTAGAACAGTACTCTCTGCACGAATTAAAGCATATTGATCGGGATTCGAATTGTTTTTTAAACGTATTAATATATATCCACCTAATAATTTTTCGCGAATATCATCAATAGAAGGAGAGGTAATGATGTCTTCAATAGAGACAATATTATATAAATCAGAGATATTTTGAATGTGTTCTGCTTTCTTTTTTATAGGAGTTAAAATAAATTGTTTAATAATAAGTGCTTCCACGACAGATTTATAATAAAACAAGCATAATGTTTCATCTTCAAGTACGTTATAAGAGACAAAATCGCTAGATTCTTTCATGGTTTGTATAAATTCTGGAATAGAACAAATTGTTTTTGTATTAGTCTTTTTTGATTTCTTAGATAATAAACCGAACATTTTCTCACCCCTAACATATATCATTTCCTTGTGTTAGTTTTTGGGAAAGACGGGAATTTATACTTGAAAATTGAAAGTTCATAAAGAAAAGGAAGAGTATTGAAAAACTCTTCCTTTTTGGCGTATTAATTTGTTTTCTTTTCCTTAATAGACTTTACTAATTTAATCATTTCTGCTCGTATATCTTCTTTTTTTACGTTTAATTTTTCGGCAATTTGTTTCATATCCATTCCGTCTTTTTTCATTTTTAGCACATCATCAAGGGGAGTATTACTTTTTTGAGAGATGATTGTTAATACCGTGAGCTGACGTAATCCGATATTATATTCTTTCATTTTTTGTTTTAGCCCGTCTGGTGTAGATTTTTGCATATTTGCTAATTCTTGCAGTAGCGCCTTTTTCGTTTCTTTATTCATATGATGCTTTTTCAACTTACTTGGATCTACCCCGAAATGCTCAGCTGTTTTCTCCCAAGATTTATTTTGCTTATAGTAAGCTAAAACGTCCTTAATTTCTTTTTTACTCATTCTTGCAATGTGGGCAGCTCTCCAAATTTCATGTTTGTTATAGCCGAGTTTTTCGAGCGATTGCATTTCTTCTTCTGAAATTGGTTTATGATGATGCAATGTTACTTCTTTTGGCGTAGCAGCGAAAGTTGGGAAGACGGTTGTACCGAATAATAATGCTGCCATAGTCATACTTACTGCGATTTTTTTGTACATATAAACTCCTCCTAGATAGATGATGTGGAAAACTGTACACATATCATTTCCATAAAATGTGAAATACTTGTGAACAAATCAAGTTTTTTTATTCACAGTATGAAATGAAGTTTTTGGGAGTTTTCCAACATAAAACATTGATTAATAGTAAAAAACTAAGGTATAATCGAAATTGAAAATCAATATCAATAATAAACGTATACATATAGATAAAAATAAGGGAGAGAAAAATATGACTACATATACTTCCATCGCAAATGTGATTAAAGAAAGACGTTCTGTTCGTACATTTACAGATAAAGCAGTAGACAAAGAGTTGTTAATTGAACTATTAAACGACGCAACGTGGGCACCGAATCATAAACATCGTGAACCATGGAATTGTAAATTATACATTGGAGAAGGTCGTCAGAAATTAGTGGACGCAGTATTAAACTCTTTCACAGAAGAAGAAAGAGCGAAACGCGGTAAAATTTTATCAGATCGTTTCTTAAGCACACCTGCACAAATCGTTGTGTATATAAATGAAGATCCTCGTCAGATTCAACGCGACGAAGATTACGCTGCAACATGCGCATTTATGCAAAACTTCCAACTTCTTGCTTGGGAACGTGGATTAGGTTGTGTTTGGAAATCAGGCGGATTAAACTACAATCCATTATTTATAGAAGGACTTGGTTTAACAAGAGGTCAACGCATCGTTGGAATTCTTCACCTTGGCTATTTCGATAAAGCACCAGAAGGAAAAGCTCGTACACCGATTACAGAGAAGATGGAGATTATTGAAGGTTAATAGATGAGACATTCTCGTTTTTACGGGGGTGTCTTTTTATTATGCAATCAATCCTCATGAAAGCTTGTTCTCAATCATACACTTTCTTAAGGGAAAGTGTAAGGAGGGAAAATAATGAGAGCAAGTGACGATAAAGCACTGCAATATGCGATTGCGGAAATTACGGAAATTGCGACTGGATTTGGGCTTGATTTTTATCCGATGCGTTATGAAATATGTCCAGCGGAAATTATTTATACATTTGGTGCATATGGGATGCCGACGCGGTTTTCACATTGGAGTTTTGGGAAACAGTTTTTCAGAATGAAATTACAATACGATTTAGGTCTTAGTAAAATATACGAACTCGTTATTAACTCTGATCCATGTTATGCCTTTTTATTAGATACGAACTCGTTAATTCAAAATAAATTAATCGTAGCGCACGTGTTAGCGCACTGTGATTTCTTTAAAAATAATATTCGTTTTTCAAATACGAAGCGAGATATGGTAGAAAGTATGTCAGCGACAGCTGAACGGGTGAAAGCGTATGAGCATAAGTACGGAAAAGAAGAGGTAGAAACATTTTTAGATGCCGTACTTGCCATTCAAGAGCATATTGATCCGTCGCTCATGCGTCCAAAACTTGCATGGAGTATTGATGATTTAGAAGAGGAAGAAGTAGAAAAGAAAAAGGTATCGCAATACGATGACTTATGGAATTTAGATAATCGAAATAAAAAGAGGGAACGCTCCAATGTGCGTAAAAAGAAGAAAATCCCACCACAACCGGAGAAAGACTTACTCCTCTTTATTGAAGAATATAGCCGTGAGCTAGAAGATTGGCAGCGAGATATATTAACGATGATGCGTGAAGAAATGTTATATTTCTGGCCACAGCTTGAAACGAAGATCATGAACGAAGGCTGGGCATCATACTGGCATCAACGCATACTTCGCGAAATGGACTTAACATCGGATGAAGCAATTGAATTTGCGAAATTAAATGCGGGCGTCGTTCAGCCATCCAAAACAAGCATTAATCCATACTACCTCGGTATTAAAATGTTTGAAGATATTGAGGAGCGCTACAACAACCCGACAGAAGAAATGAAGCGACGAGGTGTCAAACCAGGATCTGGTCGTGACAAAATCTTTGAAGTACGCGAAATCGAATGGGACGTATCGTTTTTAAGAAACTACTTAAATAAAGATCTCGTAATGAGAGAAGATATGTACTTATTCCAGCGTCAAGGAAAAGAATATAAAGTAATAGATAAAGAGTGGGAACATGTGCGTGATCAACTCGTAAATATGCGGACAAATGGTGGCTTCCCGTACTTGGTAGTAGAAGACGGGGACTACTTAAAGAACGGAGAATTGTACATTAAACATAGTTACGAAGGAATTGAGCTCGATTTAAAATACTTAGAAAAGGTATTGCCATATCTTCATCAGCTATGGGGAAGAACGGTGCATATGGAGTCGATCGTGGAGAGTAAGGGCGTTGTGTTTTCTTATGATGGGAAGATGGTGCATCGGAAGTATGTGTGACGGAAAGAACGGACATAGAATGCTATGTCTGTTCTTTTTTATTTGGAAAAAGGTAAAATATGCTATTCTTAAACAAAAGGGAGTTACATAGAGAAATGGAGCGATTCAAATGAGCAGAATAGGGGTATGCAAGGTGGATATTACGCCGCCTATAGGTATTGATTTTGTCGGATATCATAGAGAGACAGGAATAAATAATATTGAAGAACGTATTTATGGGACGGTTTTTGTATTTGAAAAAGGTGAAATGAAAACTGTGTTTATAAGTATTGATAATATTGGGATGTTAGTAGAAGATACGAATATGATTCGTGAGCAAGTAGCGAGTGAACTTCATGTGCCGTTTGAGCGAATAACGGTTGTTTATACTCATACGCATTCCGGTCCAGAGACGGTCGGTGATAATCCGCTCGTACAGTCGTATAAAACGATTTTAGTAAATAATGTAGTGCACGGTGCGGTTACTGCGAATAACAACTTGAAGCTATGTGAAGTTGGCTGGGGTGTTACGACAGGTGATATTGGGGTAAACAGAAGAGAGAGAACATCTGATGGAAGAGCAAAGATGGGAACAAATATAGATGGTGTTGTAGATAAACGTATTGGCATGTTAGCAATAAGAAATGCTGAAACGAAGGAGCTATCTGGTATTGTAGTATTTTGTATTGCGCATCCGAATGTTTTAAAAGGTGATAGTGATGTATTATCAGCAGATTATCCTGGAATGACGAGAGAGATTCTTGAGAAAATCGTAAACTGTCCTGTTATGATTGTGCAAGGAGCTGCTGGTAATGTGAATGCGAAGTATAGAGGTTCAAAGGAAGCGTTAAAACAAATGGCTTACACGCTTAGTGGACATGTATTAACGATGTTGCCAACAGTTACATACAGCCCAATTGTAAATTTAAGAACAGTTTCGAGTACGATGCAAATGAAGTTGAAAGATATTCCTGGAATAAATGAGATACGAAGCATGGCTCAATTAGCAGAGAAACAGTGGGGCGTGAATACGGATGAATGGCTTACTATCGTTTTAGAAAAATATAAGCAAGGTATTCGGCAGTTACGTATTGATTTAGAAGTGCAACTGTTTCAAATTAATGATGGTATATTCTCTGGTATACCGATGGAACCTTTTTCAGAGACTGCGTTAGAAATGAAAGAGAGTCTTCAAAATGAACTAGCTTTCTTTGGTGGATATACGAACGGATATATTGGTTACTTACCAACGAAAGAAGAATTCGCATATGGTGGATATGAAGTGGAATTAAGCCCTGTAGTGTATGGACCGGTTACGAATTTATTGATGCCACTGGAGGAAAATACTGCGGAGCTGATTGTGAAGAAGGTTACGGGTTTATGTAATAAAGTAAACCTTTAATGAGACAGATTTTTGAACGCAGAGTAAAGAATATGACTAATTGTGTGATTTTGTTAAGTCAATGTAATTAATAATGATTATCATTATTAATTACATTGACTTCTAAAAAAAGAAAAACTAGAATTTATAAAGGGATCTTCAATTGTTCGCTATCATTTGTATAGGAGGTAAGTTATGTTGGATAGCTTTATTTCTATAAGATGTAGGTTGGCTCTTTATAGTTTTGGTGTTCTTTTTATCTTTTTTTGTACAGTATTTTTAGTGAATCAAAAGGTGTATGCAGAAGATGTACCGTGGACATCAGTTTCCAATGAGGGAGAACGTGTACTTTTTCAAGAACAATCTTTGTATAGTAATGATCGAAGGGGAGAAGATCTTGTTTCACCTTCATTTGAAGGGCGTAAACATGGTGGGGAAGATTGGGGATACTTATTAAGAGACAGTAATTTTAATTATTCATCTAATATCCTTACACATTCTATAATAGGAAGAGATGATCGAATTAGAGTTACTGATACAACTTTGTATCCTTATAGGGCTATAGTACACTTAGTAATTCAATTTAATGGACAAGAGGTTTATGGGTGTACAGGAGCGCTAATTAGTAAAGATACAGTATTTACAGCTGGGCACTGTGTTTACAATAAAAAGCTTGGTGGATGGGCAAAAAATGTTATTGTGACTCCTGGTAGAAATGGAAACCAAGCACCGTATTTGCCTTATAGTTGGACAAAGCTTTATTCAGTAAGTGGATGGACTGATGATGGAGATTCGGAATTTGATTATGGAGCCATTAAATTAAATGGATCTCCTGGAGATTATACAGGTTGGTTAGGATATAGAACTACTAATGTAGAGTCTCCAAAGGGGTTACTTGCAGTAGTTCCAGGGTATCCGTGTGATAAAGTAGGAAATGAAAAATATACTATGTGGACAGATTATGGACCAATTGAAGGCACTAGTCCTAGAATTTTAACATATAAGATGGACACTTATGGATGTCAAAGTGGAGCACCTGTATATCATGACTATTCTCGTACGGGTGTAACAATAATAGCTACCCATACAGTAGGAAGGAATTCTTGGAATTCTGGAAACCGGGTGACAGATGATGTTTTTAATAATCTTAAAAAATGGTCTGAATAAATATAATAAGTTTATATGGATTTTATGTTGTATATTGGTCATTATCATAATGTCTAGTTCTATAGCAAATAATGAAAAGAAGTTTAGTAAGATTGTTAATTCTGTAACTTTTCACGTGAAAAATAAAGAAAAACAGCCAATAAAAGATTTTGAAATTATACTTATGAAAGATGAATCACCTGAGCCGAGTAAAGAAATTGGGATTTCAATAGGGAAAACGGATGAAGAAGGGAAAGTTATTTGGAAGAATGTGAGGAAGGGAAATTATATCGTATTTTTACCAAATAGTGAGACGCAAATAGTTAGGGTTAATGATAGAGATGAAACGAGAGTAATAAATATATTATTGTAGAAAACGAATCCATTTTGAAAAAGAATAATCAAAATGGATTCGTTTTTATATGGAGTTTTTGTTTACCAGACAGGTCGTATATTTGATGATAATTTTCCTGTATTTTCTTTCGTAACGAATGTTGTTAAATCTTCTTTGAGCATTTGCATTCGTTCAGCACCTATGTTTTCAATCCATTGTTGCTCTATTTCAGCTACTATTTTTTCTTTTGCTTTCAATACTGACAAACCACGTTCGGTTAAAACAATGATTTTCCCTCTTTTATCAGTAGGATGTGTTTTGCGTGTAACGTAGCCACTCTTCTCAAGAGAATCCACCATTTTACTTACAGCTTGTTTTGAAACCCCTAAATATTCAGCTAGTTCTATACCCGTTGCTCCATTAGGTAGAATGCGTTTGAACATAAAACCATGTGCTGGCCTAATATCTTCAAATCCCAATTCATTTAATTTGTCATGTAGTTCAGTAATTAATGTGCTAAATGATAATGATAAAAGCGATGTAAGATCTAACTCGTTAAATGTTTGATCCATGTATATAACCTCCGTATTTGTAGTCAATTAAGTTGACTATATATGATACTTATTGTACTATGCATAATATAGTCAATCAAATTGACTATATTATGTTGTAGAACAAATAATGATTTATATAATATAGAATCAATGGAGGTTTCACATGGTTAATATCGTAAAAATTAGAGGGAGTGTATTTGCACCGTATGCATTGCTGAAGCCTATTAAGGATGCTGCAACAGGAAGAGTGTTTGAATACGCTGGAGATGCACGTGAATTTACACCGTACGCTGTAAATACAAAGCGTTCAAGATTGGAACAAGAAGTGATTGTTGATTTTTATAAAAGAGAAATTTTCACATATGCAGATGCTTGCATCGTTACTGTAAAAATTACAAATCCAGATGGCTCAATTGAGTATCAAAAGGGAGAAACAAGTACAGAAAACATCGCATGTACTAATATTGTATGGAGTGAAGATGAAGTTTCATTTGAAATGAGAGCAAGTGCAAGTAATCCGTTAAATGCGGCGGCACCCGCAGCTGATTATTTGTTGGCTATACGAGTTAATAAAAGTGGTACTTTGCATGTTGAAGGTGTACATGATGGTTTCCCTTGCTATGAATTTTATAAACAAGTAGATTTTGGTTCGTTTGAATCAATATATACACATGATTTCAGAGAAACAAATGATACTCCAGCAGCACTAGCTGGAGAAATGGAATATAACTTTAAAACGAAAATATAGCACCATTTTTATGAAGGAAGTAGCCAACATAAAAGAGAAAGGCTTTAATTATGTAGCTGAAATGGTGGATTTTTTATTAAATAATGCAGTATATAAAATTAGAATTATAGAGGTGTTTTTTATGACTAATATCGTAAAAATTAGAGCCAGTGTATTTATTCCAATGTCTTGGACTGAAGCTAAGAAGGATATGGAAACAGGACAAGTAATCCAATTTGAAGGTGATTCACGTGAATTTACACCACATGCGGTAAATACGATGCGCTCTAGAGTGGAGCAAGAGGTAGTAGTGGATTTTTATAAAGAAGAAGTGTTTTCATATGCGAATACGGGTATTACGACAGAGAAGATTACGAATCCAGATGGTTCGGTGAATAAAAGAACTGGAAAAGCGAGTACGGAAAATATTGTGTGTACTGATATCGTATGGAATTCCGGTGGTGTACAATTTAAAATAAGTGCGAGTGCAAGTAATCCATTAAATGTATATGCACCTCCTGTAGATTATGTATTACATGTCTGTGTGAAAAAGGATGGTACTATCGATGTTCAAGGAGAGCATGATGGATTCCCTTGTTTTGAATTTTATAAGCAAGTAGATTTCGGTACATTTGAAGAAATATATACACATGATTTTAGAAAAACGGGCGATACAGCGGCAGCGTTAGGTGGAGAAATGGATTATAGTTTTAACAAGAGTTTATAAGAAGTAAGATAATAATGCAGTGTAGTTGAGAAATGCAAAAGCTAATACAATCAGTAGCTTTTGCATTTTTACTATACCTTAGAAGGTTTCAAAAAATAAAACGCTTTACAATATACCCTTAAGGGTATATGATATTATACAAAGTTACAAAGTAATGTATAATATAGTTATAATTACGGAGGTGGTCTATAGTGGAATACAATCAAGATATGAAAAATAGATTAAAACGTATTGAAGGCCAAGTTCGTGGTGTGCTTCGTATGATGGAAGAAGGAAAAGATTGCCGAGAGGTTATTACACAGTTAACGGCATCTCGTTCTGCACTTGATCGTACAATTGGACTTGTTGTTGGAACAAATTTAGAGCAATGTTTACGTGAGCAGTTTGAAAAAGGTAATGGTTCAAATGAAGAGTTAATTAAAGAAGCTGTTCAATTACTTGTAAAAAGCCGATAATCTGTCAAACGTAAGAGTTGACAGATTTTCAAAAACATTTTAATATACCCCTACAGGTATATGTATATAAATTGTGGAGGAATCGACTATGAGTATAAAAGTGGATATGAGTTTAGATTGTAAAGGTTTGGCTTGTCCGATGCCGATTGTGAAAACAAAGAAGGCGATGGAAGGATTGACGTCAGGACAAGTGATTGAGATTGAGGCAACAGATAAAGGGTCTACAGTAGACATACAAAGCTGGGCGAATAAAGTAGGGCATCAATATATCGGGACGAAACAAGAGGGCGATGTTTTGAGGCATTACGTTAGAAAAGCACATGAACATGAATTGAATGAAGTAGCGAAGTATCCTCTTACAATTACGAATACGGAGTTGGAAGAGATATTATTAAGTGATGAAGAGTGTATTGTATTAGATGTTCGAGAAGCAGCGGAATTCGCTTTTGGTCATATACCATCGGCTGTTTCCGTGCCGTTAGGAGAGTTAGACAGTGCAGCTTTAGATCAGACGAAGCAAATTTATGTTGTTTGCCGAACTGGTAACCGTAGTGATGTAGCTTGCCACATGTTGAAAGAGAAAGGTTATGTAAATGTGAAGAATGTCATTCCAGGCATGTTAGAGTGGCAAGGGAATATAAAGAATTAAAATTTTTTAAATAAAAATATACCTATGGGGGTAATTGGATGAATGTTAAACCGTTACAAGCGAAAGATGTTGCAGAGAAAGTTTTATTCGGAGAGTTGTTTATTTTAGATGTTCGTAATGAGGCGGATTATGAAGATTGGAAAATTGAAGGAAAAGAAGTTACTTCAATGAATGTGCCGTACTTTGATTTATTAGAGGGTGTAGATCATATTGCAAGTGAATTGCCTAAAGATAAAGATGTTTTAGTAGTATGTGCAAAAGAAGGGTCTTCTATATTTGTGGCAGAGCAGTTAACAGAGGCTGGGTTAGAAAATATTTATTATTTAGCTAGTGGTATGAAGGCTTGGAGTGAATATGTAAAGCCTATAAAAGTTGGAGATTTAAAAAATGGCGGAAGTATGTATCAGTTTAACCGCCTTGGAAAAGGTTGTTTATCTTATATGGTCGTTTCAAACGGTGAAGCAGCAGTTATTGATGCAGTAAGAACAGTTGAAGCGTATGAAGAATTTGCGAAAGAGCATGGTGTTACGATTACGAATGTAATGGATACGCATTTACATGCAGACCATATTTCTGGAGGACGTAAGCTAGCGGAAAAAGTCGGTGGTACGTATTGGTTACCGCCAAAAGATGCGGAGGAAGTTGTTTTCTCATACGAACCGCTTGTTGAAGGAACTGTTATTACGGTGGGGGGTACTAAAATTAGAATTGACGCATTATACTCACCGGGGCATACGATTGGAAGTACATCATTTATTGTAGATGATTCCTATTTATTATCAGGCGATATTTTATTTGTGGATTCAATCGGGCGTCCAGATCTTGCTGGGAAGGCTGAAGATTGGGTAAGTGATTTACGTAATACTTTATATAGCCGATATAAAGAGCTATCTCAAAATTTAGTTGTGTTACCAGCTCATTATTCAAAAGTAAGTGAAATGACCGAAAGTGGTATTGTTAGCGCAAAATTAAAAGATTTGTTTGCGAATAATGCAGGGTTAAATATTGAGGATGAGGTAGAGTTCCGTAAAACTGTAACAGAAAACTTACCACCTCAGCCAAATGCATATGAAGAAATCCGTCAAACCAATATGGGTAAAATTCACCCAAGTGTGGATAAAGAGCGTGAAATGGAGATTGGTCCAAATCGTTGTGCAGTGCACGAATAATGAAATAAATAAAAAATGGAGGAATAGATGATGAATGTAAAACAAGTATTAGATGCAACAGGTTTAGCATGTCCAATGCCGATTGTAAGAACGAAGAAAGCGATGGATACTTTACAAACGGGAGAAGTGTTAGAAGTACATGTAACGGATAAAGGGTCTATTAAGGATATTCCAGCATGGGCAAATAAAAGTGGTCATGACATTGTAAAGCATGTAGAAGAAGATGATGTGCTGAAGTTTTGGATTAAGAAGGCGTAGTAGTTTTATAAATATAGAGAGGTTGGTTATATGAATACAATACTAAGTACGCTTTTCATTGTATTTGCTGTAGCATTTGTTATTTCACGTTTTTTACCAGTTAAAGGTGTTCAAAATATAAGTGGAAAACAATTAAAGAATATAGCGGGAAAAAAGGGGAAACAACTTATCGATGTTCGTACAGTAAGTGAATATAGAGGAAATCATATGAAAGGATTTCAAAATATCCCTTTAAATGAGTTAGCTAGTAGAGCAAGTCAGTTAGATAAAAATAAGGAAGTAATCGTTATTTGTCAGAGCGGGATGAGAAGTAAGCAAGCAGCAAAAGTATTAAAGAAATTAGGGTTTCAGCACGTTATCAATGTTTCAGGCGGGATGAATGGTTTGTGAGGAGGAAATGTAAAGTGAAAGAAATGACAGTAAAAGAAGTGGAAGAAAAATTGTTACGTAAAGAAGAAGTAAATATCGTGGACGTACGTGAAGTAGAAGAAGTAGCTGAAGGGAAAATTCCAGAAGCGTGTAATATTCCACTAGGACTATTGGAGTTTCGTATGCATGAGTTGGATAAAAAGAAAGAGTATATCATCGTTTGTCGTTCTGGCGGAAGAAGTGCACGAGCAGTTCAATTTTTAGAGAGCTACGGTTTTCAAGCAATCAATATGGTAGGTGGTATGTTAGCGTGGGAAGGGAAAGTAGAATAGGGTGAAACGATTTTTTATAACAATAAAAATACCCCTATAGGTAATTGGAGGGAAAACAACATGGAACAACAGAAGAAAACAACAATCGTTTTATTTAGCGGAGATTACGATAAAGCGATGGCTGCTTATATTATTGCAAATGGTGCAGCGGCGTATGATCAAGAGGTAACTATATTTCATACTTTTTGGGGATTAAATGCTTTAAGGAAAGATGAGCATGTGAAGGTAAAGAAAACTTTCATCGAAAAAGTATTTGGAAAGATGATGCCGCGTGGTGCTGACAAAATGGGATTATCGAAAATGAATTTTGCCGGTATGGGGCCAAAGATGATGAAAGGTATTATGAAAAAACATAATGCGATGCCTTTACCAGATTTAATAGATTTGGCGAAAGAACAAGGGATTAAACTTGTAGCTTGTCAAATGACAGTAGATTTATTAGGGTTAAAAGAGGAAGAGATTATGGAAGGGGTAGAGTTTGCAGGAGTAGGAGCTTATTTAGCAGATGCTTCGGATGGAAATGTGAACTTATTCATTTAAATCACCTTCTTTTTAGAAGGCGGGGGATATAAGGTGAGTTTAGTCGTATTACTCTTTATAATTGGGTTTATAGGATCGTTTATATCAGGAATGGTTGGAATTGGCGGTGCGATTATTAATTATCCGATGATCTTATACATTCCGGTATTGCTAGGATTTACTGGCTATACTGCACATGAAGTAAGTGGTATTACAGCGGTGCAAGTATTCTTTGCAACTTTTGCAGGGGCATGGGCCTATCGGAAAAGTAATGATATGGATAAAAAGTTAGTTATGTATATGGGAGCTAGTATATTAATAGGAAGTTTCATAGGCAGTTTTGGTGCTAACGTATTAAAGGAACATACGGTCAATGTTGTTTATGCAGCGTTAGCCACAATGGCTGCTATTATGATGTTCGTACCGAAACGAAATAATGGTGATGAAGTAAAATATAATAAATGGTTAGCAAGTTTGTTAGCATTTATTGTAGGAGGCGCATCAGGCATTATAGGTGCTGGAGGTTCGTTCCTTTTAGTTCCGATTATGCTAGTTATTTTAAAATTGCCGATACGTACAACGATAGCAACCTCTATTGCTATTACGTTTATTTCTTCAGTAGGAATTACGACTGGAAAAGTGATAACTGGGCAAGTAGTTGTAGTTCCAGCCCTTATTGTTGCGATTGCAAGTATCTTTGCTGCGCCGCTTGGAGCGCGAGTTGGGAAGAGGATCAATCAAAAAGCACTGCAATATATGTTATCGATTTTGATTGTAGGAACTGCTATTAAGATGTGGGTTGATATGATATCGAAATAAAAGGATGGCGCTGCTTGCAGCCCATCCTTTTATTTACGCCCAAATCACTTTCATTAAGTTTTTATATTCGTCATTTGCTAATTTATATAGCATTCTCGTATGTTCAAAGACAAGTGCTGGATTAAAGTTTGGTTCTGAGAATGCAAGAGATGTTGAAATGTCAATTGCATTTTGCTTGTTTAATGTGAATTTTGCAAAGCGATAAGATGTGTTTAATTCATTAATAACGTGCAAAATATCATTTGTTGCTGTTGCATCAGGTACGTGAGCAACATTGAAGCAGTATATATCTACAGTAGGATGTTCGTTTTGGAAAGCAGCGATAAGTTGAATTTTTGCGCCAGCTTCTGTCTCTAACCCTACTGAAAAATGAACAGAACCATCATTTTCATCTATATTTTCTTCCATGTATATATCGTTTGACTTTAAGTAGTCTTTAAAATCTGAGATGTTATGTTTTACTGCAGCTTTCATATGTATGAGCCCCCTGATAATTGGAATAGATTGCTACTATTTATTATAATTTAAAAATATTAAAAAAGATAGTTAGAAAGTTCTGATTTTTGATTGTGACGGAATAAAAAGAAGCAGTACTCTACCTCCATAGAGAACTGCTTCTTTATTATTCATTGTCGTTAGACGATGTTTCTGTATCTTCATTGCTATTTTTATTTTTCACTTCATTGTTACTTGATTCGCGTTCACTTGAATTTTCAGACTTAGATTCTTTTGTTTTCTCTGTACTTGTTTTTTTCGAATCAGAGTCTGTTTTTGTATATGCAGGTAATCCAAGGTGCGTACGAAGATCGTTTGTAACTTTTGCTAATTCTTTTTTATCTGGATTGTAGTAATACGTTCGGCCGCCACCAGCAGATTTGCTACAAGTATCATCACCTTTTGCCATGTAGCAGTCTTCACCTTGAATTTGTAATTTTTCAATTTCTGAATCCGATCCGTACTTATAGAATGAAAGCATATCATCGAATGTTAAGTTTGTAACGAATTGTCCGTTAATATCATCAATGATGTTACCAACTTTTGTTACAGATCCAACGCTTGTTAGTTTCTTTAAAATTGCTTCAATAACGAGCTGTTGACGTTGCCCACGCATTGCATCACTATCGATGTGGCGTGTTCTAGCAAGAGCAAGAGCTTCTTCACTATTTAGCTTTTGAACACCTTTCTTCAGGTGAATTGCATCAGCATTATCATTACTATCTTGTTCCGTAAATTCAACGGGTACATCAACTTCAATGCCGCCTAAATCGTCGACAATTTTCATAAATGATTTAAAGTTAAACTTTACAAAGTAATCAACAGGAACATTTAGTAATTTTTCAACTGCATCAATACTTGCTTGTGGTCCACCATCTTTTCCATTTTTAGTAGAACCGTATGCATGAGCGTGTGTAATTTTATCTTTTTTCTTTTCCACTGGAATATACGTATATGTATCTCGTGGAATACTTAATAGTTTTACAGTTTTGCTATCTTTATTAAACGTTGCAAGTAATAGTGCGTCCGTTCTTATAGCATCACCATATTCTTTCCCACGGACATCGCTTTCATCGACACCCATTACTAAGACAGAGACATTGTTTGTAATAGGTTTTACAACTTTATCACGTAAATCAGATTTATCACCGCGTGCTAAATCGTGTGCGGCATTTCGAACAGCAGAAGATGCTTTATTTACTAAAAACCAAGTATAACCGCCACCTACTATTAAAAAGAATAGAATAACGCTTATAATAATTTTTGTTTTTTTCTTACTTTTTTTCGGTTTACTGCGTGTATTTTCTTGCAAAGATGGGTTTTGCTCCATTTCCTGTACTCCTTCATTTGGATTGAAATACGACACTCATATCCACTTATTATAATGAAATTTGACGAAAAAAAACATTACAAAACATTTACATTTCGTAAAAATTCAATTTATTTATAAAAAGTCAGATTTTTTATATTTTATTTTTGAGATGTAGAATAAGTATAAGTTGTTTTAGTGGAAATGAAAATATGTATTGTGAGAAAGTAATAGAGAAGTAAGATTTGTTGAAATATAGCCATGAAGAAATGAGTAGGTTTAATTATTTCTTCTATATAATAAAGAAGAAATTTACGGATAAAGGAGAGGGCATAATGAATCATACATCATTCCGAGCAATTGTTGTGAACGAAACAGAAAGTAAGCAGTTTGTAAGAAACGTTGTCGAGAGAGAAGTAAGTAGTTTACCTGAGGGAGACGTATTAATAAAGGTTCATTATTCTTCACTAAATTATAAAGATGCTCTTTCAGCTACAGGTAATAAAGGTGTTACGAGAACATATCCTCATACGCCAGGAATTGATGCAGCAGGAGAAGTTGTGAGTAGTGAAGATGAAACCATTAAAGTAGGAGATCGAGTCATTGTAACGGGATATGATTTAGGGATGAATACTTCTGGTGGTTTTGGAGAATATATTCGCGTGCCGGCATCTTGGATTGTACCTTTACCAGAGGGAATGTCATTAAAGGAAAGTATGATGTACGGGACGGCAGGTTTTACAGCCGCTTTATCAGTATATAAGCTTATTAGAGCAGGAGTAACGCCTAGTATGGGCGATGTTTTAGTAACGGGTGCTACAGGCGGTGTAGGAAGTGTAGCTGTAAGTATTTTAAGTAAGTTAGGGTTTAGCGTAGTAGGAGCGACAGGGAAAATGGAAGAGGAACAGATGCTACTACGTCTAGGAGCGAAAAAAGTGATGCATCGCGCGGAATTGAATGATGAATCAGGAAGACCAATGTTAAAAGGAATATACGCCGGGGTTATCGATACTGTAGGTGGACATATGTTAGAAACAGCTTTAAAAACGGTAAAGTATGGCGGGTGCGTAACGACATGCGGTAATGTGGCAGGCCAGCAATTACAAACAACGGTATATCCGTTTATTTTACGAGGTATCAGCCTGTTAGGGATAGATTCAGTGCAATGCCCAGTGGATGTGAGAAGAGATGTGTGGACGCTCCTAGCCAATGAATGGGGAAATAAAGAGTTACGATCTTATACAGAAGAATGTACATTAGAAGAATTAGATGAGAAATTTACACTTATATTGCAAGGAAAGTTAAGAGGAAGAACGGTTGTAAATATGAAATAAAAAAAGAGACGCTCACGTGAGCGTCTCTTTCTTATTATAATGATTGTTTTAAATTGACTTTACCTTGTTCACCTAAAACACCATCAGCGATATTTACAGCGTGATCGCCAATACGCTCTAAGTTACTTACCATATCAACGAAGATGATACTTGCATCACCTGAACAGCTACGTTCGTTTAGACGTAATACGTGACGTTTACGAAGAACACGTTCCATTTGATCGATTTTACGTTCTTTTGCAATAACAGTTTGAGCTAGTTCAGTATCGAAGTTTGTTAAAGCTTCAACTGCGTCTTGTAATGTTGAAATCGTTAACTCAAGCATTTCATTTAGTTCAGTTAGTGCCTCGTCTGATAGGGAAACACGGTTTGAGATTTGGAAATCTACAAGTTCTACAAGGTTTTCTACATGATCACCGACACGTTCAATATCTCCAACAACACCTGCTAGAACTGAATGCTTCTCAGAGTCTGTCGGTGAAAGTGGTTTTTCTGAGAGTAAAACTAAATACTCGGTAATCTTTTTATCTAAATTGTTAATAGCTCCTTCTAATTGAGTAGCCATGTCAGCGTGTTTTTTGTCTTGTGTGTTTAAAAATTGGTTTGCTTCTTTTAATCCATGTAATGAAAACTCAGCCATACGAATAATTTCTTTTTGTGCTTCTGTTAAAGCAATAGCTGGAGATTGTTCAATAAAGATTGGATTTAAATGTTGCGGTTTGAAATCAATAGCAGCATCTTCACCACGAATAATTTTCGTTACAATCCATGCTAATACAGCGATGAATGGGAACTGAATGATTGTATTCGTTACGTTAAATGTTCCGTGTGCAAATGCAATTGTCATTTCTGGATTTAAGTTTAATGACGTTTGGAAATATTGAATTAAATTTGTAAAAGGTATTAATAAAATCGTAAAGATGAGTGTACCGACAATATTAAAGATAACGTGAACCAATGCTGCACGTCTTGCAGCAATTGAAGTACCGATTGCTGCTAATACTGCTGTAATTGTTGTACCGATATTATCACCGAATAATACAGGAAGGGCAGCTTGTAAATCGATTGCACCTTGACCGAATAGTTCTTGTAAAATACCGATTGTTGCACTTGAACTTTGTACAATTAAAGTGAAGACTGTACCAACAACAATACCTAAAATTGGATTATCACTCATGCTAACTGTTAATTCTTGGAATGACTCTAAAGAACGAAGAGGCTTCATACCGGTGCTCATTAGTTCTAAACCGAAGAATAACATACCAAAACCGAATATAACTTGACCTAAAGAATGTACTTTTTTATTTTTAAAGAAGAATAGTAAGATAGCTCCAACTGCCATAATTGGAAGAGCATATTCTCCGATTTTAATTCCGATAATAAATGCAGTAACTGTCGTACCGATGTTCGCACCCATAATAACACCGATTGCTTGTCTTAATGTCATAAATCCAGCACTTACGAGTCCGACTGTTAAAGCGGTTGTTCCTGAACTTGATTGGATTAATACAGTAACTAACATACCTGCTAGTACACCCATTAGTGGGTTTGTTGTAAAGCGATCTAGAATATCGCGAAGACGATCTCCAGCAGCTTGTTGCAGTCCATCGCCCATGTATTTAATCCCGAATAAGAAAATACCTAATCCACCAATGAACTGGAAGATCATATCTTGAACATTATATTCCACGCATTCCACTCCTTAAATTTCATGTACGATGTAATTATTAACTGAACCTTGAGGCACTGTAAACGGTTTATCCGTAAAATTTACACTAAATTTACAAAGGGAAGAAAAGTTTACAATTCCTTAAAGAAATGGCTGTATTTTATTGGTTTTTATCTTGTATAAATCTTAATTTTGTAAAGAAATCACACTTTTTAGAATAGTATTGTTCGGTTGAATATGAAGGAAAGCGTCTGCGAGTTCATCGTATATTTTTTGATGAAAGTTAAAAAAATATGTAGGAAAATGCATGTAGTTTTATAACATCAAAAATACGAAAAAAGCCACTGAAATTATCCAGCAGCTTTTTCTCTGTTTTTATTTCTATGCTTTTGTTTTTTTACACTTGTGATGTAAATGAACAGGAAAGCAATAAGTAGTAGAGAGGAATAACGATATACAGTTGCGTAGTTTGTAAAATGTGCAATGAATCCAAAAATAATTGCGCCAGCACCAATTCCTAGGTCAAATGCTGAGAAGAATGTAGCTGTTGCAACTCCTCGGCGGTGAGGTGCTACTCGGTCGATCATCCACGCTTGTAGAGCAGGTTGAATCGCTCCAAATCCACTTCCGTAGCATGCTGCCGCAATAATTAAACTTGGAATTGTAGTTGTATACGACAATAAAATAATACCTATAAACGTAATAATAACTCCTGGAATAATAACGAATGTATGACCTTTCGCATCATATAATTTTCCAGAAAACGGCCGAGTGACGGCGATTGCAAGTGCATTAAATAAGAAGAAGAGGCTTATATCAGCAATTCCGACTTCCGTAGCAAATAATGTAATAAAGCTCCCAATTCCTCCGTACATTAATGTAATACATAATATTAATAATGAAGGAAGTAAAGCTTTACGTTCAATAAATCCATCAAGGAAGGTACCAGATGTTTGCTGTGGTGATTGCGGCGATTTTTTGATTTGAAGTAGTTTCGTTAATATTAATGAAACAATTGTACAGGAAAGTGCACATAAAAAAAGAATCGTGAAGTTATATGTTTGCATAAGCCAAAGTCCGATAAGTGGACCGAGCGCCATTGCAATCGTTCCAGAAAGACCGAAATATCCCATGCCTTCACCACGGCGAGCTTGCGGAATTAAATCTGAAACGACAGTTCCATATGTAGTCGTTGTAATACCAAAACCAGCTCCGTGTAAAATTCGAACTGCAAGCAATAGGAAAACAGTTGAAGCGAAAAGGTAACTACCCATAGCGAGTAAACAAATAGCAGTACCGATCATTAAAATGATTTTTTTGCTAAATTTTTGCAAGGCATTTCCAGTTAGCGGTCTAACAAAAAGTGCCGCAACAGTAAACATGCCGACAACGAATCCGATATTGGAACTTGTACCTCCAATTTCTTTCACATAAACGGGTAAAGTAGGAATTAACATTTGAAATCCTAAAAACATACATAAGTTTGCTAGAATTAGCGCGACAAATTCTTTCGTCCATAACGGTTCTCGTTTTACGAGTATTGCTTCTCCCATGTATTCATCCCCTATATAAAAAATTTCTCTTTTCTTTCGAGTATATGTATTGGCCAATGTAACAGTCAAGGAAGGTGCCTTGAAAACGTACAACAATTTTCGAGGTAAAAAACTGACAAATTTGTGTAAAAGCTACACAACTATGAAAAAAAGTTGTAAAGTATAGATGTATAGACTTGTAGTTGTTATGAATGATAGAAATTATTTTTTCTTTAAAGAAAGCGGATTCAAAAAGTAGTGAATGAGAAGGGGATATATACTTTTTCACTACATATATTTGAAAAGGTTTACAAAACAATGAAGAAAGAGGCGTGTACATATGAGACGATTAGGTATTTCTATTTATCCAGAGCATTCAACAGTAGAGAAAGATAAGGAATATTTAACATTAGCAAGTAAATACGGATTTACACGTGTATTCACATGCTTATTGTCTGTAGATGGAGAAAAAGAGAAAATTATAGAAGAGTTTAAAGAAACGATCTCTCATGCAAATGCATTAGGGTTCCAAGTATTAGTTGATATTAGTCCAGCTGTTTTTGAACAACTAGGTATTTCGTATAATGATTTATCATTCTTCCATGAACTAGGTGCGTACGGTATTCGTTTAGATGTTGGTTTCTCAGGATTAGAAGAATCAATTATGACTTACAATCCGTATGGCTTAAAAATTGAGATTAATATGAGTAACGGTACGAAGTATGTAGATAATATTATGAGCCATAGACCAAATCGTGAAAATTTAATTGGTTGCCATAATTTTTATCCACATCGTTATTCTGGATTATCATACGATCATTTCATTACATGCTCGAAACAATTTAAAGATTACGGTATGAGAACGGCTGCTTTTATTTCATCATTTGATGCAACATATGGACCTTGGCCCGTAACAGAAGGATTATGTACGTTAGAACAGCATCGTGAACTACCAATGACAACACAGGCGAAGCATTTATTTGCGACAGAATTAATTGATGATGTTATTATTGCGAACGCTTATGCATCAGAAGAAGAATTACAAGCACTAGGTGCATTAAATAAAGAGAAACAAACATTTGATATAGAGTTATATGATACAACGACAGAATTAGAAAGAATTATCGTATTAGACGAACCTCATTTTTATCGCGGGGATGTATCTGAATATATGATTCGTTCGACACAAAGCCGTGTGAAATATAAAAAAGAAGAGTTTAAACCTCATAATACACGTGAAATTAAGCGCGGCGATCTTTTAATTGATAATGAGCAATATGGCCAATATAAAGGTGAATTGCAAATTGCATTAAAAGATATGGTGAATACAGGAAAAACAAATGTAGTTGGTCGAATTGTAGAAGAAGAGATTTTCTTACTAGACTATTTACAAGCATGGGATAAATTCGGATTTACATTAAAGAAATAGATAAATTAAAAAAGGAAAAAACTACTGACCTCAGCAGCTTTTTCCTTTTTATATATAAATTGCGAGAGGAAGAGCTATGACAAAGGTGCATCAGCGATTAGTTTCTATTTTAGAGGAGTTTTTAGAAGAGAAATCGATGTTAAATCGAGCTTTTTTAGCGAGCCGTTTACATGTATCAACGAAGACGATTCAAAAAGATATAAAATTATTAAATGATATATTGGAAGAAAACGGAGCGAAAATTGAATCGCAAAGAGGGACTGGATACGAACTAGAAATTATACAAGCGAAGAAGTTTGAAGAGTTTTGCGTGAGTCTATTTCAAAAACAGACAGAAAAAATCCCGACTTCTTATGAAGAAAGGATAGCTTACATTCTGCAACGTATTTTAACGACAGATGGGTATGTGAAGCTTTCACAGCTAGCAGAGGAGATTTATGTAAGTAAATCGACTGTAAATTTAATTATGAAAGATGTGACAGATATATGTGGTCGCTATCAATTACAAATTGAAAAGAGACCTTATTATGGTATACGTATTGTCGGAGAGGAGTTTCATATTCGTTCTTGTTTATCACAATACGGTTTACCGCGTTATGATCATACTCCGTTTCACGAGCAATTTGAGCAGAATGATACATACTTATCGTTACCTCATATACCGCTTATCCGTTCGGTTATATTAAAGTATATCGAAGGAGGAACGATATATTTATCAGATATAGAAATTGATAATTTAGTCATTCATATTGCAATTGCATTAAAGCGTTGTGAAGATCAACATTATATGAAAGGACTACATGCAGAGCAAGCTGAACTTATAATAAAGAAAGAATATACAATTGCGAAAGAGATTTTAGGGGATTTAGAGAAAGAGTTGCATCTTTCATTTCCCGAAGAAGAAGTTTTATATGTGACGATGCATTTATTAAGTACTGCTGTTACAGCGAAAGATCGTTATGAAAATGTGGAAGAACTATTAGGAAAAGATCTATATGCATTCATGCAACATATTCTTTTTAAAGTAGCGGAAGAACGGAATCTTATTTTTTATTATGATGAAGAATTATTATTTGGGTTTGGTGTTCATTTAAAAACGTTATTAAATCGTTTGAAGTATAAGTTAAATACGAGAAATCCTCTTTTGGCAGAAGTGAAAAAGAATTATCCGTATGCTTTTGAAATTGCGGTTCTCGTTGGAGATATAATTGGTGAATATACGGGAGAATCGATTCCGGAAAGTGAAATTGGTTATATTGCGATTCACTTCGGCGGAGCGATGAGTCGTTTACAGGAACAGAATCAAAAGAAAAGATGTTTATTAGTTTGTGCAACTGGTCAAGGAAGTGCCCAACTATTGAAATATAAAATTCTATCACAGTTCCGAGATAAATTAGAGATTGTAGGGATTACAGGTTATTATCAATTGAAAGTAGAAGATCTCTACAAAGAAAAGATAGATTGTATTATTAGTACGATGCATATACCAAGTGGTTTACCTGTGCCTGTTATAAAAGTAAATTCAATATTTGATGATAAAGAGATTCAGTCAATTGGTCAGCAGTTATTTGCGCATGTGAATACTAGTGTGCAACAATATATGAAGGAAGATTTAATCTTTTTAAATCACAGTGCTTCTACAAAGGAAGAGGTTATCCAATTTTTATGTGAGAAAGCTGCTGAGAAAAATTATGTACCAGAAAGCTTTTATGACTCTGTTATGGAAAGAGAGAATACATCCCCTACAGCAGTTGGGAATTTAGTTGCGATTCCACATCCGATGCAGTTATTAAGTGAGAAAACATTTTTGATGTTTTGTACACTTGATAAAGCGGTTGAATGGGGAGATAAGAAAGTACAAGTTATTATTTTATTTAGTGTAAAGCGCAATAATAATGAAGATTTACAAAAGCTTTATGATTTTTTATATGATATTATGTCTAATCAAAATACGATAGAGAAATTAGCTCAGGCTGAAGTGGTTGAAGATTTTCAAGAGATATTATTATCGTTATAAGAGAAGTATATAAAAACTTCCGTTACACAACGGAAGTTTTTTATGTTTAATTGTATGCGTTTTCATAATAAGATAACAATATAGAAAAAAGATAGCTTGGGGGAATTTAAAATGACTGATATGCAAACACCATTTGCGTTAATTTTACATGGTGGCAACGCGAGAAGCGCGTCACTTGAAGCAATTGCTTTTGCAAGACAAGGAGATTTTGAGAATGCGAGTGAAAAGATGACACTTGCTAGGGAAGAAATTTCAGCAGCTCATCGTATTCAAACAGACTTAATTCAAGAGGAAGCAAGAGGAAATCATGCAGAAATCAGTTTACTGTTAGTGCATGCACAAGATCATTTAATGAATGCAATTACAGTGAAAGAACTTGCTGAAGAATTTATCACTCTTCATAAACGAATAGAAGAGAAAGTGACAGTATAAGATGTACATTTTATTATGTTGTGCAGCAGGCATGTCAACGAGTATGGTTGTAAGAAAAATGCAAGAAGAGGCAATGAAACAAGGGAAGGATTATAAAATTAAAGCAGTTGATTCAGAACTTGTGAAACTGGAAATAAAAAATGCTGATGTTGTTTTAATTGGTCCGCAAGTGAAATATTTATTTCCAGCCGTAGAGTTTCTTGCAAATTCATACAATATACCAGTTGCGATTATAGACCAACGAGATTATGGCATGTGTGATGGTTTGAAAGTACTGAAACAAGCAGAACAATTAGTTTTAGCATAATTATATTTTTTAAATATAAACATTATAATGTTATAACTTTATTTCATCCTTTCATAGAAAAGAGAAAGAGGAGGGGTTTTGATGAATGGTTTTATGAGTTTTATGGAACAAAAGATTATGCCAACAACACAAAAGATTGCCGGACAGCGACATTTATTAGCAATTCGAAACGGGGTTATTTCTACATTACCTTTAACGATTGTCGGATCATTTTTCGTTATCTTTTTAAACTTACCAATTGATGCATATATGGAGTGGATTGCACCGTTTCGCCATATTTTAGATATTCCATTCCGATTTACAGTAGGACTAATGGCGTTATACGCAGCATTTGGGGTAGGGGCTTCACTCGCGAACTTTTATCAGCTCAATCAGTTAAGTGCAGGGTTATTATCTGTACTCGCCTTTTTACTAGCATCAGTTGAACCAATTCAAATTACGAAAGCCGTACCAGGTGTTATTGATGCAGGTAGATACATTTCAGTAGGAACATTAAGTGCAACATCTTTATTCGGCGCAATTGTTACAGCTTTAATTGCAGTAGAAATTTATCACTTTATGATTAAACATAATATCTCAATTAAATTACCAGATAGTGTACCACCAGCAGTTTCAAATTCGTTTGCAGCATTAATTCCAACGTTAGCAGTTATTCTTTTATTCTGGGGCATTCGTTACGGTTTGAAATTTGATGTAAATACAACAATCACATATTTAATCGCACCACTAAAATCAGTATTAGTAGGAAATAATTTATTCGGCGGTTTATTAACAGTATTCTTAATCGTATTCTTCTGGTCATTCGGTATACATGGCCCTGCGATTTTAGGACCGATCATTCGTCCAATGTGGGATTCAGCAATTCTTGAAAATATGGAAGTATTCACAGCTACAGGAAATGCACATCAATTACCAAACCTATTTACAGAGCAATTTATTCAATGGTTCGTATGGATCGGTGGATCAGGATCGACGTTAGCTTTAGTTATTATGTTTATGTTCTCTAAATCTAAGTTCTTAAAAGAGTTAGGTAGATTATCATTCGTGCCAGGCTTATTCAATATTAATGAACCAATTATTTTCGGGGCACCAATTGTAATGAACCCAATCCTAATTATTCCGTTCGTAATTACACCGTTAGTGACAACGACAGTATCATATTTCGCAGTTGTTTCAGGTATGATTCCGATGATGATGGCGAAATTGCCATTTACGATGTTAGCGCCAATTGCAGCGGTTATTAGTACGGACTGGACAATTATGGCTGGTGTACTTGTACTTGTTAACTTTGTTATCTCATTCGTTATTTACTATCCGTTCTTCAAAATGTATGAGAAACAACAATTAGCAGGAGAGGAGAAAGAAAAATGCTCGGAGCAATTATCATCTTAATTACATTTGTAGCGGGGCAGTGTATTGCACATTATTCAAAATGGGTACAAAGTAAATCGTTATTAATTTTACTATTAGTATCAATTGTATTTATCGGTAGTTCAATGGGTGCCTATGTAATGCTAAGCTTACAATCACCGTACGTAATTATTGTACCAACGATTTTATGTGCAACATGTTTATCTGCAAAATATAGATTTACGAGCATGGCATTAATACAACGTGTGAAGGAGATGCAAAAGCATGGAGCGTAAATTAGGAATTTCACTTTATCCAGAGCATTCAACGAAGGAAAAAGATATGGCATACATTTCGGCAGCGGCACGCCACGGTTTTTCAAGAATATTCACATGCCTATTGTCTGTGAATCGTCCGAAAGAAGAGATTGTAGCTGAATTTAAAGAAATTATTCATCATGCAAAAGATAACAATATGGAAGTTATTTTAGATGTAGCTCCGGCTGTCTTTGATCAGCTTGGTATTAGTTATAGTGATCTATCATTTTTCGCAGAGTTAGGTGCAGACGGTATTCGATTAGATTTAGGGTTTGACGGATTAACTGAAGCGAAAATGACAAATAACCCGTACGGCTTAAAAATTGAGCTAAACGTAAGTAACGATATTGCGTACTTAGAAAATATTCTTTCGCATCAGGCAAATAAGTCAGCTTTAATTGGTTGTCATAACTTCTATCCGCAAAAATTTACTGGACTTCCATACGAATATTTCATTCGCTGTAGTGAACGTTTTAAAAAACACGGTATTCGCACGGCAGCGTTTATTACGTCACATGCAGCTAACATCGGTCCATGGGATATTAACGACGGATTATGTACATTAGAAGAGCATCGTAATTTACCAATTGAAGTACAAGCGAAGCATTTATGGGCGACAGGGCTAATCGATGATGTCATTATCGGAAATGCTTATGCGAGTGAGGAAGAGTTGGAGAAAATAGGAAATTTAAATCGCTACATGTTACAGTTAAAGGTACACTTTGTAGACGAGGCGACTGAAGTAGAGAAGAGAGCCACGCTGCAAGAATTACACGTAAGACGCGGCGATATAACAGAATATATGGTACGTTCTACAGAAGTACGTAAGAAATACAAGGACTATGACTTCCCGGTGCGCGAAAGTGTACGACAGGAAAGAGGGCAAGTTGTAATTGGAAACAATTCATTTGGTAAGTATAAAGGTGAACTACAAATCATTCTAAAAGAAATGCCGATAGATGAACGGAAAAATATTGTCGGTACAATTGCAGAAGAAGAGTTATTCTTACTAGATTATGTAGGAGCTTGGACGCAGTTTACTTGTGTGGAATAGGGGAGAGAAGGAGAGGATGCTGTGGCATCCTCTTTTTTCTGTTGAAATGGTAGTCTATCGTATATAGAATTGGACGGGAGTGAAGGAGAAAGAATGTAAGAATCATAAAAAAAGAGTCAGCCTCAATGAGACTGACTCTTTTTTTACTAACTAGTTTAATACTTTAACTGTAACTGTTTTACGTCCCCAGCTACTTGATGAACCTTTATCTGGCATTAAAACGTCGATTTTATTACCTTTAATAGCTCCACCAGTATCACCAGCGATTGCTACTCCGTAACCTTCAACCCATACTTTTGAACCTAATGGAATGACACTTGGATCAACCGCGATTAGTTTCATGTTTGGATTAGCTGTTAAGTTGTGACCTAAAGCTGATTTTACTTGGTCGCCTGCTTTATAACCATTTTCAAGTGGATCTGCTGTATAAGCTGTTGCTACAACGCGTAACTCACGAGAAGATGATGGTGCACTTGTTTCAGTTTCTTTTGCGACAGGTTGTTGTGTAGCTGGTTTTTGAGCTTTAGCCGCTGCTTCAGCTTCTGCCTGAGCTTTAGCTGCTTCACGAGCCTTAGCTGCCTCCTGAGCTTTAACTGCTGCTTGAGCTTCAGCTTCTGCCTGAGCTTTAGCTGCTTCCTGAGCTTTAACTGCTGCTTGAGCTTCAGCTTCTGCCTGAGCTTTAGCTGCTTCACGAGCTTTAGCTGCTTCTTGAGCCTTAGCTTCTGCTTGAGCTTCAGCTGCTTCTTGAGCTTTAGCTTCTGCCTGAGCTTTAGCTGCTTCACGAGCTTTAGCTGCCTCTTGAGCTTTAGCCGCTGCTTGAGCTTCAGCTGCTTCGCGAGCTTTAGTTGCTTCCTCCGCTTTAGCTTTTGCTTGAGTTTCAGCTACTTCACGAGCTTTAGTTGTTGCCACGGCTTTAGCTGTATCTTGAACTGTAGTTGTTTTTTCAGCTTTAACTACTGGTTGAATTTTAACTGGAGCTTTACCTGTTAAGTAAGGAACGTGAACATAAGCTGTTTTTCCGTTATATTCAAATTGGATCCAACCATTTTCAACTTGGTGTGTTGTTTCGATTACGTCATCTTGTTTCAATTTACCAAGAATCTCTGAGTCTGTGTTTGCACCAGCACGTACGTTTAATACGTTAGCTGTTACGTAGTAAGTGTCTTTTGTGTAGTCAGCGCTAATGAAAGCTTCTTTACCGCTATTCAATTTCACTTTTGACCATCCGTTTTCTGTATGTAAAACGTTAACTTTATATCCATCTAATAATTTTCCTACAACTTTTGATTCAGTAGTTGGGTTTTCTCGTACATTTAGTACATCAGTCGTTACGATTGTTTCTGCTTTAGCAGATGTTGTGAAAATCCCAAGACCAAAAACCGCTGCTGTTGCTATACCCATAAATTTTTTCATAATAGCCTCCATTGCATTTGTTTTCGTTGACCTCATTATAGCAACCATTATTTTCTTATTTGCGAAAAACATAGAATTACAAAGCTTTCGTAACGGCTCATTAATATTCTGTAATAATTCCAGTAATATCCTAAAAGCGCTTTCTTATAGTTTTCAGGGGAGGTTTGAGCATGTGATACATAAAATAAAGAGTATTTCAATTTCTAATAGATTAATAATGTTTCCTAAGTATTACATAATTGTTTCGTAGACATTACAAAAAAGGCGTATTTTGTTGTTGGAGCAGGTAACTAGTTATGTAAAAATAACTATTTCAGTTGTAGAGAAATAGAAATAAGGTGAAATTTAATAAAAAATCGCTATAATTGTTACAAAATAAGTCGAGGTATGGAAAAAATTACGCCTTGATTTTGGTCTAGCACATAGTATTTTTGCAATAATAGGATTCTATCATAGCTTTAGTAGGTTAAAATAATGAAAAGTGTTGATAACGTGAAATATATATAATAGAAGAAACACGATTTAATAGATAAAGTGAAACTTTAATCAGTGGGGGGCTTCCACTGATTATTAGTTGAACCAATCGGACTTTTATGGGCAGCCCGACCCCCACCTAACTTCTTTGCTTTCACTGAATTTTGAGGTGGGGGTCTTACTGCCCATTAAAGCGGGATAAATAAAAAACGTAGGAGTGTAAACTCCTACGTTTTTGTTTATTCATATCGTAAACATTCAATTGGATCCAGTTTTGCAGCTTTGTTAGCTGGCAGTAAACCGAATATAATACCGATTAACATGGAAATACCTACTGCAAGAAGTCCAAGTTCTTTTGAGACAACGAGTGGCCATCCAGCAAAGATGGAGACGATCCAAGCGAAGAAGATGCCGAGCATGAATCCGATAAAACCACCGAGTCCTGTTAAAATACAAGATTCAATTAAGAATTGTGTCAATACTTTACCACGCGTTGCACCAAGAGCTTTACGAATACCAATCTCACGTGTACGCTCTGTTACAGATACAAGCATAATGTTCATTACACCGATACCACCAACAAGTAAGGAGATAGCGGCAATACCACCGAATACCATTTTCATCATACCGATTGATTCATCTAATTGCTTCGTAAATTCACCTAAGTCTTGTGCTTCGAATTTGTGCTCAAACTTAGGAGCTTTCATTTCGTTTAAAACAGAAACGGCTTGTTTTTCTACATTTTTACGTTCTGTCGGAGAGGTCATTGTTAATCTTACAGAGTCATACTCAGTTACTCCTGAAATGACAGGAGCGTTTTCAAGTGATGTATAACCTTCAGGCATCGCCATTCCAAATTCGTTTTTTGTTTCGTATACACCGACTATTTTATACGGCTTTCCTTTTATATCTGTGTATAAATTTGATTCCCAACCATTAAACAATTTATTGAAAGCTTCTTCATTTAATATAACAGCAGGGATTGCTTGGTTTAATTCGCTGTCGTTTAATTCACGACCGTGAACTAATTTTATTTTTGAATCTGTCATAAAGGCGCCTGTTCCACCTTTTAAATCAAGATTTACATCTTTTGAACCGGCAGATGCTTTCACTTTCATACTTACATCTGGATACACATCTTTAACTCCTGACACAGTTTGCAGACGGTTTAGCATATCAGGTGTGATTTTTGCACTATCTGTTCCGTAATCGGGATTTTTGTAGTAAATGGTTACTTCATTATCTTTTCCTTGGCCTAATTCTTCTTTAAACTTTGCATTTGTGCCATCACCCATTGAAATGATAGTAATAATGGCACTAATACCGATAATAATTCCTAGCATCGTTAAGATAGAACGCATTTTATGGGCAAAGATAGAGGAAAGGGCCATGCGTATATTTTCACTCGTGTTCAAAATTAACCTCTCCAATCTTGGACGATATTTCCGTCACGAATTACAATTTGACGTGCTGCAGCTTCCCCGATTTCACGATCGTGGGTAATCATAATGATTGTTGAGCCTTGTTTGTTTAATTCGTAAAAGAGATCCATAATTTGTGTACTCGTTTTCGTATCAAGTGCGCCTGTCGGTTCATCGGCTAAAATGAACTTTGGATTATTTACGATTGCACGTGCAACAGCGACACGCTGTTTTTGTCCACCTGATAATTCGTTCGGTAAGTGAGTAGCACGATCAGCTAAACCTACTTTTGTTAAAGCAGCTAATGAGCGCTCACGTCTTTCTTTTTTATCAACTCCAGCGTAAATAAGAGGTAGCTCTACATTTTGAAGTGCTGTAAGTCTCGGTAATAACATGAAGTTTTGGAATACGAATCCGATCTCCTTATTACGAACGCGTGCAAGTTCTGTTTCAGACATGTTTGAAATATTTTGCCCAGCTAGTTCGTACGTACCTGTCGTCGGTTTATCTAAACAACCGATAATGTTCATTAATGTTGATTTACCAGAACCAGATGGTCCCATAATAGAGGTGAATTCTCCTTGGTTCAGTGTTACGTCAATACCGTGTAATATTTGAACGGATTCTGCACCGTTTTGGAAGGATTTTGTGATGCCTTTTAAGTTAATCACTGGGCGACAACCTCCATACCATCTTTTAAGTCTTTTTCCGGTTTAGAGATAATTTCCTCTCCTTTTTTCACTCCAGAAACTTTTGCTTCACTATCAGTTTCGAATTCAACAGTAACTGCTTGTTCTTTCGCTTTACCGTCTTTTACGACGAAGACAACATTTTTGTCACCTTTTTTCACGATGCTGCTTTTTGGAACAATTGTGCCAGTTGCTTCGCCAGATTTACTTGTTACGTAAACGTGGAAGCCGTTTTGTAATTCTTCACTATTATCTAATGTGACAGTGAATTGATAGTTAGAAACTGTCTTGTTTTCATCCATACTCTTTAATGGTGTAGAACCAATTTCTGTTACTTTTCCTGTCCAAGTCTTACCAGCGACCGTTTTTGATGAAACAGTTACTTCTTGCCCAACTTTCATACTAGCAAGCTCATATTCAGAAAGTTGACCTTTTACTTTAAATGGGCCAGCGTGACGAAGTGTAATGCCGCTCATACCTGTTTTTTCATCAGCGATTTTTACGATATCATCAATTACGCCATCGGCAGGGCTCGTTACAGAAAGTGTGTTTACTTTCTCTTTTGCTGCTTTAATCATCTCATCAGCTTTTTCAACTTCAAATTTCTTCATTTCAAGTTGTGATTCTAATTGCTGTACTTCAATTTCTGATGCTTTTAATGCTTCAGCAGGAAGGCCTGCATTTTTATCTTTTTGTAATTTTTGTTTCGCAGCATCAATTTGCTTTTGGAACAATGTTACTTCTTTTTGTGCCATTTTCTTTTGCATTTCTGCTTCTGTTACACCTTGTTTCGCAGTAGGGTCATTATATTTAAAAAGGAGTTGCCCTTTTTTCACTTCATCACCTTTTTTTACAGCTAATTCATACGTACCTTTTGTTGGATCAAATGAAATTGTTTCAATTCCGTTTGGAATGACTTCACCGCCAAATTTTTGCGCGTTTTCAATCTGTTTTTCTGTTACTTTATATCCGCTATATGCCATTGCTACTTCTGAACCGCCGCCAGCAAATGCAAAGTATGATCCAGCTGCAATTCCGATTGCTACTACACTAGTAATTAACACTTTATTTTTCTTCTTCATCTATTTATCACCTTTTCGTTCGTTTTAGTATCTACATTAAGTATAGAAGAGGTAAAGAATCTGACAAATCGTTTTAGCTTACAATAACCTTACAGTTTTGTAAGGTATGAATATGTAAATGTAAGGTAGAGCTTGTCCCAGCGTAAGCAAATGAATTGACTCGTTGTTTCTTTCTTACAATAATATTGTATGAAGGAGAGGAGGAAGGAAGATGGAAGTTTATTTTAGTGCGCATCCATTAAAACCGTTTATTCCCTACTCAAGGCAACATGCCATTATATTATTTATTCTGTTGGTGGGAATCGTTTTTTTATATCAATACCAAGATGTATTACGTCAAAATGAGTGGAATATAACGGTTCGATATGCGATTGCATTTCTATTTATAGGGAGTGAAATTGGACTTCATATGTGGGAGTGGAAAACAGGGATTTTTGAGCTAGCCACTTCATTACCGTTTGAGTTATGTACAATTAGTTTATTGTTAGCGTCAATTATGATCATAACGAAAAGTTACCGTATATATGAGATTGTATTTTTTACAGGAATTATTGGTGCATCACAAGCCATTTTAACGCCAAACTTGCAGTATGCTTTTCCGCATTTTCGGTTCATTGAATATTTTATCGCGCATATATTGCTCATTTGGGCGCCACTCTTTATGACTTGGGTGGAAGGATATCGTCCGACAGTACAATCTATTAAACGCACAATGATATTTTTAAACATATTGATTCCGATTGTTTCGTTTGTAAATTACAAAACAGGTGGTAATTATATGTTTTTAGCTCATAAGCCAGAAACAGCTTCATTACTTGATATGTTAGGACCACATCCTTACTATATTATTTCATTAGAACTCGCAGCGCTTATTGGATGTTTTATTTTATATATGCCATTTGCGAAAAGAGAAAAACAGTTACACAAAGAATCGTTAGGGTCATAACCTAGCGATTTTTCACATGCTAAATATTTACAATTCAGAAAATTAAGAATAAAATTAAAGGGTAAATTATAGAGAGAGAAGGGCGAAAATGGTCAAAAAAGTATTTTTGAACGGGATGGAAGTGACGATTCAATTTCTTATTTCGATTTTGGGTATTATTTGTTTAGGGACATTGCCGAAACTATTTTATGGATTTGAGCTGCATGCATCACAATACATAAAGAGTTTACAAGAAGTGTTTGTGAATTTAATGGACATCACCAATTTTAAATATGTGGGAGATAAATTTTTATTTCCGCAGCTGTTCGTCCATTATAAAGAAACGATTATTATTTTTTTAGCTGCTTTTTTTATTTCATTATTTGTAGCATTTTGTATTGTTTATGTCATTATGAGTAGTTCACCGCGTATACAACATCGAATTAAATCATTTCTTATCTTGCTAGAATCCATTCCAGATATCCTTCTTATTTTAGTATCACAAATTTTAGTTGTATGGTTTTTTAAACAAACAGGTTTTTTACCTTTTCAAATTGCTTCAATTGGAGGCGAGTCGATTAGGGGGTTGCCAATATTGTGTTTGAGCATCCCGACTACGATTATGTTTGTAAAAATGGTCGTGCTTCGTTTTGAAAATGAACTAGAAAAAGATTATGTACTATTTGCTAAGGCGAAAGGGCTGGGGCGCTTTCATATTTTAAATCGTCATATTTTACGAAATGTGTTGCTTAGTACATTATTCTTTGCGAAAACGAATATCTTTTTTATGTTATCTAATTTATATATTATAGAATGGATTTTTAATACGGGTGGTATTTTTATGTTTTTGAAATCGTATGAGGGTATTAGAGTTGAAGTTTTTATCGTGAGTGTACTGCTTATTTATATTCCGATTTTTATTTTATTTAAATTGTTTCATTATCTTATTCCGGCTGCGATGAAGGAGAGATTATAATATGTGGACGTATATAAAACGTGATAAAAGATTTTGGATAAGCATTGGGTTTCTTCTCCTATTAGTTCTTTTGAGCATCGGAAATACGATATGGAATGATGGACATATTAGACAAGTTACATTGCAATATGATGCGGATGAAAATCCGCAAGTACCACCGTTTTCACCTTCATTACAATTTTTACTCGGGACAGACCGGAAAGGGTACGACCTGTTACATTTAGTCATTGAAGGCGCAAAGTGGACGATTGGTATATCTATTTTAATTGCGGCACTTCGAATGGTAATAGGTGTGTTTTTCGGTGTCGTCCTCGGAACGTACATAAAAAGAGGTTTTTCAAAAATTGAGGCTTTCTTTGATAGTTTTACAGTTATTCCGACAGTTATGATTGCGTATTTTTTTCTTCAATTTGCAAGTACATTTGGAAGTGGGGAGGAAACAACAACCTTTTTTGAAAGGGCTTCGTTTCAAGTTGTCTTACTTGTAATGCTTGTAATGCCAGTTATTGCACTGTATGTTGCGAAGGAAGTTCGTAAGTTACGAACGGAAGAATTTGTTGATGCTGCGCGCATATTAGGTGGATCGAGAAGACATATTGTTATAAAGCATCTTTTCCCGCATCTTTATATGACGTTTATACTTGTATTTTTTCAGCAGTTTACGCAGACTCTTACTATTTTACTGCACTTAGGGTTACTAGAAATATTCTTTGGCGGAACGGTTAAGTTTTTTGGACCGATAGAAGAAATAGAATCTTACACACATGAATGGTCAGGGCTAATTGGAGTCTATTTTAGATCATTAACAGTGAATCCGTGGATTCCTCTCGTTCCGATTACATTTTTTGGACTTACTATTTTTTCAGGAAATATGATTGTAAAAAGTATCGAAGAGGCGATGATGAAAGTAAGGTTAGGAGGAGAGCTAAAGAAGGATGTTGTAGAAGAGGAACAATCTGCTGTGCAGTCAAAAGAAGAGTTATTTACTTTTAAACATACGATGTGAAAATAAAAAGAAGCAAGCATGTATTTCATGCTTGCTTCTTTTCTTTATTTTGTAGAAACTTCACCTTCAGCTTCTGATTGGGGAATATAGTAACCGATTATACCACCGATGATTGCTGGAATAATCCAGCCAATTCCTAAGTTATAAAAAGGAATGGTGTGTACGATATTCGCAATAAAACTTGGTATCATTTCCACATTATCAAGTGCGTGAATACAGCTAATAATGAATGCTGCGATCATTGCTCCGATGTAGACAGAAGGTTTACGTTTCGTATATTTATCAATAAATGATACGAAAATTAAAATGATTGTAATTGGATATAAAATAATTAATACAGGTAATGTAATTTTGATTAATAAACTTAAACCTAAGTTTGAAATCACGAAGCTAAAGATACAAACGTATAGTACAAGCTTTTTGTAAGAAACATTTGTTAGTACTGTTGCGAAATAGTTTGCAAATGCACTTACAACACCGATTGCTGTCGTTAAACAAGCGAAGATAATGGCGATACTTAATAAAACATTACCGCTTGTCCCAAAGAAGTGATACATAACAGTAGCTAATAGTTGACCACCGTTTTCGAATTGCCCTAAGTTTCCGTTTGAAGCTCCGATATAACCGAGTAAGAAATAAACAATTGTTAAGAATAGAGCAGCGATGCTTCCGCAAATGATTGTATATTTTGCGATAGATTTCTTCTCTTGTATACCGTTTTGACGAATTGCATTTACAACGATTGTTGATAGTACGAGAGCACCGATTGCATCTAACGTTAAAAACCCTTCAAGAAATCCTTTGAAAAATGGAATTTCTTTATAGTCACCAACAGGTTCTGCAAACGTTCCTGGTGAAAGAATTGCTTTTGTTGCCATAATTGCAATAATTCCAAGTAAAATGGGCGTTAATATTTTTCCGATATGATCTACTAATTTTGATGGATTTAATGATAAGAAGTAGACGACTGTAAAGAAAATCGCACTAAAAACTAACATAGAGTACCATTGGTCTGGGAAAAGTGGTGCAATCCCAATTTCGTAAGATACAGATCCAGTTCGTGGAATAACAAATAGTGGGCCGATTGAAAGATAAATAATGATAGCGAATACTGCTGCGAATTTTGGATGAACACGGCTTGCTAACGTGTTAAAACTACCACCGGCAAGGGCAACAGCAACGATAGCTAGTAAAGATAAACCGACGTCTGTAATAATAAATCCTGTAATGGAGATCCACATGTTCTCTCCAGAAGAAAGTCCAAGGAGTGGCGGGAAAATCATATTACCAGCACCGAAGAAAACTGCGAATAGTAATAAACTAATCGAAAGTATTTGCGCTGGTTTTAAAGTTGTACGCATATAAAGAAAATCCTCCTACTGAGTGTTTTTGTCGAAAATTCAAACAATTTGTCGAGTAACTGTTATTATTTTAAAGGTCTGATGACTAGAAAGCAATAGGGAATTTTGAAAAAATTAAAAAATAATGCATTAAATCGAATAAATATACTATTTATATGTTTAATAGGAAGGATTTAACTTATAACGTAAAAAAACACATATCCCTAGGATACGTGTTTTAAAAAAATATTTTTTTATCACGTTCTTCTTTTAAAATTTCAACCGCTTCTCTGAAACGTTGTGAATGGACGATTTCTCGTTCACGTAAGAAGCGTAGGCTGTCATTTATATCTGGATCATCTGATAAGTTAATAAGCCATTGATATGTTGCGCGTGCTTTTTCTTCAGCCGCAATATCCTCGTATAGGTCGGCAATTGGATCACCTTTAGCTTGTATATAGGTTGCAGTAAATGGAACACCAGCAGCGTTATGGTAGTGGAGTGCACTATCATGATCAGCGTAATGAGGGTCAAGACCAGCAGCTTTCATTTGTTCAGGAGTCGCATCTTTCGTCAGCTTATAAACCATTGTAGCAATCATTTCAAGGTGAGCAAATTCTTCTGTACCAATATCGGTAAGGAGACCAATGACTTTATCAGGAATTGTATAACGTTGATTTAAGTAACGGAGTGCAGCAGCTAATTCCCCATCTGCACCGCCATATTGCTCAATTAATAATTTTGCAAGTGCTGGATTACAAGTTCCTACTTTAACTGGGTATTGTAATTTTTTTTCATAAATCCACATAGTTTCTCTCCTTTATATTTGCCATGGCCAAGGACCTTTGCTCCATTCCCAAGGGGCATTAGAATAGCTGTTTCCAAACTGTTGGAGTGGCCCGTATTTTTCTTCCATCTTTTGTTTTAATACTCTTCGTTTATAGGAAAATTCATTAAATTGATTAATAGCAGCAGTGTCATCTGGATGTGTATCTAAATAAAGAGTGAGTTCGACTAGTACAAAGTCTAGTTCTTGAAGCTCCAGTAACAGCTGATAATATTCTTCTGGTAGCGATTGAGTCACGTCAGTAGTCACCGCCCTTTTTTATAAGGATTTTCATAATAGTCATAAAAAACAGGCCATAAAGTTCCTTTTTGGAGTGCTTCTTTTGGCGTAAATTGCGGTAAGTTTGGTGGTTGAAAGCCTAAAAATAAATTAGGAGGAGTAGAATAATATTTTTTTCCGATAGGAGGACAAGGATCGAGAGGACTATGATAGGGCACAAATGATCTCATATATTTATTCACGAATAAACCTCCTTACATGTTCATTACTACGTATTGTATTCAGACATAATGAGCATTTATGACACATATAAAAAAGTAATAGGTACGGGGGGAATGAATGTGGAGACTGTGAAACAATTCATTGTATTGGAAGTGAAAAACTTAAAGGAAACGTTGTATTTTTACGAAGGGATTTTAGGAATCAAACCTAGTTTAGAAAGACCGCAATTAGATATAACAGGGGTTTGGTATGATTCTGATTCAAAGAGAATTAGTTTTGTCATGAATCGCGTGTTAGGTGGACGGGAAAAAAGTGTTACAGATTCATGTGAGGATTTAACGTTTACGATTTCTAACATAGAGAAATTGAAAAAGAAGCTAGCGTTTTATGAAATTTTATATACAGAAAATGAATGTGCGAGGAGTATTGTAGTACAAGACCCAGATGGATATAAACTTCAAGTAGTAGAGAAGGGTGAATAAACGGAGGGGATTTAGTGGAGAGAAATTATGAAGAAAGTGCATTGTTTGAGCATCAATTTTGGCTAAAGGTACTTACTGATCATGCGCAGTTTTTACTTGATGCGTTAGCGCCGAAGGAAACAGAGGATATAAAGAAAGCTACTTACTTTGTTGAAACATTTACGAATCTGTTAAATAAAGTTCGGAATGTAAATCTGATGGCATTCTCAAAAGAGGCTGAACAAGCAGCTAAGGAAATACGAATGTTTAAATTAAATATTATACAGAAACAGTTGGAAGGAAAAATTACAATTCATTTTACGCCAACTTTTATCAATCATATGGTAAATGAAGTAGAGGAGTATATAACGGTTTTAGAGTTTTTAAAGAAAGGGGAAGTTCCGCCTGTTTTTCATGAACTGCACTATCATCTCGTTTGGTTAACGGATGCGGCTGGTCATGCGGGTTCTATTTCTGGTGGGCTAGATCTTGTTGAAAAAAGATTAAAAGAGAAAAGTGAAGAATTTACGAAGCATTTTGAACAATTTTACTTAAAGGCGGTTGAGATGACTGGATATTTACGAACGGAGCTTCATCATTTTCCAGCATTAAAGAAGTTTACAAAAGATGTTTCACTTGAATTGAAATTATTTTCACATTTTTTACATGAAGTTGAAGAATTGGAGTTATCAAATGAAGTATTAAGTACATTATCAGCTAGAATGGCAGACCATATGGCAAGAGAGGAATGTTATTACTTATTAAAATTGGCTCAATCGTCTGGACTTGAAATGCCAAAATGTAATCCGCTTTAAAGAAAAAGAGGTCAATTTTATTTGGCCTCTTTTTCTGTTTTATTGTCTCTTTTTATTTTTGCTTGTTCAATACTTGCCTGTAATGTCTCCATAATATTGATGATGTTTGGAGCAGGAGAGGTTGTTTCCGTTTTTTCCTGTTGTTCAATTTTATTTTCGATTAATTCGGTAAGAGCTTCTTTATACTCATCTGTATACATTTCTTGTTCAAAAGGATTTGTAAGATGATGGATTAAATTCATTGCTGCGGTGAGTTCTTGTTTTTGAATCGGATAATTTTCGTTACTTGGTAAGTTAGGTGTATTTGTTATATCGCGAATTTCATTAGGGTAGTGAATAGTTTGCAACATAAGTCCATCTTCAAAGTTACGGATAATAGCTAAATGTTGTTTTTTTCTAATAGCAATATGAATAAGCCCAAGTTTATTTGTACGTTCAAGAGCTTCTTTTAATAACAAATATGATTTTTCATGTCCTGGGGTAGGGCCTATAAAATAAGAGCGGTCATAAAGAACAGAATCGATTTCGTCATTTTGGACAAAAGATATAATACGAATGGATCGTGGTTCGTGAGCTTTTTGCAACGCAGCTAATTCTTTTTCATCCATAATAATGTATTTATGAGGTGCATATTCATAGGCTTTTACAATATCTTTATCATCAATGTCTTCATCCGTACAATCAGGAGCGAATTTTTTATATTTAATAGGTGTTAAGCATTCTTTATGGAGACTTAAAAATTTTATATCGTTTTCTTCTACGGCGCTATATAGTTTAATTCCTATATTTAATAGTCCAAGTGAAAGCGCACCTTTCCATACTGTATGCAAATGAAGCCTCTCCTTTCATTCAAAAATGATTATGTATATTATGAGATAGTAAGAAATTTCCTATACGTTTTTTGTTTTTTACGGAAGGGCTTGGGATATAAAATATATTGACAAGCCCTCCAAAATATTTTAATGTGATTGTATAAAATTGTGTATATAAAGGGGAGTAACTTATTACAGTAAAGTCGTCATTACAGGGAGAAACCCTCGGCTTTATTGGCAACGTTTCGTTGTTAGTGAGACCTTTACCAGCAATGGTAAAGGCCCCTTATTGTCTTTTTTAGGACCCTTACCATATTTGGTAGGGGCCTTTTTGTATACAAAGAGAGGAGAAATAAAAATGAAAAAACTGATTAGTAGATTAAGAGTTGTATTTCATGTTCGCCGATTTGTTCCATTCCTATTTGACTTTTTTACTTCAAAAGAGGTTTCAATAAAGAAGAAAATCTTATCCATTGCTTTTTTAGTTGGTTATGTAGCGATGCCGCTTGATTTAATTCCAGACTTCTTACCGTTCATCGGTATTTTAGATGATATTGGGATTGTGTTATTTATTTTGAACCGAATTGTAAAAATGGCCCCAGTTCAATTACAAGAAAAGCATAACGTAAATGTAGGATAGGAGTTAAAATATGGAGCAAATTATTTTAGATATAATCGAGTTTTTAAAGCAGTTTTCTTATTTTGGAGTTGTATTGGCTTTAACGTTTGAATTTATTCCAGCAGAAGTCGTTTTGCCTATGGTTGGATATTGGGTGTACGAGGGTGATATGAATTTTTGGCTAGCTGTATTAGCTGGAACGCTTGGCGGAACGACAGGACCGTTAACATTATATGCACTCGGTTATTACGGTGGTCGTCCTCTATTAATAAAGTACGGGAAATACTTCTTTATTAAAGAAGAACAAATTCAAAAAGCAGATGATTTCTTTGAGAAATATGGACCAGTTGTAGCATTTGTTGGACGCTTTGTACCGGGAGTTCGAACGCTTATTTCTGTTCCTTGTGGTATGGCGAAAATGAACATATGGAAATTTAGTATTTATACATTTGTAGCAATGTTCCCGCTAACGACTTTATATGTCTATTTTGGAATGAAATTAGGTCCGCATTGGGAAAAGGCTGCGGATGTTGTTGGACAATATATGCTACCTATATTAGGAGGCGTTATTCTTATCGTGGCTAGTATCTTTGTCTATAAATATATGAAAAAAAGAAACAAAACGGAATCTATCTAGTCATATGAATATTTTTTGAAAATAGATGAATAGTACAGGCAAAAGACTCTAAAGGACATACACATATAGGGAATAAAAAAGAGAGAGGGGAAACAACTATGTCTTGTGAGTGCTCAGGGGCAGCGTTAACTTGCTGTCCAGATAAAAATTATGTGCAAGATAAAGTGTGTAGTCCGTGGTCAGGAACCGTAGTAGCGACTGCTATTACGAATGTGCTGTATAACAATAATATTAATCAAAATGTAATTGGAACAGGATTTGTTCGATATGATGTAGGACCAGCAGCAATAACATTAACAGTTCTTGACTCAGCTGGTAATACACTTGATACTCAAACATTAAATCCAGGAACTAGTATTGCTTTTACGTATCGTCGTTTTGAAACAATTGAGGTAACTTTACCAGCCGCAACAGCTGGAACATATCAAGGTGAATTTTGTATCACGACGCGTTATCCACTTTCATAGAAGAATAGGAGAGGGCTAAAATGGGGAATTCTAGTTTATCTTGTTGCTCCAATAATACGCTTGTACAAGATCAAGTATGTATAGATTGGTCCGCTACTGGTGCGGTAACGGAAACGGTGTATACGAATAATATTACGCAAGATTTATATGCATCAGGTTATGTGAAATATGATGTAGGTACAGCTCCAATTACGGTGAATTTTTTAGTAGGAGCGACAGTGGTGAATACAATTACTGTACAACCACAAAGTAGTGGATCCTTTACAGTAAGGTACTTTACTACAATTCAAATCGTAACGACAGGAACGGGAGTAAGCCAAGGACAATTATGTTTAACGGTACGTTATCCAATTTCATAAGAAAAAGCATACCAAAATGGTATGCTTTTTCTTATAGTTTGTAAGTTGAGGTCATAAATCATTTTAAAAGCAAAATGAGAATTGACAACAATATTTTCCTTCTATATACCGAATTGGATTATTTGGGAGATTAATAATTGCCACAGATTGTAATGATTGACCTGTATATGACATTGTGTTGCCAGGATAGACAGTGAAAGTATTTGTCACCTGCCAATAATTTGAACCGTAACCGCTTCAGTACTACTAGTGCTATTATACACAGAAATATTACCCGATATTTTAAGTACACCATCTCCTTCCCATAAGATTAATGTAGAACCTTCAGAAGGCGATGGAATTTCTTTTGTTATAAAAAAATTACCAGCGAATTCATTGTTGACTAATTCACAAGATGGTGGGTCAGGGGGAGTAGGTGGATCATAGGGAGGGCAAATGATAGATAAAGGGGCATAACAGCCGATATTTTTTTTACAAGCCATTAATAGCTCCTCCCTTCATAGTTTCTTTTTATTACTATTAAATGTGGCAAAACGATAGTTGTGTTAATAAAGGGGCAAAAATTTCAGGAAAGTTTGTTTAATAGGCGTCCAACTCATAATCATGAATAAGAGTCTGTTAGACAAAAGATGGTTGTATAAGATAATACAAATAATGTTGGATGTTACAGTAAATTGACTGTATATTTACAAAAATTAAATAAATTTTATTTGTAATTTATATGAAGTTAATATGTGTTCAGTACAATAATCATTGTAATTAATTGATTATATGAGGAGGATTCATGTGGAAAGAACAGCTTTACGAAAAGTAAAAGGACTTATTGGATTATTAATGGTTTTTGTATTAGCGTTCGTATCATTTCCGTGGAGTACATCAGTTAAAGCGGAAGAGAAAAAGCAAGAAAAGGCACCGAGTGAGAAGAAGATAGTTTTTCCAGTTGTAAGTGATGTACATATTAAGAATAGTGGAACGGATGATACGTTTCGCTGGAAACGAGCAATCGAGCAACTGAATACACTTGCACCTAAACAAGATGCGTTTGTAATTGTGGGAGATTTTACTGATTCAGGATCGGTACAACAATATGATCGTTTCATGCAAGTGTATAATGAAAATGCAAATAAAGATGCCGTGCGAATGAATTCTCTTGGTAACCATGATTATTGGAACGGTTTATCTGTAGAGGGCGCACAGAAGCGTTTCTTAGAAAAAACAGGAATGGAATCGATTTACTATCACAAAGTGGTGAAAGGTTACCATTTCCTTGTTATGTCTCCGGAAGATGGGACAACTCATGGATATTATTCAGACAAGCAAATTAATTGGTTAAAAGAAGAAATGGCAAAGGCACAAAAAGATGATCCAGAAAAACCAATTTTCGTATTTTTACACCAACATATTAAAGATACAGTATATGGTAGCCAAGAGTGGGGAACAAAAGATAGTGCAAAAATTAACGAGGTGTTGAAAGCATATCCACAGGTTATTACGTTTTCAGGTCATTCACATTATCCGTTAGATGATCCAAGATCGATTCATCAAAAAGACTTTACATCAGTTGGTACATCTTCAGTAAGTTATATGGAAGTTGAAGGTGGTAAAGTACAAGGGAATATCCCACCAGGAGCTAGTACATTAAGCCAAGGGTTATTAGTAGAAGTAGACGATAAAGAGGTAACGATTAATCGCCGTGATTTCCATACAAATTCTTGGACAGGCGAGCCTTGGAAAATTAAATTACCAGCAAAGAAAGAAACATTTACACATGTAGAAGATCGTGATAAAGAAAAGCCTTACTTTGCAAAGGATGCAAAGATTGCGGTATCAAATGTAACAGAAAATGCAGCAACAGTAACATTCCCACAAGCACTGGATAACCTTCTTGTTCATTCTTATCGCGTACAAGCTAGAGATAAGCAAACGGGAGAAATAAAGAACAAATTGTTGGCATTCTCAGAGTTTTATCGTGATCCAGTGCCGAAAGAGCTCACATTTACACTGGCAGGGTTAGATGGTGGGAAAACATATACACTTGAAGTAGTTGCGATTGATTCATTTGGCAATGAAAGTGTACAACCATTAACGGCGGAAATTACTACGAAAAAAGATAATATTGACCCGAATGTGAAAGTTCCAAAGGCTGATGTTTTCGATGTGAACTTTGCAGATGGTACATTTAAAGACAATTCACCGTTTGGTACAAAAGGTGATGTGAAGGGCAATGTGACTATTGAATATGATAAAGCATTGAAAAAGAATGTTATGAAATTAAACGGAAAAGCAAACACATTTGGATACCTTCCATTTTCAGCAGCACAAAAAGAAAAAGTTGTAAATACGTTTACGTTAGAAACAGTATTTGCAATGAATGAAATTCGCGGACAAGGTATTTTGCAAAATACAGAGAGTGGCGGAATTGGTTTTGAATCTACAGGAAGTGGATATGTTGAATTATGGGCTCACATTGGCGGCAGTTATAAACGTGTTGGCGTTCAATTAGAAGCAAACAAAACATATCACTTAACAGGAACGTATAACGGAAGTGAAGTAGCTATTTATGTAGATGGTAAAAAAGTAAATAGCCAACCGGCTACAGGAAAAGTGTATCATCCAAATGTACCATTTGCACTTGGAGCGGATCCTGATAGCAATGGGAATGGTGGTATTCCGTTAAATGGACAAATCGCGCTTGCGAAATTATATAGTAAAGCGTTAAGTTCTTCAGAAGTATTAGCAGCGTACAATGAGTTTTCTAACCGTACGAAGTTAGAGCAAGTAAATGCGTTATTTGAAGAACTTGGAAAAGTAAAAGAAGTGTTAGCTGGTACGTATGAGTTTGGGGATAAGCCAGGTCAATATTCAAAGGAAGCATTTCAAGAATTAGAGAAAAGCTATAATAATGCAAAACAAGTGTTTGAAAATGTAGCGAGTACGGGAGAACAAATTGTTCAAGCATATAATGAATTAAAAACTGCAAATCAAACATTTATACAATCTAAAGTAGTAGAACAACCGAAAACATTGAAAGAAAAATTACAAATGAATATTGAATCTGCAAAAGCAGTAGTGAAAAAAGCGCAAGCTGCAAATGTAACGGACGGTTCAGTGAAATCATTGAGTCAAAAAATTACAGTGGCAGAATCTGTGTTAAAAGATGCGAAAGTAAAGGATGCACAGGTAGAAACGATGAATCGTACATTAGAGTATGCGATTTCACTCGTTGAAAAAAGCATAAACAAATAAGAGAGAAGAGAAAGAAGCTTATCATGATAGGCTTCTTTTTTGTTATACTAAAAGTAGCATAGAATGAAGGAGCGAATAATTTGGAAGAGAAAAAGTTAAAAAGAATTCTTGAATATGTATGGATCGCGGTTGTGCTCCTTGTAGGATATTATTTCTTAAAAGAAAAAAGTATATGGGTTTTATTTTTAATGACGTTTTTATTAGCGGGTTTAGGCACGTTATTTATTAATTTCTTCTTTGATAGTTTAAATGCATGGAAGAAGAAAAAGAAGGGAACGAAGTAAAGGAGGGAATATATGCAAAAGTGGAAGCTCATATATCAGGTGATTATTTTCTTAGTGCTTGTAGGTATTGGAATTATTAAATACGCAACGCTAATAGGGAATTGGGCATCGTTTACAGCTTGCATCGGCATATTTTTCATTTTACAATCGTTAACGAAAAAATATAATAGCACAGAAAGATAGCTCGCCGTTTTATTGGCGAGCTATTTTGTTATGCTTTTTTCTGTTCATCGTTTGCTTTTTCAGTAGCTAAATGACTATGTTTTCTAGAGTAGAAGAAATAGAAGCATAAACCGACTATAAGCCAAGCTATAAAGCTAATCCATGTCGTTTTAGATAAATTAGCCATTAAATATAAACAGCAAAGAATAGCGACAACTGGTAATACAGGTACGAAAGGTGTACGGAATCCGCGTTTCAAGTCAGGGTGTGTTTTTCGTAAAATAAGTACTGCACAGCAAACGAATGTGAAGGCTGTTAATGTACCGATATTTACTAAATTCGCTAATACGTGCAGATCTAAAAGTCCTGCTAATAAAGCGGCAACAACACCAGTAATCCACGTATTTAATAAAGGGATTTTCACTCTTTTATTTACACGTGCTAACGCTTTTGGAAGTAGGCCATCGCGGCTCATCGCATATGAAACGCGAACTTGTCCATACATAACGACTAAGAGAACGGTTGTCATTCCAGTCATCGCTCCAACAGCGAGTAGTCCTGCAATCGTATCTTCCCCAACGAAATGCAAGGCAAACGCAACTGGATCAGAAACATCTAATTGTGTATACGGAACCATACCTGTTAAAACGAAAGATACAATCATGTATAAAACAGTACAAATAAGAAGGGAACCGATAATGCCAATTGGTAAATCACGCTGTGGTTTTTTCGTTTCTTCCGCAGCGGTTGCGATTGCATCAAAGCCTAAGAAGGCGAAGAATACAGTAGCAGCTCCAGTAATAATACCGTCGTATCCGAATGGGATGAACGGTGTCCAATTTTCAGGTTTTACATATTTTGCACCTGCTACGATAAAGGCGATAATAACTGCTAACTTGATCAGAACCATAATATTATTAATGCGTGCGCTTTCACGTATACCAAAACTTAAAAGACCGGTAATGATGAGTAAAATACAAACAGCTGGTAAATCAATGAGACCACCTTTTCCTACGCCAGGTGCCGAGGCGATTATGGCGGGCAGATGGATGTTAAATCCTTGTAGTAAAGACTGTAAATAACCAGACCAACCGACAGCTACTGCTGCGACTGCCAGTAAATATTCGAGCATTAAACACCATCCGACGATGAAGGCGACGACTTCCCCGACTGTCATGTATGCGTAAGTATACACACTTCCTGAGACAGGAATAGAAGAAGCAAATTCGGCATAACAAAAGGCTACACAAGCACAAGTAAATGCAGCAATAAGAAATGATAACATAATACCAGGACCAGAATGTTTCGCTGCAACAATACCTGTTAATACAAAAATCCCTGTGCCAATTACGGCGCCAATTCCTAAAAACGTTAAATCAAGTGCGGTTAATGTTCTTTGTAGTTGTCGTGGTGATTCAGTAGTAATCGCCTTTTTTCGTAATAATGATTTCACTTTGGACTCTCCCCCCGTTTTTCATTTCCATAACTGCGAATGTAGTATGAGCCCACTAGAAAAGAGTATGTAAGGAAATCGAGGTACAGTTATGGTGCGTAGTTTTTTAAAATTGCTGGATTAATCTTAATATAATTCAGAATATTTTGTCAAATAAAAATATGACAAATAAAATGCGGATGAATAGGAGAAACTACTTGCAGGGATGGACGAGGGTTAACGACCCACTGATTAAAGTTAAAGTAGGAGAAGATGCTATGTTATTTTATTTTGAACTTGTCGTCATTTTACTTTGTACGAAATTAGCTGGTGATATTAGCGTAAGGCTTGGCCAGCCTTCTGTACTTGGTAAATTAATTATCGGTATTATTATCGGTCCAGCTGTACTTGGTATTATAAATAGTTCTGAACTGATTGATGAGCTGAGTGAGATTGGTGTTTTACTCCTTATGTTTATGGCTGGACTTGAAACAGATTTAGAAGAACTAAATCGGAATTTGAAATCATCATTTGCAGTAGCAGCTGGTGGAATTATTTTTCCTTTCATCGGTGGTTATGTAACAGGATTGCTGTTTGGACTAATACAATCTCATGCAATTTTTTTAGGGTTATTACTTTGCGCAACGTCAGTTAGTATTACAGTGCAAACGCTAAGAGATTTAGGAAAAATGAATACGAGAGAAAGTACAACGATTTTAGGTGCTGCCGTATTTGACGATGTGATCGTCGTTATTTTATTAGCGTTTGTTATGAGTTTTTTAGGAACGCAAGATGTGAATATAACACTTGTTATCGTAAAGAAAATTATTTTCTTCGTCAGCATCGTTTTTATCGCATGGAAAGTTGTTCCGTGGATTATGAAAATGCTTGTACCACTTCGTGTAACAGAAGCTCTAATTAGTGCAGCTCTTATTATTTGTTTCTCTTTTTCGTATTATAGTGAAATGATGGGGATTGCAGGTATTATTGGCGCATTTGCAGCCGGAATTGCCATTTCTCAAACAGAGTATAAGCACGAAGTAGAACATAAAATTGAACCGATTGCGTATGCGATATTTGTGCCAGTGTTCTTCGTAAGTATTGGAATGGAAATTACATTTCAAGGTATTGGAAGCCAGCTCTGGTTCATTATCATTATGACGCTTATTGCGATTTTCACAAAGTTAATTGGATCAGGTTTAGGAGCAAGGCTAACAGGATTCAACCTTCAATCTTCTATTAGTATCGGAGCTGGGATGGTATCACGTGGTGAAGTAGCGCTTATCATCGCAGCGAATGGACTTACGGCAAATTTATTAGCGAAAGAAAATTTCACAGCGATTGTTATTGTCGTTATATTGACGACGATTATTACGCCGCCGCTTTTGAAGAAGTATTTCGTATAGTGAGGAAGGGCTTATCTGACGTGGATAAGCTCTTTTTTTATCCCATTAAAGTCCGATTGGTGAGAGCTGATAATCAGTGGGGGATGAAGAAAACCCCCACTGATTAAAGTTTCACTTTATTGGAAAAAGCAATAGTCATATAGCGTGAATGGGTTGTAATTATGGTAAAATCTACGTATATGATAAGTCGAGGGGAGAAAATGTGTGAAGATTACGAAGGAGAAGGTTATCGGTGTAATCGTACTTATTGCCGTATGTATACCATTTACTGCATGGAAAGAATCAAAAGTGAAAGATTTTCCGGTTTCTATTTTCTCGGAAGAAGCAGATGGTGAGTACGACCAGAAGCTGAAATATACTGCTTTTTTACCTGATGTTGCGATTTGGATGAAAGGTTGGGAAAAGAAGTGGACAGAAGGGGAAAGAACTGTTTATCAAAAAGGGAATCGCATTGTAAATGTGTTTCATCCTCCTGGCGATAATGGTTTTTACCTTCTTGAAGCAAGAGAAAATAAGTAAACGCAACCGTAAGAAGTGGAGGTTAAATAGTGAAAGCTTCAACGTTACTATTTAAAATTGAAAGTAATATGGATCAATTTTCACCAGCTGAAAAGAAGGTTGCCATGTACATAACGGAGAATGCAGAGATTGTTCCGAACTTAACGACGAAAGAAGTGTCAACGAATGCAGGCGCAAGTGAGGCGAGTGTTGTTCGCTTTTGTAAGTCGATTGGAATCGGAAGTTTTAAAGCATTTAAAATCGCGCTCGTTCGCGAATTAACGATTGCTGATTATAATATTAATGATTTTTCAGTGATGAATACGGAAGATGGACCGTACGACTTGTTTAATAAAGTTACGTATGTGAATAAAGCTGCAATTGAGGCGAGCGTGACGGCGATAGATAAAAAAGAACTTGAAAAAGCTGCAGATCGTATTGTAAATGCCGATAAAATTATCTTTTACGGAGTAGGCGGATCAGCTACTCCGGCGATGGACGGAGCTTATAAATTTACAAGGCTCGGATTTACAGCGATGATGCTATCTGATTTTCATATGATGTTGCCACTTGTGACGAATTTAAAAGAAGGCGATATATTTGTGGCAATTTCAACATCTGGTCGTACGAAAGATGTACTTGAAATGGCGCAATATGCGAAGAGACAAGGTGCAACAGTTATTGCGATTACGAAGCTTGATCAATCATCACCGTTATATAAAGAGGCAGACATTCGTCTTTGTATGCCAGATGTAGAACAAGATCATCGTATTGCAAGTATTGCTTCAAGAATGACGCAATTGAACATGATAGATGCTCTATATGTGATTACCTTTAATCGTATTGGTAATAAAGTGCTGGATCAATTTATGGAAACAAGAGAAGAAGCTTTGCGATTACGGAAGCTAAAATGAGAAGATGGGGAAACCCATCTTTTTTTGCATACGGACGGACATAAATTCGTCATGAAAAGAAATTAAATTTCATAAAATAATAAAGTAATATTGATTTTAAATTTCTTAAAGTTATAATTAAAGTATGAAATTAAATTTCAAAGTAGGTGGGAATATGTTAGAAAATTTATCGACAGAACACCGTAATGAAAAGACGATGAATTTAGATGAGATGAGCATAAAAGAAATTCTGCAAAGTATGAATGAAGAAGATCGTACTGTTGCGTTAGCAGTTGAAAATGAAATAGAGCAGATTGAAAAAGTTGTGCAGACTGTTATTAAATCTTTCGAAGAAGAGGGTCGATTAATTTACATTGGGGCTGGTACAAGTGGCCGTTTAGGTATTTTGGACGCAGTGGAATGTCCGCCGACATTTGGCACAGACGATAAAATGGTGCAAGGATTTATAGCAGGTGGATTGAAAGCGTTTACTAAAGCGGTAGAAGGTGCAGAAGACCGTGAAGAGTTAGCGGACGAAGATTTAAAAAGTATAGGATTAAATGAGAAAGATACAGTGATTGGAATTGCAGCAAGTGGTCGAACTCCTTATGTTATTGGTGGCTTGAAGTACGCGAATCGTGTAGGAGCGAGTACAGCGAGTATCTCCTGTAATAAAAATGCTGAAATAAGTAAATATGCAAAAATAAATGTGGAAGTAGGAACAGGCGCAGAAATTTTAACAGGCTCAACGCGTTTGAAAGCTGGTACAGCGCAAAAATTAGTACTCAATATGATTTCAACAGCATCTATGATTGGTGTAGGGAAAGTATATAAAAACTTAATGGTAGATGTGCAATCTACAAATGAAAAATTAGTAGAACGATCAAAACGAATTATTGTGGAAGCAACAGGTGTTAGTTATGAAGTAGCAGCGGAGTATTATGAAAAAGCAGAACGTAACGTGAAAGCTGCGATTGTTATGGTGTTGTTGCAGTGTGAGTATGGGGAAGCACTGCAGAAATTAAAAGAAGCGAAAGGGTTTGTGAAAAAGGCACTATAAAATAATAGGGAGGGGGATTCTATTATGAAGAAAGAAGAGAGAATGGCCAGAGAAATTTCAGAGCAACTTGGGGGAGTAAAGAATATTCGTGGCATTGCTCATTGTATGACGAGACTACGGTTAACGCTTCATGATGAAAGTAAAGTGAACATGGACCTTTTGAAAAAAGTTGAAGGGGTTATGGGCGTTATTGAAGATGAGACGCTTCAAGTTGTTGTTGGTCCGGGAACAGTAAATAAAGTAGCAGCTGAGATGGAAGGTTTAACAGGACTCCGAATTGGTGAAGTGGCAGATCATCACCTTGAAGATCTTGGGCAAGAGATGAAGTCAGAGATTAAGAAGAAAAATAATACACCGGTGAAAAACTTTTTAAGAAAAATAGGAAGTATTTTCATTCCATTAATTCCGGGTCTTGTTGCATCAGGTATTATAAACGGGGTCGCTAACTTTGCGAAAAATGCAGGTGCTGATCCGAATGCAACGTGGCTACAAATGTTGCTACTCATTGGCGGCGGTATCTTTACATTCTTAGGCATTTTAGTCGGCTGGAATACAGCGAAAGAATTTGGCGGGACACCGGTTCTTGGAGCAATTGCTGGTATTTTAATTTTCAACCCGGCGATGGCGACTGTAAAATTATTTGGTGAAGCGCTCGTACCCGGACGGGGCGGATTGTTTGCCGTTATTTTTGCAGCGTGGCTTATGGTTGTAGTAGAAAGACAAGTTCGAAAAGCTGTGCCAAATGCAGTTGATATTATCGTGACACCGCTTATTACTGTGTTAGTCGTAAGTATCGTAACGATGTTAGCCATTCAGCCGGTAGCAGGTTTCTTATCTGAAGGAATTACAAGCGGCATTAATGGTATTTTAAATATTGGCGGCGCGTTTGCGGGAGCAGTACTTGCAGGAACATTTTTACCGCTCGTTATGGTCGGATTACATCACGGTTTAACACCGATTCATATGGAGTTTATTAATCAAACGCACGTAACACCTTTATTACCAGTACTCGCAATGGCTGGAGCTGGTCAAGTAGGTGCAGCAATTGCGATTTTTGTAAAAACAAAAAATAAACGACTTCGTAACGTAATTAAAGGGGCATTACCAGTTGGATTTTTAGGAATTGGCGAACCGTTATTATACGGGGTTACATTACCACTTGGAAAACCGTTTCTTACAGCTTGTTTAGGGGCAGCTGTCGGTGGTGCATTCCAAGCAGTTATGAAAACAGCTGCACTCGGAATTGGTGTATCAGGATTATCATTAATTCCGTTAATTGCTGATAATAAATATTTACTATATTTCCTTGGATTAGTAGTGGCATATACTTTCGGATTCATCTTTACGTACTTCTTCGGATTTAAAGAAGAAATGGCAGAAAACATATAGAGAAAGGGATTCCTTTCTCTTTTTCTATTCATGGAAAGGGAGATTCATATGCTAGGAGTATCAATTTATCTTTCAAAAGAGCGAGTAAAGAAACAAGAAGAATGGCTAAAAGTAGCGAAGGAAAACGGGTTTTCATCTATTTTTACATCACTTCATATACCAGAAGATGACCCTGGTACATATAAAGAGCTAATTCAAATACTTGGGAAGCAGGCTCTTGAAAATGAAATGGAGTTAATGGTCGATGTTTCTCCAAAATCGTTACACCATTTAGAAATGACATACGAAAATGTGGAAGAGTTAGTAGAGTGGGGCATTACTGGTTTACGAATGGACTATGGCATCACGCCGAAAGAAATCGCGCGCGTATCCCATAAAATGAAAGTAGCCTTAAATGCGAGTACGATTACAGATTCATTGTGGAAAGAGTTAATCACTGAAAAAATACGGGTAGAGAATGTAGAAGCGTGGCATAATTTTTACCCGCGCCCAGAAACAGGACTAGCAAAGTCCTTCTTACAAAAACAAAATGAATACTTACATGAGTGCGGAATAAAAACGATGGCATTTATTCCAGGGGATGGGGAGAAACGAGGCCCGTTATATGAAGGCTTACCAACGTTAGAAAAGCACCGCAATATGCGCCCGCTTGAAGCGTACTTAGAACTTGTACAAGCTTGTGGTGTCGATAAAGTGTTAATTGGGGATATAAGCGGAAGTGTAGAAAGTGTACAAGAGATAGCGAGTGCGAGTAGAGGGATTATTCCGTTGCGGTACAAATCGTTTATAACTGATAAAGAAGTATTAAAAATGGTAGAGCAAGTGCATACGAATCGATTAGATCCAGCTCGTGATGTCATTCGCTCAGTAGAATCGCGAGAAGAGCATAAAGTGATTTTACAGCCTATGCATACAATTGCAAGAAAGAAAGGCAGCATTACAATTGATAATGAATTGTACGGTAGATATGCTGGAGAGATGCAAGTTGCTATACATGATTTGCCTGCAGATGAGAAAGTGAACGTTGTTGGCATGGTTGTAGAAGAGGATATATCTTTATTGCCGTATGTTGGTGCTGGAAAAATGTTTCAACTTTTTTGTGTAATAGAATAAAAGCTTGAATTAGCGCTATTTTGTAAGAAAACATTATCCGTAAAAGGGATAATGTTTTTTGTTTTCTTTAAAAAAGTATTTGACGAATGAAATGAAATACCGTATTGTTTTGACTTGTAAATAAAAGTTCACCATAACAAAACAAAAAGGAGAGAAAAAAATGAATCAATATATTGGGAATTTAATTATTCGTATCGTGTTAGGAGTAACGTTCTTTGCACATGGTTTAGCGAAGTTTCAATCAGGTATCGATAACGTAGCAGGATGGTTTACAAGCATTGGCTTACCAGGCGGTCTTGCATATGGCGTAGCAACAGTTGAATTAGTTGGTGGTATATTATTAATTATCGGTTTAGGCGTACGATATGTAGGATTGCTATTCGCTCTTATTTTAGCTGGAGCTATCGTAAAGGTAAATGGAGCAGCAGGTTTATTAGGAGATGGAAAGAATCCAGGATATGAATTAGATCTTGCATTATTATCAATGGGTGCGTATTTATTCGTTGTAAAAGCAGAAGGATATATAGATCGTTTCTTAAAAGAGAAAGTAATGAAAACGAAGTAAACTTATTTATAAATTGTTGACTTGAATCATTATTGTAACTATAATGATTACAACGCGTAGAGTAAGAATACAACAATTTAAATATTTTTTTACACGCAGTGTAACAGTTGTAGTTACACTGTGTGTAAAAAATAAATAAAACGGGAGGAAGTAACATGCCTAAAGCAAATTTAGAAATTATTCGAAGTACATATGAAGGATCAGCTTCTTCGAATGCAAAACATTTAGCAGAAGCTCTCTCTGAAAAAGTAGAATGGACGGAGGCAGAAGGGTTCCCGTACGGGGGAACTTATATCGGTGTAGAAGCAATAATGGAAAATGTATTTAGCCGATTAGGATCAGAATGGAATGATTATAAAGCGAGTGTAAATATGTACCATGAAGTAAGCGGAAAAGATGTGATTATTGCTGAAGGTATGTATTCAGGAGTTTATAAAGACACGGGAAAATCATTTGAGGCAGAATTTGTTCATGTATGGCAACTTGAGAACGGTAAAATTGTGAAGTTTAAGCAGTATGTAGATAGTCATCTTGTTAGGGAAGCGATGAAGAGTTAATGCTTTTTAAATGGATCGTAAGTATATGCATTACAATTATAGTAATTTTCTCGTCTATAGTTGGCGGAAAGAAATTGCTTGCATATGTGGAAAAAGAAAATAAAAATATTCAAACCCAGCAAGCGGCAAACGAAAAAGAGAAGAAAGTTGCAGAAGAATCTCCACAAGTTAGTGAAGGTGAAATTATTTCTACTATGCACAAAATGGTACACCAAAAGGTAAAATCCTCTGAAAAATGGGGATTTGTAGAAATGACAAACAAGGAAATTTCTAATGTGAAAAGAGATATTGAAAATAGTAAAGGTTTTCAATATAAAATGAAGTTATTTTCTATTATAAATAGATGGGAAAAAGGAGATTTTTCTCAAACTGTTGAGGAGCACAACTTTTTATGGAGCCTTCAAGGTGGAGATACTGGCAAGGCAACAGAACGTTTATCACCAGAAGAGGAAAAGCAGTATATAAAAGAAATGAAGAATAAATAAAAACATCGCCAACTCAGATGACGATGTTTTTTCATTACGAATGTTTTCGTATTAAAGCTCCAGTTGGCTGAACAGTAACTGTTTTGAAATGAGAAAATAAATAACATCCTGTTACAACGATCATTGTCCCTACAATTTGTATCCATGTTAGTTCTTCACCGAGGAACAGGAATGCTAAAATAGCGGTAAAAATTGGATTAAAGTTTAGAAAAATACCAGATGTAGTTGCTCCTAATTTTTGTACGCCAACATTCCAAAATACCATACAAAGAACTGTGGAAATGAGTCCTGTATATAAAAGTGATGTTATAAAAGAAGTGTTGATATTTGTAACAGTGAAGCTTCCAGTGTTAAATGGCAGTAATAAAATAACGCCGAAAATACCAGAGTATAATGTGGCCATGAGTGGTGTCGTTGTTTTTGTTGCCCATTTACTACAAACAGAATAGATTCCCCAAATGCAAACAGCCGCAATCATCCATAAGTCACCACTATTAAAATGTAGTGAAAATAAAAGTGCAAGGTTACCTTTTAATAGGACGAGGATCACCCCGAAGAATGAAAGAATCATAGATAAAATTTGAAGTGTATTTACTTTTTCTTTTAGAAATAAGACAGAAAATAATGCGATTGAAATTGCGTTTAATGTAGAAATAAGCCCTACATTTGTTGCGGATGTTTTTTCTAATGCTAAAAATTGAAAGATGTTAAAAAGAGCGACCCCTGAAATCCCCATGAGTATTAACGGAAGTATCGCCGCGCGTGGTGGAATGATTTTCTTTTCTTTAAACCATACCATCGGTAATAAACAAACAATCGCAATCATCCATCTTAAACTTGTAAGTGTCATTGGAGATGCGTGATCAACGAGTGATTTTCCAACGACAAAGTTTCCTCCCCATAATAAGCTCGTTAGTAATAGTAAAAAGACATAAAAATAAGGCATATTAAAATCCCCTTTGTTGTAATCAATGTGAATTTTAAATAATTTTAGCATTTTTCTTCTGTATGTAATATATTCTTTTGTATAATGAACAAAAGTCGATAAAATATTTTGTTTTAAATAGTGTTTTAGAAATGATGTTCAGTTTTATATAAGTTGTAAGGTGTTTTTTCGAATAATCATCGGTAAGAAAAAAGGGGGAATTGTAATGGAGTCGTCAGTTATTAAAGTGTTGGATGATTTGGACGTACAAATTTTAGATATATTGCAGAAGGAGTCACAAGTAAGTAATGCAGAGCTTGCACGACGCGTTAATTTATCACCAGCTGCAATGCATGCAAGAATTAAAAGGTTAGATGGAGAAGGATTCATTGATAAGCAAGTAGCTATTTTAAACCAAGAAAAGCTTGGTTTTGATTTGTTATGCTTCATTTTTATGAGTACGAATATTCATCAATCGGATAAACTTGAAGTGCTGGAAAAAGAATTAGAAGCGATGCCTGAAGTGTTAGAATGTCACTGCTTAACAGGAGAGTATGATTATTTATTAAAGGTTGCAAATCGTGATCGTAAAGAATTAGAGCAGTTTATTAGAAAGCTAAATAAGCTTGGTATTACAAAGATACAGACGAGTTTAGCACTTCGTGAAATTAAATATTCGACCGTATTACCGATACGAAATGAGGGACCGAGCATCGATTAGATCGCTTGGTTTTTTGTTTGTATAAAGTGATTGACGAGACGAAAAGAGAGATGTATTATTATATAAAAATATGTATTAAAATTCACTTTAAGTTATAAATATTAATATCGGGGACAAGGGGATAGAATATGAAAATCTGTAATGCGGTTACGAGTGATGTGAAAGAAATTTATAATCTCATTGAGATTTACGCAAAAGAGGGAGTGGTTTTACCGCGTTCTCTTTTATCTCTCTATCAATATTTACAATGTTTATATGTTATGAAAGAAGAGGGGGAAATCATCGGAGTTGCTGGTTTACATGTATTAGGAGAGGACCTTGCAGAAGTACGATCGTTAGTCGTTTCGCATACATATGCAGGAAAAGGGATTGGACGTATGTTAGTAAACCATGTAATAAATGAGGCGGCGAAAATAAAAGTGAGTAGAGTTATTTCTTTAACATATGAAACGGAATTTTTTCAAAAGTGCGGGTTTGATTTTGTGAATAGAGATGCTTTCCCAGAGAAAGTATGGATTGATTGTAGGCATTGTCCAAAGGTTGATTATTGTGATGAGGTGGCGATGATTCGGTATGTTGGGTGAATTTTTCAGACAGAAAAAATCCCACTATTATTTACGTAATAGTGGGCATCTGTGTTTTAGGGGAAATTAAGAACTTGAATTCGTTTTTCTTACTGCAAACTTAAAAATGGGGTTTTTAAGTTCATAGTTATAAGTAGAACCATCGACAAGCCCTACAACTTTATCGCTATCGTAAAGATCGAGCATAAATTGTGCCATTTGTTTTGCAGTGTGGAATTTCGGTACAACATTATCGTATTGGAATTCATCAATATCAAATGAACGCTTTGCAAATTCTGTTTCAGTTGCAGCTGGAGCTAAAACTTTTGCTTGCAGTTTTGCGCCTTGTTCCCTCAATTCGTGAGACAACCCTTCTGTAAATGCACTTACGTAGAATTTCGTAGCACAGTACGTAACAGCGTTAGCAACAATCGTGTATCCACCGCCCGATGAAACGTTAATAAGCTGTGTTCCATCAACCATGGAATAATCTCGAACGAAAAGAGAAGAAAGTATCGTTAGTGCTTCTATATTGACATGCAACATCTTCTCTATTTTATTTAAATTTTGTTTGGCAATTGAAGCGAAATTACCAAAACCTGCGTTGTTAATCCACGTTTCAATTTGAAAAGTTTGTAGGCTTTCATAAAGCTTATAAACATTTTCTGTGATGGACAAATCCGTTCTTCGAATGACAACATCCAATTCTGGATTCATTTCGTTAATTTTTAATTTTAATCTGTCTAATTCTTCTTGTCTTCTAGCTACAAGTATTAAGTTCTTTCCGCGAGATGCAAAGGCTAAAGCTGCTTCATAACCGATTCCAGAACTTGCACCAGTAATAACAGTGTATTTCATATAAAATCCCCCTAAGTTCAAATGAATTTATTATAGTTAGATTTTATTTGTTAGAGTATACTCTAAGTCAAATGTTTTTTTATAAATTTGATAAGGTCGTAAAATATATGAGGGTAAGTATGTGGAGGGAGTTAGAGTATGTACACAATTAGCGAGGTGGCTAAATTAATAGGAGTAAGCACTCATACATTACGTTATTATGAAAAGGAAAATATATTAATTGCAAATCGTAATACAAATGGAAATAGAGTGTATGATGAATCACATATAACATGGTTGCAGTTTGTAATGAAATTAAAACAAACGCAAATGCCAATAGCGAAAATAAGGGAATACGCCAGGTTATATTTAGAAGGAGAGCATACAACTGAAGCCCGTTTACAGCTCCTAGAAGATCATAGGAAATCTATTCAAGATCAAAGAGAAAACTTAGTAATTACAGAGAAGATGCTTGAGAATAAAATTATTGCATACAAGGCCTCTTTGGAAAATAAATAGAAAACAAAATCCGCTCCTTAGTTATAGGATAAACATGGATTTGATCTCATAGTGTGTTGGCAAATAAAAAAGAGCAGCTAGCAAAAGCTAACTGCTCTATTCAAGGGATCTCTCCAAGGGGGAGTGGAGAAAATATTATGTTACTAGCAGTATTGACAGATTATTAGGAAATATACAAATCTGATGAAAGAAATTTTAAATAAACTTTCGGCATTGACAGTTTTTAAAATATTCATGTACAATATATATGAATGACATTCAGTCATTTCCTGTGAAAGCGTGTAGTTAGTTTGGAAACGGAACAAATATAAATGGTAAATGAGGATGATAGTTGTTTATATAATAGTAGTGATGAAGGAGTATATTTTTTTAAAACAAAAATGACTGATAGTCAGTCATAAGAGGTGAGAGGTATGAAGAATAGAGCTTGGTTATATGTCATATTAACATGCATCTTTGAAATTTTTTGGGTGTTTGGTTTTAATACGGCCGATACTTGGTGGCATTGGATTATTATTTTAGGCGTTATCGCTGTTGATTTTCACTTCCTTTCTAAAGCGTGTGAACATCTTGCAACAGGGACTGTATATGCCATTTTTGCCGGAGCTGGTACGGTAGGTACTTTCTTAATGGATGTATTCCTTTTCGGCGGAAGTTTTAGTGTAGGGAAATTATTCTTTATCGTGATGGTTGTAGCCGGCGTTATCGGTTTAAAACTAGCTGATAATAAAGAAGAAACTATGGAAGGAGCTGCTTAAGGATGGGTTGGTTTTTCGTATTTTGTGCTGCAATTAGTGAAATAGTCGGTGTGATCGGTCTTAAAATGTATAGTAAAGATAAAACGTTAGCAAATGGTGCACTTTATATAGGTGGGTTTGCTACATCCTTTGCATTCTTGTATACATCTTTCTTATTTTTACAAGTAAGTGTCGCGTATGCGGTTTGGATTGGTATTGGAACAGCAGGTGCCGTTTTATTAAACATGTTCCTGTTTGGTGAGTCGAAAAGTAAAGCACGTATCATTAAGTGTAGCTCTTATTGTATGCGGCGTGACAGGGTTAAAGGCTCTTTCTTAAAGGTATTTGGTGTTTTTATCTCCTAATTTTTGGTTAGGAGATTTTATTATGAAAAAAATGATTTCCTCGCAAAGTTCACTATCATTGACAGTACAATCGATTATCTTATAAAATGAGTGACAGTCATTCAATACGCGTGTGAAAGGGTTTAGATGATGAATAAAAAAGAGAAAATTGTCTATGCAGCTATTGAAGTGTTTCAGGAAAAGGGCGTTGAAAAAACGAAGATTTCTGATATCGTGAAATTGGCTGGCATTGCACAAGGAACTTTCTATTTATATTTTCCTTCTAAGTTATCTGTTATGCCTGCAATAGCAGAAGTGATGGTTGAGAAGATGATCCTTGCAGTGAAAGAAAAAGTGCAAAATGATGCGCCTTTTTCAAATAAAGTTACGCAAGTAATAGATGCGGTGTTTCACTTCATAGCGGAATATCGTGAAATACAAGCTTTAATGTATGCAGGTCTTGCATCTACGGAACATATAAAAGAATGGGAAGCTGTGTATGAGCCTCTTTATATGTGGCTAAGTGAATTTTTAAGTGGGGCGAAAGAAGCTGGTGAAATTCGTGATTCGGTTCACGCAGAGCGAACAGCGAAGTTATTTATCGCTCTAGTTGAATCAGCAGCAGAACAAGTGTATTTATATGATCATAAAGATGATGAGCAAGTTGAGCTACAAAAGGCAGAAGTACTAGATTTTTTAACACATGCATTACATATAAAGAAATAGTGAGATGAACCTGTCTGAGAAGGTAGGTTCATTTTTGAGGAAAACTGAATGATAGTCATTCACCTAATGCGTATGTATGTGTGGAAGGATACAGTGAAATTCTAACGAGTAGGGGCATCTCTACTCATGATTAGCCCACAAATAGCAGGATAAAGAAAAAGCTTCTTGGGCATTATTTTTTTGAGGGGAGCTTACGGGAAGAGGTGTTGAAAGTGAAGAAACCGATAAAAGAACAAAAGGTGGTATTGGTCATTCTTTTGAGTAATATATTTATCGCTTTTTTAGGGATTGGATTAATCATTCCGGTTATGCCGTCCTTTATGAATGATATGGGTTTAACAGGTAAGACGATGGGATATCTCGTTGCAGTGTTTGCAATGGCTCAGCTTATTGCTTCACCTATTACAGGCCGATGGGTCGATCTTTACGGTAGGAAGAAAATGATCATCATTGGATTATTTATTTTTGGTGTTTCAGAGCTTCTTTTTGGATTAGGAACAGATGTATGGATGCTATATGCAGCGAGGGTGTTAGGCGGAATTAGTGCTGCGTTTATTATGCCTGGTGTTACTGCATATGTTGCGGATATTACATCTATGCAGGAACGTCCAAAGGCGATGGGATATTTATCTGCTGCTATTAGTACCGGCTTTATTATAGGTCCTGGAATCGGCGGATTTATTGCAGAATACGGTATACGTGTGCCGTTTTTCGTTGCAGCAGCAATTGCTTTTATAGCATGTGTAATTTCGATCTTTATTTTAAAAGAACCGTTAACGAAAGAAGAGCTTGCAGAGATTTCTTCTAATACGAAAGAATCAAGCTTTATTGGTGATTTAAAGAAATCATTACATCCAATGTATGCAATCGCATTTATTATCGTATTTGTACTTGCATTCGGTTTATCAGCGTATGAAACTGTGTTTAGTCTGTTTTCTGATCATAAGTTTGGATTTACACCGAAAGATATTGCGGCAATTATTACAATTAGTTCAATCTTTGGGGTAGTTGTGCAAGTGTTTATGTTTGGTAAATTGGTTGATATATTCGGTGAAAAAGTGTTAATTCAAATATGTTTAATTGTAGGTGCAGTATTAGCGTTCGTTTCAACGGTAGTCTTTAATTATTGGATTGTACTTCTCGTTACGTGTTTCATTTTCCTTGCATTTGATTTACTTCGTCCAGCTTTAACGACGTTTTTATCAAAAGCAGCTGGAAAAGAGCAAGGGTTCGTTGCTGGTATGAATTCGACTTATACGAGCTTAGGAAATATCGCAGGACCAGCGATGGGCGGAATATTATTTGATATGAATATTCATTATCCATATGCCTTTTCAGGAGTTGTTTTAATAGTTGGTCTTGCTATTACATTTATGTGGAGAGAGAAACAGTTGGCTGAAAGTTTTGCGAAGTAATAAACCCCCTTACGACGGTAAGGGGTTTTTGTTTTATAAGCTTAATCCAAACCGTTTTAATTCAATAAATATCCCCTCTAATTGCTTTCCTTTATCCGTTAATGTGTACTCTACACGAGGCGGAACTTCTGGATATACTTTTCTCGTTATAATGCCTTGAGACTCTAATTCTTTTAGTCGAAGCGATAATGTTTTTGGACTAATACCATCCATTGATTTTTGTAAATCACTAAAGCGTAATGTTCCTTCGATAAGAAGATCACGAATGATTAAAAATGTCCATTTCGTACGAATTACATCAAGCGTTTTAGCGATAGGACAAGGTATGCCAGGTAAACCTTTCGTTAATTCAACTGAATCTATATTGTTCATGGAACTAGCCTCCATAAAATTTTTTTGGCTGAATTTTCTTTATAGTATCACATAACTATACTTTTGGTAACTATATGAAAAAAATATCACTACTTCCATAAAGGAAGTTAGTGCATATACAATAGCAATACGAAATACAAAGGGTTTAGATGAGGAGGAGGTGATTTTCATGGGGATAAAAAAGTTGTTTAGATTCCTTAGTTTGTTTGTTGTTTGTATTGTACTTGTAGCATGCGGCGTGGAAGAAAAAACGGAAGTCCAGTTATTAAAAGAAATGCCAAAGCCAAAAGCGATGACAATTGATCCCTCATTAAGTCAAAAGGAGGCGACCGAAATGGTTCATGCAGCGCAGCGTTTTTATGCATTTTGGGATACAGGTAAAGAGGAGCTTATTCCGCAGACTGTTACTGAAAATTTTTTCGATCATACATTGCCGAAAGGGCGACCACAAGGCACGGAAGGATTAAAATTTGCGGCGCAAAATTTTCGTAAAATCGTTCCTAATATACATTGCGAGATTGAAGATTTATTAGTCGTTGGTGATAAAGTAACAGCTCGTCTTTCTTTTACAGGAACGCATAACGATAAAAAAATCGATTTTTTTGCAATTGATATTTTACATGTAAAAGACGGAAAGATTACAGAAGACTGGCATTTAGAAGATAATCTTACGCTGAAACAACAACTTGGGTTAATAGCTGAGGAGTAAATTATATAGGGGAGAGAAAAGTGATGAAAAATATATTTATTATAAATGGACATGAAAAATACGGTACGAAAGAAGGACGATTAAATAAAACGTTAGTTGATTATATGGTAACGGTATTAAGTGAGAAGCATCATGTGAAAACAACAACGATTCAAGATGGCTATAGTATTAAAGAAGAACAAGAGAAGTTTTTATGGGCTGATGTGGTGATTTATCAAACGCCAATTTATTGGTTTAGTGTACCGGGCTTATTTAAAACGTATATGGATGAAGTGTATGAATACGGTTTGTTCTTTAAAGGTGCAGATGAATATGGAACAGGTGGTTTATTAACAGAGAAAGAGTATATGTTCTCTACAACTTGGAATGCACCTGAAAATTCTTTTGGAGATAAGACGAAGTTCTTTGAAGGGGAAAGTCTAGAATCAACGCTTAGTCATTTACACCGCGTGCAGAAGTTTCTTGGTATGAGCCCGTTAAAGAGCTTTGCTTGTTATGATGTGGTGAAGAATCCGGATATTGAGCAGTATTTATTGAACTTGAAAGATCATTTAGATGGAGTAATTAAATAATAGTTTATACTTGTATGTGAAGAAGGTACTACTAAGGATGTAGTACCTTCTCCTTTTATAAAAACTCATACTTTAATACGTAGATGGCTGTATCCATAACTTCGCAAAATTTGCCCAGCCGAATGAATCAATTGTTACATTTTTTAAAGCAGAAGGATATGTTTTTCTTTTTAAAACGTGATAGTTAAATAAAATGATTTGTTCTGTTTGTAAAAATTCTTCGATCTCATACATGAGCTCATAGCGCTTCTCTTTATTTTCTTCTAATAAAAAGGTATCAAGTAAGCAGTTAATTTGTTTTTCATAGTGCGGGTCCATGAACCGATTTACGAAGCAACTTTTATTTTTAAATACATTTAAGAATGCAAGTTCATGATCGGCAGCAAATACTTCTCCCATGAAAATAATATCGGCATGTTGATCGATAGAACGGTTCATATAATCTGAAACGAGAAAGGGGTGAAGCTCTACTTGTATACCTAAACTTTCACATCGTTCTTTTAGGAAATATGCATCATTTGCACTATCTTTAAATGCGAAGAAATAAATGTGTATCGTTTCTCCATTATAGGTGCTCTTCTTTAAATACTCTTTCGCTTTTTTTAAAGAGTAGGACCTTGTAGGACTTTTGCGGCTTCTTTCAGGGAAAAAGCTTGATGCAGCAATTGTCCGTCTTCCTTCTATGCTACGAAGTATCGTTTCAACGTCATATAGTTCTCTCCAAGCCTTTCGAAAGTAAATGTCGTGATGAGGACCAGATTTTGTAAAGTTGAAGCTAGCATAAATACAACCTATTTCTTCTATTTGTATATTATGCCTTTCATTTTTCTCTTCATTTGGTAGTTCATAATCAGCATCGATTTGTACATGATCAGGAATACCCCAAAATTCAATACGGTCTAATAAAGCGCGCTCTTTAAAATAATGAGTGAACGCTTCGAGCACGATATTATCTTCAGAGTAATGAGCAAGTTTGAAAGGTCCAGTACCTATGTAATGATGAGTTTGGATACTCACATCACGCGGTAAAATTGCTAGTTGTATGGAACTTACATAGTGTAAGAAAAATAAATTTGGTTTTGCTAAATGAAATCGAATTTGCAGTGGTGATGGCGTTTCAATTTGAACAATTTCTTCTGTTAACCATTCAAAAGGAGAGTGAACTTCTTTTAGTCTTTCAAATGAAAATTGTACATCTTTAGAAGTTAAAACTGTTTCGTTATGAAAATGAATGTCCTTTCGTAAATAAAAAGTCCACGTCAGCCCGTCTTCACTTAATTCCCACGTATGCGCAATGTGTGGTTCCATTTTTTCCGTAACATCGTTATAAACGACTAACGTGTCAAAAATTTGACCCGTAAGATGGCTCTCTGTAGTTACAGCTACAAAAGCCGGATCTAATGGGAATAGCTTTCTCGATATAGGGATCTTTAATATGTCGTACATATCATTTGAAGGTTCGTATCCAAAATGATGATGTAGTTTATTTTCTATCTTTTTTTGAAGTGCAAGGGGTAGGGGTTCTTTTAAAAGAAGAAAGATATCTTTTAATTTTTCTTGCGCTAACAGTTCATCTGTATAGGACTCAATCGCTTCTACGAAATTATGTATAAATAGAATTTCCGTTTTATTCCCGCGGCCTCGCCCTGGAGTCCAGTGAATTAATTGCTCCTCGCTCATTTTCTTTAATAAAATCTTTACGTTTTTCGTACTGCAATATAAAACATCCGCTAATTCTTGTAAGCTATTTCGCATATGTTGTTGATCTTGTGCATGTAGTCTTAGTCTAATGTAATAGTCCATAATTTTCATATATACACTTCCTTCTATTATAAAAGGGGAAACTCTTTAGAATATTCTAACCTTTTTCTTCCTTTTTTTCAAAGTAAAATAAGTAAGCATAAGGAGGGGGAAACAATGGGATTTTGGAGTATGCATCGAAATATAAAAATTAGAATTATAACTTCGTTTTTAACACGTACTGTGTCCACGATGATTTTTCCATTTATGGCGATTTATTTTTCAATAAAGTTAGGTAGTGCGATTGCTGGTGCTTTACTACTCATTAATGTCATAGCTTCATTAGTAATTGGTTTATACGGTGGATATGTTGGAGACCGGCTTGGGCGTAAAAAGGTGATGATTATCGGTCAAAGTATACAAGTCATTTCCATTGCTTGTATGGGAGTTGCGAATTCGGATTATGTAGATTCACCGTGGTTAACATTTGTATTTATGCTAGTGAATAGTTTAGGATCTGGACTTATGAATCCTGCGACAGAGGCGATGTTAATTGATGTGAGTACACCTGAAAATCGAAAAGTGATGTACAGTATTAATTATTGGGCTATTAATTTATCCATTGCGATTGGAGCGATATTTGGAGGGCTACTATTTGAAAACTATAGATTACAATTGTTTATCGTATTAACAGTAGTTGCAATTATTACTTTATATGTGATGGCTGTATATATGGAAGAGGTGTATGTAGCTAGAAAAACAGTAGAAAAGAAAAATGTATTAAAAGATATGGCAGATAGTTATAAAGTCGTAATGAAAGATAGAGCGTTTTTAATTTTTTGTGCAGCAAGTATATGTACGTTATCTTTAGAGTTTCAGATTAATAATTATTTAGGAGTACGTTTGCAGAAGGAATTTGAAACGGTGCACTTTTTATTCGGGAATGGTGTTACGTTTGATTTAACAGGTATTCGCATGCTGAGCTGGATTTCTGCAGAGAACACCATTTTAGTTGTGTTATGTTCAGCACTTCTTATTAAAATGCTGAAAAGCTTCAACGATTTGAAAATCTTATATGTAGGTTTATTCATTTATACGATTGGCTTTACAATACTTGGAACGAGCAATAGCTTATGGATTTTATTAATTGCAGGGCTTTTCCAAACTGTGGGAGAGATGATGTATGTGCCAGTACGTCAATCTATTATGGCAGATATGGTGCCAAATGAGGCGAGAGGTTCATATATGGCGATTAACGGAATGGTCTTTCAAATGGCAAAAATGAACGGGGCATTAGGTGTTATGCTAGGTTCATTTCTTGCATCTTGGGGCATGAGTGCTCTGTACTTTATCGTTGGTATGAGCAGTATTTTATTATTTATGAAAGCGATTGGGAGAGAGAAGTATGAGGAGGAGGTTTCTCAAATTGGATAAAACGATATGAAAAGCGATGCTAGAAATCGCTTTTCATATGGCTTTTAAAACGGATCAACTTCAGCTAAATCAGGATTGCTATTTGGATTTGTTAATAAGACTTTCAGCTCACCTACTTCAGAGAGCGCAACGAGGATATAACCACTAATAAGGACGACGAGTCCGATGACCCTTAATGTTTGCAGTGTAATGTCACGGCTATTGTTTTCGGAATTGTCTTGGGGCGTTGAAGGTGGATTGTTATTCATGATTAAGGCTCCCATCTTTTTTTATTTATATATGTGTAAAATTATTATTTAACTTATGGATAGGAATCGTATAGTCATTTTCACTATATGAGAAATGCCTATGAAAAGTGATTAGAAATTTGGGGACGAAGAAGGGGGGAATCCATAGGTCATTAAAAATGACATTCCTTTTTATTTTTCATACAAATAAAAAGGTTAACCAAAGTAGCTAAACAGCTATTTTGGCTAACCTATAATAACTATCCTAGTATACGCAATGATTCTTCAATAAACGCTGGGATATCTTCAGGTTGTCTACTTGTTACTAGCTGATTTTGGCATACGACAACCTCTTTGTCATGAAAATTTCCGCCGGCATTTTTCAAGTCGACCTCAATGGATTTATATCCAGTCACATCGCGTCCTTCAAGTGTTTGTGCAGTGATGAGTAATTGAGGTCCGTGACAAATAGCAAAAACAGGTTTTTTCGTATCCATAAATGATTTGCTAAAGCGAACGAAACGTTCATCTGCACGAAGTATATCTGGGGAAAATCCGCCTGGTATGAAGAGGGCATCAAAGTTCTCTGGAGAAACATCATCGATACCTTTATCAATTACAACTTCACTTTTTCCTTGTTTACCGTGTACCGTTTTACCTTTTTTTGCTTCAATAGTTGTTAATTCATATCCCTTTTGTTTAAAAGCTTCTGCTGGCTCTGTGTATTCTGTGTCCTCGAAATAATCTGTTATTAAAGTAGCAATTTTTTTACTCATTCTAATCCGCTCCTTATATTATATTATCGGTTCCAGAATCGTCTTTGAGCAATGCGTCGTATTGTCTATTTATTTAATCCCCCCAGTTCATTTCCCTTGTTAATTTAATACATACCCTCTTTATTAGGACGTAAACATGTATTATCATTTTTTTATGTGAAAATCATAAAAATATCGATTGTGCCGGTGATTCTTGTTTGAGAAGGAAAAATAAAAAGCTAAGGAGAGAATTTATTCTCTCCTTAGCTTTTAAGATAATTCTTTTCGTTAAAACGAGGGAACGCGTTGCTTCGTTTTTGGTACAATAATAAATTTGATCCAAAGTAACCCGATAATCATAATGATAAGGCTATGTAAAAATTGACCTGTAGCAATGAGTATAACAATTGAAAATACAATGAGTTGAATACTTAGCAATATAAAGATTAAGTGAAGAAATTGATTCATTCGTTTCTCAGTATGAATTGGATATAATGCTGCAATAATATTTCCCGAAAAATATTTCCATAGGGAACGAAGCTGCATAGAAATCATATATAGGACGATATATGCGATAGCGCCTTTTACGTAAATGTTTGGTATAAAATATAAGGCGAAGGCACCGATCAATCCTAAACGAATATATATACCGAAATAATCATTCCCGCGTAAAAAAGCTAGTGTATGTAAATAGAAGAAAGTTGCTCGTTTTTTATGTAATAAAGGTTCAATCCAAGTTGTAAGCCATTTTCTTTTATTTACTTGCTTATTTAGTTGCGGAACATCGGTGAAGATGCTAGCAAATTGATAAAAACGAACGTTCATTTTTTCTTCTTGTTCAATTATGTAATCCCACGGTATTCGTTTTGTAGGCTGCTTTTTCGTATATAGAAGCAGGAAAGCAAGCAGTAAAAGTAATCCGCCTAATATGAGAATGTTTGCTGAGTAAAACAGCATGTAAATGATGAGTGCGTTACAAGTAATACGAATAATGAACCATATGCCGTTTTCATGACTATCACGCCACATCCAATGTATGTACATGTTCCAAGCTTTCGTAATCATTAAAACGATAAAGATTGTACATAAGAAAGGTACAGTTACTTGCAATGATTGTAGCGCAAGTGGAACGAGAATAAGGAACGTAAATAATAATGGGAAAAGCTGAATGATATAATTGTATAGAAGAGATTTTTTGAAATAAGATGTTAATTTCTCTTCTAGTGCTAGTAAATAGACAGCATCAGGTTTTTGAATAAATGTACGGATCGGGCATCTCGTTATAATGAATGTAAGTACAATCGTGATGAGTAGTAAAGATATTCCTTTAGAAGGAGATGCTTTTAGAAACTGAGCATAGTAGTATGCACCAACGCATGAAATAAAGATAAAGCTATATAGTAAACCGTTAATCATACGTGCAAAGTATGTAATGATATTTTGCATATGTTGTTGGAAGCGGCTGCTCCATAGTGATTCAATTGACATGTTTTTCACCTCTTTGTTCTATTATATATGTTTTACAAAAGAAAAAACGAGCAAATTGCGTTATGCAACTTGCCCGTTTTTCTTTTCGTTATTTTTTTTCTGATCACGATTCATTAATGGATAGAAAGCAAAGCCGATTACGAATAAACCAATTCCGAGAAGGAATGTTTTTATATCGGCTGCTCCTGTTTTAATAACCCATAGTGCGTAGCAAAGTGCAATCACTGCGACTATGCCATCTGTAATTCTTGCCCGCATTTCATTTTTATACGTTTCACCAGTTGCGACTAGTTTTAACTGGAAGATTGGTGAAACGAGATATGGAATGAGGTAGGCCAGTGTTGATACGGTAATAACGAATGTATAAGCTTCCGCAATTGTTCCTGATAATGTTGAGAATAAGAACACTTGCGACATAATGTTTGTTAATCGTAATGAATAAATTGGACTTCCTTTTTTGTTTGTTTTTGTGAAGAAGGAAGGGAAGAAACCTTCTTTTGCTGCTTGATACGGTACTTCTGAGCTTAATAAAATCCAGCCTAAGATGGAACCGAATAGGGAAGTAAGAGCAAGTAATGCCATCAATTTCCCGCCGCCATGACCCATTGCAGCATTTAGTGCGTCTGCTAATGGACGTTCAGAAGTTTGTAATTTATCAATGTGAAGTACACCCATTGTTAAAATTGTAATTCCTAAGTAAATCGCAACTGTAATAAGTAATCCCGCAACTGTTGCGCGTTTTACCGTTTTTGGAGAAACGGCACGGTTTGATAAAAGAACCGCTGATTCAATTCCGATAAATGCCCAAAGCGTCGTAAGAGCAGCTAAGTTTACTTGTGAAAGAAGGCCATGTGATACACCTGATTTATCGATCATCGGTGTGTACCATTGTCCAAACTTAGAAGCTTCGAATGCAAATAACGTAACGACGATGAATAATAGGAATCCAGTTACTTTCGTTGTTGTTGCTAAGAAGTTTAGCTTTCCAGCTCCGCTTACACCGTTTGTTAATATAATATGAGTTCCCCAAAGTAAGATGGAACAAATCGTAAATGTAATTAGTTTTCCGACTTCTACATTAAAAGAACCGATTGAAAATAGTAGTCGTGTATCTTTCATAATCGGGAAGAAGAGAGATAAATATCCCGCAAATGATGTAATGATGGCAACGTTACTTGCCCAGTTTGCAACCCAATATCCCCATACCATACTGAAACCAGCCATTTTTTTCTTTTTTGGTGTTGAGAATAAAGCATATGCATGACTTTGTGGTCCTGTCGTTAAATCAGGACGACGAATTGCTAAATTACCGAAAACAAGAGCTAGCATTAAAACACCAAACCCTGTTGTTAACCAAGCTAAAGTGACACCGAGAGGGCTTGCTGTTTGTGCCAACGTACTTGGCACCATGAAAATACCAGCGCCAACCATGTTACCGACAACGAAAGCTGTTAGTACCCAAAAGCCCCATTTTTTTTGTTGCATAGAAAATACCTCCAAAGTTAGTATAACCAAGTCAAGCGAGGAGATATGTATGTCTTCCTGAGTCAGGAAGAGAAGTCCCAAACAAAACAAAAAAAGCACGTAATTTGCCGTTACATGCTTTCTATCTTATAAGAAACCCACGACATACCTCTCGATAGCTCTCCACAAACGAAACGTTTGTGACAGTTCTGCACTTATTCAATGCAGACCCAGCAAGCGTGCATGGTGGACACGGGCTTACTTCGGCAATCATTCCTTTCTCATTCGTTCATCAATGCCACTACATCTCCTGAAATGATACTCTTAATGACTGCAACCTCTACCTCACCGAGATACGAATGAGGATTTAAATATTAATTTAACGTATTTAAGAGTAACAAATGAATTTTTATACGTCAATGGATATAGTAATAATCAGATTATAGAGAAGAGTTTGTTATTAAAAGTAAGAGGGATTATTATGCAATATTGAATTTTCATAATATAATAAATGTTATTGGCGCTAGATGATTGAAAAGGGGATGAAGTATATGTCTGTATGTCATAAACATTCAGTAATAGGTGTGTTAGATTCGGGAGTTGGGGGATTAACAGTTGCGAGCGAAATTATAAGACAATTGCCTAAAGAGAGCATTTATTATATTGGTGATAATGAGCGTTGTCCGTATGGGCCAAGAAGTGTAGAAGAGGTACAATCTTTCGTATTTGAAATGGTTGAGTTCCTCAAACAGTTTCCGTTAAAAGCTCTAGTTGTAGCATGTAATACTGCTGCAGCTGCTGCATTGACTGCGCTACAAAAAGCACTTTCTATTCCAGTTATTGGCGTTATACATCCAGGAGCAAGAGCGGCAATTAAAGTGACGAAGAAAGGGAAAATCGGGGTAATTGGAACTGTAGGTACGATAAAATCTAATATGTACGAAAAAGCATTGCATGAGCTTGATACATATTTGAAAGTGCATAGTCATGCGTGCCCGACTTTAGCTACAGTTGTAGAAAATCAATTAGAAGATACAGCATATGTAACCGAGCAAGTGAAACAAGCTTTACTGCCATTAACGAAAGAAGATATAGATACGCTAATTCTCGGATGTACGCATTATCCACTTTTAGAGTCCTATATTAAAAAGGAACTAGGAGAGAATGTAACGATTATTAGTTCTGCAGAAGAAACAGCAATAGAGTTAAGCACAATTTTGCAGCACAAAGGAATTCTGTCTGACAATTTGAATCCGGTGCATCGATTTTTTACAACAGGCTCTGTTTCATCATTTGAACATATTGCGGAGAGATGGCTAGGATATCAAATTTCTGTAAAATGTGTGAATTTACCTATGGAAAAACAACTCGTGAACTAAACTATATAAAAAGAAGCTGATCTAATTTAAGATCAGCTTCTACATATAAGATTAAACTAAGTTTAATACAGTTACTTTTTCACGTGTCATAGACTCAAGGCTCTTACGAATACCTTGTGCGCCCATACCTGAACCTTTTACACCGATGAATGGGAAGTGGTCAGGGCCGCGCTCTGTGCGTCCATTAATTTGAACAGAACCAGTTTCGATTTTGTTAGCAATTGCAAATGCTTTGTTAATGTCTTTAGTGAAGACACTTGCTTGCAGACCGAACTCTGATTTGTTAGCAATTTCAATTGCTTGCTCATCTGAAGAAACACGGATGATTGGAAGGATTGGGCCGAATGGCTCTTCCCAAGCAACTGTCATGTCTTCTGTTACATGGTCAATTAATGTTGGGTAAATTAAGTTACGCTCACGTTTGTTACCGATAACGATCGTTGCCCCCTTTTCTACAGCATCGTCAACTAAACCTTGAACGAAATCAGCAGATTTGTCGTCGATTAATGGAACGATTGTGCTGTCTTGTTCTGGAGATCCAACTGATAGTTTAGCTACTTGCTCTTGTAATAAGCCAACAAGCTCGTCCGCTACGTTTTCGTGTACAAGTACACGCTTAATAGCTGTACAACGTTGACCAGAGTAAGAAAATGCACCGCTTACGATATGGTTTGCAGCATCTTGTAAGTCAGCATCTTCACGAACGATACCAGGGTCTTTACCACCAAGTTCTAATACAAGTGGAATCATTGCAGCTTTTTTCGCTAAATGTTTACCTGTGTTTGTACCACCTGTGAACGATACCATATCGATGCCTTCGTGTTCTACTAAGTAGTCACCAATTACAGAACCGCGTCCTGTCGCTACGTTCACAAGACCTTTTGGAAGGCCAGCTTTATGAAGTGCTTCCACCATTTTAATACCGCTAATTGCACCTTGAGTTGCTGGTTTGAAAATAACAGCGTTACCCATAATTAATGCTGGCGCGAGTTTTGCAGCAGATAAGTTTACTGGGTAGTTAAACGGCGCGATTGCTAATACAACACCAAGTGGTGCGCGTTGGATAATCGCAAGTTTAGATTTTGTACCGCCCGGGAAGCTATCGCCCATCATGCTTTCTCCGTGCATATGTAAAGCTTCTTCGATTGTGTAACGAATGAAGTCAGCTGTACGAACAACTTCTTTCTTCGCATCTTTATATCCTTTACCGACTTCTTTCATAATGATATCGGCAATTTCATCTTGCATATTTACGAGCTCATCAGCCCATTTATATAAATATTTTGCGCGATCTTGCAGAGAAGCTTCCGCCCATGATTTTTGAGCTTCTTTTGCAGATGCAATTGCTTCATCTACTTCTCCGCGAGTAATTGCTTGTACTTGTCCAATTACTTCGTGTAAGTATGGAGATGGAATTTCGATTGTTTCTCCTGAAGAGCTTTCTCTCCATTCTCCGTTTAAATAAAATTTGTACGTATTGCTAGTTGTCATGATTAGTCCTCCTAAAATAGCAACTTGTAAGAGTGAGTATAAGGTGATTGTAGGGGGTTTGATAACATTTTTCAAATGAAATGTTTGTGAAAACGATTTCTTATTTCTTTTTTATTTTGTATGCCCTTTCTTGCAGAATATTCCCTTATTTCAAAATGATGTAGCGTATATTTTCGTTCGGTCTGTAAAAAAATAATTGACAGAATACTCAATAAAGTTGTAAGATTATAAATGGAAAATAAATGAAGGGGGTGTGCGTAATGATTGTAATCGTAAATGTAATGGGCTTAGCTCTATTAAATGGCAGAAAACATTCATATCATTACGCAACCCGTACGGATATATAGGGCATCTTTGTCTTATAAAAAGCGTACGTTGCGTATATCGTAACGTACGCTTTTTATGCATTGTTGTGCATATCGTCAAGCGGCGGTATGCTTTTTTTTGTTTATTTTCCATGTTACTAAATAAAATTTTGGAAGGTGGAAAAATGTGATGAGATTGTATGGGTTACGAAATGTAAATGTGATGGGTCTGGATAGTGGATAAAGAAACGAGAGGTAAACGAGAATGAGAAGGGAGAGGTTATATTGTTTTCAGTATTACTAAAGTTAAGATGGTTTTTTAAAGAACATTGGAAGAGATATAGTATCGCCATTGGTGCACTTTTAATTGTAAATATAGTTGAAGTTATTCCTCCGAAAGTACTCGGGGTTACGATTGATAATATAAAAACAGGAACGTTATCAAACGAAGCTATTATACAGTCTATTCTTATTTTAATAGGGGTCACGATTGTTGGATATGGTCTCACTTTCGTTTGGCAACATCAATTGTTTGGCGGTGCATTCGTACTTGAGAAAACGATGCGCTCTAAATTCATGGGGCATTTACTTAAAATGACGCCGACTTTTTACCAAAAAAATCGTACTGGCGATTTAATGGCGAGAGCGACAAATGATTTAAAAGCAATCGCTATGACAGCTGGTTTCGGTATATTAACGCTCGTAGATTCGAGTTTATATATGCTTACAATTGTCTTTATGATGGGATTTACAATTAGTTGGGAGCTTACATTTGCGGCACTTATACCGCTTCCGATTATGGCGTATGCGATGAATATATATGGAAAGAAATTGCATGAAAGATTTACAGTTGCGCAAGATGCGTTCGGTGATATGAACGATAAAGTACTTGAGTCAATAGCTGGTGTGCGCGTGATTCGTGCATACGTACAAGAAAATGCAGATCAAGAAAGATTTCATCATTTAGGAGATGACGTCTACGAAAAGAATATGAAGGTAGCAAGAATCGATGCACTATTCCAACCAACTGTGAAAATGCTTGTTGGTCTTAGTTATTTAATTGGTTTAGTGTACGGTGCATATCTTGTATTTCAATCAAAGGTGACGCTTGGGGAACTCGTTTCATTTAACGTGTATTTAGGGATGATGATTTGGCCGATGTTCGCAATTGGCGAATTAATCAATGTTATGCAAAGAGGAAATGCTTCATTAGACCGTGTAAATGAAACGTTAGCGTATGAACCAGATGTAAAGGATCCGAAACATCCAAAGGTTGTACAAGAGCCGGATTATATTCAGTTTGATGATGTTACCTTTTCATATCCTTCATCAACTGAAACAAATTTAAAGAAGGTTTCGTTTACATTAAAACAAGGAGAAACGCTTGGTGTTGTCGGGAAAACAGGAAGCGGAAAGACGACGCTTGTCCGTCAGCTTCTTCGTCAATATCCGCTTGGAGATGGGGATATTGCAGTCTCTGATGTGAGGTTAGATAAAATGACGAATGAAAATGTACTCGGCTGGATTGGATATGTACCGCAGGAACATATTTTGTTCTCAAAAACAGCGAGAGAAAATATTTTATTCGGAAATAGGGAAGCGACGGAAGAAGAACTCGAGAAAGCGATTGAAATCGCGGCGTTTAAAAAGGATTTAGAGTTTTTACCAGAAGGGTTAGAAACGCTCGTTGGAGAGAAAGGTGTTTCTTTATCAGGAGGACAAAAACAAAGGATCTCGATTGCGCGAGCTGTTATTCAAAATCCAGAAATTTTAATCTTGGACGATTCTTTATCAGCTGTTGATGCTCGTACGGAAGCTGCGATCATTGACAATATAAGAACAGAAAGAAGCGGAAAGACGACGATTATTACGACGCATCGTTTATCTGCCGTACAACATGCGGATTGGATTCTCGTTATGGATGACGGGCAAGTAATAGAAGAAGGTACGCATGATCAGCTTGTTAAGAGTGGAGGCTGGTATGCGGAGCAGTTTGAAAGACAACAAGGGGAAAAAGAAAGTGCGGATAGTGGGGTGAAAATATGAGCGTTTCAAAACGATTGTTTCAATATGCGATGAAGGTAAAAGGGACGATTTTTGCAGCGATGCTAATGTTATTTATTTTCGTCATCGCAGAGCTTGCGGGTCCTTTCGTCGCGAAAACGATGATTGACGATCATATCGTTGGAATAGAGAAGCCTTGGTATGAAACAGAAAAGAGTGAAGAGGCTGTTTCGTATAATGGCGCCTTTTATAAGCGAAGCGATCGCTTCCAGGAAGGTGAGAAAAAAGGAAAAGAAGTACGTGTGATGCAAGTCGGTTTTCAATATTACTTTGTACCGAATAAAGTAAATCTGGAAGGGTCACGGACTGTAAAAGGTGATATGATTACCGTTCAAAACGGTAAGGCGGTGCAAGTGTATAAAGCGAAAGCATTGACGAAAGAAGAAGTGTTTGCGTTTTATAAACCAGAAATAAACCGTCTATTATTACTTGGTGGTGGATACTTCGCTTTATTAGTAGTCGTATCCTTGTTTGCATACGGAAAGCAGTTTTTCTTACAGAAGGCGGCGAACAAAATTATTCAAATTATGAGGGAAGATGTCTTTTCTCATATTCAAACGTTGCCGATTCGTTATTTTGATCATTTACCAGCAGGGAAAATTGTATCGCGTGTAACGAATGATACGGAAGCCATTCGTGATTTATATGTAACGGTACTTGCGACATTCGTCTCTAGTATCATTTATATTATCGGGATATTTGCGGCTTTATTTTTACTCGATGTAAAATTAGCAACGATATGTTTACTTATTATCCCGATATTAATCGTTTGGGCAATTCTTTATAGAAAGTATGCGTCTGTATACAATCATAAAATGCGTTCACGTTTATCTGATATTAACGGAACAGTGAATGAATCCATTCAAGGGATGCCAATTATTCAAGCGTTCCGTCAAGAGCGCGAAACGAAAAAAGAGTTTGATGAATTAAATGGAGATTATTTTAAGTATCAAAATAAAATTTTGAATTTAAATGCAGCAACTTCGCATAACTTAGTAGGTGTATTAAGAAATATCGCTTTCACAGGTGTAATCTGGTATTTCGGTGGTGCTTCATTAAGTGCTTCAGGCATCATTTCTCTAGGGATACTGTATGCGTTCGTTGATTATTTAACACGATTGTTCTCACCGATTACAAATATGGTGAATCAGCTTGCTAACTTGGAACAATCGCGTGTTGCATCAGAGCGTGTTTTTGAATTGTTAGAGGAAAAAGGAGAAACAGTAGAAGAAGAACGTATGCCTCGCTTACAAGGAAATGTGAAGTTTGATAATGTGTCGTTTTCTTATAATGGAAAAGATGAAGTGTTAAAAAATATTTCTTTTGAAGCGAAACAAGGCGAGACAGTCGCGCTTGTCGGTCATACTGGATCAGGAAAAAGTTCCATTATGAATGTACTTTTTCAGTTTTACGAGTTTGAAAAAGGAAAGCTTACGATTGATGGTCATGATGTAAAAGAGATGCCGAAACAAGCAACTCGTGAACATATGGGAATTGTACTGCAAGATCCGTTTTTATTTAGCGGAACAGTAGCATCTAATGTAAGTTTAGAAAATGAAAACATTTCAAAAGAGCGCATTGTAAAAGCGTTGCGTGATGTTGGTGCGGAAAGATTTGCGAACAATATAAATGAAGAAATTACGGAGAAAGGAAGTACCCTTTCAACCGGAGAACGTCAGCTTATATCGTTTGCTAGAGCACTTGCATTTGATCCAGCCATTTTAATTTTAGATGAAGCGACGTCTAGTATTGATACAGAGACGGAAGCTATGATTCAACAAGCATTAGAAGTTGTGAAAAAAGGAAGAACGACATTTATTATCGCTCACCGACTTTCAACGATTAAAAGCGCAGATCAAATTATCGTGCTTGATAGAGGGACGATTTTAGAAAAAGGCTCTCATGATGAACTAATGAAAAAGCGCGGGCGTTATTACGATATGTACAAAACGCAAATGGAAGGGAACCAGAGCGCTTAATATGTATGGCGGAGAACTTGTGATTTTCACAAGTTCTTTTTTTAATGAATCAGGGCAGTTAAATAAGAAGTATTATTTTACCTTTCGTACAATAAATGCTATATTAAAAAATGTTACTTATTTTTTGTATGTGGTGTTATTTTTCCCTTTTGTTTGATTATGAAGAAAAAGGATAAACTAAATAAGAACATTTTCATTGAAAAATTGTTCAAGATTGCATACAATCAATATAGTTTTTAAATTCCTATCAGAATACTTGGAGGATTATCATCATGAAAAAATTATTTTCAGTACTTGCAGTAACTACATTAGCAATCGGGATTGTAGCGGGCTGCGGTAAAGAAGAAAAAAAAGATACAGCTAGTCAAGACGCGTTACAAAAGATTAAACAAAGCGGTGAACTTGTAATTGGTACAGAAGGTACATATCCACCATTTACGTTCCACGATTCAAGTAATAAATTAACTGGATTTGACGTTGAATTAGCAGAAGAAGTTGCAAAACGTTTAGGCGTAAAACCTGTATTTAAAGAAACGCAATGGGATAGCTTACTTGCTGGTTTAGATGCAAAGCGTTTCGATATGGTTGCAAACGAAGTTGGTATTCGTGAAGACCGTCAAAAGAAATATGACTTCTCTAAACCGTATGTTTCATCTTCAGCGGCATTAGTTATTGCAAAAGATAAAGATAAAGATAAACCTGCTACATTTGCTGATGTAAAAGGATTAAAAGGAGCACAATCTTTAACAAGTAACTATGCAGATATTGCTAAGAAAAATGGTGCGGAAATCGTTGGTGTAGAAGGATTTAGCCAAGCGGCAGAATTATTAGCTTCAGGACGCGTGGATTTTACAATTAATGATAAATTATCAGTGTTAAACTATTTAGAAACGAAAAAAGATGCAAAAATTAAAATTGTAGATACAGAAAAAGAAGCTTCAGAAAGTGGATTTTTATTCCGTAAAGGTAGCACTAAGCTTGTACAAGAAGTAGATAAAGCGTTAGAAGATATGAAAAAAGATGGTACGTATGACAAAATAGCGAAAAAATGGTTCGGTGAAAATGTATCTAAGTAGTGCATTAGTTTCAGATCGATTGTCTACTTGGATGGATATTATGCAGTCTTCCTTCATGCCTATGCTGAAGGAAGCTGTTTTTACGACAATTCCATTAACGCTAATTACATTTATTATCGGCCTTATACTTGCGACGTTAACGGCGCTTGCACGTATTTCAGGTAGTCGTATTTTACAATGGATTGCTCGTATCTATGTATCTATCATTCGCGGAACGCCACTTCTTGTACAGTTATTTATTATTTTCTATGGTCTTCCAACTCTTAATATTGAAGTTGAGCCATATACAGCAGCAGTTGTTGGATTTTCATTAAATGTTGGTGCGTATGCATCTGAAATTATTCGTGCTTCGATCCTTTCCATTCCGAAAGGGCAGTGGGAAGCAGCTTACACAATTGGGATGACGTACCCACAAGCGTTAAAACGTGTTATTTTACCGCAAGCGACGCGCGTATCAATCCCGCCGCTTTCGAATACATTTATTAGCTTAGTGAAGGATACTTCATTAGCATCGTTAATTTTAGTAACAGAAATGTTCCGAAAAGCGCAGGAAATTGCGGCAATGAACTATGAGTTTTTAATTGTTTATTTCGAAGCAGGTCTTATTTATTGGGTTATTTGTTTCTTATTATCAATCGTACAACAGATGTTAGAAAAGCGTTCAGAACGCTACACATTAAAATAATCCTTTTACAAAAGGAGTTTTTGTTTTTATGATTTCAATTCAGCACTTACAAAAAAGTTTCGGAGATAATACCGTACTAAAGCATATAGATTTAACAGTTGAGAAGGGCGAAGTTGTTGTTATTATCGGACCGTCTGGATCTGGTAAAACGACATTCTTACGTTGTCTTAACGTGTTAGAAACGCCAAACGCTGGTCATATTCGTATCGGTAATAAAGAACTCGACTTCTCTCAAAAAGTAACGAAGAAAGATATTGTCAATCTTCGTACGCAAACAGGTATGGTATTCCAGCACCATAATCTATTCCCGCATTTAACAGCACTTCAAAATGTAATGGAAGGGCTCGTTACAGTGAAAAAGATGGGGAAAGAAGAAGCGAAGAAAAAAGCAAACTATTTCCTTGAAAAAGTTGGTCTTGCGGATAAAGTAGACTTATATCCGTTCCAACTATCAGGCGGACAACAACAGCGCGTTGGAATTGCTCGCGCGCTTGCGATGGAGCCGGAAGTGTTACTATTTGATGAGCCGACGTCAGCACTTGATCCTGAACTCGTTCAAGAAGTTCTGAAAGTAATGAAAGAACTTGCTAAAGAAGGCATGACGATGGTCATTGTAACGCACGAAATGCGCTTTGCGCATCAAATTGCAAACCGCGTTATTTTCATGGATGGCGGTGTCGTTGTCGAACAAGGTACACCAGAAGATGTATTTACAAATCCAAAAGAAGAACGTACGAAGAAGTTTTTACAAATGTTGCAATAAATGAAGGAAGGTCTCAAGGCATATGCCTTGAGACCTTTTTGCCATATATATTTATTTGTGGAATCCGCCAAGGCTTTGCTCAGCCATTGCAACTAGACGTTTTGTGATTTCGCCACCAACAGAACCGTTAGCACGAGCTGTAGAATCTGCTCCTAATTGTACACCAAATTCTTGAGCGATTTCGTACTTCATTTGGTCGATTGCAGCTGTTGCTCCTGGTACTACTAATTGATTTGAAGAATTTTGGTTTGCCATAGGAATATATCCTCCTTAGAGTTATAAAAATTTTTTGGTTGGACTAGCTGGAGTTGAACCAGATTGTCGCCCCATTTGGCGCTAATCCATCGGTAATTAAGTTTGTACTCATAGTATGGATGTTACCTAGAAAGATATACGAAATAATAATTTGTAAATTTTGTAAAAAAATCTTAGTGATTTCGTAAATTATGAAATAAGAGTAATCGTTTTATTTTTTAGAAAGAAGGTAAAACTAAGAGCGATATAAAATATATTTTTCTTTTTGTATCCTGCTATTTTGAGGAGAATGTAAGTAAGAATGGGGCAAGCTGCTCCTATACGTAGCTAGATACAATTATATGGAGGAATCGTGATGGGAATTTGTCCGCTTTGTAACGCATTAGAATCACAAACATATTCTTGTCAAAATTGCCAAAGTATACTCCAAGATTATGGGAAGGCTGTAGATTACATAGACGATTATAGTGCGTATATGGACCAAGAATTATTGAGTGCAGTAGATGGATTAACACATAATAATTCAAATGAATATTGCAATCATATTTTTTATTGCGGAGTATGTAATGTGGAAACAGAGGTTGTCGTAAAACTTGTGTAAATAGAAAACTTCCACCTTATGAATGGGGTGGAAGTTTTTGTTTTTGTATTTGTGAGTGAATCATAGGGGACGGGATATGCTCGTTGTTTGAGGAAGTCTCTGATTTTATTTGAGACATTTTTTCTTTTGTATCGCGCAAAGAATGTTCAGTTAAGTAGATGGCATATTCGTAAAATAATTGGCGCGTTAGTTCACTCTGTTCTTTTAACTTGGCATCTTGGAATACAGTTCGCCCTGGTTTAGAGTTTGCTTCAAAGAGCCACGGGTTTTCCTGCGTGTCTAAACCGATATCAAAACCGATTTCTCCAATATTTCCAGTTACTTGTTCATCGAGCGCGTAACTAATTTGTAAGGCGGTATGTTTTAACTTATTTTCAATTTGAATTTGTTTCGTTGAATCTGGAAAAAGTTCTTGTAGCAATTTCGTATCGCCACCGCTATTTACATGCGTTGTTAAGCTACCTTTGCCAGCAATTTTTGCGACGATTGCACTGACCATCCATTGGCCGAAATGATTTTTATTTGTATGAATGCGGAAATCAACAGGTTGCCCATCGAAGCGTAGCAAGGAGATACCTTGTTGTACGATAAACTTTTTTAAATCATGTCCTTTTAACACATGGTTCAGAAGTGTTTCTAATGATTGGTACTTTCTTAGTTTATTTTCTTCATTTTCGCGATAACGACAGTAGTAGCAATTCTCTGTTTGGGAATAAAATATTTGATGAATGTTTCTACCGAAGCTACCATGAACCGGTTTCATGTAAATGGATTTATACGTTCCGAGAAATCGTTCCACTTGTTCGAAGTGCTGAAATGTTTCTGTGTTTGGTAATAACGGCATAATGGATTCATCTTTCATAAGAAGTTGATGCACTTCCCATTTATTAAAAAAACCTGGATTAAACCATGGAATCGCATAGTCATGCTCTAACTTTCTTTTTGCTCTTACAATCGGTTTATAACTTTCGGCTTTCCGATTTGGTAATCGATCGTAAATGACATTCGGTAAAGGGACTTTTTTCTTTATCCACTTTTCCTCTTGAAAGAAATACCCTTCAATTGTTTCGTCTTCCCAGTCTATATGTTGCACACCAAAAACGAATACAAATGGTCGTAAGGTGAATGGTGGCGTTAGTAACTCGCCAAGAGAAATTGAACGGTTCCCTAAAGGATTAGAAGCGCCATCGTTAAAACCAGTTGTGAAAATCCCGATTAATGGTCCGAAAATAATCGTTTGGTTTTGTGTGAATGCATGGATAGTAGTGGAATGAGGAAGTAAAAGTTTCTCTGCAATTTGTTTTCCAATAATGATTTCGCGAGTAAAGGAATAATGAATTTTTACCTCTTCACTTGCAACATGGCGTAGGCCGAAGGAAAGGGATGTAATTGGTGGTGTGATGGAAAAAATATAAGGTAAAGTAATACTATTTGGATGCTCATCTGAAATATTTAATGTATATATGTGCTCTTTCAAAATAGACTTACCCCCTTTCTTTATGGTGTAAAGCGACTAAATTGTAATGGTCCGTGATATATTTTTTCGGCTAATGAATCACTATGGCGAATGTAATGTTCGTACGGGGGAATCGTGTTGACATACATAAGCCAAATTGCCCCTTTTTGATCCATAATAGTGGAAAGCTCTAGCTCGAATAACGAAGAATAAGATTGATCTAGTGTTTGAAATACTTCATTTATAATGTCTTGTAAAGCGTCCTGTAATAATTGTACACCGGTACTAGATAGTACGTATTTAATTTTTGAAAATGCATGCAGAGAGGAATCATCGGTTACCGAAAGTAAAAGTTGATTCGGAAATGAACTTTTTTGTATAAACTGACCGATAACGTTCCACTTCTGTTCTTTATTTTTTTGTAAAATGGTCCGAATATGGAGCGGGTATGTTAATTGATTTGGTGGTTGCAGCATTATATGGGTGATGTAACGTGCTGATCGTATATTAGATTTGTACCAAGAAATAAATTCATCGGTCCGTTTAATGGGAGTAGAAATATGATAGGCATCATTTATCGTATCAATATGAAATGTTTTATTTTTATAAACGATCCGGTACAGACTTTCATTGGAATGTGCGTTAGTAGGACGTATAATAATATCTTTTGTTTTTAATAACAGTTTGAAAACGTTGTGTATCGTTGCTATTTCAAATTTTGGTATATAAGGTGATAATTTTTTATTCGTGAGAAATACATCATGTAGTTCGCTTAAGTCAATGAGTGTGTTATTTAAAAAGGTAGTGGAAGGACGGTTGTGTAGTGAGTGAATAATTGATTTTGCCTTGTCGAAGTCCGTTTCCTCGTTAAAAGAAGAACGATCATATATATAAGAAGGAATAGGGAATGTTTGCTCTTTCCATTTTCCTGTATCTGTATCATAAATCAGACCAGAAATAAGATCTGTTTTAGGATCAATACAAAATGGCGTAAACTGTGCAACGACATTATGATAAAGCCGAGCGCGTTTAGCGATTTCGGTGTAATACGCTTGCTCATAATGAGGCTGAGAAGTTAAAATACCGAGAACCAACGAAATCACTCCTTTACTAACAAAATGTTGACATAATAGGCGAAGCTATATATTGCAAATACGTTTTTATACCATTATACTTTTGTCCGTATGATGATATGCTATAGTTTTGGAGAAGCGAAAGGTTGATTGTAATGAATATATGGTTAAGTATGTTAACGACGACAGGGCTCGGAGCAATTATTGGAGGGTTCACAAATCATTTAGCAATAAAAATGTTATTTCGTCCTCATCGCCCTATGTATATTGGGAAGTTTCAAGTGCCATTTACACCAGGATTAATTCCGAAGCGCCGTGATGAGCTTGCTGTTCAATTAGGGAAAATGGTTGTAGAGCATTTGTTAACGCCGGAAGGAATCGGAAAGAAGTTAACGAATGAAGAGTTTCAAAAAGGTTTAATCCACTGGGCACAAGTAGAAGTGGATAAAGTAATGACGAATGAACAATCACTGCGAAATATGTTAGAAAAATGGAACGTAGCGCATGTAGAAAAAGAAGTAACTGAGAAAATCGAACAGGTAATTACAGAAAAGATTCAGGCATTTTTAGAAGAGTACTATACATATACATGGGAACAAGCTTTACCTCATTCTGTTCACGAGAAAATAGAGAGTGCGATTCCAAATGTTTCGGCATTTATTTTAGGGCGAGCAACTCAGTTTTTTGAGAGTGAAGAAGGGAAAACACGTCTTTCAAAAATGATTGATGATTTCTTTGCTTCTCGCGGGACATTGCTTAATTTAGTCGGAATGTTTTTAGGGAATGTAAGTGTAGTGGATCGTGTGCAGCCAGAAGTCATTAAGTTTTTAGGGCAAGATGGCACAAAGCAGCTTTTAACTGATGTACTGCAAAAAGAGTGGGAAAAGTTAAAAGGAAGAGATGTAAAAGAAGTAGAAACGTTTGTAGAAAAAGAAATGATTGTAAGCTCCATATTGTCTGCAGTTAAAGTGGAGGAAACAGTGAGTAAGTTTTTAAATCAATCTGTGCAGCAAGTATGTGAACCGGTTCGAGAAACAATGATAGAAAAGGTAGTCCCGAGTGCAGTAACGAAAGTCTTGAAGTGGGGAGCAAAAAACGTAGAAAGTATACTAAATAAGCTCCACTTGGCGGAAATTGTCCAGCAAGAGGTATCTACATTTTCAACGGAGAGACTAGAAGATTTAGTGCTGTCCATTACAAAAAATGAACTAAAAATGATTACGTATTTAGGTGCCTTATTAGGCGGTATGATTGGAATTGTGCAAGGATTATTACTGTTGTTTCTTAAATAATAAGATATGTACATACAAATAAAAGTGAAATTTCTTCACATCTCTTGCATAGTTTGATATGGTAAGAAGAGGTGCGTATGTAAATGCACGTAAAAGGCAGTGCGTATGATAAGCGCTAGCCTTCTAAAGGAGGAAAAATAAAATGACAAAAAACATTCATGATGTAGCATATGAATTACAAAAAGCAATCGCTGAAAACGATGACTTCAAAACGTTAAAAGAGAGCTACGCAGCAGTTCAAGCTGATGCTGCTTCAAAGAACTTATTCGATGAGTTCCGTACAATGCAACTTAGCCTACAACAAAAAATGATGCAAGGCCAAGAAATCACTGAAGAAGACAACCAACAAGCACAAGAAGTTGTAGCTCGCATTCAACAAGATGCTAAAATCACAAAGTTAATGGAAACTGAGCAACGCCTAAACGTTGTAATCGGCGACGTTAACAAAATTATCATGAAGCCACTTGAAGAGTTATATAGCGCGCAACAACAAGCGTAATGAGAGAAGACGCCCCTTGGATGGGCGTCTTTTTTGTTTGTTATTTGTGGAAATACTCCGTCTCAATCTCCTTCTTCTTCAAAAACTTTTCAATTTCTTTTTGCTTCCTACCATTCACTTTCTCAAAGCGTTTTGTAAAAGAAAAATCAGTCTTGAACAAGTTGCCATCTTCAGCAAGTTTGTCTAATTCTTGCTCTAGTTCTACTGAAAGTGCCGTAGACGATGAAATATATTCATGAATTTCCTTCGAAGGCTGTTTGTAATCAGCAGGAATCGTATTGTTACTAATAAAATGATGGAAGTTCGCATCGTTTTGTTGAGCTAAATCTATTAGTTTTTGTAATTTCTCTCGGTCGGATTCAGTAACCTTCTCGTCAGACATGGCTGACGAAAGTGGAACGATGTTTTCGTATAACTCCCAGCTATAATCTATATAATTTTTTATATTTCGTTTCATCTCGTCTTCATTAATCGTTTCATTCTTTTTTGAAGAAGTGAATATCGTTTCTGGAATTTTAACCGTAACATCTTTAATAGATTGTACATCGTCTAATTTATTATATCGTGTATCATTTGCTTCATTAGATTGTGTATCGTGTGAACAAGCTGGTAGCAATAAAATTGTAAGTGACATGAGTGGGTATAACATATACTTTTTCATCTTAATCTCCTTTTGCATTAGTGTCTTTGTAAAATAGCTATATTCCATTTCAAATACTTTACTAAAAGTGCATATAGATGTTTGATCATTTGATAACTTATGACGGATATGAGTAAACCGAAGCAAAAAGCGATAAACACATTATAAACATCGGAGTAACTAATTTGATGAAACCCTTTAAAAAATCCTAACCCTATTAATAAAATAGGTGAAATGATTAATACTGGAGTAGCAATGATAAGTGCTAGAATAATCGGTAATAAAAAGAGTAGTACGAAAAAGGCGATAAAGATAAAGGCAAAGTTTAAAACACTTAAGCTCATAACAGAAAATAGTGCAGTTATCATATTTTTGAAGCTGCGTTTCTTGTCAGCATTGCTTATTGCATAGGAAACATTCAGTTCTTTCGCGATCGTTTTAGGGTTTCCTAGTTTTCTAGCAATTTCTTCTTCACATTTTCCGTCTTGTTTACCACTAATAAAATGAGTTTCGTACTCTAAAATAATATCTTTCTTTTCTTCATTAGGCATATTTCGCAGGGAAGAACTAAGTTGTTCTAAAAATTCACTTTTGTTCATAATAATCACTTTCCTTTATAGAATGATGAATGAAAGCTGAGAATCGTATCTTTTGAAAAGGGGGCTGCGAATTACAATTAATGGGTATTCCATTATTTACAAATATATCATTTAGTATTATTCTTTGCAAGGTACTGATATTTTTTTAATACTGTGATGAGGTGGAGGTTTTTTCAGCTTTTTTCGAGGAGATATAAAAATATTATTTTAGGATAAGTAAAGGATTGTAAGCGCATTCTCTAGTTGTTGTCAAAATAATGTCAAATTCATATTGTTGGAAAAATAATGAATTTGTAATATAATGATAAATGATAATTCACCACGTTAATTAACTAGGTGAAATTAAAAATCTTTATTACACAAATTATGAAACAAAGGAATGATTAGTTTGAGTACAGGTGTAAAAGCAAACGACGTGAAGACAAAAACAAAAGGAGCAGATCTTGTTGTTGATTGTTTAATTAAACAAGGTGTTACACATGTTTTCGGTATTCCAGGAGCAAAGATTGACTCTGTATTTGATGTACTGCAAGAAAGAGGACCAGAGTTAATTGTTTGTCGTCATGAACAAAATGCAGCATTTATGGCAGCTGCGATTGGTAGATTAACAGGAAAACCGGGCGTATGTCTTGTAACTTCAGGACCAGGGACATCAAATTTAGCGACAGGTCTTGTTACTGCGAATGCGGAGAGTGATCCCGTTGTTGCTTTAGCTGGTGCTGTTCCACGTACAGATCGATTAAAACGTACGCACCAATCTATGGATAATGCTGCACTATTCGAACCAATCACAAAATATAGCGTAGAAGTAGAGCATCCTGATAATGTGCCAGAAGCATTATCAAATGCATTCCGAAGCGCGACTTCCACAAATCCAGGAGCTACTCTAGTAAGTCTGCCGCAAGACGTTATGACCGCGGAAACGACTGTAGAGTCTATCGGTGCGCTTTCTAAGCCACAGCTTGGAATCGCTCCCACACATGATATTACATACGTAGTAGAAAAAATAAAAGCAGCGAAATTACCGGTTATTTTACTCGGTATGAGAGCAAGCACAAATGAAGTGACGAAAGCCGTTCGTGAATTAATTGCGGATACAGAACTTCCTGTCGTTGAAACATATCAAGCAGCTGGTGCGATTTCACGTGAGTTAGAAGATCATTTCTTCGGCCGCGTTGGACTATTCCGTAACCAACCAGGTGATATTTTACTAGAAGAAGCAGACCTTGTTATTTCTATCGGTTATGACCCAATTGAGTATGATCCGAAATTCTGGAATAAACTTGGAGACAGAACGATTATTCATCTTGATGACCATCAAGCAGATATCGACCATGATTACCAACCAGAGCGTGAATTAATTGGTGATATCGCTTTAACTGTAAATAGCATCGCGGAGAAATTACCGAGACTTGTATTAAGTACGAAATCAGAAGCGGTGTTAGAACAATTACGCGAGAAATTATCAGAACAAGCAGAAATTCCAAATCGTCCTTCAGAAGGTGTTACGCATCCACTTCAAGTCATTCGTACACTTCGTTCTTTAATTAGTGACGACACAACCGTTACATGTGACATCGGTTCCCATTCTATTTGGATGGCGAGATGTTTCCGTTCTTATGAACCACGTAGATTATTATTTAGTAACGGTATGCAGACGTTAGGTGTTGCACTTCCTTGGGCAATTGCTGCTACTTTAGTAGAACCAGGTAAAAAAGTAGTTTCCGTATCAGGTGACGGTGGTTTCTTATTCTCAGCGATGGAGTTAGAAACGGCGGTACGTTTAAATTCTCCAATCGTCCATCTTGTTTGGAGAGACGGCACATATGATATGGTTGCATTCCAACAAATGATGAAATACGGCAGAACATCCGCTACAGAGTTTGGCGATGTTGATCTTGTGAAATATGCGGAAAGTTTCGGGGCGTTAGGTCTTCGTGTTAACACGCCTGATGAATTAGAAGGTGTATTAAAAGAAGCACTAGCAGCAGACGGCCCTGTCATTATTGATATTCCAATCGATTACCGTGATAACATTAAATTAAGCGAAAAATTATTACCAAACCAATTAAACTAATGGAGGCAGATTTGAGATGACGGTTGCGCAATTAATTGATATTGATGCAAAAAGAACGAAAATGAGTAACGAAGTATATCAAACATCTACAATGCTTGCGCTATTAGATGGTATATATGATGGTGTGATTAGCTTTGAGGAACTAAAAGAACATGGTGATTTCGGTATCGGCACATTTGATCAATTAGATGGTGAAATGATTGCGTTTGATAACGAATTTTATCATTTACGTTCAGACGGTTCAGCAGAAAAAGTAGAGCCAGAAGAAACAACACCGTTTGCGACTGTAACGTTTTTTGAAAAAGAAATGAGTTATACGATAGAGCGTCCGATGAATCGAGAAGAAGTGGAAGCATTATTACATGAATTAATGCCGAGTAAAAACTTATTTTATGGTATTCGAATGGATGGTATGTTCCGCGAAGTAAGAACGAGAACTGTTCCAAAACAAGAAAAACCGTATACACCGCTCGTTGAAGTGACGAAATCACAACCAATCTTCTCATTTGAAAATACAGAAGGTACGCTTGCTGGATTTTGGACGCCAGATTATGCGCAAGGTATTGGTGTAGCTGGATTCCATTTACATTACATTGATGATGAAAGAAGCGGAGGCGGACATGTTTTCGACTATGTTGTTGAAAACTGTACAATCCAAATTTGTCAAAAAGCTCATATGCATTTAGCACTTCCAGAAACAGCTGACTTTATGGCGGCTGAATTATCAAGAGAAAACTTAGAGGATAATATTGCGACTGCGGAAGGTGCGGAGTAAAAAGAGAAGCCGATTCGGCTTCTCTTTTATTTTGGGTTACTCCCGATATGTGGAACAATGCTCATCAGAAATAGAATAGTTCTCTTTATCAGTTAAGGCTGATACTTCTACTAATTGATGCCCAAGTCCATCCCATACGGTAACAGTATATAAGGAGGGCCATTTAATATTCCCACGAGCTAGTCGGAAAGAATAATAATCGTTGTCTGTTGTTACTAAAATTTTGTTATAAATAATATTTTTCGTTTTTCTATTTTGCAAAATAAGAACAAAGTCTAGTTTATCTTCTTCTTTTGGAATTTGTAGTATTCTTGCTACAAACATTCCATTTGGATTTTTCTTCGTTTTATATACTTTTTCTAATTCTATTTTTAGTTCAGGTTTACCCCTCATAGTCTCTCCCTTTACATATGTTTATTTCTTTGAAACAAACGGATGTCCCTCATAATAAAAACGCCACGGATAATGTACAGCTTCTTCTGCATAGTCGATATTAATACGAGGACCTGCTGTTATTTTATATTGTGATGATATGTGTTCTTCTTCTCGGACGAGTTCAATATGTAATGTGTCACTTTGTAATGAGACGCCTCGTTCTTCTAAAGTAATTCCGAGTGCACGGCATAGTTTGCCAGGTCCGTTCGTTAAATTTTTATACTGCGCCTTTGTAATGTCGGTTTTGTTGTAGCGCGCTAGTTTTATTTCTTCAATCCCGTCTACCGGTTCCAGGGCTCGAATGAGCACTCCTTGTGGGGTACCAACTGGCGCTGTAATGACGTTAAAACAATGATACATACCATAAATCAAATATACGTAAGCATGTCCCGGTGCACCAAACATGACTTCTGTACGGTCCGTTCGTCTACCTCCGTAACTATGTGCTGCTTTATCATCGGGACCTTTGTATGCTTCTACTTCAACAATGATTCCACTTCGCTTTATTCCGTCTACAATATGAACAAGTTTCTGTCCGAGTAATTTTTTTGCGACTTCTAACGTATCGCCTTCATAAAAGGAAGGAGGTGCCTGCATTGTACTATCTCCTTTACTGAGTGTATATGTATATAGTAAACCAAATTTTCAGTAGAAATTCTAACTCGTTCTATTTGCTACATTTATTTCATAAATTATGGATAGAGTACAACAGCGAAGAGGGGGAGTGCGACATGATTTATCGCTTACTAGCTCTTAACATAGATGGGACACTACTATACAACAACGGAAAAATTGCAAAAGGATTACGTGAAACAATTGAATTTGTGAAAAGAAAAGACGTATATGTTACATTATTTACGAGCCGTAATTTTCAATCTGCTCATAAAGTAGCAAAGGCGTTAAAATTAGATTCTATATTAGTGACACATGGTGGTGCTTTCGTTTCAGCAACGTTAGATAAGCCGTACGTTCAAAGAAGGTTATCGGAAGAGAAGACGTTTAACATTGTGCAAGTATTGGAGCACTTTGATTGTAACGTCCGTATCTCTCATGAACGGTTTTCAATTGGAAATCGTGAGAGAAATACACCAAATTTAATTGCGCGTACTGTGTTATCAAGTGCTGATCCGTTATTTTATCCAGTTCAATTTGTAGATTCGTTAGGTGATGCGCTTCGTGATCATCCAGTAGCGGCGCCAAAAATTGATGTTCTTTTCCAAACGAAAGGTGAAAAAGAAAGAGGGCTAAATACATTAAGAAAAGCGTTTCAAGATATAGAGTACATTGAGTGTGATTCAAAACGAATAGAAATTTTGCCGCAAAATGTATCAAAATTACGCGGATTACAATTGCTTGGAGAGCATTTGAATATTTCGCTAAACGAAATGGTTGCCATTGGAGATAGCTTGGAAGATTTAGAGATCATTGAAAATGTGGGTCTCGGGGTAGCGATGGGGAACGCGCCTGTAGAGGTAAAACAAGCAGCCGACTGGATTACACGTTCAAATAGTGAGAACGGCGTAGAGTATATGATTAAAGAACATTTCCGCAAACAATTCCCGCTTCCGTTTTTGAAGAATCATAAAAATACACCGAAACGATGAAAGAAAAACGTAGCTTTTGAGCTACGTTTTTTTTGTTGAACGTATTAAAAGGAATGAAAACGTTTTAGATTATGAATTGTTTATGAAATCTATACAATTCACTTGAATACTCTGAGAAACTATTGTAGAGTGAATGATGTTGCCAAAATAGTTACACCATATGAAATATTCTCCAGGTTAATTTTGTTGAGCTCCATATGTAAAAAATACTTCCGCATGATAGTTTCGTTTACGTATTATTTCAAAAATGAATTGTAGTAATTTTATTAAGCAGTTGTAGAGTTTCTTGTTTTTATTTAAATGGATGATTTTAGGTAATTGTGAGTAAGGCTGGGTACATATGAAAGATGCTTTTTGTTTGGTTTTAGGAAGTTTAAAAGGGGGAATGAATTTCTTGAGGAAATCATTTAATCAAAAAATAAAAAAATTAAGTAGTAGTTTTATAGTTGTATTACTAGTATGTATGAATTTTTTAATCCATTTACCGTATAAAGCAGAAGCAGCTACAACAGAATTAAAAGGTTTAGGTGATGTATCTTATTACAATGCAATCATTTTTGGAGATCATAGTGCAACGAGTGCGGATATTGAGGGTGCGATGGCTGTTCAAAAAAATATGAATGCATCAAGTTATACAGTCGTAGCGGCTGCAACGGGAGCGAATAATTTAGCTGGAGCGACATGGGTAGATGAAGGATATCCGTCATTATTACTAGGTGGTCAATTTACGAAGGCGGGGACAGGACAAGTAATTATCCAAGATGGAACAGTGGCTATGACAAAAGATGGTGACCCAGAAGGTGCAATGAAATCATCATATGACCGTATCTCTTATAAAGAGCAAGCAGAGATTGATGCTAAATTTAAAGAGTTTAGAAAAGACATTAATAGTGTAATTGAGGATGCGGGTCAATTACATACTGATAAACCAAAACCGGGTATGACCTTTGGAATCGGTGAAGATGTAAAGAATTCTAATATTTACGTTTCTTCAGGATTAAAAGGGCAAGAACCATTCAATGTAAAGGATGTTTATCTTCCAAATGTAAATAACAAAGATTTTATTGTTATTCATTCAGATGCAGAAGAAGTTAATTTTGGTGGCGGTGCAATCCTGTATGATACAACAGATAAGGGCGGGTTCACATTAGTTAATACATCTCAAGCATATGACCCTAATTCCTTTTTTACTGAGTTAGCTAGTAAAGTCATTTGGGTGTTCCCTAATGCTAAAAAGATAACAACTAAAGGATATGGTGTAGTAGGAAGTGTATTTGCGCCTAATGCAGTTGTAGAGACAAAGGGTGGATCTATTAACGGACAAGCCTTTGTTGGTGGATTACACCAAAGAGATGGATTTGAGGTTCATAATTTTAAATTTAACTGGCCAAAGTGGAAAAAGCCGGCAGCTGAAAAAGGAAATTTACAGATTAAAAAAGTTGATGAAAACGATGAAAACATTGTTTTAAAAGACGCAAAATTTGATGTTATAGACAAAGATAATAATGTTGTGGCTACTGTTACAACAAACGAAAAAGGTATTGCGGAAGTTAAAGATTTACCATTTGGTGATTATTTTGTAAAAGAAATTAGTGCACCAGAAGGATATATAAAAGTTGATACACCAGTAAAAGTAACAATTGATAATACAAACATAATTGAATTTGTTATGAAGAATACGAAAAAAGTAGAAAATGGTCAATTTAAATTATTGAAAAAAGATAGTGAATCTGGTCAACTTCTGCCAGGTGCAAAATTTGATGTTATCGATAAAGATGGGAAAGTTGTGGAAACAATTGTTACAGATGATAAAGGTGAAGCCTTATCGAAACAACTTCCAGTTGGAAGCTATACATTAAAAGAAGTAGAAGCACCGAAAGGATATGAATTATCATCTAGTTCAGTTTCTGTTGATGTAGAGGTTAATAAAGTAGTAACTGTAGATGTGGTGAATAAAAAGATCCCCGAAAAAGTAACAGGTCAATTTGAAATCGTGAAAGTAGATGCGGAAGATAAAACGAAAGTATTATCAGATGCAGAATTTGAAGTGTATAAAGATGGTAAAAAAGTAGATACGTTACGAACAGATAAAACTGGTAAAGTAGTTTCTCAGAAATTAGAACCAGGAAAGTACACATTAAAAGAAACGAAAGCACCACAAGGATATAAATTGCTAAAAGAAGAAATTGAAGTCGTTGTGGAAGCAAACAAAGTAGTACAAGTACAAGTAGAAAACGCAAAAGAACTAGGAAGCTTACAAGTAACCAAAAAGGATGCAGAGAGTGGAAAAGTTCTAGAAGGCGCAGAATTTAGACTAAAGAACGAAAACGGTCAAGTAGTTGGAGAAACGAAAACAACGAATAAAGACGGCGTTGTGAAATTCGAAAACTTAGTGCCAGGAAAGTATACGTTAGAAGAAACGAAAGCACCGGAAGGCTACAAAGCAGTAGAAGTAACAGTAGAAGTAAACGTAGTAGCGAATGAAGTAGTAAAACAAGAAGTTATGAACGAAAAGTTAACAGGTCAATTTGAAATCGTAAAAGTGGATGCAGAAGATAAAGCGAAAGTATTATCAGATGCAGAATTTGAAGTGTACAAAGATGGTAAAAAAGTAGAGACGTTACGAACAGATAAAACTGGTAAAGTAATCTCTCAGAAATTAGAACCAGGAACATACACATTAAAAGAAACGAAAGCACCACAAGGGTATAAATTGCTGAAAGAAGAAATTGAAGTCGTTGTGGAAGCAAACAAAGTAGTGCAAGTACAAGTAGAAAATGCAAAAGAACTAGGAAGCTTACAAGTAATCAAAAAGGATGCAGAGAGCGGAAAAGTTCTAGAGGGTGCAGAATTTAAGCTGAAAAATGAAACTGGTCAAGTAGTTGGAGAAACGAAAACAACGAATAAAGACGGTGTTGTGAAATTCGAAAACTTAGTGCCAGGAAAGTATACGTTAGAAGAAACGAAAGCGCCAGAAGGTTATAAAGCAGTCGAAGTAACAGTCGAAGTAAACGTAGTAGCAAATGAAGTAGTAAAACAAGAAGTTATGAATGAAAAAGTAACAGGTCAATTTGAGATTATAAAAGTAGATGCGAATGATAAAGCGAAAGTATTATCAGATGCAGAATTTACAGTATATAAAGATGGTAAAAAGGTAGCGGAACTGAAAACAGATGAGAGTGGAAAAGTGATGTCACCAAAATTACCATTAGGTGAATATACAGTGAAAGAAACGAAAGCACCAGAAGGTTACAAGCTTTCAAATAAAGAATGGAAAGTAACAATACAAAACGAGAAAGAAGTAGTAAAAGTAGAGGCGGAAAACGAAAGAATCTTAGGTTCTCTACAAATTATTAAGACGGATGATAAAGATCAAGCGAAACGTTTATCGGGCGCAGAATTCACATTGAAAGATGCGCAAGGGAATGTTGTAAAAGAAGGAATTACAACAGATAAGTCTGGAATTGTTAAAGTAGATGGACTAGTGCCTGGTGAATATACGTTAGAAGAAACAAAAGCGCCAGAAGGTTATGAGTTAACAAAACAAGTAATTCATGTAACAGTTGACGGTGAAAAAATTGTTGATGTAAAAGTAACGAATAGTAAGAGTCTTGGTCAATTCGAAATCGTAAAAGTAGATGCAGAAGATAAAGCGAAAGTATTATCAGACGCAGAATTCGAAGTGTATAAAGATGGTAAAAAAGTAGAGACATTACGAACAGATAAAACAGGTAAAGTAATCTCTCAGAAATTAGAACCAGGAACATACACATTAAAAGAAACGAAAGCACCACAAGGGTATAAATTGCTGAAAGAAGAAATTGAAGTCGTTGTGGAAGCAAACAAAGTAGTGCAAGTACAAGTAGAAAATGCAAAAGAACTAGGAAGCTTACAAGTAATCAAAAAGGATGCAGAGAGCGGAAAAGTTCTAGAGGGTGCAGAATTTAAGCTGAAAAATGAAACTGGTCAAGTAGTTGGAGAAACGAAAACAACGAATAAAGACGGTGTTGTGAAATTCGAAAACTTAGTGCCAGGAAAGTATACGTTAGAAGAAACGAAAGCACCGGAAGGTTATAAAGCGTTAGAAGTGACGGTAGAAGTAAATGTTGTTGCAAATACAGTAATAAAGCAAGAAGTATTAAATGAAAAAGTGAAAGAAAAAATTAAAGGTCAAGTAGAAATTACAAAGGTAGATGCTACTGATACAAATAAAAAATTAGCAGGCGCAGTGTTTGAAATTTTGAAAGATGGAACAAAAATAGACACATTAACAACAGATAAAAATGGTAAAGCAACTTCGAAAGAACTAGAGCCAGGAGATTATATTTTAAAAGAAGTTCAAGCGCCAGAAGGTTATGAGTTATCTGATAAGGGAATTGAATTTACGATTTCTAATCAAAAAATTGAAGTAGTAAAACTTCAAATTACAAATGAAAAAGAAACAAGCAAAGGTCCAGAGAATCCAGGTGGAGAAACAGAAACACCAGGTGGAGAAACAGAAACACCAGGTGGAGAAACAGAAACACCAGGCGAAGAAACAGAGAAACCAGGTGAAGAAACAGAAAAGCCAGGTGAGGAAACAGAAAAGCCAGGCGAAGAGACAGGAAAACCGGGTGAAGAAACAGAGAAACCAGGTGAAGAGACAGGAAAACCGGGTGAAGAAACAGAGAAGCCAGGTGAAGAGACAGGAACATCAGGTGAAGAAACAGAGAAGCCAGGTGGAGAGACAGGAACACCAAGTGAAGGAATGGAAAACGTAGATAAAGAAAAACCTACCTTACCAGAAAAAGGACAAGGTGCGTCTCATGCACAACTTCCAGCTACAGGACATGATATGAATTATCTACCATTCATTGGTTTTGCTCTTGTTTTATTAGGAATACGTCTTAGATTTATGATTAAAAATAGTTAATAGTTTTATAAAAGGCATAAGAGAAATGTTATCTCTTATGCCTTTTAGTTTTGTTGTTTAAGCTTCAATAACCTTAAGCATTCGATTTAAAAATGCGGCTGCTTCAGCACGTGTTGCTGTGCCTTTTGGTACGAATTCATTTCGTTCGTTACCTTTTACGATTCCGTATGCGTAAACATTTTGTAATGCCTTTTTATCGTATGCTAAATCTTGGTCAGTGAATGGTAATTTCACTTCTTTTCTATAAATCCAGTTATATTCTAATGCACGGTCAATCATAATAACAGCTTCATCACGCTTTATTGTAGCGGTTGGATCAAATTTATTATTCCCACGGCCACTAATGATACCTGCGCTAGCAGCACGATTAATTCCATCTACTAAAGATGGGTGTGCTTCGTTTAAGTCTGTAAATTTAGCGTTTCCAGCAGGTAAATTTAAAGCTCGCGACATTAAATTTGCAAACTCAGCTCGTGTCACGAGGCGGTTTGGCCAGTAAGAACCATTGCCGTCACCGAACATGATTTTTCTAGCAGCTAATTGACGAATGTCTTGCTCATACCAACCACCTGTAATGTCGTCTTTTTCATGAGGGACTTCTGGCGGCGGCATAACATCTTTACGATGTTCATTATAGTAAGCGTTCGTGCCCTTTAAGAAAGCATCCCATTGTCCGCGCTGAATCATAAATGCAGGGCAGTTTTTTCCGCTCCAAAATTGATGCTTTTGAACGTGATCTAGAGATATGTTTAATTCATTCATTAAAAAAGCAGCTAACTTGCGCGCATTTTCTACCGCTTTCGTATAATTTCCATCACTATTCACAGCAATTTCAATTCCGATAGATTCATAGTTTCCAGTTTTATTTCCGGCATGCCACCCAACTTCATTTAGCGGAAGATGTTGATAAATTTCTTTGTCATCTACTGTAAAATGCCAAGACGCTGAACGATCAGTATTTCCGCGAGCTTGATTATCTAAGTACTTCGCATGGTTTAAAGCGTTCGCACCTTTACTTGTATTAGCAGTTTCATGAATTGTAATGTATTTCGGTTCCATTGCGTAGCCAGGACGAATATTTTCATTCCCTTTTGGAACAATCATTTCTTTAAATGTAACACCATAAACGTTATTTGTAGGTAAATGAGATGGTGTTTTGAAGAAAGTTGCGCTTCTCTTTTCGACAGCACTTGTTTTTTCAAATAATGATGCTTTCGTACCGTCGAATGTAGCTGAAGGAGCATAAATCCATTTCTCAGTTCCGTTCATTTGAATGTTAAACCAATTCCCAGCTTGTTCAGTAGGAGTTACTGTTTGTGGCTGTAATTTCGTTTCTTCTTTAAACGATTGGAAAGGGAAGGAATATACTGATGCTTCTTCTGTTACAATTAGTTTTTGATTCGAGAGTTTATGAATCTCTTGTACTTCTAAACTATTATTTCCCTTATTAACCCAGCCAGCACCAGATGTAGTTTGAACGTAATAGGCATTATTTTTTTTCTTTGTTGCCTTTACTACTGGTTCAGTAATTTCAATATTTGTTTTCGTTTTTAAGTCATTTGAATCGTATAGTGGAAGTTTTGTTGATAAGTGGAGAAGATATTCACCTGAGATTTCAAGGTCGTTTTCTTCGTCATGTCTATGCTGTTTTGCATGTTCTTCAATGCTTTTTAAAGCTTGCTCATCCGTAGACAATTCCGCAGTTTTCTCTATGCTTTCCGCGAATGAATGGATAGGTGCTACAAACGTTTGTAATGCTAAAGATAGTGCTAAAATATTGTAAAGCTTTTTTTTCATAGTTGTTTTAACACGTGATAGTCTTTATGTCGTGTTAAGAGTCCTCCTTTATATGTATTTAAATTAGTAGCAAGTACTAATACGTTCTAGATTGTAACAAGAGTATATTCTAATGTCTATACAACTAGAGAAAGTTCATTAAAAATCAATATTCAGTTTGTTTTAAATAGGATATGAAAATAAGGTAAAACCTTCTGTATTGACCTGCAAACGCCCTTCAAGTAAACTAAAGAGAGTTTGCAAATGAAAAGGTGATAATGTTGTTAATTTCAATTAAAACGTTACAAGATGATCGTTTTTTACGTCCGCTACAAAATATTGGCGGCTTATTTTTTGAAGATAGTACGATTGGATTTGAACAAGAGGAAGCAAATCTTATCGTTGATATACACATTGAAGAGAATGTGAAAGCATCAGCTCGTTTAACAGATGTTGCGACTGGAAATGTGTATGAAGAAACATTCGCAAAAGATTTATCTGCTTTTACAGATGAAAAAGAGCGTATGAAGCAAGTGAAGCACGTTGTTTCTTATGTATATCTTTCTGTTCTTCAGCAGTTAACTGGTATTGAACAAAGCTGGGGTATTTTAACTGGAGTTCGTCCAACGAAACTTCTTCATAAAATGCTTCAAAATGGTATGTCAAAAGAAGAAGCACACCAAGAACTTCGTGAAAGTTATTTAATTCATGAAGAGAAAATTGAACTTCTTCAACGTATCGTTGATTGTCAATTAGCGGTAGTTCCGGATTTATATCGTTTGAAAGAGGAAGTAAGTATTTATATCGGTATTCCATTCTGCCCAACAAAATGTGCATATTGTACATTCCCGGCGTATGCAATTAACGGACGCCAAGGTTCTGTTGATTCATTCTTAGGTGGTTTACATTATGAAGTTCGTGAAATTGGTAAGTTTTTAAAAGAAAAAGGTGTAAAAGTTACAACGATTTATTACGGCGGCGGTACACCGACAAGTATTACAGCAGAAGAGATGGATATGCTGTATGAAGAAATGTATGAAGCGTTCCCAGATGTGAAAAATGTGCGTGAAGTAACAGTTGAGGCAGGTCGCCCAGATACAATTACGCCAGCGAAGCTAGAAGTGTTAAATAAATGGAACATTGACCGTATTAGTATTAATCCGCAGTCATACCACCAAGAAACATTAAAAGCAATTGGACGTCATCATACTGTAGAAGAAACAATTGAGAAGTATCATTTAGCTCGTGAAATGGGAATGAACAATATTAATATGGATTTAATTATTGGTCTTCCTGGTGAAGGGTTAGATATTTTCAAGCACACGTTAGATGAAACAGAAAAGTTAATGCCAGAGTCATTAACAGTTCATACGTTATCATTTAAACGTGCTTCTGAAATGACGCAAAACAAACGTAAATATAAAGTAGCAGGTCGCGAAGAAATTACAGCGATGATGCACGAAGCAGAAGAGTGGACGCAAAAGCATAATTACGTACCATATTACCTATATCGTCAAAAGAATATTTTAGGTAATTTAGAGAACGTTGGTTATGCAATGCCGACGCAAGAAAGTATTTACAACATTGTCATTATGGAAGAAGTACAATCAATTATCGGACTTGGTTGTGGTGCATCAAGTAAATTTGTTCACCCGAAAACGGGAGCAATTACGCACTTTGCGAATCCGAAAGATCCAAAATCATATAACGATGGCTTCGTAAAATATACAGAAGATAAACTGAAAATTTTAGAAGAGCTATTTGCATAAAAAGAAAGAGGTTATTCCGAGTCGGAATAACCTCTTTTTTTATTGTCAGTTTTTGTCGGTAAGTCGATATATTTGAAAAATCGCTGATATAATTCAAGTTGCGTCGATATATCCGGAAAATCGCCGATATAATTTCACTTACCGCCAAAAGCGGAACTGTTTGTAAAACTATGTCGATAATAATTAGAAAAATTAGTCAAATCATTAAAGGACAATGTCTACTTATGGACGAAATGATAGATTTATGAAAGAGAAAAGGGGGAAATTGTTGGCATGTACATGACGATAGGGAGAATTTTCGATTTATCTGTTGGTAAGTATCCGAATAAAGAGGCATTAGTGGAACCAGAAAAAAATATTCGCTGGACGTATAAACAGTGGGATGAGCAAATAAATAAAACGGCGCATGCTCTATTAGAAGAAGGGGTAAGAAAGGGCGATACGGTATCTGTTTACTTATATAATTGCCGTGAATTTGTAAACGTTTACTTAGCCTGTGCAAAAATTGGAGCGATCTTTAACCCGATCAATTTCCGCTTAAAAGCAAAAGAAGTATCTTATATTCTCCAGGACGCATCCTCGAAAGTAGTTGTTTTTGAAAAAGCAGTTGAGCCAACCGTGGCTATCATTGAACGAGATTTTCCGAATTCGTCTTTTTGGTATGTAGAAGACGATACACCTTCTTATGCTAGCTCCTACCATGAAAAAGTAAATGAAGCATCTTCCAAAAAAGTAGATATTGAAATTGGTGAAATGGATTATTGTTCTATGCTGTATACGAGCGGTACGACAGGTCATCCGAAAGGTGTATTACATCGTCATCGCGAAATGGCTGAGCATAGTATGATTTGTACGTATTTCCTAAAATATAATCGAGATAGTATTGGGCTTGTTGTAGCACCGTTATATCATTGCGGGGAGTTGAATGCTGGAATTATACCGCGCATTCAAGTTGGTGGAAAGAATGTTATTTTACATCATTTTGACACAGAAACAGTATTACATACAATTCAAGAAGAGAAGATTACGACGTTTTTTGCAGCGCCGACGATGTGGAATATGCTGTTGCAAAAAGATTTAGCGAAGTACGATTTAACTTCGATGAAGATTGGTATATATGGCGGGGCTGCGATGGCTCCAGCGTTAGTGAAGGAATGTAAAGAACGTCTTTATATTGATCTTGTACAAATTTATGGAATGACAGAAATGGGACCTGTTGTTGCGTTTCTCGTAGAAGAGGATCAAATTACGAAAGCAGGTTCAGCAGGAACACCGTGCTTTAGTCATGAAATTCGAATTGTGAAACCGAATGAAGATGTACCAGCAGAACCAGATGATGTATTGCCTCCTTATGAAGTAGGGGAGATTATTTTACGTGGTCCAACTATGATGGCTGGTTATCATAACCGAGAAGAGGCAAATGCAAAATCGATGTATAAAGGGTGGTATCACTCTGGTGATTTAGGTTACTTCGATAAAGACGGCTATTTATTCGTCGCAGATCGCGTGGATGATATGGTGATTAGTGGCGGCGTTAATATTTATCCACGTGAAATTGAAGATTTCCTTCATAGTCATCCTGGTATATTAGATGTTGCCGTGCTTGGTGAGCCGGATGAATTATGGGGAGAACGTGTTGTGGCAGTTGTTGTGAAGAAAGATGAAACAATTACAGAAGCTGATTTAGAAACGTATTGTAAAGAAAGTGATGAATTAGCAGATTATAAACGTCCACGTCATTATTTATTTGTGGATGAACTTCCTCGTAATGCAAGTGGGAAATTACAAAAATTTGTCCTGAGAGAGTCGTTGAAAGGCGCCAAAAAGTAAGCGGTAGAGCGGTTGTCTATACAGATAAAGCTACCTTTTCTAATACGAAAAGGTAGCTTTATTTTTTTTAAAACGATTAAAAAAATGGTATCTATCTTCTAGTTAAATTCTCTTTTATTATTATGTTAAAATACTTTTTATAGCATTGCGCTTTGATAAAAAATGCCGTATATTCCGTTTTAAATAAGGATTTAGTACAGTGTTTAGGTGAGTTTTATAGATGTTGAAATAATAATTTTAGTAAGAGTGGAATAAAGCTATGAGAGGAGAATTATCGCTGAAAGATAAAGAAAGTCAGTCGTCAGATGACCTCATGAATAAAATGGTCATTTAGTATATTTTGGCAGCATGAATATAGTAACAAATTAATATGTAAATGAACAGTCTTGTAATGTATTTTTATTGGGACTAGTATTTATTGTTGGCTGCCCGAAAAAAGTAAAAATAACGCAATATAAGTTAATGAATTGTGCTGTTTATTACTTTATGTGTAGAACTAACGATGGTTTGATGCTGCAAATAATCTTTAGTCCGTACCCCCTTAGTTTAAGGGGTATTTTGGGTGGAATGGGTCTCATGGCAAAAAAGATTAACAATTAATATTGGAGGTTTTATGAGTAAATATTTAAAAAGAATATCTGTGATTTGTTTTATTTTTACGGTTCTTATTGGACAAATTTTTATGCCTATTATAGGGCATGCTCAAGAATTAAATACGACAGGATTTGTGGATAGTTTTTCATTTGAAAAGACGAAATTAAATTATGGAGAAAAGAATACGATACATGTAAACTTTAGTGAAAAGCCTGGAAAGAAGATGAAATCTGGGGATACATTAACGTTAGCACTTCCACCAGAATTAAAAGGTTATAGTGGCACAATTCCATTAAAGGATGATTCAGGGCGTATTTTTGGTACGTGCCAGATTAATGCAAGTAATGTAGTTTGTACATTTAATGATACGGTAGAAAAGCTTGAAAATATTAGAGGGAACTTTAATTTCACTGTTCAAGGTACGAATGTTGAAGCCGGAAAGACGAAAGATGTACAAACGAATTTAGGGACAGATTTAGAAAAACAAATGGTAAGTATTACGCATCCAAAAGGAGAAGGTACAGAACCGGGGATCTTTTTCTATAAGTCTGGTGATATTCAGCCAGACAAAAGTAATGAAGTGCGTTGGTTTTTAAATATAAATTTAAAGAAACAATATTTACATGACAACATCGTTTTAAAAGATACGTTACAAGAAGGACAAACACTAAATAAAGATAGCTTTACCATCACTATCAATAATAAAGAATATTTGTCTCTTAAACAATTTCAAGACCGAGGTTATGGATACATTAAGCTTATTAGTGATAACTCATTTGAAGTTGTAATTTATAGGCATATGGCGAACGCTACGTCGTTTACCGTTTTCTATACATCAACGATTACTGATAGCGGGAAAAAGTTGAAATATCTACAGAATGACTACAAGCTTGATTATCAAATTTTATATGAGAAACCTAGTACTGAATCTAATAGTGTAAAGGTTGAAAATATATCATTTGGCGGCGGGGCTGAAGGGGTTTTACCTGCGAAAGGAACGCTGCAAATTGTAAAACATATTGAAGGAGACGAGAAAAAGTTTATTCCAGGTGTTTCTTTTAAATTGTTTACAGAGTCAGGACAGCAAATTGGTGATTCCTATACAACAAATCAAGACGGAATAGTTGAAGCACCAAACCTTACTCCAGGTAATTATTACGTACAAGAAATATCTGCTCCGAACTATGTAGAGTTTGATTCACAAGCGAAAATTCCTTTCACAATTAAGACGGATGCTACAAATGGAATAAAACTTATGGTTCCAAATAAGTTAAAAACTACATCTGTTGCAGGAACGAAAACGTGGGAAGGCGATAAAGTAAACGATCGCCCAAAAACGATTAAAGTAGATTTACTGCAAAATGGTAAAGTCATTGCAACGAAAGAAGTTACGGCAGAAAATGATTGGAAATATGAGTTTGGAAAGTTACCAGCAGTTGATAGTGAAGGAAAAGCTCATACATATGAAGTGAAAGAACAACCAGTATCAGGATATCAGTCGAAAGTGAACGGATATGATATAACAAATATAAAGATACAGGAAGCAATAGAAGTAGAAGAGCAAAATAAAGAAGAAACAACAGAAGAACTAGAAGACTTAGAAAAACCGGAAGAACC
>NZ_DALYZR010000005.1:0-116136 GCF_031983925.1 Bacillus sp. (in: firmicutes) | reverse complement strand
GATCTTGGTAACACCGATCGAAGAAGAAAATAAAGAAGAAACAACAGAAGAAATGAAAGACTTATTAAAGCCGGAAGAACCAAAGGTGAAAGAAGAACCGAATGTGTTAGAGCAACCGGAAGTATCAAGCAAACCAGAAGTACAAAACAAACAAGATGTACAAGATAAATCTGAAGTAACATCTAATGAAGAAGATAATAAGCAATTAAAAGTACTTCCTCAAACAGGTGGAGCATCAACTGAAGCTACTTCTGTTATCGCGGGGATGTTAACATTAATTTTAGGTGCAAGGTTGTTTAGACGTTCAAAAAATTAATGATGAGAGTTCGTTCGGAAACGAAATGTATGAAAAAAAGCGGAGACGATAAGTCTTCGCTTTTTTTCGTACTTAGCTAAATTGAATCTTCCTTATTAAATATTGTTTGAATTGATCTGTTTTACTGCGGAGATATATAGTTGTTAAATTCAAATTTTTATAGGGGATAGTGAGAATGAAAAGTTTTGATGCCATGAATTTAGGAGAGCGATCCAAAAGACATACTTAATAAGAGAGGCCGTCCCTAAAAAAGGGACAGCCTCATTGAATCGTATTATTTACGTGAAAATCCTTCTTCATCAAGGTATTCCGCAGCTTCTGGATAAGAGTTGAATGTACCGTCTAAATTTACACCAGCGTACACGTTCCACATATCGTCCTCTGAGATAAGAGTAAGGATATGACCGTCTTCGTTCTGCCATTCTTCTTCTTTTGCAGGTTCTGCAGGAACTACGATTTCTTCTTGTGATAATAGTTCAATTGATTGCTCAATTACTGAGCGTAACTCATCTGCTGAAAACTCACGGATGTTAACCATACCTTTATCATCCGTTTTGTAACCTTTAATCCCACTTGCATATACAAATCCGTTTCCATTTGGATGTAAATGATATACAACGTTCTTTTTATCTAAACGACTTTCTTCAAAGTGAAAGTTCACACGTTTTAATGATACGTTTTTTCTTTCTAATTCTGGGAAAGATTCAATGATCGATAATTTTTCTTCAAAAGTTAGCATAGTGCCTCCAAATATATAATAAAAGATTTAATTTATCCATTATATCATAGTTATAATAGTTTCCAAAGATGCGGTAGGAGCTTACAATTGAATGCGTTTACGTCACGATACTGTAAAAAGTGGACTAACGAATGTATCCTTTTAGGTGTACAATGGAAAATGGACTTTATACAAAGGTGGTTATTATATGTTTCAAAAAATAGCAAAGGAATGTTTAGCAGGTTTTACTGTTGCGATTGTTGCATTGCCACTTGCCATTGCATTTGGTATTGCTGCAACGGGAACGTCTGAGGGAGCACTAGTCGGATTGTATGGTGCAATTTTTGCAGGCTTATTTGCGGCGTTATTTGGTGGTACACCTGGGCAGGTTACGGGACCAACTGGACCGATTACGGTTATTGCAACAGGGGTTATTGCGACGCACGGATTAGAGGCGAGTTTTATAGTATTTATGATGGCGGGACTGTTTCAAATTTTATTCGGTGTATGTAAGCTTGGATCTTACGTGCGGTACATTCCCTATCCTGTCGTATCAGGATTTATGAACGGTATCGCATTAATTATTATTTTAGGTGAAATGAAGCATGTGCAAAATAGTTTTCTACTCGTCGTATTAACGATTATTGTCATGATTGTTTCTGGAAAGTGGATTAAGGCTATTCCATCTAGTTTAGTCGCATTAGTAGGTGTGACAGCTATGCTTCCTTTATTTTCTTCTGCGTTAGAAGGGCTTACAGTGAAGTTACCGGTTATCGGAAATTTGTCATTAAATAAGGTGATTGAAAAGATTGGGACGATTCCAGAAGCGATGCCAACGCTTCATATTCCATCTTTAAGTGGAACAGGTATAGCAGAACTTATTTTACCAGCGCTTAGTATTGCTTTATTAGGATCGATTGACTCGTTGTTAACATCGGTTGTAATGGATAACGTGACGGGGACACGTCATAAAAGTAATAAAGAACTGGTCGGACAAGGTATAGGTAATGTGATGAGCGGATTGTTTGGCGGATTAGCAGGGGCAGGTGCGACTGTACGATCTATCGTTAATATAAGAAGTGGCGGTAAAACGGCGCTTTCAGCAAGTATGCATAGTGTTATATTATTTATTTTCATTATGGGACTTGGATCAGTCGTACAATACATTCCACTTGCTGTATTATCAGGTATTTTAATTTTAACTGGTATTGGCATGTTTGATTGGGAGAGCATGAAGAAAATGCATGTAGCGCCAAAAGGTGATGTCGTTGTTATGCTCGTAACGATGATTGTCACAGTGAAGTTTGATTTAATGATCGCGGTTGCGTTCGGTATTATTCTTGCCTTCATTATATACATGGTGAAATGTAAAGAACGTAAAGCTTCTATTGTAAAAGAAAAGGAAGCAATATATAAAATTAAGGGCCCACTTTCGTTTTTAACAGTGGATCGTGTTTTTTATGCTTTACAAGACGTAAAATCTCCGGTTGTTTTACGTATGAAAGATACACGCTATATGGATGTATCAGGAGCTATGGCGTTATTGAATTTCATTGAGCAGTCGGGTAAGTCAGGATTGAGTGTAACGCTAGAGCAAGTGCCTGCTCATATTGAAAAGATATTAGTAACAATGGCGAGTAGTGAGCAGAAAGATAAATTACTATTTACAGAAGCTGATGTTATGCAAGGAAATGCCCTCGTATGAGGGTGTTTTTTATTGTTTTAATATTTTTCTTTTATTGGAATTTATTAATCTTAGCAGTATAGTAACATTCTAGATTAGGTATGTAATATTATATTAATGTATATGAATTATGAGAATTTTCGTTGGAAGGAAGAGCTTTAAGCTGGGGGGAATAATTGATGTACAAACAGTTGCCACACGGAGTGAAAATTGGGATTACACGCTCAATTGTTGTTTCTTTTGAGAAGTATATGAAAGAAATTGAATGGAACGAAGAAAAGTTTGATATGCAACAATTTGTTGAACAGTGGAAACAGTATTTATACACAAAATCAACTTGGATCAATAAAGTAGATGATGAGTTGAAAGGACATCCAGATTTCCATCAAGCGTTAGCAATGAAAGTAAATGAAAAAATTAACGAGCTTATTAATGAAAAACCGAGCGAAGAACAAGTGGAGCAATTAAAAAGAAATAAAGTAAAGCATGCAGATGAAATGTGCAAACTAGAAGCTGAATATCATATTGAACGTTTATTCGTAACGAAATAAATTTTACATAAAGAAAAAGCCTGTCCAAAGAGGTGTCTTTGCTTCGTCAATTAAAACGCTATCAATCTCATCGATAATAGCAAAATGATAAGGACGTTGTACCTGTTCATTTTTTGAAGAGGCCATATTATCACGTAGATAGTCAAAGCCAAATTCTGTTCCAATACCGTATGTAATATCAGCTTCGTAAGCAAGTTTCTTTTCGGCAGGATCGATTTGAGGAATATTTAATCCAACCTTTAAACCTAGAAATTCATGAACTTGGCCAATTAATTCTTTATCTCGTTTTGCTAAATAGTCGTTTACAGTAATAACGTGAACGCCTTTTCCTTCAAGAGCACGTACGTATGTTGGAAGAGAAGAAACTAATGTTTTTCCTTCGCCAGTTGGCATCTCTGCAATATTACCTTCTAATAGTACAAGGCCACCAATTAACTGCACATCGTAGTGACGTAATCCAAGTACACGCTTTGCTGCTTCACGTACAACAGCGAATGCTTCAACTTTTATATCATTCACTGTTTTTCCATCATGTAGCATGTTTTTAAATGTGATCGTTTTATGACGTAATTCTTCGTCAGATAAATCAGATAGTTTTTCTTCTAGATTATTAATTTCTTGAACAAGTTGTTCATATTTTTTTAGTTTTCTCTTTTGAGAATCTCCTAACAGCTTTTTTACCGAATTCAGCATGTTGTAAACACTCCTCTTACTGACAATAGCTACATTATAGCACATGTTTATCCTGAATAAGTAGAAGTAGTAAATTCAAGAAAAAACTGGATATAAATAAGGTGTTATTGTACATAATATATTTAAAACTTAGAAAGAAAGAGAGTATTCAATGTATAAGAAATTTGGTATGATAGCTAAATGAGATTTTTCAAAAAAGAGAAGAATATAGCTATCTCGTTTTATGATGTAATAGGTATGGAAATTATATATTGAAAGAAAAGAGCTAGAAGATGAATAATAAGTTTGTGAAAGGCGCTGCGATTTTAACGATTACAACGTTTCTATCGAAAGTGTTGGGAAGTTTTTTTCAAATCCCATTACAAAATATAGCAGGAGATGAAGTGCTGGGGATTTTCCGCCTTGTTTTTCCTGTGTATATGATAGCTTTAACTTTATCAGTAGCGGGAGTACCGCTAGCTATATCAAAATTAATTGCTGAACTTCATGAGAAGAATGACGAGGACGGAATTGCCAAACTATTTACTTCAGCATCTATTATTGGAGTAATATTTGGAGTTCTTGGATTTTCAGTTATTATGATTGGATCAAGTATGTTTGCAAATATGCTTGGTGGACAAGATACAAAACTTCCACTAATTGTCACTTCGTTTGCGTTATTAATCGCACCATATATGGCGGTATATCGAGGGTATTTCCAAGGTTTTGGGGATATGATTCCTACCGGGTTGTCACAAGTAATTGAGCAGTTCATTCGTGTTTTCTTTATGTTAGCAATTGCATTCTTATTTGTATCTTGGAATAAAGGGAGTGACGTTGTAACAGGCGGCGCAATGATTGGTTCTTGCCTTGGGGTAATTACGTCACTTATCTATTTGAGATTGAAGTATGTAAAAAGTGTATATCGTTATAAAAGTAACGCATATTCACTACAAGATTTTAAAGATAATGCAAAAAAGATACTTTTGGTTTCGATTCCAATTGCAGTTGGAGCGTTATCGATGCCGGTGTTAAATTTAGTTGATTCTGTAACAATTCCACATATGTTGCATGAATCCACTACAACGATTCAAGAACAATTTGGTATATATAGTCGTGGATTTGCGTTTACACAATTAATTGTCGTGTTTGCAAGTGCGATGGTATTCCCGTTAATCCCATTGTTAACTGCTGCATTAACAAAAAAAGATATAGCCTTAGCCAAACAAACAATTGAACGAACAAATGAGCTTGCTCATGTTTTAACAACGCCGATAACAATCTGGCTCATGGCACTTACAATCCCGTTAAATATTGGATTGTTTACAGATGCTAAAGGGAGCGGAATGTTAGCTATTTTAATTGGTAGTTCGTATTTTACGTCACTTATGGTATTATCAATAGGAATTTTGCAAGGAATTAACCGTTCTAAGCAAGCGGCGTGGATAGTTGCTGGGGCGAGTTTTGTAAAAGTTATATTAAATATAGTACTTGTAAGTCAATTTGGAATAATTGGTGCGGCTTATAGTACACTTATCATATATATCATGATTTGTATCGTAAATTATATATACATTCGAAAAGAATTGGCTTATTCGATTCACATAGGGAGATTTTTTGCTGTAATTGGGATATCTAGTATAGTAGGTATAGGATTATATTTCACATCTACTTTCATAAATGTGGTAGATTCTAGACTTATTGCAATAACATATAGTGGTTTAGCGTTTTGTATAGCCTCGTTCATATATGGCATATGCGTATTAAAGTTGAACTGGATATCCAAAAAGCAAATCCCGTTTTTACGTAAATAAATGAGTCCATAAATGAGTATGGCTATTTATATGTTTGTGAAAGAAATCAATCTGAAGTTATCCAACTTTTCTTATTAAAGAGTTGATAGCAATTTGTTGCATAACAAAAAGTTGATTGCGAAATGTTGGAGGAGATTAAGAGTGCGGTTAGTTTTATCAGGATATTATGGTTTTTATAATGTTGGGGACGAAGCGATTTTACAATCAATTATTAAAGCGCTATATGAAGAGGAGCCTACTCTTGAACTTGTTGTACTTTCGAATGACCCCGACTATACAAGAAAAATGTACGGTGTAGAGGCAGTAAATCGCTGGGATATAAGAGCAATTTATAAGGAAATAAAAAGAAGTAGTGGCTTAATTAGCGGAGGGGGAAGTCTCCTTCAAGATAAAACGAGTATTAAAAGCATTTTGTACTATACAGGTATTATGCGAATTGCTCGTTTTTTGAAGAAGCCATATTATATTTATGCGCAAGGAATTGGTCCAATTACGAAAAGACAAAATCGTTTATTAGTGAAATGGCAAGTATCCAAAGCGGAATATATATCAGTTCGTGATGAAGATTCATTTTTGTATTTAAAAGAAATCGGTATTAAGAAGGATATCGAACTAGTTCCAGATCCAGTATTGGCATGTCAATCAGAAGGAATGAAGTCAGAGTGGCTGCAAAAACATTCGATTCAAGGGAAAGTAATTGCAGTTAGTGTAAGGTATTGGGACGCGAAAGAAGATTATATGAAGAAGCTAGCAGATACGCTAAAAAAATTTAAGCGTGATGGGTACCATATTTTATTCGTACCAATGCATGGACCATTTGATCAAAATGCATCACGCGATATTATTAACTTAATGGGAGAAGAAGCTCATATGCTTCCGTATAAGTTGGATATTCATGAGAAAATTTCAATTTTTTCGGAATGTTCGCTTCTAATCGGTATGAGACTTCATGCGCTCATACTATCAGCCGTTGCTAATATTCCCATGGTAGGTATTTCATATGATCCAAAGGTTGATTCATTTTTACAACAAGTAAATCAGCCGATTATCGGAAACGTAGATGGTGACTGGACGGCTGAAACTTTGTATAATGTCGCAATGAAGCAACTAGAACAAAAAGAATATATACAAGCAAAATTGGAACAAAGAGTAGAAGAATTACGAGAGCAAATTTCAACAGCGTCTCGATACATCATAAGTGATTTGAACTCAAAAGAGTTTAAAAAAGAAAATGTCGAATTTCATAAGTGATTGTAAACTTATGCTTATAAAAAAAGAAGTTTGAGAAATAAGACATATGTTTTAAAATCCTAATGTTATATATATATAATATTAGGATCAAATGTTTTATTTAGTAAATGGTAAGAAAATAGGTATGCTAATAAAGATGTCGATTAACGTACCAACATCTTTATAGTTATATTTTGTAATTATAATCTTTTTCTGTGATAGTTGTAAATGGTTATAAGAAGATTGTTGAAAATGTAATGCTAACGGTGAAACTCTAGGTTCATTATATGTGAACGTAACAGAAGGTAATGTAGCATTTAAAAACTTTGAACTTGTATCTAAAGTAGGTCAATACGGTGCATCACCTGATACAAAACTTGATCTAACTGTTTCTAACACAGTTGCATATCAATTATCTAAGTACACTGACAAAGGTACATTAGTATTCAAAGTATTAGGCGATAAGAATGTTGTAACAAGTGAAATTGGTTCACAAGCAGTACAAGTGAACGTTCTTAACAATCCAAATCTATAAGTCGATTATAGATAAAGTAAAAAATCAGTGGGGATTCATCCCCGCTGATTTTTTTAATAGAAAGAAGGCTCTTGTAAAAATACAAGAGCCTTCTTTCTATTTCTTAAACTTAAACATATCCCCGCTCAAATTCGAATCACTATACACGAACAATACCATGTTAATGTTGTTGTCTTGAATGTATTGATATACATCTTTTTCGTGATAGTGACGCAGGTCGAGGATAGATGTGTGTTTGAAACTTTGTGCTAAGTGTGGCACGATTGCGTTTGCGAATGAGTCTTTTAGGACTAGGGCGCGTACTTCATTTTGTGCATTGTTATTTTCGATGACGATTTCTGGATAGTCATCCGTGTAATAACCTGCGTATGATGTTGTATCTTTTTGTTTTTCTACGCCGTATATTTCATCTAAGTTTTGGTGAACGGTACCTTGCACATCTTTTGCGGTTACGCTTGTGAAGTTGAAACCGTCTTTCGGTGTGTAGTAGCATAATTTTTCACCATTGGCATCGATGAGTTGGTATAGTTGGTTGTTAAAACTTCCGACTAAATGTTTATTTTGCGCACATGTACGAGTGTAGTCTTCTTTTTTTATTTCTTTTCCTTTATATATAGAAGATTGTTGCCCGATTGTGTTCATTATATATTGGTAACCTAAGAAGGCACCGTCCATATTCCAATGATGATCTGTTTTGAAATACATGTCTTGTATTTCTTCGTTTGTATAGTTCTGTTTAAAGTGTTCCATAAGTTTTATTGGCTTTACGTCTGCTGGAAGCTTCTTTAGAAAGTAATTTAAATTTTCCTGTGCATATGTGTGAATATGAGAAGGTAATTTAAATGATAATGCATTCGTTTTTGACGGTGGTAAAGCAAAGTAAAACTCAACGTTTTGTTCTTTTAAAAACTGAGACAAATCGTTTATAGCAGGCATAGATTGTTCAATTTCATTATATTTTTTTGTCCACGCCGGGTTTTTCAGGAGCCATTTATCATCAGTTAAAATAATGTCGTTAATGAGAGATTTGCCCATATTAATTTGAGCAATTGTATAGTTTTTAATAAGCTCATCTCGTCCGATTAGTTGATCATTTGTGTATGTTTCGACATCTTTAAAGAAGCTACCAGTTAGGAGAGCTTCTTTCGTAAGTGCTGGTTTTTGAGCGAGCGGCCGATTTTCAACTGGTGAAATGTCTCGGTCTGTTTTGAGTAACGATAATATGCCAAATGAAAAGATAATGGTGAGAAAACCGATAAACAGGATGAGGTTCCCCAATTTTTTCATAATAACTTTTCCTTCCTACATCAGTTAAAACCTGAAATAAATAAATGGATTATATGTTGAGTTAATCAAGTACATAACCGAAATCATAAATAATGTTAGTAATAATATAGGACGTACAAATTGCATTGTGAACATATACGTTTTTGGCGCAAGTTCTAGTATGTTTTTCATTCTTTTTAAAATTGGTGTCGCTGCGATAAAGGCAATGAGAAATACGATAATGTATTCATGTACGTATAACATCGTATTGTCATCGATGAAAGATTGGCTGCTTATGCCGAACATCGCTTTTAAATATTGGAACGAGTAAGCGAAGTTGTCAGCTCGGAAGAAGACCCAACCGATCATAACGATTAGTAATACGTATGCATGTTGCAGCGGCTTCCATAGTTTGTTTAATATTTTTTCGAATCCAGCTTTTTCAATTGAAATAATAAAGCCGTAATATAAGCCCCAGGCGATAAATGTCCAGCTCGCCCCGTGCCATAAACCAGTTAACCCCCATACGATGAAAAGGTTACGATAATTCGCTGGTTTTGAAACGCGGTTTCCGCCGAGCGGGATATATATGTAATCGCGGAACCAAGAGCCGAGTGTAATATGCCATCTTCTCCAAAACTCTGAAATAGATTTAGAGATGTACGGATAGTTGAAGTTTTTCGGGAAATCAAATCCGAACATTTTTCCAAGTCCGATTGCCATATCAGAGTATCCTGAGAAATCGAAATAAATTTGCAGGGTATAGGCGATAATACCAATCCATGCCGTTCCAACACTCATTTCAGATGGTGGTAAGGCAAAGATTTTATCAGCGACGAATCCAACTTGGTTAGCGATTAATATCTTTTTTGCTAGTCCGAGAACGAAAATTTGAATACCTTCTGTGAATCGTTCAAAAGAATGGATGCGCGTTTTAATTTGCTCAGCGACAATATTGTAACGAACAATTGGTCCGGCAATAAGCTGAGGGAAAATAGATATATATAGCGCTAAGTTAAGTGGATTTTTTTGAACATCCCCATCTTTACGGTATATATCGATGACATAGGACATCGCTTGGAATGTATAAAATGAAATTCCAATTGGTAGTGGAATAGGTTCCACATGAATAGATAAGTGCAATACGTTGTTTAAAATGTCTGTGAAAAATGAAATATACTTAAAATAAGAAAGTAATAGTATATTTCCGACTATAGCTATAATTAAAAATGTGACTTTCATATTTTTTCGTTTATCATAATGATGCACGAGTAGGCCGAAGCAGTAGTTTAATACGATGGAAAAGAGCATTAAAAGAACGAAACGTGGTTCGCCCCATGCATAGAAAATTAAACTAAATGCAAGTAATACGAAATTACGTAGCTCGGCACGCACTATAAAATAGAAAAATAATACGAGAGGTAAAAAGATAAATAAGAAAATCGAACTACTAAATACCAAAGGACTCTCCTCACTTTTTCGAAATACATTTCGTAAAAAAAAACGACATATCTATTATATATTCTTTTTTATAATAGTGCCTTTAATATTTTAGCATGTTAATAATTCGATTAAAATAATTATCCTATATAATAGAAGGAAAGCGGTATGGAATCCTTTTGACACCCACTATCTGGATAAGATAAGATGAATAAGGTGTGATTTGTTTAGAAGGGAAGAGATGGTGTGTTATTTAACTCGTTTGAGTTTATTTTTTTATTTTTACCGATAGCATTTCTTTTATATTTTTTATTAAATAAATTTGGACAAACTACTTTAGCGAAAGCTTGGCTTGTCGCAGCATCTTTATTTTTCTATAGTTATTGGAACATAAAGTATTTGCCGCTTATGTTAGTATCGCTTATTGTGAACTACTTTATTGGAATGAGGCTCGTGAAGCATAAGAGTAAATTTCTTTTAGCAGTAGGCTTACTATTTAATATCGGAATGCTTAGTTATTTCAAGTACTATGATTTCTTTTTGCAAAATGTAAATTCGTTATTTGGAACTCATTTTACATTATTATCATTAACGTTACCGCTTGCGATTAGTTTCTATACATTCCAAAAGATTGCGTTTTTAGTAGATACATATCGCGGGGAAACGGAGGCATGTCATTTTCTTGATTACGCTCTGTTTGTAACATTTTTCCCGCAACTTATTGCAGGACCAATTGTACACCATGCGCAAATTATGCCGCAGTTTGCGGATCGTAGTAAAAAGCGTTGGCAATCAAATTATATCGTTCTCGGTATTTTTGTATTTGCCATCGGTATTTTTAAGAAAGTAGGGATTGCAGACGTTTTATCTCCTGTCGTACGGGAAGGGTTTGATGTACAGCAGTCGCTAACCTTTGTTGAAGCTTGGCTTTCATCATTAGCGTTTACATTTCAGTTATACTTTGATTTCAGTGGATATAGCGATATGGCAATTGGAATTGCGTTAATGTTCAACATTAAATTGCCTCAAAACTTTAACTCACCTTATAAAGCGGTGAGTATACAAGACTTTTGGCATCGTTGGCATATGACATTAAGCCAGTTTTTAACGAAATATGTGTATATTTCTCTTGGAGGAAATCGAAAAGGTATTACGCGTACATACGTCAATATTATGATTGTCTTCTTAATAAGTGGACTTTGGCATGGGGCTGGTTGGACATTTATTTTCTGGGGATTTCTGCACGGATTAGCTTCTGTCGTTCATCGTTTGTGGAACAAAGCAGGAGGGTGCATGCCGGCCTGGGCGGGATGGCTCGTGACGTTTTTCTTCATTAATATAACGTGGGTATTCTTTAGAGCAACATCGATGCATGATGCGGTGAAAGTGTTAAAAGGAATGTTTGGATTTAATGGATTCGAACTAGCCAATAGCGTATTCCCGGTATTTATTATTGAGAAGCTACAATTTTTAAAAGGGTACGGTGTTTCATTTACTGAAGCATACCATGTTTCATTATTAAATACGGAAATAGTAGCGTATATTTTCGGAGCATTATGTATTAGTTTCTTCTTAAAAAATTCAATTCAGTTAAAAGACTCCTTCCGTCCGACAGTATGGACGGCGTTATTTACTGCAATATTACTTGTGTATAGTGTATTGCATTTAACGAGTATTAGTGAGTTTTTATACTTTAATTTCTAGGTGGAGAATATGAAAAACAAACAGTGGCTTATTTTCGTTTTTGTATGTGTTTTTATTCCACTTGCAGGTGTTGGAATATTTAATGGCTATGCAGATTCACTTTGGTTATTCTCGCATAAAAATAAGTGGAATGATGTTCAGTTTGGGTTTAATGAGAGACAACAAAAAACGAATTATATAACATATCGTCCGTTTACTTATGATGGCGTTATACTTGGAAGTAGCAGAACAACGTTTATCAATGAGAATGATTTTACTGGATTAAACGCATTTAATTATGCGGTAAGTAGTACAGATCCGCGTGAGTACGATGCGTACATTGAATATGCAAAAGAGAGAAAAGGTAGTGAATTATCTTCTATTGTGATTGGTTTAGATTTCCTTGGAACGAACAAAAATAGAGAAATCGGTTTTGAAAAGCCAGAAGTATATATTAATGAAGCACAAAGCTTACTATATCCAATTAAATCGTATGTGAGTATGGATGGGATTACATATTCCCGAAATACAATTCAAAACTCCATTCATCACAATAAGACTATTGATTTATATAATCGCGATAATATAAAATCGATGCGTGAGTATACGAAAGAAGAGCGTGACACACAAATTGCCGCGCAAGTAGATAAATTTAGTAGAGAGATTTATGGCGGGAATTATGAGTATCAAAATATGAAGGAAATATTAGGAACTGTAAAATCTCATAATCCGAATACAAAGTTTTATATTTTTACAACTCCTGTTTCAGAGCCATTGTTCCGTGCGATGATTCAATCAGGGCGTTGGGAAGAGTATAAAAGGTGGCTCCATGATGCTGTCGATGTATTTGGAGAAGTGCATCATTTCATGTATTTAAATTCAGTAACAAAGAACTTAGATAATTATATGGATGGACATCATTTCAGGCCAGAAGTCGGAAAGATAATTGCACATAAAGTTGTAAATGAAGAAGATCGTAATGTGCCGAAAGATTTTGGTATTGTTATTACGAAGGATAATATTGATGAGGTGCTGGAGCAGATTCATGCATCGTTTCAATAGAAAGAAATAGTTCTGTTTCAAAGATTGAATCGTCATGTGATTCGATCTTTTTTAGTAGTCCACAAAAAATTTAATTAAGCGAGAAAAAGCAATTATGACTGGAGTAGAAAGAAGCAGCATCCAAATAGATGCTGCTTCTTTCTTATTCTATTTCTAAATCAACAATTAAGTAGGCAAGTATAACGATGAAAAAAATGCTAACAGATGGCGCTGTTAATACGTGACCGGACATAAAGCCAATGCCAAGTGATAGGATGATTGTACTAGCTAATAGCATATATTTTACAGTTATAATTTGCTTAAAGTTTGTGATCATACGGATGAATAGTTTAATACCGAAGTATAGAAGTGGTATTAAGTAAATAAGGAAACCGATAATTCCAAAGGCGAAAAATAGGTCATGGAAGTCCATTTCAATTAATTTAATTTTAACTGTGTAGTTACCAGCGTAACCCATTCCAAAAAGTTTTTGTGAGAGCGGTGCTTCTTTATAGTATTGTTTGTATACTTTTAAGAATTTGTCCCGATCACTATAAATTAAACTCTTCACTTCAGAGTCTGTTAGTTCACCTTTTGCGTGTTTTTTTGCATCCTCTGGATTTTCTTTAATTACTTTTCCTTCTTTTTTATCCTGTTCTTCTTGTACTGATTTTTTGTATTCGTATATTTGCATGTGGATTCCCATATTTTTTGCGATAGGAGTATGCGGTGTAAGAACAATTAAACCTCCTAGTACAACTGCTGCAACGATGGTGTTTACAAGATATGTGAATCCTTTTTTTTCTTTTTTACGGTTTATCATATATTCAATGAACGAGAAGAAAAGTGCTACGCCTAATGTTAGCACAATTGCACCATATCCAACTTTTGTTCCGACCATAATACTTGCATACATCGCAAGTATTGTTGGAATCCAGTAATATATTTTCGAGAAAGAAGTTGTTTTATAAATCGAATATAAGACAACGATTGGGAACATAATCGCGAAGAGAGCACTTAAATCATTTCCAGCAAAGAACCAACCTCTTGAGCCAATTTTTGAGTGAGGATAGCTTGGGAAATCAGTGCCAGTTTGCATTGCGATAATCATTGTGATGCTTAAAATTAAAGTTGCATATAAGAAATATGTAATGATTTTATGAAACACATATTCTTTATTTTTTAGCTCTTTAAAGACGATAATATATCCAAACAGTAGCACAATTGGATATATGCTCTTTAAAATAAATTTAACTTCTTCTCCAAATGAAACTGGGGATTTAACCATCATATTATTTACAAGACCGATTGCCAGTGCAATTCCGAGTAAACATAAATAGAGAATGTACTTTTTCGCGCCTTGTTGTTTATGATGAAGAAGTAGATAACCTAATGCAAGAAGCATAAAGGCGAAACGGACTACGATTCCGACTGTTGCGCTCATGTGTAATACATAGATTGAAAAAGATGTTAATAAATCTAAAATTGGTTGAAACACGATGAATAGCAGTAGGAAATGCGGGAAGTAGTTATCCGTCTGTTTTAACTTAGTAACCATATGTTCCTCCATTTCTTCATTCCTTTATTTCAGCACCCCTCTATATAATAGGAAGGGGAATGAATTTCTATATTTAATTTTTATATCAGACTTAAGAATACACCATTTCATTGTAATGGTAAATAGATGAAGAGCCGGGATAAACCGACTTTAATTTCTATATTTTTCAACGAAATTGTATGTTTTATGCAAGGCGATATACAAATTACGAGATTATTAGACAGAAAATTAAGAAAAAAGAAGGGTTTTTCACATCCTTTCTATAATTATATAAGTATAATCTTTGTGTAGAAAAGAGGGGTATATATAATGGAAGTAACAAGTAAAACAGAATCTGTCATTGTGAAATATGAAGGGCACGTTGCAACGGTTATGGTCAATCGCCCAGAGGTGTTAAATGCATTAGATGAACCAACGTTAAAAGAGTTATTACAAAAACTGAAAGAAGTAGCGGAGAGTTCTGCACACATTGTTGTGTTATGCGGGAACGGCCGTGGTTTTTCTGCGGGTGGAGATATTAAATCGATGCTTTCAAGTAATGATGAAAGCAAGTTTGATGGTATTATGAATACTATTTCTGAAGTCGTTGTGACTTTATATACGATGCCGAAGCTTGTTATTAGTGCTATTCATGGACCAACTGCTGGTCTTGGATTAAGTATTGCACTAACAGCTGACTATGTGATGGCAGATATATCATCAATTATTGCGATGAACTTTATTGGAATCGCTTTAATTCCAGATGGTGGCGGCCATTTCTTCCTTCAAAAGCGCGTTGGTGAAAATATGACGAAGCAAATTATTTGGGAAGGAAAGAAATTATCAGCAACAGAAGCGCTTGATATCGGTTTAATTGATGAAGTAATCGGCGAAGATTTCCAAACGGCTGTGAAGCAAAAAATTAGTGAATGGTCACAAAAGCCAATCAAAGCGATGATTCAAACGAAGCAAATTTTATGTGAAGTAAATCGCTCAAATTTAGAACAAACGTTGCAGCTTGAAAAACGCGGCCAATATGCGATGAGACAAACAGCAGATCATAAAGAGGGCATCGCTGCATTTTTAGAAAAGCGTTTACCGGCATTTAAAGGAGAATAAAGTGTAGTGGCAGTTTTACTGCCGGTTAATTTAGGATAAAGGGGAGAAAGTGCTAACACATTTTAGTATAATTGTGTTAGCACTTTTTTTTAGGAGTAATATATGAAGAAAGTTATTGGTATTATCGTTATTATTTTACTTACATATTATGCTTTGCATAGTACACCATCTCTTGCGGTACGGACTGCACTATTTTTTGAAGGGCATCCAATTGCTGCTTTCTCAGGTGAAGTGGAGAAAGAACGGGATGTGAAAAAAGAAGCGATTCCTGATGAGTACCAAACCTTATATGGAGAGAAGAAAGAAGAACCAGAGCATTATTTCTTTCCGGCAGTAAGGGCGCACGGATCAGGAATTGATATGTTAAGTGCTTGTGTGAAAAAAGAGTGGTTATTTTATAAGGCAGAGCTCGGCTGCTATTAAACATAGGAGGATGAATGATGTCAGCATATAACAAGTTAGTAAGAGATCGTGTTCCAGAGAAGATCTTAATGTCTGGAAAAACATATACAGCACAAAAATTAACAGGACAAGCATACATACAAGCTTTGGCGAAAATTGGAACAGAAGAAATTCGTGAATTTGCTTCTATGAAAGAGCGTGAACATGCGCTTGATTCTCTTGCGGATGCACTGGAAGTAATCATCTCATTAGCGCGCGCAGAAGGTGCAACAATTGAAGATGTAGAACGTCTTCGTAAGCAGAAAGAGATAGAGCGCGGTGGGTTTGAAAGAGGTATTTACTTGTTGGATGTTTCAGAAGAATAGATTTGTAGGGAAAGCATAGCGTTACTCATTAACGAACGCTATGCTTTTTTGTTGCGATTAAGCTAATAATGAAGAAGATAGCTGTTAATACCCAGCCAATTGTAATAGAAGTAGTAGTATGAACTGCATAAGAAACTTGTAAACAAAGTAATGATGCTAGAAACCAAATGAGTGCAATGTGTACATATTTTTTTGATATATTCATATTGTATAACTCCTTTTATATACTAAAGTGAATTTTACTATAATTTAGAAAATTAAGCTATATGAGTAGAGGATTTATAGTAAATTCGGTATACTAAATAATAGGAAAAATGAGGAGGAAATGACAATGGCACATCATGCGAAAGAAACGATGGAATTGATTAAGGAGCTTGTCTCTATTCCAAGTCCATCTGGAAATACAGAGAAAATTATTCGTTTTATTGAAAACTATGTAAGTGAGTGGAATGTAGAAACGAAGCGTAACAATAAAGGTGCTCTTATTTTAACGGTAAAAGGGAAAAATGATGCACAGCATCGCTTATTAACAGCACACGTTGATACGTTAGGTGCGATGGTGAAAGAAATTAAGCCAGATGGTCGTCTCAGTCTTTCTATGATTGGCGGATTTCGCTGGAACTCTGTAGAAGGGGAATATTGCGAAATTGAAACATCAAGTGGCAAGACGTATACAGGAACGATTTTAATGCATCAAACATCTGTACATGTATATAAAGATACAGGTGAAGCGAAACGCGATGAGAAAAATATTGAGGTTCGTATCGATGAGCGTGTATTTTCAGCTGATGAAGTACGTGAATTAGGAATTGAAGTAGGAGACTTCGTTTCATTTGATCCACGCGTTCAAATTACAGAGAGTGGATACATAAAATCACGTCATTTAGATGATAAAGTAAGTGTTGCCATTCTATTAAAATTAATTAAGAGATTACAAGATGAAAACGTAACATTACCATATACAACTCATTTCTTAATCTCTAACAATGAAGAGATTGGATACGGTGGTAACTCTAACATTCCAGAAGAAACGGTTGAATATTTAGCTGTTGATATGGGAGCGCTAGGTGATGGACAAGCATCTGACGAGTATACAGTATCTATTTGTGCAAAAGACTCTAGTGGTCCGTATCATTATGCACTACGTAAACATTTAGTAGAGCTTGCGAAAACGAACAATATTGAATATAAAGTAGATATTTATCCGTACTATGGATCGGATGCATCAGCTGCGATTCGCTCTGGATTTGATGTGAAGCATGCATTAATTGGAGCAGGTATTGATTCTTCTCATGCATTTGAGCGTACACATGAAAGTTCGATTGCTCATACAGAAGCACTTGTTTATGCATATGTATTATCAGAGATGATTGCAGAATAAGAAAAGAAATAGGCTACCTCTAGTAGCCTATTTTTTATTTGCAGAGAAATCGACTTTATTTAACAAAAAGTAAGTTAATTGTAATTTGTTTTACAATATTAAGAAAGTAGGTTTACTACATAATTCGAGTATTATAAAATAATAGAGGCGCACTAATTTTTTTTGTTTGTATTTTTTGAGATTTATATATTAAGATTACGCGTTATTAAAAGGTGATTGTCGAGAGGAGTATTATTTTTTATGAAGTATCGTGCAGTCGCGGCAGGTATTTTAGCCGCAAGTTTATTATCGTCTCCAGTAAGTAGTTTCGCAGCAGCGAAGAAGTTTTCGGATGTTCCTTCATGGGCGCAAGAATCAGTTGATTATTTAGTAGGAAAAAAGGCGCTTGATGGAAAGCCAGATGGAACGTTTTCTCCATCTGAAGCAGTAGATAGAGGGTCAGCTGCAAAAATTTTAGCAGTCGTTCTTGGTTTACCAATTGATCCAAAAGCAAAGCCATCTTTTAAAGATGCACAAAACCATTGGGCAGCTCCGTACATTGCTGCAGTGGAAAAAGCAGGTGTAATTAGTGGAGATGGTACTGGTAAATTTAATCCATCAAGCCAAATTAACCGTGCATCTATGGCATCTATGTTAGTACAAGCATACTCATTAAATAAGAAAATTATTGGAGAACTTCCAACACAGTTTAAAGATTTGGAAACTCATTGGGGTAAGAAACAAGCTAATATTTTAGTAGCTTTAGAGATTTCTAAAGGTACGGGAAATGGCTGGGAGCCTGAAGGAACTGTAACTCGTGCAGAAGCAGCTCAGTTTATTGCGATGGCTGATCAAAATAAAACAGATACATCAAAAAGAATGTATATGAACAGAAACTTTATTACATATCATCAACCATCATTATCATCTGGTATTACTGATGTTCAGCATAAGCCACAAATGGTTGTAGTGAAAGAACAAAGAGCAGACGGCTGGTTAAAAGTTGTAACAAGTAAAGGTGAGAAATGGACACCTCTAACAGAAAAAACAGAAACGATTAATGAAGGATTTACTACTTATGAAACAGCTTCACATAGTTCTAAAGTGCTAGGTACATATAATGCACAAACAGTAACGGTTATGGAAGAGAGTGGAAGCTGGATTCGTATCCGCGTAGGCGCTGGTTTCCAATGGGTTGATAAAAATCAATTAAACCCAGTAAAACAAGAGAACTTCTTAGAAGGTAAAGCAATTATTATTGATCCAGGTCACGGTGGAATTGACTCGGGTAATGTTGGTTATTATGAGAAAGAAAGTGAAACTGTATTAGATGTATCATTACGATTAAAGAAAATATTTGAGCAAAGGGCACCATTTACTGTTATGTTCACTCGTACAAATGATACACGTCCAGGAACAAGTGGTCCTGATTCATTAAAGAAACGTGTAGAGTTTGCACAGGAACATAATGGAGATATTTTTGTAAGTATTCATGCTAATGGCTCTGAATATAAAAATGGACAAGGTACAGAAACGTTATATTATCAGTCAGCAAGAGCAAAAGTAACGAATCCGCATGTAGAAGACAGTATGTTATTAGCACAAAAAATTCAAGATCGTCTTGTAGCAGCACTTGGAACAAAAGATCGTGGTATAAAACATCAGGACTTATACGTAACTAGAGAAAATACAATGCCAGCTGTATTAACAGAATTAGCATTTGTAGATAATAAAAGTGATGCAGATAAAATTGCTACACCAAAACAGAGACAAGCTGCAGCAGAAGCGATTTATCAAGGCATTTTAGATTATTACGAAGCAAAGGGTAATAACGTATCTTCTTTCCGTTAATACATTAAAAGAGATTGCCAATAGGCAGTCTCTTTTATTTATTAACGTTTCTCTTTATTTCAGGCATGTGATATCATTTAATTTTATACAAAAAAGTATTGTAATTATAACGATATAGAGGATGATCATAGATTGAATAATCATAGGAAAACACCTGCATGTATATATACGTATGCATTTCGTGAGGAGGAGCGTGCTTTATGTTACTTGGAAATGCGCTCGTTCTTTGGAATGGAGTCCCACGTTAATATTTTGAAAAGTGATGTCAAAATTGACCCGAGTAGAAGTCCTTTTATGAAAGAACGCGTTGAGGTTATGTATGAAGGAGACGACTTAGAAAGTATTTTGGAACAAGTAAAGGAAATTGAATTAGGAGAAATGACGTTTAAAGTTATCTTCGTGAAAATCAATGATCTTGAGGGAGAAAATAAAATAGAGTATGCGGAAAGACGTATCATTGAACGACGTATTGGGGATTGTATTGATGCGGAAGCAGATGTGCGCAATCCAGAGCGTACTTTTGGTATTGTTCCATTAGGCGGACGTTGGTATTTTGGACATTATGTAGAGAGTAAACCAGTTTGGTACCATCATATAAAAAAACCACGTAGCTATTCGACATCTCTTAGCACACGCGTTGCAAGATCCGTTGCAAATATTGCGGTGCCAAATCCAGAGGGAGTAAGAGCGATTGATCCGTGCTGCGGCATTGGAACGGTTGTAGTAGAAGCTCTTTCGATGGGAATTAACATCGTTGGTAGAGATATAAGCCCGCTCGTTGCGATTGGAGCGAGAGAAAATATTGCGCACTTCGGATTCGATGGGACGATAACGAAAGGTCCGATCGAGGAGATTACGGAGAACTATGACGTCGCAATTATCGACATGCCATATGACTTATTTACGCACGCAACACCAGAAAATCAGCTCTCCATTCTTTCAAGCGCACGCCGCATTGCTAAAAAGGTAGTCGTTGTCACAATGGAAACAATGGACGATATGATTCATGAAGCAGGATTTGAAATTATAGATCGTTGCACTACAAAAAAAGGAACATTTTCTAGACAAATTCTTGTTTGTGAATAAGGAAGAAAGGTCACCCGTTTGTTAAAGTAAGATAATAAATTACAGGATAGTTAGTCCATTATGAGGGCTGATTATCCTTTTTTATTTACATAATGAATGGGGAAAATAAAGATTGAATATTTAGTTTAATCAGTATAATATAGGTGTGTAATTTGAAGTGTTTGTTAGGTTTTGGAAAGAGGACAAAGTTTCGATGTGAGGACCTTAAAAAACAATTAGAGGCACTCTTAAAGATAGACAAAGGATGGTAGGGTGTTTTAATGAGAGTTCAAGAAATATGTATTGGTAATAGAAAGGCATACCTTCTACTAAATTCGGAAGGAGTACCTGTTGTATCAGTAGCTAAGTATATGAAACATCTCTATAACAATGAGAGTAAAAGTAATACTTTAAAGACATACTGTACGGCTTTAAAACACTATTTCACATACTTACAACAAATAAAAATTGATTACCAACAAGTTAATTTTGAGATTTTATCTAACTATGTGGTCTGGCTTAGAAACCCATATAGAAACAACAAGGTAATTCCTTACAAAATACCTCAAAAACATAATAAAGAAAAAGAACCCAAACAACTGACTGAGAAAACAGTAAATAACTACATCAGTGCCGTAACCAACTTTTATGACTATTTGTATCGTAGCGAGCTAATCGATTCAGATATAGTTGAAAAGCTAATGAAAAAGATGTTTACTGGTGCCGGTGGAAATGGATACAAGAGCTTTTTACATCATGTCAACGAGGGAAAACCCTACTCCAAAAATATCCTTAAATTAAAAGAACCCAAAGAAAAAATAAAGATATTTACAAAAGAACAAGTTGAAACCATCTATCATTCAACTACGAATATTAGAGATCGATTTCTAGTTCTTTTGCTTTTTGAAACAGGTTTACGTATTGGTGAAGCTCTCTCTTTATTCCTTAAAGATTTTCAATTTGATGCTAAACAAAGAAAACATAAGCTTAAATTAACAGATAGAGGAGAATTACCTAATGGTGGTAAGTTAAAAACAGGATCTCGGGAATTAGAAATTTCTCAGTCATTAATGAACCTATATGATGACTATCTGTATGAAGTGATTGATGACTATAATCCGGACCATAACTTTGTTCTTGTGAAGCTTTTTGGGAAGAATTCTGGTGAACCAATGACCTATTCGGATGTATATGCCACTTTTAAAGAGATTGAGAGAAAAACTGGTATTTATATAACTCCACATTTATTTCGTCATACTCACGGAACGATTTACTATCTCGAAACGAAAAATATTAAAATGGTGCAAGAGCGTTTGGGACATTCGCAAGTCCAAACAACAATCAATCTATATGTTCACCCTTCTGATGATGCAATCCGGGAGGATTGGGAAAAAGCAGCTCATGCGTTTAAAATTGGACCCAAAATAGATAACTAAAAGGACGACGTTGCCTTAGAAATTCCTGACGAAGCGTTTCCTTTTTAATTTAAAACTAAACGAGTGATGTAGGAGGAAAAGCTTTGAAAAAAAATATAGAAAATTACCTAATTCCGCAAAGTGAATATTGGGACTTAATCACTTCTACCCTCATCTCTTACGAGGTGAAGGAAATATCTAGCGATGGAACACTAAGAAGAAAACTTGTGAAAGATAATTATTTTTCTATTAATGATATATGGAACGTGAATGAAATTGGTCAAATTCCTAACTTTGAAGAACGCTTTAAGAAATATACGGGGACAAGAAAAGTATTAAAGTTAGCTACTAAGTGCATTACAATATCCCAAGAGTTGAAATTTGTATTCTATTGCTACCTTTTTAACGATGAGTTAAGTTTTAACACTGTATTTTGCACCTACAACGTGCATTTAAAAAATTTGATTCAATTTCTAAATGAAAAACACAATCAACTACATTCTTTACTTGATTTAAATATCGATAAAGCTGAGAAAGAGTGGGTTTTGTGGTTAAATAATAAGGGATTAAAAACTACTTCATCAAAAAAGAACCGCGATTATAAAACTAAAACACAACAAGCAACTTTCTTGCGAAGAATGTATGAGAAATTATATTATCTGACAGATACACGGGAAGAATGGGAAAAAGATAAATGGGATGCCAGGGTGTTAAATAAGAAGTATGGGATCTTATATAATACTTCTGATTCTCATTATTATATAGATTTTACAACTATTCATAATGATGTTTTTAAACAGCATTTTAAAAAATATATTAAAACTAGATTACTAGGCGGAAAGAAATTTTCGGTGGGTACAGCTATGAATTATCTAAGATTTGTTTCAAGGTTTCTAAATTTTATCAGTCAACTAGAACCTAACTGGAGTAATCTAAATATGCTTACAAGAAAACATATCGAGAACTATTTAGAGTATCTTCATTATTATGCAAAAAATAATTTGAAATATAAAAAAACTAATCCAAAGCAACATATAAATGATAGTCTAAAATGTGTTTACACCTTTTTACGTGATATCCAACGTTTTGAATACAGTATTGCACCTAAGAAATCCACTTCTAGACTACTTTATTCCGAAGATTATCCAAAATTAGATAAGAAATCCGATGATGATATTGATTACATTCCTGATTATGTATTGGAGCAATTATTTACGCACATTAACGATCTTCATCCAGATGTTCAGCCAATCGTTTGGATAGCGTACAAAACTGGTTTGCGCATTAGTGATACACTTGGTTTGACTCAAGATTCTTTGATTAAGTTAAACGGTAAATACTGGATTCAGACGGATGTTGAAAAAACTTATGTAAAAGACCATAAAGTGCCCATTGATGAACAATTAGCTAATATAGTCGCCATTTTAATCCGTAATTCTAAAGAACGCAGCAATGATGACAATAATCCCAACAAATACATTTTCGTCCGCTATAGTGGTACACGTAAGGGGCGGCCATTTATCCGGTATTGGGTACAAACAAAACTTAATGAGTTATCAGTCAAAAAGAATATTACGGATGAAACAGGTGATATCTTCCACTTTAAAAATCACGCGTTTAGACATACTTACGCAGTAAAGATGTTAAATGGCGGAGCTGATATTTTAACCGTTCAGGAATTATTAGCACACGCATCACCTGAAATGACAATGCGATATGCCCGTTTATTAGATGACACGAAGCGTAAGGCTTTTGAAGAGGTCATTAAAAAAGGTGTTTTTAGCTTTGATTTGAATGGTGAAATTCATCAGGTATCAGAGGCTCAAGACATTCCGGAAGGTATTATGGATATGATATGGAAAGACGAGAAATTAAATGCATTGGACAACCCTTACGGGACGTGTCGTGCTCGAGTTAATGGTAATTGTCCATTAGCAGTAGAGCCCCCTTGCCTTACAGCAAACGATGGAAAACCTTGTTTTGACTTATCGGTTGGTATGACAAGCTTTGATGTAAAAAAATATGAGCTACATATAGAAAGTACAATTAAAATAATTGAAGTCTCAAAGGAATATGGTCGCCAAGATATGGTCGAAGCAAACGAAAAGAACTTAAATAGATACAAAAACATTTATGAAACGATTAAAAACGGAAATGTCATTTTTGGACGTTTTGAACGTATAAAGAGGCAGTTAGAGGACAAGAAAAGGAAAGGTGTTAACCGTGGGTAATTTTAACCGTGAAGAGCAATTGAAGCAGCTACACGAAAAAAGAAAGCAAACAACCAAAGTTAAAGTTGAAGAAGCTATTAAACGCTTAACAAAGATTTCTAAGGCAATTAACTTTAACAGTGTGGCGGAAGAAGCTGGTGTAAGTAAAGCTACGCTTTATAATCACCCAGAACTTAAAGAACGTATTAAATTCTTACGGAATCAACAAGAAAAAGCATTTGTAGACTCTAGAATTAAACGAGATGAAAGTAATCAAAAAGCCATAATTGCATCTCTTAAAAGAAAGATTGAAAAGCTGGAAAAAAGAAAAAAAGAGCTCGAAGAGGAAAATAAGCGATTACGCGAAAGAGAAAACGAAAAGCTTACTGATTACTTTTCGAAGTTATAAAGCAAGACCACACATATTAGAGGATTACCAGTATTAAAAAAACAAGCTAAACAAATTCATATAGGAAAAGAATTGAGTTTTACTCCGTTAAAAGAGATCACCATACATACCATCAAACTAATAAGAATACAAGATAAAAATGAATTATATTTTTAAAAGGTGCACAACTTTTTTATTTTAAAGACATTATAAAACTTTATAATCTTACAATTATTCACATTAAATTATTTTGGAAAACAAATGATTTTTTAAGAAACTGGCTATGATTGTCACTATTATGGTAATTAACTTTTGAAGATGGATGAAAAAGTTAGAGGAAAAGTAGTTTAATATGTATTTGTAAATATTAAAAGAAATAATTTAACTAAACTGATAATATCAAAATGTTTACAAATTGAGAATTTGGAATATAATAACTTTAGAGTGAAAAAACACAGTTCGGTTGGTAGTCCGGACGCAATAATTATTTAATTATTGTCAGTAACCTTCCCCCCTGGGATGTCCATCACTCATGTAATAAACAAGGGGGATTCTCAATGAAACTTACAATTTATTTTGATGGACAATTTTGGATTGGAATTGTAGAAATGTTTGAAAATAATAAATTGAAAGTATGTAAACATACTTTTGGTTCAGAGCCAAAAGATAGTGAAATACTAGATTTTATTTTTCATGATATGGTTCCGCTATTAAAAAGTACATCAGGCGTTAAAAACTCTATTGATAAAAGGAAAAGTAAAATTATTAATCCCAAAAGATTAATAAGGTTAGCCGCCAAAGAAATGAAAAATCAAGGAGTTTCTAACAAATCTTATGAAGTATTGAGAATAGAACTAGAACAAAAAAAGAAAATGAAACAATGTATTACGCGTCAAAAGAAAGAAGAATTACTAGAAAAAAAGCGACAAATGAAAATTCAAAAACGAAAAGCAAAACATCGAGGAAGATAAAAGGTCATCTTCAAATGAAAAAGAAATTATATTCATAAAGCGAAAAAAAACGCTATATTTTTGTAGGGAAATATAGCGTTTTTTATGAATTTATTTGATTCAAGATATGTTTAAGTTACTTACTGAGCTTCATATCATTTTATATATTCAATATTTATCCCCTTTTGAATAAAGATCTAAATTTCGTTAATACTATACTTGCATCTAGATTGCCATCTTTGAGCCGAGCAGTTAGCTTTTGCTAGCTGCTCTTTTTTGTAAAAATATACGCAATGGACTGGATGCATATATAATATTTTGTGTTTCTTTCTATATAAAATGAGGTAGTCTTTACAAAAGAATGATCTCGTTAAAAGAGTATTTTATTAAGTGCTCTTTTTATGTTTTAAACTCATACAAAATGATTTTTTTATTAATTTCTTTGTCTTTCCTGCATAATGTTTTCGATTCAGTTTATACTATCACTGTAACTTATAGTTACAAAAACCAGTGCTTGATAAGCGCAGTTTTCTTTTTTTACAGAGCAGTTAGCTAATCACGCTAATTGCTTTGTTTTTTAGTTCAATTTTATTTGTATATTTATAATTCCTATAAATGAAAAAGCATGATACAATCAAGTAAAGATAAAATTCCATTCCATACGAGCCCTTATTATTATGTAAGGGCTACACCCTTATTAAAATTACGATTTCTTTCTAAAACTGGACATACCTTTTAAATATACATATAATATCACGTGGTATTCTTTTTCAATGTTAGTTTTTAAATAAAGGTTTCAATTGAATTTTTAACCTTATACAGTTCTTTTTCAAAGAGTACTATTCGAGGTGCTCTTTTTTATTACTAAATAGAGGTAGAAGGACACTCCCATCAATTTAAGAATATTAACTTCCTCAATTATAAAGAAACAGTATTCTCTTTAAACAAAATAAATTAGAAGACGTTTTTATGGATCTTTCGATTCGAAGTGAACTCTAATTATTTGCTGAAGAATTAGAGCGATATCTTACCCCTTTATTTTTAAAAGAATTTGCTAGAAAGTTAGCTTTTGTATAACGGAAACGTAAGTTTTCAGGTCATTATGTGACTACTCACAATATAAAAAGCTCAAATTCTAAAGCGTTTAAGTTAAGTTTTTTTGATTACAACTTAAACAGCTCTTTTTTATTGAATGCGTGTCTTATTTTGGGATGACAGGGACCCAAAGTTCATGTCTCGGCTTATGTTTCGGACCGTAATAACATTCAATGCACGGTAAATTGGCAAGTTCATACTCAGAAGTTGGGACCCACTCGGAATATAATCGTTTCCATGCGTCTACTATATTCGGGAAAACTACCCATGTACTTGCGGGAATAATTAGTGTTTCCATATTAGCTGATACCTCCCCATCATATCTTACACCCATAAAATAAGAAAATTCTTCATCTTTTATGGCAGCTTCCTTCCCACAAACCCCTAAAAGACTTTCAAGCGTGCACTTTGGATTTTCCCATGACATATCTATTAATTCTTGCATAAATCCGTCTTTTTTCGCAGTGTTCCAAAGTGTAGGGATTTTTTTAAAGGCGCTGCTTGTTTTTACTGGTTTACTCTTTCCTACAATTCTTAACTCAAAATCGAGGTTTTCAATTCTGTACTCCATCTCGGTATCTCCTTTAATAGAAATTTGGAAGGAAATCTTCGGAAAGGCTTTTAACTGTACTCCTTTATTACGAGCATTAGAAGGGGTTATTCCATGCATTTTTTTAAAAGCACGTGAGAAAGCATCAGAAGAAATATAACCATATTTAATTGCCACATCAATGATCTGAATGTCACTTTTTTGAATTTCAAATGCTGCAAGTGTTAAACGTCTTCGTCTAATATATTCTGAAAGCGACACACCTGAGATTGAAGAAAACATTCTTGAAAAATGAAACTCAGAGCAATTAGCTGCCTTTGCAATCTCCTTATAATCTATCTCTTCATCCAAACTATTCTCAATATAGTCCAATGCGTTATTCATTCTTTTTAGCCAATCCATAATTTTACTCCCTTTCAAATATTTAATTTAATACATAATAGATAATAATAACCGACATTTCATGCCTAAAAATGTCGGTACAAAAAATATATCCTTAAATTGAATGTAACATAAGGGTTACCTATTTGTTCTCTGATATTTATATAGTCTTTTTAATTCTAGGGATCACTAACATTTTAGAAAAAAACAGGCTTAGCATATTAGAATAAGAAAAGAGTCCTATTCCCTTCGTTAAGAATAACTGTTTACAGTTAGAGGTATTATACAGCATGGTTTATTAAGACGAAATCAGTACGCTGAATATTACCAATAAAAATTGAAGTTTCAACTAATGAAAAAATAATAGTCCTTCTTTCCAATCTCTTTCATTTTTTAGTTTCTTTTTAAATAATTTGAAAATATCTTCATAAACTAAACTTACTTGTATTTCATAGGAGTGTATTAGTTGTGAAAAAAAATTGGATATTCCTCATTTTCTTTATGGTTTCTTTTTGTTTCAAACCAATATCCATATATGCTTTTACAGATAGTCGTAAAGCATATGAAAGAACAGGGAAAGTAATTTGGGAAGTAAATACAAAGGAAAAAATAGTTGCACTAACATTTGATGACGGTCCTCATCCTGTTTTTACCCCTCAAATACTTGATATATTAGCTAAATACAATGCGAAAGCAATTTTTTTCGTAGCGGGTAATAAAGTTAACAGGTTCCCAGCTATTTTAAAGAGACAAATAAAAGAAGGACACGAAATTGCGAATCATACATATACTCACATTTATGATAAAAACATTACTGCAGCTAAATTAACATCAGAATTAAATCAAACGGATGAAATTATCAAGCGGATCACTGGTTATAAACCAACTCTGTATCGTCCAGTTGGAGGGCTTCATAACAATTTAATTATTAATACAGCTATACAAAATCGCAAGCTTGTGATCTTGTGGTCATGGCATCAGGATCCACAAGATTGGAGGAGTCCAGCAGCTAGCAAAATCTCGAGGTATATAACGAAAGGTGTTAAACCTGGTAATATCATTCTACTTCATGATTGGAATGGTAGTGAATTTTCTAAGATATCTCAGACAGTTGAAGCATTAGAAAGTATCATGAAGTATTTAAACAACAATGGATATAAATGTGTCACAGTATCTGAATTGCTCTATCGTTCCATAAAAAGTATGCCTCCTTTTTTTGATCCTTTATATCAGTGAATTTGGGGTTATTTATTACCTATTTTAAAAATTTATTGTACTGGGGTAGAAAGAGTAACCATGCCGTGAAGCGCAAAGTAGTTCCTATAGAATATATAAAAAAGAAACACAAAGTTTTTTACTTCTGTGTTTCTTCTATAATTTCTTTAATAGTCATACATGCGTAATGCAATCGAGAGCTTTTTTCTAATTTTGGCCTACCTATAACTTTTGCCACGCTTCTTACTTGCTTCTAATCCTTCTACTTGTTCTTAATGAATTTTGAAACAACGGTTTCTTTTGTGATTTATAGTATGTATAAACACTACATTGAATAAATCTTTTTAAGAGAAGAGAGGTGTATTATGTAAACAGATGCTTTACTTCTACCCCACCACAATTAAGCTTAGAAAAGCAAATACCCCAAAATGAGAAAATGTACATTTTTTGTTTTATGAGTGTAAAAAAATCTTAAGTTGATAGGTGTGGAGTCCCGCCGCATAATAAAAAGGCAGAAACATTTTGTATATATCAAATATGTTCCTACCTTTGATTTTATTGTGTTTAAGTTCTATGACCTAAATATAATATATAGGTGACCTTTTTTATGGTGGTTTGATGTGTGATTGGTTGGTGGAATGGAGGAGGGATTTGGCGAAATTTGTCGGTAAGTCGATATTCCATGTCGAATCGTCGATATCGTTACATTAGTATATTACTGTTCTTTTAATTTCTCTTGCTGTGCAAGTAGTAAATTGCGCAAGATGTGTCCGCGGTAACTTTCTAGTTTGCGCCCTTCATGATAGCGCACGCCTAATTTCTTTAGTTCGGCTACGTACCAGCCTTTTGTTCCGTAATACATGAGATCACTTCCTTTTGCTTTTGAACAGTATATGTTGGGGATGGAAGTAACTTTCCATTGAAAATAATAAGCCTGGCTGTATCAAGTGGTTCCATAAAATGGATTCCGGATTGTGTATAAAAAAATAGACAGTACTGTATGCTTTTTCAAACAATGTATACAAATTTATCCCGCATTAACGGGCAGTAAGACCCCCCACCTCAAAAGTCAGCGGAAGCAAAGAAGTTAGGTGGGGGATCAACTGCCCGTAAAAGCCCGATTGGTTCAACTAATAATCAGTGGGAGATGAACAAAACCCCCAATGATTAACGTTTCACTTTATACCCTATGCGTTGGCATGATATTTGCTATGAAAAGAGTATTAACATATAGGGGAGAGATAGAAATGAAGGTTAGTAAAGTGTATACAACAATTGATGCACACGTAGCTGGAGAGCCACTTCGAATTATTACAGGCGGCGTGCCGGAAATAAAGGGAGAAACGCAGCTAGAAAGACGCGCATACTGTATGGAGCATTTGGATCATCTTCGCGAAATTCTTATGTATGAACCGAGAGGACATCACGGTATGTACGGTTGTATCATTACTCCGCCTGCCAGTGCTCACGCTGATTTTGGTGTGTTATTTATGCACAATGAAGGATGGAGTACGATGTGTGGACACGGCATTATCGCTGTTATTACAGTTGGAATTGAGACAGGTATGTTTGAAGTGACAGGTGAGAAACAAAAGTTCATTATTGATAGCCCTGCTGGGGAAGTCATTGCGTACGCAACATATAGGGGGAGTGAAGTAGAGTCCGTATCATTTGAAAATGTTCCTTCATTTGTATACAAAAAAGACGTTCCTATTAAAATAGATGACTATGAATTTCAAGTAGATATCGCATTTGGCGGAGCATTCTACGCTGTTGTGGATAGTAAAGAATTTGGTTTGAAAGTTGATTTCAACGATTTACCTGCTATTCAAACGTGGGGCGGTAAAATTAAGCACTACATCGAGAGTAAAATGGAAGTAAAGCATCCACTTGAAGAAGGGTTAAAAGGAATATATGGCGTTATTTTCTCAGATGAACCGAAAGGGAAAGACGCAACGTTACGAAATGTAACAATCTTCGCTGATGGGCAAGTAGACCGTTCTCCTTGCGGCACAGGAACTTCCGCAAGAATCGCAACTCTTTTTGAAAAAGGTATTTTACAAAAGGGAGAAATATTCATCCACGAATGCATTACTGAAGGGAAATTCGAGGGAGAAGTACTGTCGGTAACAGCGGTACATACATATGAAGCTGTCGTTCCGAAAATAACGGGGAATGCATTTATTACAGGATTTCATCAGTTCGTTGTAGACCCGAGAGATGATTTGAATCGGGGATTTTTGTTAGGATAGAAGGAGGAGGTGGAAATATATGCTAGTCATAAGCGCGAACGAACAACGAAACTTAGTAAATATGAATGAAGTCATTGAATATGCGGCGCTTGCCTTAAAAGAGTTTTCCGCAGAAAGAACAATCACGCCAATTCGCGATTCATTACCATTTGCGAACGAGCAAAATACGGCATTAATTATGCCTTCAGTCGCAGAAGGACTTGAGGCACTTGGCTTAAAAGTAGTAACAGTAGTCCCCGAGAACAAAAAGATAGGAAAGAAAACGATAAACGGGATTGTGATGCTATCAGACTTTCAAACGGGAGAACCGCTCGCACTGTTAGAAGGATCCTACTTAACGATGATTCGAACAGGCGCCCTATCAGGAGTAGCGACAAAACATTTAGCTCGTCATAACGCAAAAACTTTGTGCATCATCGGGACAGGCGAACAGGCAAAAGGAATTGCCGAAGCTGTATTTGCGGTAAGAGATATTGAAAAAGTCATTTTATACAATCGAACAGAAGAAAAGGCGTATGCATTCTCGCAATATATACAAGAGAAATTCAATAAACCTGCGTACGTTTACACAAGTGCAAATGAAGCAATAAGCGAAGCAGACATCATCGCCACAACTACGAACGCATCCACACCAGTCTTCTCAAAAAAACTACAAAAAGGCGTCCACGTAAACGCCGTCGGCTCATTCAGGCCAAGCATGCAAGAACTACCATCTCACGCCATCGCTAACGCAACGAAAGTAGTAGTTGAATCAAAAGAGGCAGCATTAGAAGAAACAGGAGACCTTCAAGTTCCGATACAGGAAGGTTTATTCAAATCTAGCGACATCCATGCCGAACTTGGTCAAATCATAAGCGGAGAAAAAGCAGGTCGCGAAAGTGATGAAGAGGTTACTGTTTTCAAATCGGTTGGTTTGGCGGTAGTGGATATTATTGTTGCGAAGTATTTGTATGAGAGGGCGGTGGAGCGCGGAGTTGGGGAGAGGATTGAGTTTTGAGAGGGGCTGCCTTTTGGTGGTCTTTTTAATTTTGGGTTGGTTCTCCATATATTTTGGTACATGAAAGTGTATTGGAGTTGTGATGTCCTTTTGGTTTATAATGCGTGAACACATCTCAAATAGAATGCAAAAGCTAGGGGAATTATGATGTTCATTTGCAATTCAACTAAGAAATCTAGCAAATCGCCGTAGAAGTAGTTATGAAGAATTTGCAAACAATCCACGTGTCTGTTTATGAAAAGATTTCCTGTTATAATTAAAGTGGAGCACCAGTTTTGAAAGGGAGAGATTTTTTATGAATAAGGATGTATTAGAACAATTTGGTTTAGATATTCAACAAACTAGACTTTTATTTAGCATGCAACGTTACATTGTAGAACAAGATATCGGCATTGAAAAAAATGAAAAATATAAAGAAAAGAAAGTTCAATGGTTACATATTTGGGAGAAAGGAATTCTTCAGGTTTTAAACAACGCAGATAATAAAATAAATCTAGATTTTATTAAAGGAGAAGAAGAGCTTAGAAAAACATCTAATCATATTATTAATATGAATGAGAATTTTAATATATCTCAGTATTTGATTCTATTGGAGTTGTCTTTGTTTGTTCCTTATTTTCCAATTGGAGAATTTCAAACAAAGTTTTATGAAAGAGTAAATTTAGACACCAAGTATGCAGATTTTTTATTAGAGAAATTTGCTGATATGTTAGAAGTCGATAAAGAATTCATTGAACGTTATAGAAAGACATTTAAAAATTCAATTCGCTCTATATCTGGATTCTATACAAGAATGTTAATTGGTGCAGGAGTAGGCGCTGTATTATTAGCAATTACGGCAGGATTTGCAGCACCTTTTATTGGAGGATTAGCAGCTCCTCTTGGACTTTATGGTGCAGCTGCGGTAAATGCAGGATTAGCAGCTTTAGGAGGAGGAGCTGTTGCTGCAGGTGGGTTTGGAATAGCAGGTGGATTATGCGTGATTGTTGGAGGTGGTACGATTTTTGGAGTGCTAAGCGGAGGGGTCATGGGTGCGGCTTTAAGTAGTTCATCTGAGTTTGCTTTGCGTGAGGGTGCGAAATTGGAAGTAGTGATGAAGGAGATTATACTTCTTGCTCAAAAAGATGTTCGACTTGCTCAAGAGATGATTAAAAGTCAACAAGATGTTATTAGAGAATTAGAGAAACAACTATGTGATTTGAAGTTCAATGAAAAGGAGAATAAAGAGAAAATTAAAACGTTAGCTAAGTCCATTGATTATTTACGTACTTCTCTTAATAGCTCTTATAAAGTGTTAAATGATATTGAAACTACTGTATAAATAAAGGACGGTAAAAATGTCAAAAAAGAAAATCATTGATTTTAATGAAGAATTTTCTTCCATACAGGATAGTATAAGCTCTATCACTTCTGATTCATTCTATGTTAACAGAATGAATCAGGAGAACTTAGAAGAAATAGAGAGACTTGAAAAAGAAATTTCAAATTTGTTTTCTAAATCGAATCTACAGCAAGATGTGATTATTAATGAAAAAACAAATCATATAGATAATAATTTAAAAATCTATTCTAAAGAATATTTTAAAAATATATCTGATGAATTAGAAAAACAACTGTTAAATGATGTGAACAATCGTGCAGACCTAATCCCATCTTTAACAAAAGTAGATATAACTATTTCTGTTGTAATTGGTCTTGTTGGAGCAATAGTCGATTTGTTTTTAGTAAAGGTACCGAAAAATACCAATTATTTAAAAAAGTACCAACAAGGTGGAAGTCCATTTACTGAATGGCTTCGTACTTTAGGTATAGACGAGAATGGTAAATTAAATGATTTCTTTCAGCTATTAGAAGAAAAATGTAAGGTGAATTTTGATGCGAGTACAACAAAAGCCTTTCCTGATTATACAAATCAAGTAAATGGCTTTTATCCTAAGACGCACAGAATGATGAATTTAGGTCACGATCCATTGTTTGGTTTGATATTCGGACTAATTGACATGTTTAATGGTAGGACAACCTTAATTGATTCGAAAGGGATCATACATTGTATTCCAATTGAAAAATATCAAGATTTCCCTATGGATAATAAAATATTCGCACCGTTAATTTGGCTGGGACACATTTTATCAGATGTATGTACTAAAATGGGAATACCAATTCCAGGATGGGGGTTTACTCAGTTATTACAGTTTGGAAATTTAGGTGAGAATAGCAAAACAATTGCAGACATAACAAGGTGGATGTATGTAGAAGGATATGATATAAGGCAATTTTTAACAATGGGTACGGTACCAGCGATTATAGAAATGTGTACTAAAATGTATTTTAAATTTACTTTATCAAAAGATGAATTTTTATACCCAATCTATATAAAAGAATTAAAATCGATACAAAATAATATTAGGCTAGAAAAAATGATTTTCATTGCTCATTCTGTGGCGGTCAGTGGAAACATAGGTAAAATTATGATGTATCATGGAAATCCATTAGCATTCAACTTTTCTGAGTGGTTAGTATTTGCTAAACAAAGTGTACAGAGGTTACTTATTCAGTCAAGAGATGCTACTGGTGAAAAAATAGTGAGAAATAGAAATAGGATTGATGAAGAATGGAAAAACATTATGGATATGGAATGAATAAAGCCTTTGTTAATTTAAATTAATGACGTAAATATATCTAAATTTAAGGTTCTCTCTATGTGCCAGTTAAAAGAAAGGGCTAGTTTTTATTTGCTTAAAGCAAGTGCCAATATTTATTTATCATTAAATCCTCGTGGTAAAAATCAAATTGATATTATGTTGGAACATGTGAATCCTATGCGGATATCAAATCATGAATTCAATTAGCGTATGAAAAAAGTTGCACCTCTAACAAGTAGAAGTGCAACTTTTTACCATTCCCGCCATTCTTCTGTTATGTCTTCTTCCGATTCTAAGCCAGCTATTCGTGCTGCTGCATCGATAAATTCATAGAGATCTTCTCTTTCCATTGTTTCGATAAAATGGTTATGTTCGATATTTAGTTCATTTAATTTAATAACGACCTCTTTAACAACTTGCATGACTTCGGCTTCGGTTGGATTCTCACCTAATTGCTGTAAATTGTTAATGTAAGTGTCAAGAACCTTATTTGTTGCACTTATATTTTCTTCAGTGAAAAATTCCCCGTCTTCATCATACTCAACCCATGATGTTGTTGGTTTGGTTTTTTTCAATTCATCAAATGTCATGATAACCTCCTAAAAAGTGTTTTTTTATCTTTAATCGCATTCTACATTTTCAATCATATATAACAATCATTTAAGAGGAATTTTTTAGGATACTAGTTTTTTAACTTATTTTGCTCTTCGCATTAATATAGTTTATCGCAAGAATGCATAAATAGATTTCAAGCCTTCTAGTTTTACAAAAAAGTTTGACTTTATATAGAGGTAGTGGTAATTTAAAACTTATAAGAAAACTCGGGATTAATTCCGAGTTTTCTTATGGGTATAACTAGTTTGAGGGGGCCGAAAGATGAAACGGAAATTATTTGCATTACCATTTGTCCTAATACTACTTATTGCATTAGCGGCTTGTTCTGGAGGAAAAGATTCTTCGAAGCAAGCGGGCACTAGTAAATCAGGGACTCCGAAAGATGGAGGAACGTTAACGATTGGTGTTAGCGATAACCCAGAGACGATGAATCCGCTTTATGCGAATGATCGTGTGTCGTTAACTGTGCAGCAAGCTTTATATGCACCGCTGTATCATATGGAAGACGGTAAGAAAAAGTTTGTTCTTGCTGAAAGCTTTACGCCTTCAGAAGATCAATTAACATGGACATTGAAGTTAAAAGATAATTTGAAATGGCATGATGGTAAGAAAATTACATCAGACGACATAGCATTTACATTCCAATCTATTTTAGATGAGAAGCAAAATAGCTCAAGTCGTGAAAACTTTGTTTTTAAAGGAAAACCGCTTGAGGTGAAAAAAGTAGACGAGTTAACAGTTCAATTCGTTTTACCACAAGTAAGCGCATCTTTTGAAGGTGTGATGAATGATTTTTTCCCAATTCCGAAACATGTATTTGAAGGGGAAGCAGATTTAGCGAAGAGTAAGAAAAACTTACAACCTGTAGGATCAGGTCCATTTAAGTTTAAAGAGTATAAATCAGATGAGTACGTTGCATTAGATCGATTCGATGATTATGTAGGTGGTAAAGCGAAATTAGACTCTATCGTCTATCGCGTTGTAAAAGACCGTAATACAGCAAATGTTTCACTACAAAATGGTCAAATCAATATGAAGATGATTGAGCCGCAAGACTTTAAGAAATTAGATAGCACTGGGAACTTCTCAATGGTGACATTCCCTGAAGGTAGATTATTCTACTTATCGTATAACCAAAATACAGATCTAATGAAGAAAAAAGAAGTGCGCCAAGCAATTGCGCATGCGTTAGATAAGAAAGAAATGATTAACTCTGCATTCGTTTCTAGTCAATTTGCAGAACCAGCAAATTCAATTTTAACGCCGGATGCTATGTATTATGCAAAAGACATTAAAGATTATAAGTATGATAAGAAAGAAGCGAAAGATTTATTAGCGAAAGCTGGCGTGAAAGATAAAGAAAAAGTACGCGTTATGTATGTAACGAATAATAAAATTATGGAAAGCTTAGCGCTTTATACACAACAAAAATTACAAGAAGTTGGCTTAGAAGTTGAACTGAATGCATTAGATGCTAGTGCAGCAAGTGAAAAAGGCTTAGATAAAGAGAATAAAGAATATGACATTACATTTGGTGGTTACATAATGGGACCTGAGCCAGATTCATATAAGAGCTTATTCTTAAGTAATGCTGAATACAACTATGCACGTTATAAAAACGCTGATTTTGATAAGTTATGGGAAGAAGCTGCAGTTGAAACAGATAAAACAAAACGAGCAGAACTATACCATAAAATTCAAGAGACAGCTAGAGAAGATTTACCTTATCTACCAATTGCGTATCCGAAAGCGGTTATTGCAGTAGATAAAAAGTTTGATGGATTAAAAGAAGCAAAAGCAATTCCTGTCACAATGTTTGAAGATTTATCTAAGATTTATGAAGTGAAATAAGAAACAAACAGTAAAGAAGCTGGTGGAAATCAGCTTCTTTAGCTTGAGGGGGGAAGTTTGTGTATAAAGTAATTGCGAAGAGGCTTTTAAATGCAATTCCGCTTTTATTTGTTATTTCTATTATCTCTTTTTTATTAATAAAACTAGCACCGGGTGATCCTGTTCGAAACTTTGTCACACCGAATATGAGTCCAATTGATGTTGAGCGTATTCGTACAAGTTTAGGGCTCGATCAACCAATTTATATGCAGTATATTTTATGGTTAAAAAATATTTTAACAGGGAACTTTGGTTATTCACTTCAAAACCATCGTCCAGTTTTAGATCTTATTGTAGAAAGGTTACCTGCGACAATTGGCTTAATGGGATCGTCTTTACTCGTCTCATTTGTAATCGCAATCCCGCTTGGACTACTTACAGGTGTGAAAAAGAATTCTATCTTTGATCGCATTGTAAACTTTATCTCTTATGTGGGAATCTCAATGCCAGTCTTTTGGTTCGCTTTACTATTAATCTATTTATTCTCTTTAAAGTTGAACCTTCTTCCAAGTATGGGTATGCGTACAGTCGGTCAAGATTCCTTCTTGGATATTGTGCAGCACGGTATTTTACCTTGTATGGTGCTTGCGTTCCAAAACGTTTCTGTTTATATGAGATATATTCGTTCCAGTACAATTCAACAATTAGAAGAAGACTATGTACAAATTCAATATGCGTACGGTGCTTCGAAGAAAACCGTTTTATTTAATCACGTACTTCGAAATGTATTAATACCAATCATTACAATTTTCGGATTATCTATTCCAAGTTTAGTAGGCGGAGCGTTCATTACGGAAACAGTATTCTCATGGCCGGGTCTTGGTTCACTTGGGGTAAATGCTATTTTTAGATTTGATTATCCAATTATTATGGCAATTACATTACTATCATCCTTCATGTTAATTCTCGGTAACTTAATTGCTGATATTTTATATGGCGTAGTAGATCCGCGCATTCGAATGAGGGGGTGATTTGGAATGAATAATAGGAGATTTCAAACGATAAAAAGTAGTTTTACGAAAAATAAGTTTGTACTAATGGGAGTTATTATACTGGCGGTTTTAACGATTGCATCGATATTTGCATTTGTATCACCGTATGATCCTAGCAAAATGTCGATTCCAGATCGCTTACAAGAACCGAGTATGAGTCATCCTTTCGGAACGGATGATTACGGAAGGGATTATTTAACGAGGGCGTTATATGGTGGAAGAGTTTCACTTGCGGTCGGTTTTCTAGCGATGGTTGTTTCTATTACAATCGGTACCGCAGTTGGAACAATTAGCGGATATTTTGGCGGAAAGTTAGACAACTTTTTAATGCGAATTGTTGAAGTACTTATGTCAATTCCATCATTTTTCTTAATGCTGTTATTAAATGCTTATTTAAAACCAGGGATTACGACGTTAGTTCTTATTATTGGATTACTAACATGGATGGACACTGCTCGTATTGTAAGGGCAGAAACGCTATCCGTAAAAGAGCGGGAGTATGTTTTATATGCAAAAGTATCAGGACAAAAATCACTTGCAATTATTGTAAGACATATCATTCCCAACATTTTATCCACCATTATTATCGCTGCGACATTAACAATTGCGACATCGATTTTAATGGAATCATCACTCAGCTTCTTAGGTTTAGGTATTAGAGAACCAGATTCTTCTTGGGGCAGCATGCTAAACAATGCGCAAGGATATATCGGTGAAGCTTGGTATTTAACACTCTTCCCAGGATTCCTTATTCTTTTAACGGTACTTAGTTTTAACGTAATTGGTGAAGCATTGAAGAAAGCTTTCGCGCCAAAAGGAGCTGGAAATGAAAACTAAAGTGTTACGTGAAAGGAGTGAGAAGCGTGTCTGAAAAACTATTAGAAGTGAAAAATTTAAAGACTTCTTTTTTCATAGAAAGCGGCGAAGTAGAAGCGGTTCGAGGTGTTACATTCCGTTTAAATAAAGGTGAAGTAGTCGGTATCGTTGGGGAATCTGGAAGCGGAAAGAGTGTGATGGCGAAGTCTGTTATGTCTCTCGTTACATCACCAGGAAAAGTGAAAGAAGGGGAAATTCTTTTTCATAATGAAAACATACTTTCTAAATCTGAAAAAGAATTGCGTTCTATTAGAGGAAATCAAATTTCACTTATATCCCAAGATCCAATGTCGGCGCTAAATCCAGTCGTGAAAATTGGGAAGCAAATGACGGAAGTAATTATACGTCATCAAAAAGTGAAAAAGAAAGAAGCAGAGCACATCGCGGTCAACTTGTTAAAACAAGTCGGCCTTTCGTCACCAGAAGAAAGGGTAAAACAATATCCGCATGAACTAAGCGGTGGAATGAAGCAACGAGTTATGATCGCAATGGCGATGTCTTGTAATCCAGACCTTCTCATTGCGGACGAACCGACAACAGCGCTTGATGTAACGATACAAGCACAAATACTAGATTTAATGAAAAACTTAAAAAACGAAACGAACATGGCGTTACTTCTTATTACGCATGACTTAGGAATAGTCGCACAAAACTGTACACGCGTTATCGTTATGTATGGCGGGCTTATTATGGAAGAAGGACCTGTACTTGATATTTTCCAATCGCCGAACCATCCATATACGAAGGGGCTATTAAATTCTTTGCCAAAAATATCGAACGGCGTAAAAGAAAGACTCGCACCCATTCAAGGTGTAACGCCAAACTTATTACATCCGCCGAAAGGTTGCCCATTCGCAGAGCGTTGCCCGCATGCGATGGACATTTGTGAAAAAGAACGTCCGCCATATTTTGAAATTGGAAACGAAAGACGTTCTATGTGCTGGTTAAACGATAAGACAGTAGGTGATTCCCATGCGTGAAGAAAACTTAATTGAAGTTCGGAACTTAAAAAAGTATTTTCCTATTAAAAAAGGACTATTCGGCAGAAAAACAGAGCAATTAAAAGCAGTCGATGACTTAAGCTTCACAATTAAAAAGGGTGAAACATTCGGATTAGTAGGAGAATCGGGCTGCGGAAAATCAACGACAGGAAGAAGTATCATTCGTTTACACGACGTTACTTCAGGTAACGTTTTATTCGACGGAAAAGACATTGCAAGTTTAAAAGAAAGTGAACTAAAAGAATATCGAAAACGAATGCAAATCATTTTCCAAGATCCATACGCATCATTAAACCCGTCGATGAATGTATTCCAAATTATTAGTGAGCCAATGAACATTCACGGATCTTATGAAAAAGAAGAACAAAAAGAAATCATATTAGACCTGCTCAAAAAGGTAGGCTTAAAAGAAGAACATTTATATCGCTACCCGCACGAATTTAGCGGGGGTCAGCGCCAGCGCATCAGCATCGCGCGCGCACTATCTGTAAAACCAGATTTCATCTTATGCGACGAACCGATCTCAGCACTAGATGTCTCAGTTCAAGCGCAAGTCGTAAACATGCTGCAAGACATTCAAGAAGAAACAGGCGTCACATACTTATTTATCGCACATGACTTATCTATGGTAAGACACATATCAGACCGAATCGGAGTCATGTACTTAGGAAACATAGTAGAAATTGCCGACAGCGAAGACCTATACACAAAACCGGCACATCCATACACACAAGCACTACTCTCATCCATGCCAGAACCAGATCCAACAAACATAGGCAAAGAACGGATCATCCTAGAGGGAGAAGTACCAAGCCCATTAAACTCACCATCCGGCTGCAAATTCAGAACACGCTGCAAATTCGCGACTGAAAAATGCGCACAGGAAGTACCGAAGATGGTCGAGATTGCGAAGGGGCATGAGGTGGCTTGTCATTTGTTTTAGGGTGGGGGAAAGCACTGGGGGACCTGGTGCTTTTTTGTTTATATAGATAATATTAAGGATAGTTTTACAATTTACTTGAAAAATAACTTCCCCTTATAAGTTTCTATATAGATGCGCCCGTCGTCTTCTTCTTCTTTTATTTCGCTATCAAAATGTTTTATCCAATCAACAATGCCTCGATCACTTTTTGTGACATTTTCTCTTACATATAGATATGAATGAATTGATTTATAAAATGTATAGTTAGTTAAAAGCCTTTGACCAAGAGAAATAGGAGTATTTGAATTTGGAGTCTCCTGAATTATATATGGAGATGGGAGAATGTTATTACTGTTAACATATACATAATATTTGGACTGATTAATGGCCCATTTTAGCCATATGATTTGAACTATTATTATAACTATGGTTACAATTTTTTGTGTTTTTTTTAAACTTCGTCCTGGAAAAGAGTAGTAGATGAAAATCGGAATAGCAAATAAACCAACCCAAGCTACCCATTTGTCAATTGGTGCACCATTTATCCAGAGGATAAATCCTAAAGCTTTTGTAAATAAAAATAAACAAACAAGACTGGTGAAAATTATTGACAAATAGTATGTTTTATTTTTCATGATTTTCTCTCCAAAATATATGTTCATAAAACGAGTATAAGAGTATTTTAAAAAGTGTATATCATATAGATGTAGAGTACAAAATAGTAACTTAAATTAAATAGGGCAAGCATAACGCGTTGGTAAGTTTTACTGGCTCCAGCTGAAAATAAAACGCCTATAAGTGGTGCAAATAATCCAATCTTCCAAAATATATTTGCTGAGCCACCTATTTCTAATGTATCTTCATTTACTATAGTTAAAAGAGCGTAAGGTACACAAGCTAAAGATAATATAGCCCACTTGTTCAAAGTGTCACCCCCCTTTCGTTGTTTTAATATAAATAGTAGGAAAAAGTTTTTATGATTTGGAAGTGTATCCTATATATTTGGAATATTAGGCTATAATAAGTTATTATTTGTGCTGTTCATATATCCACCCATTTTTTCCGTTTCGAAATCATATTCCAATGTTTTAGTTTCATATTCAAATTTCATTACTATTGAAACTTTAGTATTATCTTTCCATGAAATTTCATAAAGGTCTGAACTATTAACAATATTAAAATTAGCCACCCTTATTTTTGTTTTCTCTACAAGTTTGTTTTTTTCTTTAAAGTAAATTTTTATGTATTTATCATCGAAGAGATGTCCATATGAAATCCCTGTAATTTCTATGTGATTTGCTTGGTTAGTTGACGTATTTTTTACAAGAGGTTTTTCGATTTCTTGAAAAAACAGCCAATAAATAGGATATAGAATAAGTATAAAAATGATACTCATACCTAATAAAAATTTTAATATGCAACCGCCAAAATCGTGGTCTGCTATTTTATCATTACTTAGCCATTGGCTCATATTAGTTTCACCACTCAACTTTAGTATAATTAGATAGAAAACTTCTAAATGATTTAAAGTATCACCTTGTTTAACCACTTACTAAGAATAGAATGTTAACTATATTTATAAATTATTATCTTCATTTTGGAAATAATTTTTATACTTCAATTGGTTTAATTTACCACAAAGTGAAACGAACCGCCAGTGTTTTCGAATGATATCTATATGTATAAATATATGTAAATGGTAGACAGGCTTCAAGTTTTAGTGCAAAACAATAGCTCAAGTATTCTACGGCATTTCAAGACTTTAAATGAGAGAATACTTGAGCTTGGTGAATCTTATAAAGTAGGTATTTATTTTTCTTAAGTTGATACACATGAGATGTTACCTCTATAATCTTCTTTTTTTCGTTTCATAATGATGTATTATAAATAATACATGTCATAATCAAAAAAGAAGAAAAGTAAATTTGAATATGTTTTCTGTTATAAAGTTTAAAAACCTCTACATATAAGTAGAAGTTTTTAAGTTGCACATTAATGAATTATACTTTTTCAGATAAACGAAGATCATAGAATACATAATTTTAACTAGATTTATTATTAGCTAGTTTATCCCCACCACCAAGCTCCGCCTCAATCTGCGAAGTCTTCGATGACTCATCCATACGCCAATACGTAATAAAGCTGATCGCGATACATCCGGCTACGTAGAAGTAGAATAGTGACTCCATTCCAATACTCTTTAGCCATAAAGCGATGAATTCTGCTGTTCCGCCGAATATCGCAACGGTTAGTGCATATGGTAAACCTACGCCAAGTGCGCGAATTTCAGTTGGGAAGAGTTCTGCTTTTACAATTGCGTTAATCGATGTGTAACCAGTAACGATAATAAGGCCGACCATCATGAGTAAAAATGCTACGATTGGTTCTGTCGTTTTTTCCATAAAGAAGAAAATTGGTGCTGTTAGTAACGTTCCGAGAATACCGAATGTCATTAATAGTGGGCGGCGTCCAATTTTATCGGATAGTAACCCCGCAATTGGTTGAAGTACGACGAAAATAAGTAGTGCGACAAAGTTAATCCAGCTTACAACTTCTTTCGGAAGGCCGACTGTGTTTACCATGAATTTTTGTAAATATGTTGTGTACGTATAGAATGCAACAGTGCCCCCAAGTGTTAGGCCGACTACTGTTAATACTGCTTTCGGGTGTTTCATAAGAGCGCTAATGGTTCCTGCGCTTTCGCGTTTTTGTGATTTTATGTTTGCGAATTGCTCCGATTCATCCATCGTACGGCGAAGCCATAATACAGCTACTGCACCCATCGCTCCAATAATGAATGGAATGCGCCAGCCCCAAGCTTTCATATCTGGTTCGCTTAGTAATTGCTGAAGAACAATTTGAACGCCTAACGCAACCATCTGTCCAGCAACGAGCGTTACATATTGGAAGCTTGAATAAAAACCACGGCGACCACTACTAGCCATTTCAGATAAATATGTTGCGGAAGTTCCGTATTCTCCGCCAAGTGATAATCCTTGAAGTAAACGAGCAAGAACTAAAATAATAGGCGCCATAATACCGATGCTTTCGTAACTAGGTGTACAGGCGATAATGAAAGAACCACCGGCCATAACTGTAATGGAAAGCGTTAATGCTGCCCGGCGTCCGTGCCGATCCGCATAGCGTCCCATTAATAAACTTCCGATAGGACGCATTAAAAATCCAACTGCGAAAATAGCCGCTGTGTTCAGTAACTGACTCGTTGGATCTCCTTTAGGAAAGAACTCTGCTGAAAAATAAACAGCAAAAGCAGAGTAAACGTACCAGTCGTACCATTCAATTAAATTGCCGACAGAACCTTTGAAAATATTGCCGGCGACTCGGTTAGATTTTACTTGAGCCATAATCATTCCTCCTCTGGCTTATAAATAAAATAACAATTATGAAAGCGTGTTCATTGTAGTTGAATTGTACTGTCTTTGGTACGAAATCTCAATATTATGACAATTTTATTCTTTTTGTACTTTATGTACATGGAGAGTTTTAATAGTTGCTTCATTATTCGTTTTGTCATAATAATAGAAAAAGGAGATTGATAGTTTAGAATATTTTATCAAAGGATATGAAGTATGAAGAAATCACGCACAGTGTCATTACAAACGAAAATAGTAAGCTTAATTATCGCGTTAATTTTATTTGTCGTTCTCCTATTAGCGGGAATATTTGTTTACATTCAGTCCGTTGATACGAAGCGCCAAGTAGAACAGTTAGCACTGCAAACGGCTAAGTCGCTTTCTTTTATGCCTGCTATAAAAGATGCTTTTCAAAATAACGAGCATAAAAGTACGATCCAATCCATTGCGGAACAAGTTCGTGAGCAAGCTGGTGCAGATTATATCATTATAGAAGATCGTTATGGAGTTATGTATTCGCATTCTAATTCGGAGTTGATTGGTACAAAGAGTAACAATCCATATAACTATGAAGCACTCACTTTTGGCGGTTATTATACGCTCGAAGGAAATGGGGAAAGTGGTCCAGCTTTAATGGCGAAGGCACCCATTATTGTTCATAACGGAGACTATGATCAAGTAGTAGGCGTTGTGACAGTAGAGTTTTTAATAAAAGGCATTGAATCTAACATATTGAGTAGAACGAAAGAAATTATCCTCTTCTCCTTAGCGGTGTTATTAGCCGGCATTGTAGGTGGCATCCTTTTAGCGCGTAGCATTCGTAAAGACACACTCGGTTTAGAGCCAAATGAAATCGCAGCGCTATACCGGGAACGAAGTGCGATACTACTATCTATAAAAGAAGGAATTATTGCTATCGATCAAAACGGTTCTATTACGATGATGAATACGTCAGCAGAAGAAATGCTGCATGTAAATGGTGATTATATGCAGCAGCACATTTCAAAAGTTTTACCAGAATTTCATATGGAGAGAGTACTAGAAAACGATCAAGAAATCGCATTTCAAGATAAAGTGTTTATTTTAAACATGACGCCAATACTCGAAAATAACAGTACGGTAGGCGTTGTATGTAGTTTTAGAGATAAAACAGAACTGCAAAACTTAGTGAATACGATATCTGAGGTAAGAAAGTATTCCGAGGACTTACGCGCTCAAACACATGAATTTACAAATAAGCTTTTCGTCTTATCAGGATTACTTCAGTTAGGACATTATAAAGAAGCGATTGAATTTATCCAACAAGAATCTAATATTCATCAAAGCCAAAACCATATTTTATTTCATCAAATTCATGATGCGAAAGTACAAGCTATTTTATTAGGGAAAATCGCAACAGCCTCTGAGAAAAAAATTGATTTTCATATTGAAGGGGATAGTGCGCTTCATCCGTTACCAGACCATATAAAAGTGTCCCACCTCATTACGATTCTTGGAAACATAATCGATAATACGTTTGATGCGGTGAGTGAACGAGAGGAAAAGAGTGTTTCCTTCTTCGTTACGGATATTGGGCACGATATTGTGTTTGAAGTGATAGATAGCGGGATAGGAATACCGGAAGAAAAAATCACGACCATTTTTCAAAAAGGATTTTCAACGAAAGGAAATAATCGTGGTTACGGACTAGCAAACGTGAAAGAAATGGTAGATCTACTCGAGGGAACAATTGAGATTCAAAATGAGAAAAATGGGGGAGCTATTTTTACAATTTACCTTCCGAAAACATTGAGAGAAAGTATATGACAAACAGGGGGATGGGCATATGTTGAAGGTTGCAATTGCAGAAGATGATTTCCGCGTCGCGCAAATTCAGGAAGAGTTTTTATTAAAAATAAAGGATATAAAAGTGATTGGAAAAGCATTAAACGCAAAAGAAACGATGGAACTACTACAAAGGGAAGAAATCGATTTACTTCTATTAGATAATTACTTACCAGATGGAATCGGTACGGACTTATTGCCGAAAATCCATGCCGATTTTCCAAACGTTGACGTCATTATGGTAACAGCGGCAAATGAAAACCATATGCTAGAAAAAGCAATCCGAAACGGCGTAAGCAACTATCTTATAAAACCGGTTACGTTAGAAAAATTTGTTCGCACAATTGAAGACTATAAAAGAAAGAAACAACTATTACATAGTAACAATGAAGTAAATCAAGCACTCATCGATAACTTCTTCGGCATTTCACAAACACAAGACATAAAAAACTTACCTACAGGTGTCGATCCGTTAACACTGCAAAAGGTGAAAGGAATTATAAAAGGATTCGACGAGGGCATTACAATAGAAGAAATGGGAGAACAAATGGGGGCCTCCAGAACAACCGCAAGAAGGTATTTAGAATATTTAGTAGCGACAAACGAATGCACAGTAGAATACACATACGGCATTATTGGACGACCAGAACGAAAGTACCGAATAGGACGAGGACTATGAAAAAACGATTATTACTATGTATATGGATCATGACAGGAGTAATAGCTGGTTGTTCCTCGGAAAAATCTCAAACGAATACAGTAAACATAGAGGAAGTAGAAATCGTTGCACCGAACGTTCAAGGAGCCGGATGGGACTTAACGGCACGAGCGATGCAAAAAACACTAACAGAAGAAAAAATCTTCACAAAACCAATCACAGTTACAAACAAAGTAGGTGGCAGCGGTGATGTCGGATGGAAATATACGAAACAAAAAGGCGGTCACGTACTGGCGATTAACTCAAGCTTACTCATAACGAACAACCTACTAGGCCACAGTAAACTAACATATAAAGACTTCACACCGCTCGCAACACTTGCGTCAGACTGGGAAGTTGTTGTCGTATCAAAAGAATCAAACATCGAAAACGCAAACGAACTAATGGAACAACTAAAACAAGACAAGAAAAACTTCAAAATCGGCGTTGCTCCAGGCCTAGGAAACGACGATCACCTATCCTTCGTACAAGTAAGCAAAGCATTCGGCATAAACCCAGCCGAACTACAATTCTTCGTCTACGAAAACAAAGAAAAAATCATAAACGCCCTAACGAACAAACAAATAAACGCCGCAACCATGACCCTATCCGAAGCCGAAAAACAATACAAAGCCGGCAAAATAAAAATACTAGCCGTATCCGCACCAAAACGACTAGACCGACTACCAGAAATCCCAACATGGAAAGAACAAGGAATCAACGTCATATTCCAGCACTGGAAGGGAATTATGGGCCCGAAAGATATGACGGAAGAAGAGGTTGCTTATTGGGATGGTGTGATTAAGAGGATGGTGGAGAGTGATAGTTGGAAGGGGATTTTGAGGGAGCGGGGTTGGGAGAGTTTTTATAAGGGGAGTGGGGAGAGTAGGATGTTTCTTGAGCAGAGTAGTCAGGAGTATGGGGAGTTAGTGGGGGATAATAGGAATTATTAAATCATACGGTATGGCGTATGATTTTTCTTTTATACATATATGTAGTTTGATAAAATGGTAGTAATTGTAATTGTTGCGTGAGTTAAGTTAGGAATATTTTTGAACCTAATATTATAAAATATGAAACTGAACAATATTAAATTATTGATGTATAAAATTTGATATATATTCAAGAGTGAATAGAGTTTTATATTTTTATACTAGCATGAGGATCTAAAACTAATTCAAATATTAATATATGGGGTGGTTGAATGAATTGGATAGAAAATGCTAAGAAAAACATTTTTCCTTTGAGTAACGAAAAGTATAATTTAAAAAAGGCTTTGGGGGAATGGGTATATGAGGGGAACATGTTTGATATAGAAATTGCAGATGAAATATGTCATTTATGCGATCATTCTAATATCAGATATCAATTTGAAATTGTGAACAAACAAAATGGAAATCTGCTATTAATTGGGTCAGAATGTATTAAAAAGTTTAACATTGTAGTTGTGAATGATGAGGGGACTAAATTATCGTCTGAAGATGCAAAGAAGAAAGTGAATAAAGATAGAAATAAATTAGTCACAGAGGCGAAAGAAAAAAGCGTCTTAAATACTTTAGTAAAATTGGCTTCAGTAGATAATGAGTTTATTATTGAAAACTTTATTGAGTATTTTAAAGAAAGAAAAGCTTTCACTCCTAAGCAATTAAGTTTATTAATATGGAGGCTTAAGAAAGCTGATATTGATTTTAATAAATCGCATTTTAAGTTAACTATTAAGAAAAAAAGGGAGCAGGAAAACTTATTACAGTTAGAGGATTGGAAACTAAAAAGTATTTGGGAATGTTTATCTAGTAGTCAGAAAAAATTCGTTATGGAAAAGAAAGGATTGTCTAGAGCTCCATTTTGATTAAATAATAAGTGATAAGGAGCTGCTTATCATTTATTAGCTGCTCCTTATCTTATCAGTTTGTAATATAGTTCTCTTCTTCTTCGTTTACATTATGAATGGGAGGTCGTTTGAAAGTAAATTTGAAGGTGTTGCCACTTTCTATAACTCTTCTCATTTCATCGTACATTGGCGAGGTAGATTGAATTCCTGTTAAAGTAGCCCATCCACGTGTTCTTGTCAATGCAACGAATAGTTGATTGCGAAGCTGGATATTGTCTTCTTTAGATGCAATAAGATCAAAACCAACTACGTATATAACATGTGCTTCGTTACCTTTAGCACGGTGGATTTGTGAAATCGTAATAGCGTCATCTTCCCAAAATTTATCACGATTTTCCTTTGGCCATTTTGGGAAGAGATAATTTTTTTCTAAGGCACCTGGAATATAGATATTTATGCCAGCTTTCATCAAATGTTCAGAGACGGCCTTTTGTAGTGTTTTTCCTTCTCCTAGGGTAATAATGAGAATGTCTCTTGAAAGATTTAATTTATCATTCTCAATATTTTCTTTTATAGATTTTGTAAGCGCATTAAGTTCTGCTTCCCTGGAATCGTAAGTTTGAAATTGTAAAACATCACCTTTCCATTGATAGGGAATAAGGTTTGGAGAGTTTTTCTTTGGGCGATGTAGCACAATTTCTTCACCGGATCTAAAGCTACCTTGCTGTACTTCATAACCGATTCCTTCCCAATCTTTTCTAGTTGTTAAACCACGCAGCATTCCTTCATCTCGTAATAGTCCCATTCCAATTGCATGTGCTGCAGTAAGAATTGGGCCTGGCGTACGATAACAACGTTGCATGATTTCACTTTTTTTAATTCCTCCAGAATAAAGACCGCTCACCATTTTACTAAAGTTTTTATCATTACCGAAAAGTTCTTTGGAAGTAGGAACTTTTAGGCTATCTAGACTTTGACTTTCATCATAAGCCCATATTAAACGGCGATCATAGGGAGCACTTTCGTTTATTGGATGGAGTGATTGAAAGGCGAGCCAATAAAAAGGTTGTTTTCCATTATATTTAGCATGGTCACCTACTACTAAATCTTGTGCTTCATCAATTAATACGGCATCGAAGACAGGGTAGATATGTGAATTTTTTAATAGGTCAGTGCAAGCATAGGCAAACTTTTCACTTGGAGAACCTGAAGGTAAATCTGATGGTTTTTTAGGTATTATTCCATGACGTCTACATAGAAAACGATAAAAACCTTCACGATCTTTTGCTCCCCAAGCATGCAAAACTTTGATTTTTCTTTTTACGATCTCATCATAACAAGTTTCTCCATTACTAAAATGGCGTAACCACTTGTCTACTTGTGCAATGAACGAATCGTAAAGACTTCTTGTAAAGAAAACAAGTGCGATATCCCAATCTGGGTGTTTTAAATGCATATGTGCTGCTTTTTGAGCAAGTAAAACGGTTTTTCCGGATCCCGCGATACCACGAATGCGCTGTGCTCCTGGTGGAATAGTTTTTCCTGCTCTTTCTTGCTTTAAATCAAATTCGTAAAGGCTTTTATTTAATGCTGCGATCACAGCAGAACGACTATGCTCATGTCCAATGATTTTTCTTTCTTGTTTTATATGTAGAGGCGCACCACTTAATATAGATAAAAGTAGTTCCCAACGTTCTTCGATTAGTTCTTCCCCCGATTGCGTAACATAAGTAGATTCGATTTTATTTAATAAGCTAGCTTTTCCTAATTGATCTTTAAAAATAATTGGAGGACAAGATGGCAAACGATCGAATCCCTTACTTTTCCATTCGGCTTCTGTTATATAGGGTAATGCAACTAATACTCTACCTGTGATTTTATTTCTGATTTCTGGGAATGTATTACAATTATTTAAAAGTGCGTATAATTGATCTTCGGCTTGTTCGTAGGGATTTCCATATTTTGTGTAAAAATTTTCGAATTCCCAACGGTGTCCATTTAATTTTTTGACTTGATTAATGTGAATTGATTTTACTTCTATAACCACTAAACCGAGATTTCGATCTGCAATGAGAATATCAGGTTCTTTTCTACCATGCCCGGATTTTGAAAATATAGGGTACTTCCAGTAACCTAAGCATTCTCGGGAGCTAAAAGCCTGTCGTACTGCTTCCCAAACTTTTAGCTCCCCCGTTTCTCCGCTTTTTCCAAACTGCTCAGTCACGATAAAGTTTTGTTCATCAATGATTGCCATACCTCTTCCTTCAATCCCTTCATTTATCTATAAAGATATAAATTTTGTTGGAAATATTTATATTTTATATTGTATAACGAATAGAGAAATAATAAAATTTGGAAATTTATTATTTCTTAACAAAAATTAAATTTCTTAGAGGATGAAACGTACCCATGTATAAAAGATTACTTTCTTTTATACATAGTTTGGTAAAATAGTAGTAATTGTAATTAATTGTAACGGTGGGGATGAAAATGTTAGAGCAACTCATAATGGAATTAGCTAAGTCAATAAAGCAGGTTGAAGATATAAATGATGATAAAGCTTATCTGTTTATAAATAAAGATGATGAAGGATTATACGTTGAAGCTAAATTTTCACATGAGCAATATGAAGAGAAAGCACCACCTTATTTTAAAGTGAGCTTTGAAATTCTTAAGGATGCTTGGAGAAAATTTATAGCTATGCGTACAGTAAAGAGTGAAGATTTTGGACAAGTGAGTGAATGTAATACTTTCATGGTAGCTTTCTTTTCACAGCTTCCATTTGTGGATGTAAAGGAATCGGGAGCTATTACATTTAAAGAATTCAAAACCGATAATCTACCAAGCGAAAAATACGATAAAGTCATGCTCTTTTTAGAAGAGATCATAAATGGTACATATAATCCAAGTACGTTACGTGAACAAACGGATGAAAATTTATATAGAGTGAAATCTAATGCGCGCCAGGATTTAAGATTATTGGGCTTTTGAATGAATCTCATGAAATGAATCAGCTTCTATTAAATGAATATGTTCAATCAGAGGATAAGAATGCTTATATAGCACAGCTAGTTTTAAGGCAGGAATATTTCCGTCATGCTTTATTTGTTCTTGGATTGCTAGAGAAATATTCAAAGGGTGAAAAGAAAGAAGCTCTAGTTGATTTTGGAATGACGATTGTCCGAAATTCAACAGGAGATAATTTGATGGTTGAATCAGTAGCGAAGCGGCGAACAAATAACCTATTAGATTGGCTTGAACAAGTAGGACTAATTAATGATGAATGGATTCCTGTTGAACAATATGCAAAAGACGATGGAGAAAAGGGCGGTAGTATGAACAGTAATTTACGTGAAAAGTTTTTAACGGTTCTGAATGAGTATTTACAGGCAAGAACAGAAAGATTTGCGGGTCATAAAATGGGATCGTTTGTTAGGAATGAGATGACAACGGAAATAACGAGATTACCATTTATTGATCATAGTCAGTATGTTGTTACAGGGTCAGTTGGACAAGGGAATTGGGCTGCTGTTCCATGGCTTGCGATTATGAATAAAGATATTACGACATCTACGCAGAGAGGTTATTATATCGTTTATTTGTTTAGTGAAGATATGGAGCGATTATATTTAACGCTGGCGCAAGGTGTGACAGAAACAACTAAAGAAGAGATGCAAAAAATTAAAGAAGAGATCCGTGAACAAATACATATGTCTCAAAAGGTGAAAAAAGATGATGAGATTTTCCTAGGAACAAGCTCAAAAGCAAAAGGATATGCGAATTCAACCGCAGCTTATATTGTATACGATGCCAATAAAATGCCAAGTGAAAAAGAGTTAGTAGAAGATCTAGAAGAAATGCTTCGCTATTATGAGGGATTCATAGCGTATAAAGAGAAAGGAACGAAATATGAAATGATTTATGAGAGGAAAGAAGTGTATTTAGATCAGCAATCAATTATCGATCACGTGTCTTCTTATATTCAAAGTAAAGGTTTCTTTTATGAGAAAAAGGATCTTATTAATTTCTTCCTGTCATTAAAAACAAAGCCATTTGTAATTTTATCAGGTATTTCAGGTACAGGAAAAACGAAAATTGTGCAGTGGTTTGCAGAGAGTTTAGGAGCAACGGAAGAGAATGGACAATTTACGCTTATTCCGGTTCGACCTGATTGGAGTGATAGTTCTGATTTGCTTGGTTATGTGAACCTCCAAGGGGAGTTTCAAGAAAGACCGTTAATTAAAGTGCTTGAAGCCGCAGATGCAAATCCAAATAGTCCTTATTTTGTAGTATTGGACGAGATGAACTTAGCTCGAGTGGAATACTATTTTAGTGATTTCTTAAGTGTAATTGAGAGTCGTAAATGGAAAGATGGAAAAATTGTTACGTCACCAGTACTTCCAGAATCAATTACGAATAAGCACATTACTATCCCATCAAATGTATATATTATCGGAACGGTAAACATGGACGAAACAACACATCCGTATTTCCAGAAAAGAAACGGTAGACTACCAACAGTTACACAAAAACCAGATACGATGCTCGCTATTGAGAAAAAGGGAAAGAACTATCAATATCAATACATTTTTGATGCGAAATACCGAATTGATTTTGCTGAAAGGTCTCATTATAAAAAGAAGTATGGTACTCCTGGCCCAATGGAAGAAGACATTAATACAATGCACCGCTACAGAGATGCATTAGTTGTGGAACAAGATGGACCTTTTGAGCGGACAGCTTACGGAGCGTACGTATTATTCCCATGGAACCAAGAGGAAGCGTACGAGAACCATCCATTTTATAAAAGTATCGAAAAAGTAAATATCGGTGGCTTTCCATTCTTACCAAACGCAACAAGACTAGTCGAACAATTTCTAGACCATCTCATTGAAAAAAGCCCAGAAGAAATTATAAGAGAAGGCATCCTTCCAAGAGGCACAAAAGAAGAATGGCATTCATCACTAGAAGAAAAAGTATTAGTGGGCAGCGTGAAAACTGAAAGTGATTATGAAACGTATAGAAAGAATGGCGTATATCAATTACCAATCAAACAGCTAAAACCAGGATGGCAAGAAGCGAAGTGTATAGCATTATATGCATCAAAAAAATGGCACGGAGAAAAAGGCGGAATCCAATACGTAGCAAAAATCAAACACATTCAAATGCAACAAAACGATGAGTATGTATATTTCAAACTAGAGCCATGGAAAAAACTAGAACACCTCATCCGCCCGGTAGGATATGGCATTCAAACATACACAATAACAACTATGTCGTTATTAAAAGAAGTGCAAGAACTCCCGGAAATATTCATGAAATCAAAGGAAGAACGAACTCTTTGGAAAACGCTGCGACGTTTTACGAAGCAAGTTAAGGTTGAGCTGGATCATCGCAATTTAGATGAGGCTTCTGCTATTAAGAGTTATTATGTGCAGGATGTTCAGATTTGGGTTGATTATGAGAGTGGGGTTGTTATGGTTGTGGGAGATGGGCGAGTTAAGGAAGTTCCTTTGGAGTTGGTTATTGGGAGAGGTTCGGTGTTGTTTAGGGAGGTTTTAGAAGTGTTAAATGTTGGGGAATAGCACTTAGATATAAAGGGGATTAAATAATGGATAAGAGACCGAATTTATTTTCCCATGGAACAAGTGAGTTCTCGCAAGATGCTTTTATTTGTTGGTGGCGCATTCAAATTATAAAAGCATGGATAAACGGTTACATGAAGCCAGTGTGAGTTTTATTATAAAAAAATTAGGAGCCAGATAAGGCACGAGCGGTTATTTCGACATAAATATTAGGTATGTCTATTGTGTTATAATTATATGTGGTCTATATGCTTTATCAATAAATATAAGTGGTAAAAGTATGCCAGGCTTTGTTAGACAAAATTTTATTATCCTAAAATGTAATAATTGTAATATGCAGGCAAGGGTTCAATATTTACTAATTAGTATAAGAAGAAGGTTTATTTGGGTGAATAATAAACGATGAGGAATTTTACTTGTCCTAAAATATTTCTCTAATATAATTAATCTTAAGAGTGCTTAAAAGGATACAAAGGTGAAACTGGTATCTATTCCCTAGTTTATTAATCTATTGAGTCGCTAAATTGATATTACCATCATTCTGCCCTATAGGTAGAATAGGCTGACAAATGAAAGAGTATATAAGCAATTAGATATTTAGAGATATAGGGGCATCTGATATTATAAGTAATGAGAAGATCCTAATATACACAATAATACATTATTCAGAATTTGGAAACACTTTATTAGAGATTATTCTATCCAATAGTGAAGTGTTTGCAAGTATTATTAATTGTATCGATAGTTACAATTTATTGGCGGATGTATGATTCTGAGGAATATGATTTAGAAACTCAGAGCCAACATTAGTCATTGATATATCAATATTTATAGAGGGAGTGTGCAGAATGTTGCAAGACAACTTGAAATATAATGAAGAAGTAAAGTCTAATACGTGTTTATTAAAGGAATTGAAAGAAAAGCTTCCAGAATTTTTTACAGAGAGCAAATTTGATGAGGAGGGCACGTTGATTGAAGAGGGAGAATTTGATTTAGAAAAATTTCAACGTGCTTTAAAAGAAAGAAATATTAATGAGTTAACAAGCGGATATCAACTAGAATTCATAGGGAAAGATTACGCAAAAAAACAAGCGGGCGAACATCCCACAACAGTTATAGTTCCAAATAATGACCATAATAATTTAGATGAAAATAAAAAAAGTAAGAATTTATTTTTTACGGGTGATAATTTAGAAGTATTGCGTCATTTGCAAAATAACTATAACAATTCTATCGATATGATTTATATTGATCCTCCATATAATACTGGGGATGATGGATTTATTTATCCAGATAAATTTGAGTTTGACGATGAAACGCTTAAAGATATGTTTGGTATGAATGATAAAGAATTTGAAAGATTGAAGAGTATTCAGGGAACAGCAACTCATTCAGCTTGGTTAACTTTTATGTATCCGAGATTATGGCTGGCGAAAAGGTTACTTAAGGAAAATGGAGTTATTTTATTATCAATAGACGATAATGAACAAGCTAATTTGACACTACTCCTCAATGAAATATTTGGTGAAGGGAACAAGTTACCTCCATTTACATGGCAGAATAAAAAAGGTGGAGGTAATGATTCAACACATGTTGCGGAAGAAACTGAAGTTGTTCTTGTTTATGCAAAGAACATTAATCTTGTTCCAAAATTATTTGAGTCTTATAACTCGGAGTATGTAAAAAGATATAAAGAAGAAGATGCTTATGGAAGGTTTTATTGGGACACATTTAAAAGGAAATCAGGAAAACAATACTATCCAATAGAAGCTCCGGACGGAACTATTCTACAATATGATGAACAAGGAAACGAAATTAGTTGGTTAAGATCAGAAGGAAGATTTTATCAAGATTTAGAAAATGGTGAAGTAAAGTTTGTGAAAAATAGAGCAGGTGAGTGGAATGTGCATTTTAAACAACGCATTCCAAACGGTAAAAAACCTAGAAGTATCCTTTCAGATAAAGGGACTACTGCTTCAGGTAGCCAAGAAATTCTTAATTATTTTTCAAAGGAAGTGTTTAGTAATCCTAAACCAACGACCTTAATAGAATATTTTATCGAAGTATTTACTGATGACAAAGCTATCATATTAGACTTTTTTGCAGGCTCAGCAACGACTGCTGACGCGGTAATGAAATTAAATGCAGCTCAACAATGTGATAGGAAGTTTATATTGGCTCAATTAAATGAGCTTACATATACTATTAATAATGATGGGAAAGTAGTACCTAAAAATGATAGTGTAAGTAAAAATGCTTATAGTTTAGGGTATATGTCTATTGATGAAATTAGTAGGGAACGAATTAAGAGGGCAAGCCAAAAAATTCAAAAAGAAGCAGGTTTAACGCTTTCTGAGAAATTTGATGGTGGATTTAAACATTATCGAGTGATTTCTTCAGAACAACCAACATTGGATGATTTGGAATCATTTGATATTGAATCTGGTTTGTTCAAAGATTCGAGTGGACAACTCAACCAGTTATCAGAAAGTGGATTTGACGATATGATTCAGCCGTTTTCATCGAAAGGATTAAAAGTTGATGGCAATGCTAGTGGAGAGGACACGATTATAACAACTTGGTTAGTATCAGATGGTTATAAAATGGGGATAGATGTTGAAAGAATTAATTTAAATGGTTATCAAGCCAGTTATATAGACAATAGTCGTTTGTATTTAATTAATCCTCATTGGAGTTCTGAACAAACAAAAGAACTTTTGAATTTGATTGGAACTAATAAATTAGTTGTTCAAACAATTGTCTTATATGGATATTCATTTGGTTTGGAAAGTATAAGGGAATTGGAGCTTGGCTTGAAGCAATTGAATAGTAAAATAAATTTAGTTAAGAGATATTAGGGAGGTAGTGAATATAAAATGAAAATATTATTAGAAGAACTGCCTCACCAAGAAGAGAGTTTGAAAGCTATTTTGGAAAATTTCACAGGAATAGATAATGCTGCCAACGATTCTGATGTGGATTATGTATATGCTAATCCATTAATTCGTGGCAGATATAATGAAATCTCTAATATCGATGTGAAAATGGAGACTGGTACAGGAAAAACTTATGTCTATACAAGATTAATGTACGAAATGCATCAACAGTATGGTATTTTCAAGTTTGTGATTGTAGTTCCGAGTCCTGCGATTAAAGAAGGAGCTAAAAACTTCATACAAAGTGATTATGCGAAGCAGCATTTCTCTCAATTTTATGAAAACGTAAGAATCGAATTAAATGTAATTAATGCGGGTGATTTTAAATCTAAATCTGGACGCAGAAATTTCCCGGCTCAATTACTTAATTTTGTTGAAGGAAGTAGACAAAATTCTAATACTATTGAAGTATTATTAATTAATGCTGATATGTTACGTTCAAAAAGCATGCGTAATAACGATTATGATCAGACATTAATTGGAGGGACGACAAGTCCAATAGAGGCTATACAAGATACACGTCCAGTAGTCATTATTGATGAACCGCATCGTTTCCCAAGAGATAAGGCTAATTATCAATCAATTGAAGCTATTAAACCCCAAGTGATTATCCGTTTCGGAGCAACATTTCCAGAAGTTACTACGGGCAAAGGTAGTAATAAAATTACTAAGAAAGATTATTATCGAAAAAAACCACAATTTGATTTGAATGCAATTGAGAGCTTTAATAATGGTTTGGTAAAAGGGATTGATATCTATTATCCAAATCTAACAGAAGAACAAGCAAAAAACCGTTATGTAGTAGATAGTGTGAAGGCAAAGGAACTGGTACTTAAGCAAAATAGTAAGAGCTGGATACTTCATGTTGGTGATAATTTAGCAGAAGTAGATTCAGGTTTTGAAGGTGATATTGAATATGCTGGTTCAAAGATGTTAAGTAATGAATTAGAGCTTGAAAAAGGTATGACCTTGATTCCAGGTACTTATCGCTCAACTTATCAGGAGTTGATTATTAAAGATGCAATTGATAAGCACTTTGAAATTGAACAAGCTAATTTTTTAAGAGCGAATCAAAGGGAAAATAATGTACCAAGAATTAAAACATTAAGTCTCTTTTTCATTGATAGTATTACTAGTTATCGTCAGGATGATGGGTGGCTAAAAGCAACTTTTGAACGTTTATTAAAAGAAAAGCTTTCTCGCTTAGTAGCGGAATATGAATTCAAACGTCTACCTAGAGAAAAAGAGTATTTAGAATTTCTAAGGGCTACCCAATCAAGTTTAGCCAGTGACAATCAAAATGTACATGCAGGATATTTTGGGGAAGATCGGGGTTCTGGTGATGAATCGATTCAAGCAGAAGTTGACGATATTTTGAAAAATAAAGAAAAGCTTTTAAGTTTTAAAGATGAAAATGGTAATTGGCAAACGAGACGTTTTTTATTTTCAAAATGGACGTTACGTGAAGGATGGGATAACCCAAATGTTTTTGTTATTGCTAAATTGCGTACTTCTGGTAGTGACAACAGTAAAATTCAAGAAGTTGGCCGAGGATTACGATTACCAGTGGATGAAACGGGTCATAGAATTCAACAAGATGAGTGGCCGACTAGACTAGCATTTTTAATTGGTTATGATGAAAAAGATTTTGCACAAAAACTCATTGGTGAGATCAATAGTGATGCGAAGCTTCAATTAAACGAAGAAAAATTAACGGAAGATATGATTCAATTAATAGTCACCAAACGAAAAAAAGTAAATCCAGAATTTACGGACGAAAGATTACTGGAGCATTTAGATAATTTGGGTATTATTAATAGGAAAAATGAGTTTAAAGAATCTATTGATATTGGAGGCGTTCAAAAAAGTGGATTTGAATGGTTAGTTGAACTATACCCTGAATTGAATACGAATCGCCTACGAGAAGGAAAGGTTATAGATACAAAAAAACATTCAATAAAAGTTCGTGTAAAATTAAGAAAAGAAAATTGGGAAAAGGTGAAAGAGTTGTGGCAACAATTTTCCAATCGTTATATGTTGGAATTTCAACGTATCCCAGAAACAATTAGTTTTATGGCTGAACAAATAGTGGGTAACCACAGTTTATATGAACGTGAAGTTCCTATGCAAATGAAGGAATCGCTGCATGCAAGTGATGACAACGAGAGTGTTGTTTTGCGAGAACAAGAAAATGAATATCAACGTATATACTTGCCGGGTATGGCTTACGGAAAGTTTGTTAAAAGAATTAATATAGCAACAGGTATACCTATCAAAGAGATCCATGCAAACTTATTCAAACTCATGAAGTCATCTTTAAAAGGTGATGCTAGATACTTAAGTGAATTATCTCTTAATAATATTATCCGAGAATTTAAAAAGCGGTTTGATGAAATATTTGCACAAGCTTATGAATATAAAAAGTTAGATTTTCAAGCGCGTACAGCAATTTATAATCCTGAAATGGATAGTTTTGTGGATGATATCAATGCAGAAGTTATTGGAGTAAATATTGATGAACAAGCGCAAGAAGATAATCGCTATCTCTATGAACTTCCTCCAATGAGGTATGACAGTGTAACACCTGAAAGAGACTTGTTACGCCATGGATATAATGATAAGGTAACTGTTTTTGGAAAGCTACCTAGACGGGCCATTCAGGTTCCAAAATATACTGGGGGCTCAACAACGCCAGACTTTATATATATGATTGAAAAAGATAATGATTCAAGTGTGTATGTACTTGTTGAAACTAAAGCTGAGAATATGAGGTTGGAAGATCAAAGAATTATTGATATTCAAAAGAAATTCTTTGATACATTGAAAGAACATCATATTGAATTCATAGAGGCAACAAGTGCGCAACAAGTATATTCTATAATTAGAAAGTTGTCTGAAGAGTGAGGGGTAAAATAGTGGATAAAAATATTTCATTATTAGAATTGATGCAAAATGGTCAATTGGTAAAAACTGGAGCGAAACCGAAATTGCCGATACAAATTCCAAATGTAAATGACGGTATGTTAGATGTATACCGTATTCCATTAAAATATCTTTATTATAATGCAGAGAATGGCCGAATCGCTTCGGCTATTTCTCGACAAGATATTCAATTGGAACCTGCTAGAGATGATGAAAACCCAGAATACAATCAGCTAATTGCAAAAATGATTGTAGAAGACAATGCTGCTAAATTAAAGCAAACTAAAAAGTCTATTCGAGAGTCTGGTCAAAAAGTTTTTGGTTATGTTTTAGCAGATGGCCGGGTTATTGATGGAAATAGAAGGTATACAGCTTTGAGGCAATTAGCAGAGGAAACGGGAGAAACCTATCTATTTGAAGCAGTTATCTTACCGTTTACTTATGCATCGAAAACTGAGCGGGCAGAAATCAAGAGACTTGAATTAGCTATTCAGATGGGAACAGAAGAACGTCAAGCATATGATCCAGTTGATTTAGCGGTAGATATTTATCAAACTGTTGTAGTTGATAAACTGATGACAGAGAATGATTATGCTAAAGAAGCAAATATTAAACAAAAAGAAATCAAAAACCGTACCACAACAGTTATGTTAATGCGTGAGTTTTTAGAATTTATTAATGCTAAAAAAAATGCATACCATATTATTAAAGATACGAAATTATATAATCCTTTATATGAATTGGCTAAAAAATTGAATACTCAATTTCCTAAAAAGGGACCAGCCTATGAACAAAGTAAAATTACTTCTTTTGCTTTATTAACAAAAATGTTGGCTACTGGTGGAGATACGGTACGTGAAGTACGTGATTATTTCAAAGATGTACTAACAACCACGGCGAATGAGGATTTTAATGATGCAATTGAGGATTCTATTGATAATTTAAGAGATACCTTTGAAGAAAACCCAGTTACTTCTGCAACAGAATTCAGAAGAGTAATTGAAATAGCCAGTCCAGAAATTAGAGAGATTAATGGAGAATATGTGCGAATACGAAATCGACAAAACCGGGGAAAGAATATTGATAGTTTTATAGGAGATGTAAAAGAGACATTAAATAGTCTAAAAGATATGCAAAAAGGTGAAGGATTGACAGGGAATTTGAACTTTAATAATTTTAGTAAAGATCAAATTAATGAAATCAGGGAATATTTAATTCAAATAAACCTAATTAGTAGAGAGTTGATTGAAATTTATGACAATGAAATCTAATCCAGAACTTATTACGGTAGTATTTGGGGAAAAGGAATTTTTTCAACTTCAAGATACGAAGGAAGAATATTTTAAACAAGGCCGAGTGAGGCGTATTTTAGATCGTTATCAAAGTTATTTTGATAACTATAATGAGTTATTGATTAATAGTAATATTAATTATGTATCGTTACAAGAACTGATTGAAAAGATTAATAAAGCTTTATCTGGGGTAAGTACTGTATCGTTGGTAGTTAGTGTCGAAATTCAAGCTTACATTCAACAAAACAAATATGCAATTAATGAGCAACGTATCGCAGGAAGTACGATTAAAGCTTCTGATGAACGGTGGAAAAGTGAGCTAATCACATTTGGGAAAATTTTAGACGAAGAAATAACACGGCCATTGAAACCAGAACAATTACAAGCGAGTTTTTATCTTGCTACAATGAAAAGGGCTGCTAACTTTTCTGTTCCTGGTGCAGGTAAGACTGCTATGATGTACGGAGCGTTTGCGTATCTAAGTAGTAAAAAAATTAGAAAGATAAGACGATTATTAGTTGTCTCACCGATCAATGCCTTTGAGGCTTGGCGCACAGAATATATTGAGGTATTTGGAGAGAAACGTTATTTAAATTATATGAATTTAAAAGAAGTTAAATACCGAAATGTTGGAAATGTTCGAGTAGATTGGGGGAAAAGCGACATAATCGTTATCAATTATGAAGCGTTAGAAGGCAAACTAACTATTTTAAATGAATTAATTGATGAATATACTATGATTGTATGTGATGAGGTTCACCGTGTAAAAGGTGTGGGCGGAAGACGAGCTACGGCCGCTTTAAATTTAGGGCCAAAATCTCAATATCGTTATGTTTTGACAGGGACTCCGATACCTAATAGTTATAAAGATATCTACAACTTTTTACACTTACTGTATGATAAAGAATATGATTCTTTCTTTCGTTGGGAAGTAAGTGATTTAGAGAACCCTGAAGTGGAGGAGATTAATAACCGTATTCAGCCCTTCTTTTGGCGAACTAATAAATATGATTTAAAGGTACCAAAAGCAGATCCAGACAAATTAATTGTTGTTAAACCTAGTGAAAAGCAAAAACAATTAGTTCAAGCAATATATGAAAATGAAGGTAATATATTAGCGTTGTATTTACGGTTATTGCAAGCATCTACAAATCCTGCTTTATTGTTAGATAAAATTGAATATCGAGATTTAGGTCTTTTAGATGATGAATTTGATTTGACACAAGTTAATGCTTTAAATGATGAAGAAAGAGAAATAGCAAGAATAAGAGCCTATCAACAGTTACAAGTAGATATAATTCCATCTGCAAAATTTGAAAAAGGAATTCAACTAATCATGGACTTGGTGGGAAAAGGGAAAAAAGTGATTGTATGGGGAATGTTTGTAAAAACCATGCAGAAGATTAAACAGGTATTACAACAAAAGGGTGTATCTGTAAATTTAGTTTATGGGGGAACACCAAAGGATGAACGTGTGAAATTGATTAATGATTTTCGTGATGGTGAAGTGGAGGTAATGATTTCTAATCCAAATACTTTAGGAGAATCTATTTCGTTACATCAAACTGTTCATGATGCTATCTATTTTGAATACAACTTTAACCTAACATTTATGCTACAATCCAGAGATCGTATCCATCGACTAGGATTAAAAGATGATCAATACACACGCTATTATTATTTAATGACTGAAGGCGATAGAGCTCATGGTGGATTTATTGATCAGGCAATATATAAACGATTGAAAGAAAAAGAACAAGTAATGCTCGATGCTATCGATGGTGAATTGCTGATTCCAGAGGTAACAGATGATTACTTAAATGATGTGAAAAATATTATTCAAAACTAAGCTGAATTGAATACAATTAATTTTGGAAATGAATTTCACAAAATGCTTGAGAGTATAAAATGTTTTGTATAAATGAGTAGGGAGACAAGAAAGCAAGGATTTATTTTCCGGGATTAAAGTCATCATGTGATACATTATAGAATATAGATCTTCCGTATGAATCATTTGCCGATAAAATTTGTTGAGGAACTTGAAAAATAGATTTTAAGTGAATAGATTGTTTAGCTGAAAAAGGACGAATAGCCATTCATACGAAATACCGTTTTTGGATGGAGAAGAAGTTGATATTATCGGTTTTTCTGGGTTCTTTAATTGATCTTTTTCATAAAAATAAATCCACTCATTTTGATTAGTTCTTTCTAAATGAGTGGGTTTATTTAATTGGTTAACATTGAACTATTTAAAAGCCTACATACCTTTTAATAATTCACTTGAATATAGTTAGTATACTTATGTTCTTGAGTACAGGCTGTAATAGTCGTTAGCCTTTTATATTCATTTCAATCACTCACAATTTAATGATGATGCCTCTTTATATTTTATTATGAGATATTGAAAGTACTCATCAAATTAACTATACGTAGAATGTTAAACAATTTTTCATAAAAAATCATTTGAGAATAGATATTATGAGAAGTACCTATACATTTCAGGATAATTCAATTTTTAACTTTAGTTATGTTAAAATATAGTTGATTTGTTATAAGGATAGATGTAAGGAGAGTGGGACTATGGAAGAGTTAAAAAAGAGGTTAGTATCAACTAATATAATTGAACGGGATAAAGCTATAGAAGAAATTATCAAGTCTGATTTATTAAGTTTAAGGGGGGAGCTTATTAATATAATTGAACATGGGCCTACATATGCAAAAGTTGGCGCAGCAAAAGCTTTTTCTCAAATTGCTACCGAAGAAGATATTGATACTTTAAAACGAATTTTAAAAATGAAATCTTGGCATATTCGTGTAGAGGCCATACACGGTATATATAAAGTTTGTGGAGCTGATTCAGCTGAAGAGTTAACACCTCTCTTAAAAGATAAGGCGTATGGTGTAAGAGTAGAAGTAGAGAAAATTTTAAATCAGTTAGCTCAAGAAAAATATCCTTTAAAGTAAAATAGATAAAATGCTATACTTCAGAATGGAGTATAGCATTTTTGTTGTTTATAAAAAGGATTATGGAGGCTTTTGAACACGTGGATAAGATGAAACAGTATTCAAAAGAGATGGGAGTACTATCACGCTACTTTTAACCTGAACTAATTAGAAAATATAAAATGACCTTATAAAGTTAAACAGCTTGTCTATTACAATAGAAGAAAAATCAAATGGAAGAAAACCTTATTCCAACCCGCAACAAACTTATCCGAAACAAAATCCCACAAATAATAAAGACCAACGGAAAAACACTCACAACAAGAATCCTACCTGAAGAAGAATACATAAAAGAAATCTGCAAAAAAACACAAGAAGAATTAATCGAATACCTAGAAGCAACAACGAAAGAAGATAAACTAGAAGAGCTATCCGACCTCCTAGAACTAATAAACGCCCTGGCCGAACATGAAGGCACGACACTAGGAGAAATAGATAAAATCCGTAAAAAGAAAGCAGAAGAGCGAGGTGGCTTCTCAGATCGAGTTTTTTTAATCGAAGTAAACGATAAATAGCCTCCTACTAAATAATAAATTACTAAGAAAAAAAGACAAAAACAACTACACGTAGTAGCAGCTGAAAATCGGTATTTCTGTTTGGTGAGAATATCATTTTTTCTTAATATAGGTGCTAGAAAAGAAGGGGATATCCGATATCATCTTCATACATAATTTGAAAGAAGGACAGCAACGCTTAAATAAGTGTTGCTGTTTTATTAACTGATAAAATTTAAATAATATATCAATTTTTTTCAAAAAAGCATAATTTCAGTATCGAGTAGAGTTTTAGGACTTTCTATTGATATTAACTAATATAGTATGTTCTTGATACTTTTTAAGAGAAGTGGAAAATGTTTTTGGGGGAGGAGTGGGTGAAATAGGCGATAATCCAAGTTTATTAGAAATTATTTTTATTTTTTTTTGTAAATCTTTCTTTTGTACGGGAGTAAGGTGATTAACAAAGTTATGACAGCAACTATCTATTACTTTATCTAATAGACGGAGAACTTTATCAAATATATATTGATGTACTAAGAGAGTGTATTTTTGTTTTAATGATCTTGTAAAAACAATATCTTTAAGTCTTTCGTTATTTAAACTATCATCGCCAATCATATCGTTAATACAGTCTCTTTGAAAATCTTTTGAGGATTTATTAAATTCATCTAACTTGGTAAATGTTTTTATACTTTCTACATTGTTAGCATTTATTTTGCGTTTAATATAAATATCAGCTACGTATTCTTTATTGTCGGGGTGTATATTAGTTAAATGGTGAATCTCAGTTAATCCATGTCTTCCAGCTCCAGATTGTTCCGCCCTAATTTTCCAGTGAGTGTTAACATCTTTTCCATTAATGTATTTTTTTACAGTCTTTTTTTGTATGTTACATTGCTTAGCGATATCTTCTTCTGTATAACCATTATCAAGTAAAAAACTAATCATTCGTTCTACCTCATAACCTGTTTTTTTCTTGGATTTTAATTCAACACGAAGACGTTTTAGAACCCTTGAGTCTTTTGAGGTGAGTTTTTCCACTTTGCATGTTACAAATGGAATGTTTAAATGTTTTAAAGCCCAAAAACGACGATAACCCTCAACTAATATAAAACAATTCGAATTTTTTTCTTCTACAATAAGTGGTTCTATTAATCCATTTTGTTTAATGCTTGTAGCAAGACTAAAATCCTCTAAATTCTTCCGGAATTCCTCTTCTAGTTTAATATGTTTTAAGGGGATGCTTTTAAATTTCAATATAAACCACCTACTTGTTTTAGGGTTTATTAATGAATATTCAATAAGTAATTTGTACGATTACTTAACTTATAAATTTAATGTTACAGGTATTACAAAGAAAGCAAATGGTTTTAATATACTAAAAAGAAGACAGAGTTATCTTCCAAAATGAGATTCTCTAATTAAAATAGCCCCTCCTAAGCCCCTTACAAGCCCCTACCAAGTAATAAATCACTAAGAAAAAACATAACAAAACAAAAACACCAACAAACACCGTAGTAGGAGTCGAAAAAAATTTTGAAATAACACGCCAAAAACCCGGCCCTCCTTCCTATATATAGTACAAAGAGGAAATTTTCATTTTGAATTAGGACGGGAGGAATTAGGATGGCGGTGTATCGTACTGTGCAGGTGAATTTTTGGCAGGATGATTTTGTTTTGGATTTGACGCCGGAGGAGCGGTATTTTTATGTTTACTTATTAACTTGTTCGAAGACGACGCAGTGTGGGATTTTTCCTTTTCCGAAGCGGTTAGCCGAGATGGAGACTGGTTATAATCGGGAGACTGTTGATAAGCTTGTACAGCGCTTTGTTGATTATGGAAAGATTCTTTATGATGCGGAGACGCGGGAGTTATTCGTTTTGAATTGGCTTCGTTATAATCCTGTGACGAATACGAATGTGGAGAAGTGTGTGCTTCGTGAGCTGAAGGGTGTGAAGAATAAGGAGTTTGTACATATGTTTCTTCAGAAGTGCGTAGAGGAGGAACTGAATGTTCCGATGCTTTTAGCGCATTTCGGTATGCCGAGTGATTTAGCTGTAGATGATGTTGAGCCGGTTTGTGAGGAGGCAGAGGAAGAAGAGGTTATAGAGGAAGAAACGGGGAGTCGCGTTTTTTCTTTTTATGAGCAACATTTCGGAAGTTTGTCTCCGCATACTGTGGAGGAACTGAGTGCGTGGATGGAAGATTTGTCAGAGGAGCTTGTGCTGAAGGCTCTTCAAATTGCGTTTGAGAATAATAAGCGGACGGTTGCTTATGTGAAGGGCATTTTGAGAGGTTGGCATGGGAAAGGGTTTACGAAAGTTTCTGAGGTTGAGGCGGATACGGCGAGCTTTAGGAAGAAGGATTTGTCTGTTAGTACGGGGGAGACGGAGGAGTTTTTGGCGAGGTGTGAGGAGTGGGAGAAGAATGCGCCATCTGAGGAAGAGTTACAGCGCTTTTTAGCGGAGCGCGGGTGGCGGCCATGAGTATTCAAAATGTGGAGGCGGAAAAGACGGTGCTAGGTTCTCTACTACTGGATGGAGAGCTTATTAAGGAGTGCCGTTTGACGGAGCAGTATTTTTCGATGCCGGTGCATAAGTCTATATTTCAGTTAATGCGAAAGATGGAAGAAGAGGGGCAACCGATTGACCTTGTGACTTTTACTTCTAGGGTGGATCCGAATTTTTTGAAGGGGATCGGGGGAATGGAGTATTTTATAGGGTTAATGGATGGTGTGCCCACTACTAGCAACTTCTCATACTATGAGGGGCTTGTTCGAGGTGCCTGGAAAATGTATCAGGCGGGTGTTCTCGGGCACAAGATGGGAGAGCGTCTTATTGCGGAGAAGAGTGAGAAGATTATTGGTGAGACGATTACGGCACTTTGTGAGTTAGAGGAGAAGGACTGTGTATGTGAGTTTGATTTGAAGGATGCGCTAGTTGATTTGTATGAGGAGCTGCATCAAGATGCGAAAGAGATTACGGGGATTGAGACTGGTTATACATCGCTAAATAAAATGACGTGCGGATTGCAGGAAGGTGATTTTGTTGTACTTGGTGCGCGTCCTTCTATGGGAAAGACTGCGTTTGCGTTAAATGTTGGACTGCATGCGGCGAAGTCTGGAGCGGCGGTTGGATTGTTTTCGTTAGAGATGAGTAGTAAGCAATTGTTAAAACGGCTGGCGTCTTGCGTAGGGGAAGTGTCAGGAGGTAGGCTGAAAAATCCGAAGCACCGTTTTGCGATGGAAGACTGGGAACGGGTGAGTAAGGCGTTTGCGGAGATTGGTGAGTTACCTCTTGAGATTTACGACAATGCAGGGGTTACGGTGCAAGATATTTGGATGCAAACTCGTAAGTTAAAGAGGAAGCATGGTAATAAGAAGGTTTTAGTCATTGTAGATTACTTGCAGCTTATTACGGGAGATCCAAAGCATAAGGGCAATCGATTTCAAGAGATTAGTGAGATTTCTCGTAAGCTTAAGTTATTAGCGCGGGAATTAAATGTTTGTGTAGTAGCATTATCGCAATTGTCTCGTTTAGTAGAGTCGCGTCAAGATAAGCGCCCTCTTTTATCTGATTTAAGAGAGACGGGACAAATTGAGCAAGATGCGGATGTCATTATGCTTATGTATCGCGAAGATTATTACGATAAGGAAACGGTGCAAAAAGAGATAACGGAGATTCATGTGGCGAAGCATCGGAATGGGCCTGTTGGTAGTTTTAAGCTGAGGTTTTTGAAGGAGTTTGGGCGGTTTGTGGAGGGGAAATAGTGAAAAGATTTGAGTATTACTTTGCATATAAAATAAAGCATAAGTTTTCCATTGTATTCACTTATGCTTTATTTTTTGAATATGTTTCTTATTTCTCCATAAAGAAAGCTCTTCTCTCTGCAGTAATCCATTGCTCCAAGTCATCTTGGCTACGTCGGACAAGGCGATTTACTAAAACATCATGCCATATATAATCCTCTAATAAGTATATATGAACGGGGTCATCTGTATAAAAAGCAATATTACGCTCTTCAAGTGATGGGCCGTAAATCATCTCTTTAGAATCTATTGATAAAATAAACCAATGTTCTGTAGAGCGAGTTTCTGTATAGGGTGTGATACGATGGGCTTCTAGATTTTTAATAGGATTTTCAACATGTAAGGTAATACCTTGTACTGAAACTTTATCAGCTACCTCAGCTAGATCCTCTTTTAACGCTTCATACATCTCATCCCACATCGAAATGACAATACGTTTTTCGGCTTTTTTTATTAATGTTTGACAATAGCTAATGATTGTTTGATTGTCTTTTAAAGTAATGACTCGATTATCCGTTTTTTCTTCGGAAGTTTCTAGTTTCTTTAATGAATCACTTATTCCTTCGTAAGTAGACTGCCATTCTGATTGCGCCTTCTGTAAAAAAATTTCAACAGGTAGAGGTGAATAGCGGGTGGTGTCATTTATTTCTTCTTTCATGACAATTCCTTTTTCTACAAGGTTACCTAAAATCTCATAAATTCGCGCTCTTGGGACACCCGAATCCTTACTCACTTGATAGGCTGTGACAGGCCCTTGTTTCACAAGAGATACATAAGATTTAGCTTCATATTCATTAAAACCAATTTTTTTAAGCTGTTGTACTATGTAGTCCACTTTTTTTCCTCCGATGTTTGCTTTTATCCCGCTTTAACGGGCAGTAAGACCCCCACCTCAAAATTCAGTGGAAGCAAAGAAGTTAGGTGGGGATCGGGCTGCCCGTTAAAGCCCGATTGGTGAGGGCTGATAATCAGTGGGGATGAACAAAACCCCCCACTGATTAAAGTTTCACTTTATATTTCAACGTTACAATAACTCTTTACATTTAGCAAATTGATAGTTACTATTACAATAGTGACTAAAGGGGAGGCTACTAATATGGATTTTTATTTAGACCCATCTGTATTAATGATTTTGATTGTTTTTGGATTTGTAGCTGCATTTATTGATTCAGTTGTAGGTGGTGGTGGATTAATCGCCTTACCAGCTTTATTATTTACAGGATTGAATCCAGCAAGTGCAGTAGCCACAAATAAACTAGCATCGACAATGGGAAGTGCCACTAGTAATATTGTGTTTTATCGTTCTGGTAATCTCGATTTGAAATCGGCGTTTAAATTATTTCCAATCACTTTCATAGGTTCCATAGTAGGGGCATGGACCGTTCATTTAATGAATCCAGAAGTATTGAAGCCATTAATGTTGATCATGCTTGGTGTGGTCGCTATTTATACAATATTCAAGAAGGATTGGGGAAGTATTTCCACTCATAAAAAATTGTCTGGTCGACACGTCATTATTTTTACCTTTTTTATTTTTGCTATTGGTTTTTATGATGGATTTCTAGGTCCTGGTACAGGTTCATTTTTAATGTTTTCTCTTTTATTTATTGGGTATGATTTTTTAAAAGCAGCAGGTACGGCGAAGTTTCTTAATTTAGGAAGTAACGTTGGTGCATTGCTCATGTTTATGTATGTAGGGCAAGTAAACTATGCGTATGGCTTCATAATGGGAATTGCTCAAATTGCTGGAGGAATCGCCGGCTCCAAGTTTGCTATAAAAAAGGGAAGCGGGTATGTTCGCGCCCTTTTCATTACAGTAACTTGTTTGTTGTTAGCGAAAAACCTGTATGACTATGTGCAGTAGTATGCAGGCTACACAAATATAATAATTCTTTTTAACATTTTTTAGATGCTATCTTATTCGAAGATAGCATCTAAAAAAGTCTCATTTACAAGAGAATGAAAATAATAGTAATGAATATTTTCCCGGGGTATGTTTATCTATTCCACATTCTTTTTATAATTAACTCGTAATAAACTCTTAAAATCTACCTCAGCAATCAACACACTGACTAATATAAGTGTCGCCCCTAAGTAGCCTTTTCTTGTAAGTGTTTCACCTGTGAAAACGAAAGCGAAGCCTGCGGAAAAGACAGGTTCTAATGAAAAAATAAGTCCGGTATGTGTAGGCGTCGTGTATTGCTGGGCGATAACTTGCACGATGAATGCGACTGCGGTGCAAAATATGCTTAAGGCTAAGATGATGAGCCATGAGTTGATTGTGCTAGGAAGCTTTGGCGTTTCTATTATAAATGAAAAAATAAGACTAAATAGGCCGACGAAACCAAGTTGCACTACTCCAAGTGCAATGGAGTTCACATGTTTCGTTACGCTGCCAGTAATGATGACGTGAATCGCATAAAATAAGGCAGACAGTATGCAAAATATGTCACCGTTACCGATTTTGAATTCACTCGTTAATGTTAATAAGCCGATTCCTATTATCGTTAAAATAATTCCCACTATAACTTTCTGTTCTGGAATATGTTTTAAAAATATAGCTGATAAGATCGGAATGAAGATGACTGTGAGACATAGTAAGAAACCGGCATTAGAAACACTCGTATACTTCGTGCCGAAAGTCGCGAAAATGTAAACGATAAATAAAACAGAAGCGAGTATAAATGCATATTTTACCGTTTTAAAATCGATTTTGAATAAATGTTTGTAAAATATTAAACCTGATAAAAGAAAGGCGATAATAAATCGTAATGCGATTAAGTTGTATTCTTCTATGCCTTCAAGTCCAACCTTTGTAAGTAAGATGGATGCACCCCAAAAGAATGTAACTAGTAGTAGCCCTAAATCCGCTTTTAATTGTAGTTTCATTTCTATTCCCTCGTTATGTATAATTTTTAATCCCATACCCCTATCCCCATTGTTTATTTTAATATTAATTCTGAATATTTGTAACTTAAATTTATCGACGGTTTTTTCTCTATCATGTATGAGAAATTTCTTATATATTTCTCATACATTCATCATTTTCCTTTCATCGCCTCCTCACGTCTAAGTTTTACAATCATATGTATTAAAGATAAAGGGAGGTAATACATCTTATACTTCTTTCAAAAACGAATGATAGATGGTGGTGAACAGATGAAAAAGAATAAGCGTAAAAAAATGCGTTGGTTAAAATGGATTTTGGTCCTTCCGTTACTTCTGGCATTCCTATTGTTTGGATTACATAGTATGAAGTTTGATAGGGGGGAACATGAGAAGCATAAGCAGGCGGCGTATACTGTTTCTCACGATAAAGAAAGGGAAGCTTTCGTTGCTCAAAAAGAGAAGTTTCATCACTTTGAGCGACTAAATCATCATGAAAAACATTTTGAAAAAGAGTTTGATGGTTTATTCTTTATACCATTCTTGTTAGCGTTTGGATTTGTTCTTTTCGGCTGGTTTATGATTCGTAAGTCTGAAGGGAATATGGTTAAAAAGTGGACAGGCATAGTGCTCCTGGTTATTGGTGTATTACCAGTCCTTCCGATGCTTGCATTTGTTGCAGCGATTGTTTGGGCATATAAAAAGTTTAAAGAAAAAAGAGTGGCAACTGATATAGAGTTATACAGCGATTTCCAAATGCAAAAACAGATAGATATTTTAGATCAATGGGAACGCAATATTCGTAAGGAGGAGAAGTAATAATGGGTATTTTAAAACGTATTAAAAATATTGTAGTGGCGGATGTGCATGAAACGTTAGATAAACTGGAAAATCCCGTGAGCATGTTGAAGCAGTATCTTCGTGAAACAGAAAAGCAAATTACGAAAGCTCAAAAAGCACTCTCTCACCAATATTATTTAGAAAATAAATATAAAGCATTAATTTCAGAGACGGATGCTCTTATCGCGAAGAGAACTCGTCAAGCTGAACTCGCAGTATCACGCGGAGAAGATCATATGGCGCAGTTAGCCCTGCAAGAAAAAATTTCAAATGAGAAAAAAGCAGAACTGTATCGCAAGCAGTATGAAGTAACGAAAGAGCAAACGGCGAAACTGTATGAACAGATTGACAAATTGCAAGAGAAATATGAAGAGCTACAATATAAAGAACTTGTTCTCGTTTCGCGATTAAATGCAGCGAGAGCAATAAAAGAGAGCAATGCAGCAATTGATTCTTTCCATACAGAAAGTACAGCGAAAGGATTTGCCCGCATTGAATCGTATGTGCAAAAATTAGAAGCAGAAACAGCTGCTAGTAGCTATTTTTATAATTTGAAGGCTCCTAATCAACAAGAATTGTTAGACCAAAATTTGCAAGAAGAAGTGAAGCGGGAGTTAGAGAAGTTAAAAGAGATTAAAGTTTCGCTTTAGAATCTCATAGCTATATCTCTAGTGTATATTAAGATCCTCGTTGATTAGAGTTTCACTATATGCGGATGTTTTTTATGAAGAAAGGACACTCATATAAGAGTGTCCTTTCTAATAGTTTGTTAGCAGAAGCAAGAAGCTCCAACGATGATTAATAAAATAAATAATACAACTAATAGAGCAAAGCCTCCAGCAAAACCACAGCCTTCGCCGCAGCTACCACCATATCCCATAAATAGTTCCTCCTTTAGAGTAGAGGACAAAAACAAGGGGGCATTCATGTGTTTTAACGGATTCTATTTACTTTATGTTTTTACGTATGAAGCTGAGCAGGTCCTTTTGAAAATAAAGCGAAGGCTCATGATCGGGCGTTTTTTTTTAGATTTGTACAATCCTAATTGTAATAATATGAATTTTGATTACAGTCGAGATGTATGTGAAAATGGGGCACAATCTCATTGTTATTTTCGGATAAAGCCTATGGAACTAATAAATTGAAAGGGAAAGAAGAACGGAAATCTCACATATTAAGACATAAAAAAAGACACTCTCAAGAGTGCCTCCCCTTAGCAGCCGAATCCGCCGCCCCAACAGCTAGCGCCAACGATGATTAATAAGATAAAGAGTACAACTAGTAAAGCGAATCCGCCGCCGAAACCGCAGCCTCCACCACAACTACCTCCATAGCCCATATTAACTCCTCCTTCCATAAAGACCATTAATTAATGGATTTAATTTACTTTATGTTTTTACGGATAAACTTGAGCAGGTCCTTTTGAAAAATAAAGGTGCTTAGATTTTAAGGGAGTTGACGACCTTATTTTTGTCACCGCTATTCCGCTGATGACATATTCTATTTTATTCTGTGCATTGGGGGAAGGAGGATCTTTATGGCCAATTCTGAAATGATTTTACGATTACTTACCGATTTAAAAATTGAGCAGCAAGCTTTAAAAGAGCAGTTAGGAAAGATACAAACAGCTGTGACTATTCTTGAAGAAAAATCAGCGATTGTGGAAGCAAAACCAAAGACTATTGAAGAAAAACCAGCTGTTGCAAAGCAAAGAGCTCATTCTGGACACCCAACATCTTTTCGTGCTTGGAGAGCATCTGCTCAAAGGAATTCATAAAAATATAAGAAAAGAAGACATCAATTACGATGTCTTCTTTTGCTTGTACAATCCAAATGCGATAAGAAGGTATATATCCATATTGCTTTAAAACTAAGAAGAAAATAACAATTGTCGACTCCTGTTTTAGTATAGCATGTAATAGTAAATATTTTTATGTAATATTACATATATATATAGATTGTATAATGTTATTCTTGTATATTTTAGCTGTCTGTTATTTGTTTTAATTCATTTACTCTTATTGATGGGGTCTTTTTTATAATTGTGTTAAAACAGAAACCCCTCAAACATAAGGAGGGGCTCCATAAATAGAGAAATGGTTATTAGTGTTTAATAAGGTGAAGCTCAGGATATTGCTTCTGAATTTCTTCTAAATGATTTTCGTTTATCCCTTTTAAAGTTTGATCGAAGAAGCTAGTTACTAGTTTATTAATGAGTGTATAATTTGCGGATACATCTTCACCGGGTTCGTTAATAATAGGTGAAAATGCTGCTAAATCTGTAAAACTATTATGATTTGTTTTTGGAAGTACAACTGTGTACGCGCCAGGTTTTTCAATGGTTTTATTCCTTAAATAGGATATTTCAAACAATTCATCTTGGATTCCGTCTGTCTTTTGATTCTCCGCTTCTTTCATATACTGAATGGTAGCTTCAGCATTCATCAACATGAATGGTTTTTGAGGGCCGTCTTTAGGCATTGGATCGCCATACAATCCACCATCCATATCAATCGCAGCTTTAATACGGTTATCCTTTACTAACATTTGCGCGGCAGTTGCTCCTCCATAAGAGTGACCAAACATGCCAATTTTGTCATCGTCAATTAAATTTGCAATGGCTGTAAAGTTTTTATCAAAATTGCCTTTTATTACTTCATTTAAAATAAAAGTAGTATCTTGTTCCCAATTTCGAACCATGTTATTTAAAGCGTTAGGTGTAAATTCAATTGGTACGGAATCTATACGTTTTCCATTAGGGAAAATTGTTGTTGCTGCGTATCCTGTGAAATTAAGGGCGATTACTACATAACCTTGACTAGCTAATTCTTCTAACTGGAATGTATTTTGTTGTCCGTATAATTCCATTCCATGGCCGAATAAAAGGAGTGGGAATTTTTCTTTAACTTGAAGTGGCTTAGCATCTTGATAAGAATGTGTTTTTGTCAGACCTAAATGTGTTGTTACGATATATGGAGCACCTTTTGTTACAGCCAATTGTTCAGCGAGGGCGTCTATGTTCTCAAAGTAGGCAGAAGGTTTCCCAGATCCTTTTTCGGCAGGATAGTACACTTGTATCATTAACTCGCGATTTCCATGATTATTCGGTACAGTGGTTTCTTTTCGATTTGTATCAATTAAATGAAAAGCTTTCGTTCCTACTGTATATTTTCCAGTAGGCTCTGGGAGTGTTATGATCGGGAAAAGTAAAGGTAACGTGAACATTGCGATAGCAGTTACGATAATTCCTACCCCTTTTAAAATTTTCATCACTAACTTTTTAGAAACAGCTGTAGTTTTTGGTTTCAAAAAAACTTGTAATGTTAAAACGAACAATAAGAAATAAGCAGGTATCATACGCCAGTTTGCGCCAATTAATACGATGGTGGCTAATAAGAATATGTAATTTATTATTAAGATGAATACATTCTTTTTCGTCAACCCACGCTTGATAAAGATAAGTTGGATGCTAGACAAAAGTAATACAGCAACAAAAATGATTTCTAACATTTTCAGTTGTTAGCTCCTTTCCTAATCATATAAATGTAGATTGCTAAATTGATAATCTATAATCTTATCGGTTATATAACCGTCATTGATAATTGTATGCATGTAAGTAAGTTTAGAATGGTTTTACATGAAATCTTAAGAAAAAAGTACTCATATGAGTACTTTTTTTCTTAAACCGTGCCCCATAAATGATAAACCATACCGATAACAAAAAATGCTAGTCCTACAAATAAAACGATTAAAGCAAGGATTCCATTTTTATTATGTTCCATACAGTCAGCTCCTTTTTAGTTATATACAAAAAAGCCTTTAGTCGTAATTATGGCTAAAGGATCGGATTCTCATACTTTTTTAGTTTATAAAGAAAAGACACCCATATAAGAGTGTCTTTTCCAATAGTTTGTTTAGCAGAAGCAAGCAGCGCCAACGATGATTAATAAAATAAACAATACAACTAATAAAGCAAAGCCTCCAGCGAAGCCACAGCCTCCACAACTACCACCAAAGCCCATAATAGTTCCTCCTTTAAATAAGAGGGAGAAAACAAAGGATCACTCATGCGTTTTAACGGATTCTATATACTTTATGTTTGACGCCTGAATGTGAGCAGGTCCTTTTGAAAATAAAAAAAAGACACCTTGAGGTGCCTTCTGTCCCATTTATTTCATTAATATTCGTTAGCGTAAAATTCTTTTATTAGCTTTATTTCATTTGTATCTGGGTTAAACTTAAATATTTTAATTTGATTAGATTCGTCTTTATAGGCAAATGTATTATCGCCAATTTGGGTCATATTGCTAGTGTTTAAGATAGGGTCACTATCATGATCAGTGATTTCCACAGGTTTGTCACGATCCCAAAATGCAATGACAATGATCAAGATGATAAGGCATATACGTATGTTACGTAGTTCTCTTGCTAGAGGATGCTCCATATGATATTCTCCTTTTTCATTTGCTAGATTTTGTGTATAAAAGAGATATTTTCTATGAGAATATAAATAAAAAAGACACTGTAAAAAGTGTCTTTTTTATTTGATTTATGCGCATTGCTTAATAAGACGCTAGTTCCTCAAGTTAAATATGAGTAACTATGTAGGGTGATTTCATTATAACATTTTAACCATTACTGGGTCTATATGGAATTTTATTGATAATTGTGTTTGATTATTCAGAATGGTACATGTAGTGAAAAATATGTATTACCTATAGTAATTGTAAAATATAACGATGTATATAACTAGTCTTGTAATGAACTTTTATTATATTTAAGATTGAAATAGAAATGAAAAAAGCACAAAGAAGGAGCTGTAGCATATGGGCGCTTGGGGAACTGGATTATTTGATGATGACACGACTTGTGATGTGAAAGATCAATTTATTGAGTATATAGAAGAGGGTAATAGTGCGGAAAAAGCAACTAAGCTCATTTTAGAAGAATATGTAGATGAGTTTGATATAGAGGAAGAATTAGAAGAAATATCTTTAGTATACATTGGTCTTGCGGCAATACAATTGGAGAAAGGCTGTCTTCAAGAAGAAGTTCGTAACAAGGCGATTGCATTAATTGAACGTGGGGCTGACCTTGAGCTTTGGGAAGAAGCCGATACGGAAGATTATGAAGAGAGAAAGAGAGTTTTAGATGAATTTAAGCAACAGTTGATTAACGGTTAGTAGTTTACAACATAAAACTTATATATTGTCTAATATATAAGTTGAGGTGAGAGAAACACTTTTGCTTGTATAAAGATGTAATTGAGAAGAATAGTGAAAGTTTAGAGCTTTACGTATGAGAAGGAGACATCTTAATGGATGTCTTCTTTTTTAAAGTATGGAAATTGATTTCCCTTTACACAAACATAACGGTATAATATAGTTAAGTTAAGTAAACTTAACTATTTGAATAAAACCGAAATAACAGCATGGAGGAAGAGTGCTATGACTAGAACGTATAAAGAAATAATTAATGAAATGAACCGAGCCTACACTGAATTTTACATTTTACTATTTCAAGATTTAAAGGACGAGTATGGTCTTACTGGGCAGCAAGAGAGCATGTTATTTCATATTAATTTAAATGAAAACACGACAGCAAATCACATCGCGACTACTTTTAATATATCGAAAAGTGCTGTGAGCCAAGTTTTATCGAAATTGGAAAAGCAGAAGATGATTTCAAAACAAGTAAATCCTAATAATAAAAGGGAGTATTTCCTTACACTTGGTCCGAACGGTAGTAAGTATATGGAGCAGTTGTCTAAGTTAGATGATGTATTAATTGAGAAGTATTTTTCTAAAATCGATATAAATGCTTTAGAACAAATGACGGATACGTTAAAGAAAATAAATAAGGTGATATTGGAAGAAAAACAGAAGGATCTTGATTGTAATGAGTAAGAACTTGAATGAGGTAATGAGTAGAAAGGAGGAGAAGCGTGTGATGAGTTACATACCAAATATGATGACGATAGCGAATTTTATTTGTGGGATATTGGCCATTTATTCTGTTTTCTTTCAAGATATGTATGGTGCAGTCATGTTCATTATTACAGGTATGGTATTTGATTTGTTTGATGGTATGGTGGCTCGGAAACTGGATGCTGTTTCGGAAATTGGCGGAGAGTTAGACTCATTTGCGGATTTAGTTACTTTTGGTGTGGCACCGTCTATTCTTGCCTATAGTGTCGCGTTAAAAGATTTGCAGTCTATTGGGATGATATGTGCGCTTGCTTACAGTATTTGCGGAATGCTTCGGCTTGCGCGATTTAATACACAACAAAGCAAACTCCCGACATTCATCGGTATGCCCATTCCATTTGCAGCAATGTGTCTCCTCATTTTATGCCTCTTAAATAAACCAGTTTCCGTGGCATTTGGCACATGCGTACTTGCTTATTTAATGGTGAGCAAAATCAAATTCCCTCATTTTAAAAAAGATATATCGGAAAGCTTGAAGTCCGAAAGATGGGAGTAATAGGAAAGGTAAGGAGCATAACATGATTCGTATGGCATTAAGATCATTTAACATACAAATATATTGCTTGCTAGGCGTGATGTTACTGGGATGGCTGATGACACCTTTTCGAGCACAGTTTGTAGGGATAAGCATTGGCCTTATAGTTAGTATGTACTGCGCCTGGATTTTAGGAAGGCGTATCGAAAAGTTTGGAAATAGCATCGTAAAAAAAGAAAAAGCACCAATGCTTGGCATGATGAATCGATTTGCAGCCGCCATACTCGGTGCGATTATTATGTATGAAATTGAACACCGTGAGTACATGTGGACATTTGCAGCTGGAATTATGGGTGGGTATTTCTTGGTTATTGTTAATTTGGGGTATTATAGTATGAGGGATGAGAAGGAAGAAATATGAAGAAGTTAAGGGATTGCTATATGGCAATCCCTTAACTAATTTAGTTCCTTAATAGTTTCCCTAGCAATTTCATTAGAAGCATCCAACTCTAAAATTTTATTACAAATTGCAAGTACCTTTTCATTCACGCTAACTGTTTTCTCTTGTCAGACTTCCATACTGCATTGATGAAAATACTACAAGGGTTGCATGTGAAGATTTAAGAAAAATTTTATATTTACCCCACTCTTTATTTTAAAAGTTTCTCCTATCCTATAAACAAGTTACATCAAGGAGGAGACTGAAAATGAAGAAGTGGGGATTGTTTATTTTTAATATATTCCCGATATTCGAAGACAAAGTAGAAGATTAAATATATGAACAAAGTACCGATTCTTAAACTATGTTCTAAATAATAGATGAAAATGTAAAGTTAGGGGATTCCACATGCGCACAGAAGTCTTGATGAGTTATTTGTATACGTATTTTTTTACAATTATGTTTTGTATTGTATTTCAAATTGGATGTTATTTTAAAGCGAAAAACAATATATCTATTCGGCATTTTTTATGGGTATATGTTTTTCTATTCTACCTTTCGCTAGTGTATAAAGTGACGCAAATCGCGACTGTATGGGATATAAGTAGATATGAAACGTGGATTCGTGTAAATCAAATTAATTTGACTCTATTTGATACGGTAGGTAGTACGACGTATCTTTTGAATATTTTACTGTTTATGCCTTTAGGTTTTTTATTACCGACCATTTGGCCGCAATTTAGAAAAATGAAAAACACCGTATGCGCGGGATTCTTTTTTTCATTGGCAATTGAGTTAAATCAATTACTAAATAATAGAATTACAGATATTGATGATTTATTTACGAATACTCTTGGGACGATTGTTGGGTATGTATTATATAAAGTATTATATACAGCATTATTTAAAATGATATTGAAAAGAGAGGAAAAAAAGATTGATATGAACTCTTCGCTAGTCATAAAATACGAGGCTATTTTTTGTTTAGTGTGTTCATTTGTAGGAGCGATGTTAATTTATTATCCAGCTTTGTTTGGAAGACCTGTAATTCTCCAATGAGATGTGTGATCTCGTTTATAAAATGATTCTCGTTCTCCACACCCAAACACAGTAAAATGTGAATGACGCATTCTCTTTTTCTAACTTAATAGATATAGTTTATGTATTACATGATAGGCAGGTGTAAATGTGTTACATGTTCAATTATCTCAATACTTACTAAAAGAATCAAAACCAGCTCTTCATACAGATGAAAAACGAGTATATATGTTAAAAGATGAAGGGTTATCACCGTATCCTATTTATTTAAATCACCCTATTATGATAGGAGTGGGGACGAATTGGAATCAGCATACAGGATTCGAAGAAATCATTAAAGGATTTATGGGTACACATAACAAATTTCCTATGTATATGCTATTTGAAACTTATTTATGTAGAGACTTTATTGAAGGATTTTTAGAAGAGAATAAACTTCATTTTGAGCTAGTTTTTACTAATAAGAAAAAGGATACGAACTTTTTTAAAGTGTGCATTACCAATAGTGATGATATAACCACACTTATGAAGTATTTCTTCCAATCAGCACAAGATTCTCTCTATACGTTATTAAGCTATTCGGTAGACTGTAAGATTATCAGTAATCGTATTGGTGAGATTGAAATAAAAGCGGACAGTTTCTATCCAAGCTTTTCATTTATGTATGATGCGCAAGAATTATTTATTATTGGTGGAGAAGAAAAATGGTCTGATATCCATTATATAAAAAGATTTTTCCATCTTGAGCAGATTACAGATGAGCTAATTATTGATTTAAGAAAATGAGAGACGAGAGAGAATAAATGAAAAAACCCTCAAGTATAGAACGACATACTTGAGGGTTTTTATGTATGAAGAAGGGCCTTGTATCATATATTTTATTCGTCGCTGCATGTAAGTCATTCGGTTTATAAAAACAATGTGTTGAATAGATCAGTAAAGAAGGCTTTTCTATTTTTCCCTAGAATGAACAGTAATGTATAATCTAATTCCTTCATGTAATAAGGAGGCAGTGAAATTTGAACAGGAAAATTTGGTTTGTATTTACTTGTTTTGCTCTTTTAGTATCTAGTTATATTGTTGTCCAATATTTTATTATGGATGGATTTCAAACAGGGCTTGTAAAAGTGAAGCTTATGTTTGGATCTAAATTAAGTGCGTTCTGGTATATGATGCTATTTATACATATTACAACTAGTATAGTAGCATTAGTAATTGGTCCGTTTACATTATCCACTAAATTTAGAGAAAGGAATATCAACCGTCATCGAATAGCTGGGAGAATTTATATGGTTGGTATATTATTAGGCGGCGTTTCTGGACTATACCTATCCTTTTATGCTACGGGAGGATTGGTAGCGAAGCTAGGTTTCGGTTTGTTATCCGTACTTTGGCTAACATCAGCATATCAAGCATTACATAGAGTTAAGAATAAAAAAATTAAAGAGCATCGAAATTGGATGATTAGAAATTATGCTTTAACCTTTGCGGCAGTTACATTAAGAATTTGGCTACCTTTGTTTATCGTTCTATTTGGGATAGAACATTTTGAACTTAGTTACGCTATTATTGCTTGGTTAGCATGGGTACCCAATTTAATTGTCGCAGAATTATTCATAAGAAAAAGGCTTAATAAAGGAAAATACGAAGGAAATGAGGATTTACATTTTTGATGTAAAATTGCTGTAATATTGAGGACGAAAATTTTTAAATAGCTGAATTACGTACAAAAATAGGCTGGCCAATTGAAGCCATCCTATTTTTATTTATATTACCAACTAGCAGTTTCCGTATTTTCTTTCAACCACTTCACCCAGTTCAAGTCCTCTACCTTAAGTAAACTTAAAGAAACACCCTTCATATCTAAAGAAGTTAGCAGTGTACCAACTTTTACGAATGTAATCTGTAATCCTTCCAGCTCACACAAACGACGAATGTCGTTTGCGAAAATGTATTGTTCCATTAAAGGTGTTGCGCCGAGTCCATTAATAAGGATGGCGAAGTTGTCACCTTTTCGCCAGCGATAAATGCTTTTTAGTTTGTTCATTAGTTCAATCGCTAATATTTCAGAAGAGGATAATGCTTCTTTGCGGTAACCTTTTTCTCCGTGAATGCCGACGCCGTAAAAGACTTCATCTTCGTTTAATGTGAATGAAGCTTGTCCTTTCACTGGATCGTTGGCAGGTGAAAGGGCGACTCCTAATGTGTGTAAGTTCTCGGTAACAGAACGGCCGAGTGTTGTTAGTTCTTCTAAAGAATGACCTTCAAGAGCAGCCGCACCAAGTATTTTTTGAACGAAAACAGTGCCAGCGACGCCGCGTCTTCTTTTATTAAAAGAAGCATCATCTTCAATTGAAACGTCGTCATTTATGATGATATGGTCAATTTTTTTTCCTTCTTCTTTAGCGATCTGCTCAGCCGCTAGAAAGTTCTCAACGTCATCTTTAAAGTTTTTGATGATGAATAGTATACTTTTATCTTTTGGCACGAGGCGAGTTGCCGTCACAATTTGTTCCACTGTAGGCGGAGTGAAAATACTGCCGTTTACTGCCGCTGTAAGCATACCTTTCCCTACATAACCAATATCAGCAGGTTCATGTCCGCTACCACCGCCACTTATAATAGCGACGTCTTGCTTCATTTTTTCGATATCTTTTACATAAATGATGTTATTTGTTTCGTCATAATTTACTTTGTCGTTATGTTCAAAATAAAAGCCATGCAGCATATCTTGAACGATATTTTGTACATCATTCATAATCTTTTTCATTGCTTTTGCCACCCTTTAATTACTTTGCTGATTGCTCCAGTAATAGTAGTAATTGATTGTTTATCATATTTTTCATGAGAGAAGACATAATGGAAGGATCTACTTCGCACTTGCTTTCAATCCAATCTTTTATCGTTCCAACGAAGCCGTGACTATAAAAGGAGGCAATCGTATTTTTTGTCTCATCAGAAAGGCTGAATCCACAGCTCACAGATAATTCATCAATAATCTTCATATATAAGTTTTTCGTATGCTCAAATAAATAGTGATTAAACGAGTTTTGTTCAATGACTTTAAAAGCATTTCGGTAAAATTTTTGATTTTCATAAAAGTAATCAAATAATAAATCAAAAATATTTTCCCACGTTTCATAGTCGAGAAAGTCAATAATGTTTTCTTTCGTTTCTTCTCTATAAATCCAGCTTAATAGTTCAAATTTATCTTTAAAATGATAATAAAAAGTTTGCCTACGCATTTGACAGTGTAACATAATATCGCTCACTGATATTTTATGAAAAGACTCTGTTTCCATTAAATGTTTCAATGAGTTCGCGATTATCTTTTTAGAAATTATAGAAGAGGTCATCTGAATCATCCCTAGAATGTTAGTAATATGAAAATCCTACCCATAAATGAGAGCGGTGTCTTTAGACAGATTGTCCATTTTGTCCGTTTACTATAAAACGCTTTCATTTTAACATAGATAGTAAGAAGAAGATTTCAAATATATCACAATATATTAAAGGAATTGAGGGAGAACTACAATGAAAAAGATTATAAATAAACCAGAAACATTAGTAATGGAAATGTGTAACGGAATGGTGATGGCGCACCCAGAGCTTGAGCTTTTGAAAAAATATAAAGTCATTAAGAAGAAAGAAATGAACGAAAATAAAGTAACGTTAATTAGCGGCGGCGGTAGTGGCCATGAGCCAGCGCATGCAGGTCTAGTCGGAAAAGGAATGTTAGATGCGGCAGTGTGCGGAGATGTGTTCGCATCTCCTTCGCAAATTCAGGTATATCAAGCAATTAAAGAGACAGCTAGTAAAAAAGGTACGTTATTAATTATTAAAAATTATAGCGGCGATATTATGAATTTCAAAAACGGAGCTCATTTAGCGACGGAAGATGGAATTGAAGTAGATTACGTAAAAGTGGACGATGATATTGCGGTGGAAGATAGCTTGTATACAGTAGGAAGACGCGGCGTTGCGGGCGTTATTTTAGTTCATAAAATTGCTGGTGCAGCAGCGGAAGCAGGTATGGATTTAGGAGCGGTGAAAGCTGTCGCAGAAAAAGCAGCTGCTAACGTGCGCACAATCGGTTTAGCGTTAACGTCTTGTACAGTTCCAGCGAGTGGATCACCTACTTTCACACTTGCGGAAGATGAAATGGAATACGGCGTAGGTATTCACGGCGAACCAGGAATTAAACGTGAAAAAATGTTGTCAGCTGATGAATTAGCGAACCGTATGACAAATGATTTAATGAAAGATTTAGGAGTAAAAGATGGCGAAGAAATTGCACTTTTAGTTAACGGTTTTGGCGGAACACCACTGCAAGAACTTTACTTATTTAACAACGCAGTTACACGAGAATTAGCTGCTAGAAACATTAAAATTAATAGAGTATTCGTTGGTAACTATATGACGAGTATTGATATGGCTGGTATGTCTTTAACGGTGATGAAATTAGATGATGAGCTAAAAACATTACTATCAAAAGAGTGTAATACACCAGCGTTTAAAGTAGATGGGCCAGTTGAAAGTGTAGAGTACGTAAATGTACTTGAAGAAACAGAAGAGAAAGAAGTTTCCTTTGAAATAGAAACAGCAGAAGAGCACGCTGTGATTAAAGATAATGTTATTACATTAAACAACATGATTTATCTCGTTGATAAAATGAGCGATATTATTATTAAAAATGAAGTACCGTTCTGTGAGCTAGACACGCATGCTGGTGACGGAGACTTCGGAATGAGTGTAGCAAAAGGATTTAAGCAATTAAAACGTGAGTGGCATTCGATTGTAGAACAAGAAAACGTAACGATCGGATCATTCCTTGACGGTTGTTCCATGATTATTATGGAACATTGCGGCGGAGCTTCAGGTCCAATTTGGGGCGGAGCATTCCGTGCAGCTAGTAAAGCAGCAGGCGAAAAACGTGAGCTAACAGTGAAAGAATTCGCTGAAATGTTGCAAGCAGCACTGCAAGGCATACAATCTATCGGTGAAAGATCATTCGGAAGAGGAGCAGTAGTTGGTGACAAAACACTTGTTGACGCACTTGCTCCATGTGTAGATTCTTGGTTAGCTAGCGCTTCAAACGAAGAAAATATGAAAACTGCTTTTGAAAAAGGAGCAGAAGCAGCAGTTAAAGGCGCAGAGTACACGAAAGAAATCGTAGCTCGCATGGGCCGCGCCGGTACAGTTGGTGAAAGAAGTTTAGGCTATCCAGATGCAGGTGCGCATGCGCTTGGGGTTATCTTTACGGAGATTGCGGGTAGTTTGAAATAGGAATGAGAAAGTCCCTTTGCCTTAAGGCGGAGGGACTTTTATATAGTTGATATGTAGAAGACTTCTTCGACGCTCTCTCTGTAAAGATATGAGTTTGTTAATATTTTTGATAAAATCTTATTTCAAAAATACAACTAATATTTCTCAACATTAATATATTGAAAATAGTTAGAATATTTAGGATAATCGTTTGTGAAGAAATAAATTATAAAAAGGGGGAATTTATTTTGTTACGTCGCTTATCTATTGGTACTTTATTAACAGCTTTTATCTTTACTTTGTTTACATTTAACGGCTCTGCTTTCGCGGCTACGAATACTACTGAAAATGAAACAGTAGTAGCAGCTTGTGCAAAGGGAGGTACGGTAGGTACATATGGTGCAAAGATGCGCAGTGGTTACACTGTTGGATCACCTGTGTTACATACATTTAATAGTGGTGAGAAAATTACTGGCACATGGGTAACTGGTGAGTATGTTCAAGGGCATTATAGTAATTCTAATCAGTGGTTAAAAGTTACTTATAAAGGGATGACAGGTTATGTATCCCACACAACATTATATAACATTTGCTCATAAAACTATGTAATATAATAGCTTTTGAGATAAAAAAACTAATCCCTTATAGGGGTTAGTTTTTTTATCTCCTTGAAAAATATCCATATTTAACTAAGTTAGTGTATAGATAACCATTTTTTCTAAGGATTTATTGGATTAATAGTTTTAATATTAGTTGTTAATTAGTATGGAGAAATTTATCATGCAAGAAGAGTGAGAAATCAAGAATTATAAAAAATTATAGTATCTTCGATTTATATGTTTATTTTTTATATAGAAACGAATAAGGAACAGAAAAAGTTATAAGTCTAAAGAGTTGAAATGGTGAAAATGTATTGAGAAATTTTTTGGAGTGTTAATATTCTGAAAATTAAATGTTTTCTAGGTTTATTTTTGTTATTATATTAGTAATCTATAGACAAAGGAGAAGGGGCTATATGAGTGTACACGTAATAAAAAAGGAAGAAATCACTTTACTTTTACATGATTGGTATCGAGAAATTCGTTCACAGAATTTCGTTAAGGCAAAGGAATTAAAACAAAGTATTGATACAAAAATTAATAGTATGGAAGAAAATCAAAAGAATACAGAGTTTTATTCACTTTTAGATTTTAGATTTAAAATGTTAAGTGCAGAGTTTTATCCCCATCAATCTGACATATCTAAGAATGATCTAAGAAAAATGAAGTTAGATGAAGCGCCATCAGATGAATCTTTATTATATTATTACCATTTCTTTAAGGCTTCTCATGCTACGGTAAACGGTGATTTTAAAGTGGCTGAAACGCATTATGGAATAGCAGAATCTTTGTTGGAAAATATTCAGGATCCAATCGAAAAAGCAGAATTTAACTTTAAGCTATCTAGCTACTATTATCATGTTTGCCAGCCTATTTTAGTTATTCAATATGCAACTAGAGCAAGAAATATATTTGAAGGGCTGTACGGGTATAGTAGGAAGGTCGCGGCATGTGACAATGTTCTTGGGTTAGCATGTGTAAAGCTAAATGAATTTGAACAGGCAGAAGTTTATTTTATGTCGTCTTTGGATATTTTGAAAAAGCAGAATGAAGAAGAGCTAATGTTACGAGTTCGACATAGCTTAGGGGTTATGTATGCAGAGCAAAACCTATCTGATTTAGCACTTCGTTATTTATCAGAAGTATCACAAAAAATTCCGAATCACTTTAGAGCGATTTTTTTGGAAGCTAGAGAGAATTTAAAGTTAGGAAAAACAAAGCTTGCAGCCTCTTTAATTGAAAAAGGATTAGTAATCTGTAATGAACTAGAACAAAAAGAATATGAACATCATTTTACCATTCTAAAGGGAATGAATGAGAATGTTTCTGCTGAAGAATTAGAGTTAGCTATTTCTAAAGGAATTTCTTTCTTTAATGAAGTAGGTTTATGGCAATATGTCCAGGAATACGCTGAAAAATTAGCGGTTAAATATCATAAAGAAGGAAATTCAATAAAATCCAGTGAATACTTCTATTTAGGATATAAAGAAAAAGAAAAAGGTTTTCAGAAAGGGGCTTTAAAATGAAAAGAATCATAAGTAGTTCAATTGGATTTATAATTACGGTCATACTATTAAATGGAGTAAATGTTTCAACGGACCAAACAAAGGTTAATACAACAAGCGTTATACAATATACACACGGAGAGCCATGGGGCTGATAAAATATTGAAGTATAAAGAGTTATTAGATCAAGGGCTTATTACTGAAGAAGAGTTTTAAGTGAAAAAAGTAATTATTAGGTATAGAGATGAAACGCTCAAATGAGCGTTTTTTTTAAAAGAATCAGATAATTTATTTTCATATATATCCCGGTAAATTTTATCCCGCATTAACGGGCAGTAAGCCCGATTGGTTCAACTAATAATCAGTGGGGGATGAACAAAACCCCCACTGATTAAAGTTTCACTTTATTCCTTGCCCTAAAAGAGAAGACAACCAAAGGCGCCCTTCTCCGACAAGAACCATCGTAGTTTTAATAATATATATTGGATTCGCATCCAAATGATATTTTACTAAGTTGAGGTTACATCACCATCAAGCTAAGAAAATACAACTCCCCCGTAACGAAAATTTTATGTATCGTTGACTATTGGTAATGAGACGCTACGTCTACTAATTTTGTATAGAACAAGCATAAAAAACTGCAAAAGCTTATTACTAAATCAAATCATGTTCTCTATTAACAAATTTTTTAATTTTATTCCCATATAAAACTTTCTTTGGATTTATAATTATAAGTAAAATCGCAACTATGGAATAAAAAATTGCAGTATACATAATTAATTCAATTAATTGTCCATTGATTATGCCAATAAATAAGTTAAAGAAAAAGTGGATGATCATTGGAACAATTAAATTTTGATTTAAATTATAAAATGTTGTCATAATAATTGTAGTAGATATAATTGCAATCATAAAAAACAAAATATATTTGATTAAATTACTGCCTGTAAAACCTGTAGTAAACCATATAGGCAGATGCCACATTCCCCACCAAAAACCAATAATGATTGAAGATTTTAATGGTGAATATTTTTTCTGAAGCTCCATTAATGCAAAACCTCTCCACCCTAATTCTTCTCCTAGTGGTCCAGATACAATAGTTTTAACAACATAATAAAGTAATACGCCCCATGTAGTTTTATTAAAAATAGAGTTTGCGTCACTGTTAGTCGAAATGAGAAACAACATCGTCAAAAATATAATTATTTGAATGATACTTACAGTAAGAACGATAGAGTAATTAAGTTTATTTTTAAATCTATCTTTTACGAATTGAATAAAACTCTGTCCAGGATAAATTCTTTTAAATAGAAATATAAAAGCAAAAGTGGAAGACCAAGCTGATATACAAAGCATTACATCAAAAATCCAAGTTGGAAAATTTAATAACTTTGTAATTCCTACAAGCAGAAAAAGTGGCCAAAAAATAATGTTGGTTAGTAATATAAAACTTACCACGGGCTTTTTCAGTCTTTTATCTTCAGTCATATACAATCCCACCTTAAGCTAAATTTTCAACATATAATAATGTACTTATTCAGCGCGTTGAGATAATGAACCGAATATTCTTTCTATTATATTTGACATATGTAAATTTCTACAGAGATTTTTCAGTGTATATTTTGGAGTTACTTGCCGTTTACGTTATAAGAGATATATACATCTTGGTTAATTTTTAGATGCAATGGGTGTTTCAAGATTTTTTTGCTTCATATGTTAAAGAATATAGAGCAAAAATCAGAAAATGAAATGATTCGTACAGAACTATAGGTATATATAATTTTATACATTTACATAGTTTTTTAATTTTAAACAGTAAACTAATTCTGGATGGTGTCCTTCCTCAATCTTTCCTGTTGGCCTAAAACCCACTTTTTCATAAATCCGCTTTGCGCGTTCATTATCGTAAATAACCGATAAGAATATTTCTTCACATTTGTACGTCTGAACCATACTATCTATTACTGCTTTTAAAACAGGAACTCCATACCCTAACCCTTGATATTGATGGCCAAGCATCATGCTAATTAACTCATATTGCTTCGTTTCATTTCTAAACCCATACGAAGCAAAACCTATTAAAACATCATTATCATATATAGCTTTCGGAGTAAATCCAAACGTTTGGCAAGCTGCAAGAAAGAAAGCGTTTGAACCAACCCATCTTTCATATATTTGAATGTGTTTTTCTTGAAGTTTATCTGATTTTAAATTAATAATTTCAAAGAAATTTTCTTCTGTTACATCTATTAATTTTAGATTCATCTTTTCTCCTCTTTCCATTTTTTACATTATCTATTCTAATTCTTCATCGTATTTCTCATTCCTTTATCTTCTTAATGGATAACACTAGTCAATTTTAAAAATAGTCCGAAATCTTAAGTTAATGGATGTGGGGTAGCACTAACGAAATGTTCTTTTTTTTTCAAAGTTTTTATGACTTTACTTAAATAAACAGTATTCCACATACTAATTTCATTAATTAAGAGGTTTCGTGCACTACTTCTTGGAAGTTGATCTTGTAGCGCTCTTTCTCGTAATTCACTATGTTTTCCAAAGAAAATAGTGAAAGGCAAGGCTATGAATACATTTACAAAATGACGAAATTGTAAGAATACAAGAATGTTTGTAAGAAAGTTCGATGTTTTCCTTTTTCTTTTTTTATTATAGTGAAGAAGAACGAAATATTCTCTTATGTAGGAAAGGAAGATAATAATGATTGATTTATTAAATAAATGGATGTTAGAAAGCACAGGGAATTTCAATATTGTTGTAGGACTTACAGCACTTCTATTTTTGGGTTCAGTAATTGCACTTATTATTATTTACAAAAAAATTGGTAAACCAGATGAAAGAACAAATGCTATTTATTTAAAAATTACTTCTCGTATGTTTACTACTCAAATTCTAACGAATGCTATATTTATTTCTTTAGTTGGTAAAGATATCGAGAATTTCCGTCAAATCTTTATATTATTTGAAGCTTTTGTATTCTTCGTTGGAGCTATTTATTCGTTTAAATTATATAGACAGGAATACAAATAATTTACTTATAAGAAACAATAAAAAAGAGGTTGCTCAAAAGTAGTTATTCAGCTGCTTTTGGGACAACCTCTTTCTAATAGTTTTTTAGCAGAAACAGCTGCATCCGATAATGATTAATAGAATAAATAATACAACTAATAAAGCAAATCCTCCAGCGAAACCGCAGCCTTCTCCGCAACTACCACCATATCCCATAACAATAGTGCCTCCTTTAGATAAAAGGGTAAAACTAGGGTTCATTCCATGGATTTTAACGGGTTCACTTTACCTTATGTTTTAAAGAATGAATTGAGCAGGTCCTTTTGAAAATAAAGAAAAGACGCCATTAGGCGCCTTCCTTTTAGGTAGACAAGACTTTAGTTTTCCAATCTAAAGAAATTTTGTATCAGTTCTTTGTGAGTATATCATAATATCTGGTTGATTTATTATGCATTGTTACATACTTCTCTAAATTCCTCTATTTTTCATTTGATAAAATAAAATCCTAATATTATCAAAAAATAAATAAATATTTCTACATATTCAAGATATTTACATAAATTACAAAAGTGATACATTTAAGTTGTAAGCTATAAAAACTATTAAAGGGGGATTTATTATGTTTAAGAAATTAGTAGTAGGGCTATTGGCAACTGGTATTGCATTAACAGGAGGAATTGGAGCGGCTTCAGCTGACACGCAAAAAGATGTGAGCTCTCCGAAGCAAGCAGCATGCTCAATTCCTTATGAGTATTCTAATGGTAAATTCAAAAGAACTCTTTATTACTCAAATGGAGTATATGCTAATAGTTTTAATGAAAATGTTTGTGGCGGGACGATTACATGGTATTTAAAACATGTTCAAAATGGAGTTGCTTTTTACGAAGGTAATTTAAAATAGTAGATTTTTTGAACCTCATGTATTGAGGTTCTTTTATTTTGTATTCCAATAAGTTTATCTGAATCATTTTTAGATTATACCCTTTTTCTATTAGCTCAAATATAAATAATGCTATTTTCATGTTAATAACAACATCTTCTTGAATTTACTTTATTCTTTGAATGTATCCGGTTTTTCGATTCTAAATGATTTCACCTCACCACATTCTAAACAGAATGTAGTTAATAGTTTGGAGCGTTTCCCTCCTGAAAAAAATCTACTAGATTCATCTTCGCAAACATATGCATGATAAGCAGATCCGACTCTTCCTTCTTTAAATGTAGTAGAGCCACAATTATCACATCGTTTATTTTTCATATTACTAACACCTCTTTTGGTTCATATTTATTTTGCTGTATTTTTAAGATAGAAGTAAAGTAACTTAGTTATAAATGATGTTTTCGACATGATACAACATACCCCTTTATATATTCGCCAGTAAAACAACATAATACCTCTATACACCTCTATAGCAATATGGGTTTCTATATATCATTCAATGTATATCGGAAAAATAAGTATTAAAATATTGATTTTTATTATTCTGACGATTATAATGAATGAAAATCAAACAATTCTTATGTTGAGAAGTGGAGGGACGGGCCCTATGAAACTTCGGCAACCTCGTATGAGACGAAAGGTGCCAAATCCTGCAGGTGAAGAAACACCTGAAAGATAAGAGCGGTTCAATTAGTCAAGAAGGCTACTCTTATTTCGATAAGAGTAGCTTTTTTTATGGCTAAAAGTTAAAGGGGGAATAGGTAGTGGAGTATGGTTTTTGGTTGCCGATTTTTGGGGGATGGCTTCGGAATGTAAATGATGAATCTATGCCGCCTACGTTTGAGTATGCAAAACAAACGGCGCAAGCGGCAGAACAATTAGGTTTTTCAACAACACTTATTGCAGAATTAAACTTAAATGATATAAAAGGTGTTTCAGCGCCAAGTTTAGAAGCGTGGACCACTGCGGCAGCACTTGCAGCAGTAACGGATCGATTAGAGATTATGACAGCTGTAAGACCTGGCTTCCACAATCCAGCAGTTACAGCGAAAATGGCAGCAAATATTGATCAATTAAGTAATGGTCGTTTTACATTGAATGTAGTTTCAGCATGGTGGGAAGAAGAAGCGAAACAGTACGGCGGAGTATTTACCGCACATGATGAAAGGTATGATCGCACAGAGGAATTTGTAACAATTTTGAAGGGGCTTTGGAAAGAAGAAGAGTTTTCTTATAAAGGGAACTTTTATGAGCTTCATCATACACATTTAAGTCCAAAACCGGTGCAGAAACAAGGCATTAAGCTTTATGCAGGTGGTGAGAGTAAGCGAGGAAAAGAGGTAATCGTAAACCACGCGGATGCATATGTCATGCACGGGGGAACAGTGGAAGAAGTATCTGTGAAAATAGAAGATATGAAGAATCGTAGAAAGAAAGTTACAGAGGAGCCATTGCAATCATTCGGGCTTGCGGCTTACGTCATTTGTCGTCATACAGAAGAAGAGGCGTTAGAAGAATGGAGACGCATAACGGATGTGAAAGATGATGCGTTAGGTTACGCGGGTTACCAAGATTTTGTGAGTAAATCGCAGTTGGAACAGCAAGTGAAGCTCAATGATTATTCCGTATCGAATCGCGGGTTACGTCCTAATTTAATCGGAACACCAGAACAAATTGCAGAAAGAATACTCGCTTTTGAAAAAGTGGGTGTTACGTTATTACTTTTACAATTTTCACCACAGCTTGAAGAGATGAAACGATTTTCTGAAAAAGTGATGCCATTAGTTGAAGCGAAAAGAAAGGAATTGATTACAAATGAGTAAAATTTACATATTACATGAGAATAAGGAATGGACGGATCATTTAGTGAGAAGGTTAGAAGAGTTGGAGTTACCGTATGAGGAATGGCATTTAGATGAAGGAACGATTTCGTTAGACGAAGAACCTCCCCAAGGTGTTTTTTATAGCCGCATGAGTGCTTCTTCACATACGAGAGGTCATAGATATGCACCTGAGTTGACGGAAGGGGTTCTTGCTTGGCTAGAGGGATACGGGCGCACAGTATTTAATGGATCTCGTGCGTTACGCCTTGAGGTAAGTAAATTGAATCAATATGCAGCATTAAGAAATTTTGGGATACAAGTGCCGAAAACAATTGGTGCTGTTGGCCGTGATCATATAGTAAAAGCAGCAAAAGAGTTAGGGGAAGTACCGTTCATTACAAAGCATAACCGTGCAGGTAAAGGCCTTGGTGTCCAACTCTTTCATTCTATTGATGCTTTAGAGCAATATTTGGATAGTCCGGCGTTTGAAGAACCCATTGATGGAATTACTTTAATCCAGCAATATATTGAAGCACCAGAGCCATATATTACACGTTGTGAGTTTGTGGGTGGCCAGCTTGTATATGCGGTTAAAGTGGATACATCAGAAGGATTTGAACTTTGTCCAGCAGATGCGTGCTCGATTCAAGATGCTTTCTGCCCAATAGGAGAAGAGAGTAAGAAAGAGACGTCAACAAAATTTGAAATTATACCAGACTTCCAAGAGCCAATTATTGAACAATACAAAGAGTTTTTGAAAGAAAATGAGATTACTGTTGCTGGTATTGAATTTATTCGCAGTTCGGATGGAACAATTTATACGTATGATATTAATACAAATACAAACTATAATTCTGATGCAGAGTCTGTAGCAAATCAATTTGGTATGCTTGAACTTGCTGCATTCCTTGGAAGAGAATTAGAGAAACAAGTAGAGGCAGTTAAATAATGTTGATTAAAAAATAAGGTTTTGGTGCAAATATAGAAAAAAGAAGAGATAGCAGATTTTATAGGTGAAAGATCATTCGGCAGAGGAGCAGTAGTTGGTGACAAAACAATTGTTGACGCACTTGCTCCATGTGTAGATTCTTGGTTAGCTAGCGCTTCAAACGAAGAAGATATGAAAACTGTGCAGAAGCAGCAGTTAAAGGAGCAGAGTACACGAAAGAAATCGTAGCTCGTATGGGCCGCGCTGGTACAGTTGGTGAAAGAAGTCTAGGATATCCTGATGCAGGTGCACATTCACTTGGGATTATCTTTACGGAGATTGCGGGTAGTTTGAAGTAGGAATGAGAAGAGCCCCTCTGCCTTATGGTGGAGGGGATTTTAAATTATAACCATCATTCTTCCGGTAGGAGAATTTATTTGTTAGCCAATCTAGAAGCAGCCTCTTTAACTTCTTTATATGCATTTTGTAATACTTCATTTGGATCTAGTACTGCTGTTCCTTGTGCACGAACGATTTGATAATCTTCAATACCAAGGAAATTAAACATTGCTTTTAAATATTTATGAGAGTATTCCACGTCTGTATACCAATCATCATTTGTATAGATTGATCCACTTGCTTGTATAACAAGCATTCTTCTTCCATCTTTAAGTAGTCCCACTGATCCAGTTTCAGTATATTTAAATGTTTCACGTGCGATCATGATATTGTCCATATAGTCTTTTAGCTTTGATGGAATATTAAAATTATGCAAAGGTAATACGATAACATACGTATTTGCACTTTTAAATTGTTGTAAAATTTCGGACATACGCTCTGTTACTTTTTGCTCTTCATCAGTTAACTGTTGTCCATTTCCTTGCTCTTCCCATGCGCTTAAAACAGTTTTATCTATCATTGGTACTACATCATCGTATAAATTAATTTGTTCAATCGTTTCATTATTAGGAATTAATTCTGTATAAGATTCTAAAAAATGGTTAAAAACCTTAATGCTGACTGATGATGTATCATCCACTTTCGGATGTGCGTTTATGATAAGTGTTTTGTTCATTTGTATTTCCCCTTTTTAAAAGTTTTTACGCTTTAATTGTCGACTGTATTAATCGTCGATTAAATTTGTCTTTAATATAAACTCTGACATTATTTTTGTCAAATGAAATACATACTATTCTAAACGAGCCTTTTTTTATTTGACTAAAATTCTAAATGGTCCTAAGATACAATTTGATAACCCTTAAAATAAAAAGCAGGTGATTTGTATATGCAGTATAGTGTTGGGGTTGAATATGCCTTGCATTGCCTAGTTTATTTAATTAACACTCCTTCTAAGGAAAGTGTTGGAATAAAAGATTTGGCAGAGTTCCAAGGGCTTTCTGAAACATTTCTTTCAAAAGTTTTCGGTAAATTATCTAAAGCTGGCATTGTAAGTTCTGTCCCAGGTGTAAAGGGCGGGTATAGGTTAGCTAAGTCTCCAGAAGATATTTCTTTTTGGGATGTAATAGAAGCTGTCGAAGGTCCAAAACCTATTTTTCAATGTAAAAATATTGTACAGAATGGTCTACTATATCGAGACGAGGCTTGCAATTCTTGTGAACCTAGCAATTCTTCTTGTACAATTAACTTAGTAATGCTTGAAGCAGAAGAACACATGCGTGAGTTTCTTCGTAAAAAGACTCTTGCATGGTTAGATAAAGAACTTGATATTGTTTTACCTGAAAAGATAAGGGTAGATACTCGTGAATACTTCAAACAAAAAAACTCTAACTAAATCGCCATGACGAATTAGTTAGAGTTTTTTTGTTTTTTAACATTAAAATTGGTAGAACCACAATTAGCACATCTTTTATTTTTCATATTACTAATACCTCTTTAAGTTGATATTTATGCTTGTGTATTCTCTATCATCTTTACAATAGAAGTAAAGCAACTTAATTATAAATGATGTTTTCGACATAAGGCATCATAGCCATTTATATATTTACAAAGAAAACAACATAATATCACCATGAGCTCCTATAACAATATGAATTTTTGCATATTTCAAAACCTAATATATCCTTCAAAAAATTTTAATAGTATAATATGTTTTGTCATATTCTTTTAGATTTTTCGACAAAAAATAACATAAATAGAAACGATATTGGGAGAAGGAATTATGTACACGAAACTACTAAAATCAATTACATCATTATCACTTATTGGTGGTGCTTTACTGTATACAAACGGCAGTGATGTGAGAGCTGCTGAGGCGGGTGTTTTTTCCGATGTGCCTACATCGCATTGGTCGTATCCAGCAATTAAAGATTTAGCGGGTAAAAATATTATTTCTGGTTATGGAAATGGGAAGTTTGGTTTCGGTGATGTTGCGACGAGAGAGCAAGTTGCAGCTTTAATTTATCGTGCGTTGTTACCAAATAAGCAAGGTGGTACGTTTAGTAATGATGGTGCTCGTTACGTATTACAAGATGGATCTACTTTAAACAATCCGTATCGAGATATTCGCTCAGGATCCACATTGTTTCCAGAAGAGGTTTTAACGTTAACGAAATTAGGGGTTTTTAACGGGGATGGAAATGGAGGTTTTAGACCGAAAGATTCTGTTAGCCGTGCAGAAATGGCGCAAATTATTAAAAACGCTTTTCAAGTTTCGGCTAAGCAAAAGCATACATTTAATGATGTTCCGGATGGCTTTTGGGCAGAAGGGGCGATTAGTGCGGTGCAGTCAAACGGGATTGCATCTGGTACAGGCGACGGGAAATTTGAACCTGCTAAAACGGTAACGCGTGAACAATATGCACAGTTTTTATATAATGCTTTGCAGTATAAAAAGCCTGCGGTTGCGGTGCAAGATACAGGGGATGCAGCACTATTAGCAGCATTTAAAGATGAAGTGCAAAAGCGTATTAATGCGTACGAAACGAATATTACACTTCCATATAAAACGACAAATAGTAATACAAAAGAAGTGATGAATACACTTTTTAACGCTTATAAAGAAGTGGCAAGTAAAAATGAGTATACAAATAATAATAGATCGAATGTTTCATATGGACTTTCTGGATCACCTGGAAATTATACGTTTACGCTGAAAATTACATATCGTGAAACGAAAGAACAAACAGAATATGTAATGAAGCAAGCGAAGGCAATTGTTTCTTCTATTACACAAGTTGGGATGGATGATCATGAAAAAGTGAAAGCGATTCATGATTATGTCGTAAAACATGTTTCTTATGATACGTCTTATAAAGCTTACACAGCATATGAAGCACTCGTAAATCGTTCTGCAGTTTGCCAAGGTTACGCACTATTAACTTATCAATTATTAAAAGAAGCGGGAATTGAGAATCATTTTGTAGTAGGAACTGGAGACGGTCAGCCTCATGCTTGGAACTTGGTGAAAATCGAAAACAAATGGTATCACCTTGATACAACATTCGATGATCCGGTGCCAGATGAACAAGGCCGCGTAACGTATTCTTATTTCAACTTATCAGATGAGCAAATCGCAAGAAATCATGAGTGGAACCGAGGGGACTATCCGCAAGCTACAACAAATTATTATAGTACATTAACAAATAAAATTGCGGCAGGTGGTACGAAAACTTCTGCATATCAGCAAATTTTAAAAGATACAAAGTTAAATTATTTAGGAAATGAATACATTGCAAACAACTATAATGAATTCAAAAATAAAATGCAGCAACGTTATAATGAAAAGTCACCAAAGATTGAAATCCTTTATAAACAATCAATGGATGGCGCATTGCAAGATGTGAAAAAAGCAATTGGAGAAATTGGTTATCCGCAAGGGGCGAACCGTGTTTCTTATAAAGCGGAGCCGTATAATGCGAAAGAAGGATATTCTTTAGTAACGATTACATTTATGTAAAAAAATAACCTAGATCCTATGGGATCTAGGTTATTTTTTTATAACTTAATTTGACTGTATAGTTTAGCTATATATTTATCGTTACATTGGAGGTCTTTATGAATAGAGATAAAAATTTACCATTAACGGAAACGACGTATTACGTTCTTTTAGCTTTATTAGAGCCAGCACATGGTTATTTAATTATGCAAAAGGTAGAGGAATTGAGTAATCATCAAGTGAAAATTGCAGCGGGTACATTGTATGGGGCGGTTGAAAATTTATTAAAACAAGGGTTAATAGAATCGGTAAAAAGTGAAGATAAACGAAGAAAAGTGTATGTCATTACGGAACGTGGGAAAGAAGTATTGCATTTAGACTTTATGAGAATGCAGCACATTATTACGGTTACAAAAAGTTTATTACACGTATAGTTTGGGGGAAACGATGATGTGGAGATTGAAATTCTTTTTAGACTTTGAGAAAGAGGAAAAATGGTTAGAAGAGATGGCTTGGAAAGGCTATCAACTAGAAAGCAATACATTTGGTTATACATTTAGATATACAGAACCAGAAGATGCGACGATTAAAATAGATCATAGAGTATTTAGTAGAAAAAGTGATTTTATGAATTACTGCACATTATTTGAAGATAGTGGCTGGGAGCATATAGCTGGTAATTGGTGGTCAGGTACGCACTATTTTAAAAAGGTAGATGAGGAAAGCGAAGATGACATTTTTTCAGATCAAATGTCACGAGCAGGGAAATATAAACGTCTATCTAAAACATTTTTAGAGTTAGCTATATGCTCTATTCCGATATTAATCCTATTTATGTTTAATGACACGATTCATTTAGGAGCACTTGCAAATCCGAAAGAACTATATTTTACGCCAGGACTATGGGATAAGCAAGGTGTATCATTTCTATGGTCATTCTTATTTGAAACACCATTAGCATTGATGAGAGGCTTTGCATGGTTGTTTATTCCTACAGCAATTGTTATGTATTTAATTTGCTCATATAAGGCACATCGGTTGTATGAAGAGAGAAGATGATAGGAGGGGTCCCCTTAAAGCTGATGCTTTGAGGGGATTTTTTGCATTTATAAATTGTATTTTTTAAAAATTGGTAAAGGAAATGAGTGCGTATTGGAAGCAAGTTAGTATGATTTTAATTTAGTTGTATAAACATTATATGCTGGAATAATCTTCTTTAAATATTCCATAATTAACCTACAAAAAGTATCTTTATATGTTAATATTAAAAAGAATATTTACGGTATTTTTTTAATATATTATTTTAAGGATAAGGGGATTCAATTATGAATTTTAAACAATTAATTTTAGCAGGGGCAGTTATTGCATCAACAACACTAACACCTCTAACAAATGTGCAAGCAGAAAATACACTAGGATTTAAAGATGTTCCTGAAAATCACTGGTCTTATCAAGCAATTATGGATTTAAAAGAGAAAAATATTGTGGCTGGTTATGGAAACGGAATGTTTGGTTTTGGTGATAATATTACACGAGGACAAGTAGCTAGACTAATATATGCCTACTTGAAGCCAGTAGATGAACTTAATACACAAAACCCTTTCACAGATATAGAAGAGCATATGTTTAAAAAAGAAATTTTAGCTCTTAATAAAGCAGGTATTATGAACGGATTTGGTAATGGGAAATTTGGTCCAGATAACGTTTTAACGCGTGAACAATTAGCTGTTGTATTAACAAAGGCTTTTAACTTTAAAGCAACATCTACTACCACTTTCAAAGATGTAGATAAAAATTACTGGGCAACAAATGCTATCAGTGCATTACAAGAAAATAAAATTACGACGGGCACAGGTGATAATAAGTTTGAACCACAAAGTCTCGTGACTCGTGAGCAGTATGCACTATTCTTATACAATGCAATTAATAAATCGGAAAAAGAGCATGAGTCAAAGCCTACTGCTATCCCACAAGATTTAGCAGACGAGCTCATTTATTATCATGAAGGTTGGATGGATAGCTCTTCGGTATTAAAAAAATCTATATCTAAGGAAGCACAAAATCTTATTACTGAAATTAACGCAAAATATAATGCGGAGCTAAAATATATAGGGATAGGCGGTCCACGTTCAGAGGTCGTGTTATTCTCTCCGGTATTAGAAGGGATTCCAGAATTTAATGGGAATTTCACTGTAGAAGGCGATAATGAAAGTAACTTTACTGTTAATTTTGTAATTGATAGAGGTCAAGATAAGAAGGCGTTAGTAGAGTTAGGGGAAAAATGGATCAATATGATAAATCCAAACTTAGATTTGAGTACAGAGATTGATAATATAGTGGCTTCTAATACACGCACAGGTAATTTTGATATAAATAAAAACAATCTTAAAATAGAGATAAGCTTAGAGAAGCAAAATTCTAGTAGCGATCTAATGAGTGTTAAAATCCACAAGTAAAAAAGAGGAGTGAAATTTCACTCCTCTCTTAATTATATTATTTTTACTGTTATCCCTCATTTGCCCGTAAATGCTCGAGAGGGTCAATTAATAATCAGTGGGGAAGGGCACTCATCGCTGATTATAGTTTCACTTTATGTTTGGTGAAGCTGTATAATTGAAATTCATAATGGTGTATTTAGGGTTAATTGTTATTTGTATCCTTTTTTTATTTGAGTGTGATAAAATTAATAATAATATTCCTTAGGAGGATGGTCATTCATACACTTTTAGGTATTATTGGAGCAATTGTTTTACTTGCATTTGTTATCCACCCCGGTGTCCCAGACAAACGTGTCCCTCTAAAAAATAAACTCGCAGTAATCCTGCCATTGATTGTTATAGCCGGTTTCATTTCCTTGTATATATAATACAAATAAGCACTTATCAAGTAACATTAAGATAGGTAGAGAAGTATATATACTTTTCTACCTATGCGTAGTTTAGTAAAAATCTTCATCAACACTTTCACTGTGGCTTTTTCTTCATGATAATCAAGTACTAATTCCTTTAGCTTCTGGCTCCCACATAACATATAAGATATATAGTATACATTTTATTAATTATGTTACGCTGTTCAAAAAATCTGCTTTATAGAGCGTGCCCTGTGCCTATCAACTTGAAAATGTAAAATTACCCTAAAAGGAAAAGATGAACTTTTTTATTGCAAGTTAGGATACAATCTCGTTCTGGGGTAGTTGTATTTTCTTAGCTTGATAGGCGAAGGGAGTCTAATATATATTATTAAAATTAAGATAATTCAAATCGAAGGAAGACATCATAAGGTATTTTTATTACCCTTCGACAAAACATGACAATGTACAAATCAATTGTTTGCTACTATGAGATGAGAAATCTTACATTCTAAAAAATCTATTTAAAATAACCAATACAGATAGGCGTGAAAAAATGAAACGAAAGTTACTTATGGCGTTAACATGCAGTACATTGCTTATGGGAACGGTTGCTTGTAGCTCAAATGAGAAGGCTACACCTGAATCAAAACCTAAACAAGAAGAAAAGGTTCAGGAAAAATCAAAAGTTCAAACCATTCAAAAGCAACAAAAAGATAGTTATGTAGTAAGTGAAGATGAATTATCTAAAGCGGCACAGTCGATTGGGGAAATCCAAAACGAGCAAACGATAAATGATATGATGATACATATGTCTTTACAAAAACTCACATTCAATGGGAATAATCTTCATGTTTCTGGTACTCGTGATGTAGGGCGATTTCAAATGATAAAAGAAAACATTCAATACTTAAAAAACAACTTACATGTTATAAATAATGAGGAAAGACCAAAATATGAATCTATTCTGAACAAATGGTACGATGGAAATTTCGAATCTGCAGTTGAAGACTTTGGGGAAATTCATTATTTACGTTCTGGAACAAGGAAAAGTATGGAAGGATCTAAACTAGCTAAAAAAACTGTTAGTGATGAAAAAGAATTTATTCTCCATTTCTTTGGCCAAGAAGGATTAGATATTCATAATAAAGAATGGAAAAATGGAGCGTTATAAAAATAACACTGAATTTCACTCCACTAGGAAGTATAATGTTTTTACTCTGCAATACGGTATTTCCTTCGGAGATAGTGTCACATTGGCTTAGCGCATAATTTTACTCAAGCTCGCTTCTATATCATTTTTTAAAATATAGATTTTAGTTGTAAATAAGGGACCTAAAGTTTGTTTAATACCATTTTTTACGTAATAAATGAATGGTGAAATTTTCTTATGTGCAGTTACATTGGGAGGTTACTTATAATGAGATTTAATAAATACACAGTAATGCTTATGTTTCTAGCCATTGGCTCAAATGCCGCATTATCCATGTGGCTCAAGCAAGGACTTTTAGGTGTTATCACGGCTATTGTTCTTTTGTTAATCGCTGCATGGACTACAAAAAGACCTCATACAGACAACCAGCACAAGTAAATTATTGTATTTCTCAATAAACAAAAACAACTTAACATGGTAAAATAATAATTGGATGGGAGTCCAATACATATTATTAAAATTAAGATGGTTCAAGTCGGAGGAAGGCACCTTAGGGTGTCTTTTCTTTTTTCTAAAAGAGAGTTTTGCTTTAAAGAAGATAAATTTTCAATGGATTAATGCCATGCGTATGTAGATAAAGTTCATCAATATATTTATGTTCATGAATATGTATAATTACATAAAATTTCAGAGGAAAAGAGAGTATACTTTCTTATTGTGTAATAAAGATAAAGCCCGCCTACGGAAATAGGTGGGCTTTTTTAATGTATAAAGAAAAGTTATCTGCTAAGATGTTTTCTTAAAAAAATCCTTCATCATTTTAGCATCTTCAATATTCACAATCACCCCCTCGACCTTATCCTTCTTCTCATCTTTAGCAATCGTAATTTGCTCTTTATTATCAACCCAAACAAGAAATTCTTCTTTTGCGTCATCTTTATATGTAACGGTAATAGTAGAATGTGCAGATTCTCGCTTTTTTTGATCTAAAGTGATTGTTTTAGGCGTGCCTTTTTGAACTGCTGAAACGATAGATTGTATCATTTCTTCGTTGTCTGTTTGAGATTTTGAAACGTTGTTATTTATTGTACTAAGTATTTCAATGTCTGTAATATTTGCGGATTTTAATTGAAAGGTAGTTTGTGTATGTTCTTGCTTAGCTTGTGAAGCTTTATCTGTAGCTGAGGTGCTTGTACAGCCTATTAAAGTGAAAGATAGAGCGGTTAGAGCGCATATAGATATGATTTTTTTCATAGTATCCCTCCTTATGTTTAATTATAACAATTTTCTGTTAATTTAGGTAGTTATTGTAAGGGGATTTATTCTACTAGTTTTGGGATAAAGAAAATTCAAGAGGAGGTTAATCGTAAATAATAACCATCAGGGTCTACGATACGAAAATCCTTCATTCCCCAAGATTGCATTTTAAGGTTAGATTCCACTGGATAATTTTTTTCTAATACATGTTGGTATATTTGTTCGATATGATCAAAAACTATGATAATCTCAACACCTTTACCTTTTGGATTAAGTCCATCTGTTTTTAAATAATGATTTTCATTAAGAATATAATCAGGGGTCAATAATAAAGAAAAATCCCCTAGTTTAATCATTGCACCAGTTGTATTCTTTTTTGAGAATACAAGGGTAAGGATTTCCTCATAAAAACGAATAGACCTTTGCAAATCTTCTACAAATAACTCTAGACGAAAGTGCATATGTACTCTCCTTCTCATTTTTTTTCAAATTTTATGTTTAACATTTCGAAAATGGGTGTACTACATATAATATAACAAATAATTCATTTTAAAGGAGGAAGTTAAAGATGGAAACGAAGTATAGTAAACCTTTTGTATATGAATTTATTACGGAGAAAGAGGTCATGAATGCGGCGAATGATCTAGTGAAGAAAGGAATAGACCAAAAAGATATTTACGTATTAACACACGAGAAAGAAAGGACAGATAGAATCGCAGACAATGCAGACGTAAATACAATTGGTATAAAAGAGGAGGGGCTTGGGACAAGCATTATTAATGTCTTTCAAAAAACGGGAGATCAGTTAAGAAATAAGATGCAGGAGTTAGGGCTTAATGAGGAAGAAGCGAACTTCTATGAAGAAAAGCTGGATGAAGGGAAAATCTTGTTATTCGTTAAGGATTTAGAAAGAGTCGGTGAATGGTTACAAGAAAGAAGATGCACGTATTCTATTTAAATTTGTATCCTATAAATCTATTAAGAAAAGGAGATGGGAAATATGAGTGGCGGACTAAAAGAACAAATTACAGGTAAAGTTGAAAAGACAAAGGGACAAGTAAAAGAAGGAATTGGTGAAGTTACAGAAGATAGAGAGTTGAAAAATGAAGGGAAGTGGGAGAAGACGAAGGGAACGATAAAAGAAAAAGTCGGAAAAGTGAAACAAAAGATAAGTGATGGGCTGGATAATAAAGAATAATACATGTTTATCAAGCTTTGGTTACAAACCAAAGCTTGATAAATCCATTATAAAAATAATATGGGAGGCTTAATTGTGGGACTTATTATTACGTGTATTGTAGGTGGACTTATTGGTGCGTTAGCTGGAATGATTACGGGAAAAGACTTTCCTTTAGGTATAGTTGGTAATGTGATTGCGGGATTAATCGGATCTTGGGTAGGTAGTGCGTTATTTGGTCATTGGGGTCCTGAATGGGGAGGTATTTTCGTTCTTCCAGCGTTATTAGGTGCAATCGTCTTTATTTTAATCGTTACATTCTTCTCTAGAATGCTGCGGAAAGCGTAAGTTTGATCATGAATAGTAATCTTAAGTTTATTATATATAGCTATAAAGTAAATAGAATGATAAATATACATAAAAAAGCATCCAATTAAAATAATTTGGATGCTTTTTTATATTTTGCATGCGAATGAGCGGGGAATAAAGAATTCCCCGCTCATTGAAATTACACTTTCTATTATGTATTAAACCATCGTTACTTTTTCGCAATTATTTATTCTTACAACTTGCCTTGGTTCTATATGAGACAAGTCTTCTTTATTACCTATATCCACTACAATTGTATTCGTTAGTATGTTAATAATGGAACCAACTAATTTTGTAGCATGATCGTGTCGATAAGAAAATTGTACGAAATCTCCCTTTTTAAAATTGTGCTCTTCCATAGATAGATCCCCCTAAAAATAATGTTTATACATTATACATACACAAATTTATAAGCTTTAAACATTTAGTAGTAGTTTTTACGTGTTAAGCCGAGAAAGGTGTAGAAAATTTATTTATAATAAAAATAAAAAAATATGTTTAAAACTAATTTTTATGGGTAATTAACATAGTAGTAGTTTGAGATAAGGGGGCGGAAATGATGAATTTGGGAATACATATTTTGCAAAATGATGTAGGTTATACGGTACAACTTAATGGTGAAATTGATGCATATACGGCATCAGATTTGAAAAATAAGATCATGCCTATTGCAAGCGAAAAAGAGGTTCATATTGTAGTAGATTTTACTGAGGTAGAGTATATGGATAGTACAGGCTTAGGTGTTTTTATAGCGCTATTAAAAGCAGTTAAGAAAAATGATGGAAAGCTAGAGTTTATTGGTGTATCTAAAAGGTTAAAAAGATTATTTGATATTACAGGGTTAACAGAAATATTAAATTTGAATTCCGATTTTGAAAAAGTAGAAAGAAGGTGACTAGGGATGATGGAGAGATTTGAAAAGATAGAAATGAAAATTCCTGCAAAGGCAGAATATGTCGCTATTATTCGTTTAACAATGGCTGGTGTTGCGAATCGAATGGGTTTTGCTTACGACGATATAGAGGATATGAAAATTGCTATTAGTGAAGCATGTACAAATATTGTACAACATGCATATAAAGAAGACGTTGGAGAAATTACAATTGTCTTCGGTCTATATGAAGATCGATTAGAAATTATGGTTGCGGATAATGGGGTTAGCTTTGATTTTAATAATTTAAAAAGGAAAGTTGGTCCGTATGATATTAATAAACCAGTAGAGCACTTGCCGGAAAATGGTTTAGGTTTATATTTAATCAATACGTTAATGGATGATATACAAATTATGCATGATGAGGGCATGACAGTTTTAATGACAAAATATATACAAAGAGAGCAGGTGGAGAATGATGGAAATCCAATCTCAACCTACAACTCTTACTAAAGAAGACGTTATGAAACTAATTGCAGAATTTCAACAAAACCAATGTGATGAAGCGCAGGAAAGGTTAGTTGAGCATTATAAAAATCTCGTCTATTCCATTGCATATCGCTATTCAAAAGGCGGGCCGATGCATGAGGATATTATACAAGTAGGAATGTTAGGGCTCTTAGGCGCAATAAGAAGGTATGATTATTCGATAGGGAATGCTTTTGAGCCGTTTGCAATCCCTACGATAGTAGGGGAAATAAAAAAGTATTTACGTGATAAAACATGGGGCATTCACGTTCCAAGGCGAATTAAAGATTTAGGCGGAAAAATTAAACTTGCGATAGAGGAGTTAACAGATCAACTGCAACGTTCACCGAAAATTATAGAGATTGCGGATCATTTAGAACTATCCGAAGAGGAAGTGCTAGAAATTATGGATGCGAAAAATAATTATCGAGTATCCTCCTTAGATGATGTAGTTGAAAATGCATCTGATGGCAGTTCGGTAGCGAGAATTGAATCTGTAGGTGAAGTAGAGCAAGGATATGAAGAGACAGAAAGGCGTCTCGTTTTAAAGGATATTTTTAACGTATTAAATGAAACGGAAAAGAGTGTTATTCATTATATATTTGAAGAAAATTTAAATCAAAAAGATACAGGGGAACGGTTAGGTATTTCACAAATGCACGTTTCTCGTATTAAAAGACAAGCGATAAGTAAGTTGAAACAAGCCGCATTTTTAGATACATAAAAAATTTTAAATAATGATGTTTAAAACATGAGAAAAGGGGTACTTATTAAGTATAGGAGGAGATATGAAATGTCACACGATGTGAAAGAACTAATCGAAGGATTGAATGAAGATTTAGCGGGAGAATACTCAGCAATTATTATGTATAACCATAATGCAGCTACAGTTTCTGGTATATATAGACAAGTGTTAAAACCTTTCTTTGAATCTGAAATTAGTGATGAACAAGGACATGCCCTATATTTAGCGGAGAAAATTAAGACGCTAGGTGGTACACCTACTACAATCCCTTTACGAGTGAAACAAGCAGAAGATGTTAGAGAAATGTTAGAATATGCTAGAGAATCAGAATATGAAACAATTAAGCGTTATGAAAAGCGAAAAGAACAAGCCGCGAATTTAAATATGACAGAGTTAGTTGTAAAGTTAGAAGATATGATTGCAGATGAAACCAATCATATGGAAGAATTGGATCGTCTTTTAAATGATAAAGCAATGGTGCTAAATTAAAAGTGGAAATTTATAGAGTGAAAGAACAAACTCTCATTTCTGGGGGTTTGTTCTTTTGCTGTATAAAAAATAGGTATGAGTAGGAAATTTTCATTTTGTAACTGAGTATGTAATACTAGAAAAATAGAAAATGATAATCGATTTACATTTTATATAAGAAAAGGGGAAATCACTTGTGTCCATTTTAATTGTAGATGATAATCCGGTTAACATCTTTGTAATTAAGAAGATTTTAAAACAAGCCGGATATCAGGATCTTGTATCGCTGAATTCTGCACAAGAGCTTTTCGAATACATCCATTTTGGAAAAGATTCTTCCAGGCATAACGAAATAGATTTAATACTATTAGATATTATGATGCCTGAAATTGATGGACTTGAAGTTTGTAGGCGATTACAAAAAGAGGAGAAGTTTAAAGATGTTCCTATTATTTTTGTAACAGCTTTAGAAGATGCAAATAAATTAGCTGAAGCGCTTGATATGGGGGCAATGGATTATATTACGAAACCGATAAATAAAGTTGAATTGTTAGCGCGTATGCGTGTAGCATTACGCTTGAAATCGGAATTAAATTGGCATAAAGAACAGGAAGAAAATCTTCGGAATGAACTAGATTTAGCTACGCAAGTACAAAGAAACTTATTAAGTAGTCCATTAAGAGAAGAACACATAAAAATCGAAGCAAGTTACTTACCTTCATTTAAACTAGCTGGAGATATGTATTACTGGTATAAAATCGATGAAAACCGCTATGGTATTATATTATTAGATGTGATGGGACATGGTGTATCAGCTTCATTAGTTTGTATGTTTATTTCGTCTGTATTACGTGAAACGATTAAAAGTTTAATCGATCCAGAACTCGTTATGAAAGACTTAAATAAATATATGACTCTTTTACATAATGAGAATGACAATATTCCATATTATTTTACAGCGATATACTTAGTAGTGGATACAGAAAAGAGAACGATTGAATATGTAAATGCAGGACATCCTTCTGGGTACGTTTTAGTTGATGAAACGAATGTAGTGGAACTAAATCGCGGGAGTTGTGCGGTAGGATTTTTTGATGAAATAAAAGTTGAAAAGACAGTTATACCTTTTGAGAAGAACGCTCAAATCACATTGTTTACAGATGGTGTTCTTGAAGCAATTGCAAATGATGAATTTGAGGCTGAAGAGAAATTACGTGCTTTTACAGAAAGAAAATGGGGAGATTTAGAAGAAGAGATAGAAGGGTTTTATAAGGAAGAACAGAAGAAAGCACAATCAGATGATATGTGCCTCATTATGATACAAACGAATGCGAAATAAAAAGCGTATGAAATCCAAACAGAGGATTTCATACGCTTTTATTGTATTTTTTGGTAGATTTGTTCGTTCGGATTAAATTGGATATAATGCGGCATTATATCTGAAAAACGAAGCGTTTCTTTATTTCCTAAACATAGGAATCCGTTGTGACCTAAACTTTCATAAAATAGTTGCTGTACTTGGTTTTGAAGTTTACTCGTAAAGTAAATTAAAACGTTACGGCAAAGTATAATGTGAAATTCGTTAAAAGATTGATCAGTTACTAAATTATGCTGCGCAAAAATAATGTTTTGTAACAGTGACGGATTAAAATAAGCAAAGCGACTATCCGTTGAATAATAGTTGGAAAATGCTTGTGTACCGCCAGCTTGTAAATAGTTTTTCGTATAAGTTTGCATTTTATTTAACGGAAGGATGCCTTGTTTTGCTTTTTCTAACACATTTGTATTCATATCTGTTGCGTAAATAACAGCTTTTTCACTTAATCCTTCTTCATGAAGTAAGATGGACATGGATAATACTTCTTCACCAGTTGCACATCCAGCATGCCAAATTCTAATTTCAGGATGCTTTCTTAATTCAGGAATAACATGCTCTCTTAGCGCCTTAAAAAAGATAGGGTTACGGAACATCTCAGTTACATTAATGGAGAAATCATTTAATAACTGTTCTAAAACCCCCTCTTCATGAATTACTTTTTCAATTAATTTTGAAATGGTAGGGATATTAGAAAGCTGCATTCGATTACAAATCCGCCTATAAATAGATGTGCGAGCATATTGGCGAAAATCAAATCCTGATAGTTTAAATACCGCTTCCAATAGTAAGTCAATTTCTAAGTTCGTACGCTTATCCGTATCTACTGATGGATCAAAATTATAATACTTATTTTCCACTGAAACGAAACCTCACTTATTTTATTAACCATACACTCATTACCGAATAGAGTTGATGTAAATTTAATGGTTTACTTATATAATCTGAAGCGCCAGCAGATAAACATTTTTCCTTATCATTTGGCATTGCTTTCGCAGTTAATGCGATAATAGGTATTTCATGTAATCCTAAGTTCATTCGGATATGTTCCATCGTTTCATAACCGTCCATATTCGGCATCATAATATCCATTAAAATAAGGTCGATATTTGTATTGTTTTTTAGTATGTCTAAACACTCTATACCGTTTTGTGCAGTAATAATGTTAGCATGTTGTTTTTCTAGTGCATTTTGTAACGCAAATATATTTCGATGATCATCATCGACAATTAAAATAGTTTTCTCTTGGAAGACGTTATTAGTTTCTGGAATCACGATAGTTTCCTCAACAACTTCAGCAGGAATAACATCTTCTACCGTTGCTGCGACTTCTAAATTGGATACTTGTATATCAGTTAATCCATTTGGAAGGTTAGGAATATATACAGTGAAAGTACTGCCTTCTCCTACATGACTCTGTAACGTAATCCAACCACCTAACAATCTAGCAAACTCTTTACAAATAGATAATCCTAAGCCTGTACCACCATATTTTCGAATCGTTGCGCCATCTGCCTGTTGAAAGGCTTCGAAAATAAGTTGATGCTGTTCTTTAGCGATACCAATACCAGTATCTTTTACTGAAATTGATATCCAGTCTTTACTTATAGACTGCATATCATGACTCAAGTTGCTTGTTTCTATTGAATCGAAATGTAAAGAGACAGATCCTTTTTCTGTAAATTTAAATGCATTGGATAATAAATTTTTAATAATTTGTTCAATCCGTTTTGCATCTGTATAAAACAGATTAGGAATGGTGTCACTGTCTTCAACAGTAAATTCTACATTTTTTTGTGCAGCGATATGTAAGAAGTTTTGCTGCATACTTGCTGCCATATCACTTATGTTCGTTGCTTCAAAAATGACATCTAGTTTTCCGGCTTCTACTTTCGATAAATCTAGTATGTCATTAATTAAAGTAAGCAAATCTTTTCCTGATGAATGAATAACGGTTGCCAATTCAATTTCATCATCGGATAGATGATTGTCATGATTTTCTTTTAACATTTCAGATAATAGTAAAATACTATTTAATGGTGTGCGTAATTCATGTGACATATTTGCTAGAAATTCTGATTTATATTTTGAGCTACGTAACAACTCGCTTGCTTTTTCTTCTAATTCTAATTTCGTAATTTGTAAGTCAGCTGTCTTTTGTTCGGCCTCTTCCGTTCTAGATTCTAATTGTTCATTCGTTGTTCGTAATTCTTCGGCTTGCATTTGTAGTTCTTCCGCTTGCGTTTGCAATTCTTCTGATTGAACTTGTAACTCTTCTGTCATTGCTTGTGATTCATGTAAAAGGGTTTGAATTCGCATACGTCCCATAATACTATGGATTGTTAAACCTAGATTATCAACAGTTTGTTGAATGAAATCTTGATGTAAGTCTGAAATCTCAGTTACACTTACTAACTCCATTACTGCAATTACTTCATCTTCAAATAAGACAGGGATGACTAGTATATTTTTAGGACGTATTTCTAATAATCCAGTAGTAACGTAACGAAACTCTTCAGGTATGTCCCTCAGAATAAAACTTTTCTTTTCTAAAGCAGACTGTCCAATGAAACCTTCACCCATTTTAATAGATTGTTTTCCAATATCAGCACCTTGCTCAGCGAAAGAAGCTTTCTTCACATAGTAGACAGTTTCTTCAACTTCTTCACGTACATAAAATGCACCGCAAGAAGTTTGCGTTTTTTGTATAATGCCACTCAAAATTTTGTTGCCTAACACTTCAATAGAAGATACACCTTGATACATTAAAATTAATTCTGCAAGCTCTGTTTGTAACCACTCTCTTTTCGATATTTCGTCCAGTAGGTGATTTGTTGTATGAGCAAGATCTTTTATTTCGTCATGTGTATTTACATGAATTCTTTCCGTAATTTTTTCTTTAGAAGAAATGGATTTAATAGCTTGAATTACATTTTTAATCGTTTTTGTAATGGAATTCGAAATATAGAGTGAAACGATAATAGAAATACAAGAAAGTAAGAACAATAAACTGTATAACCAAATCTCTAATTTATTATTTTCAGTATCTAATTGTGTAGCTCTTTTTTTCGTTAATTGCTCCTCAGTGCTACGGAAGTCAGTTAGCTGTGATTGCAATGATTGAATTTCGGTAGTGTCGATTTCTTGTATGTTATTACTATTATGGTTTGCAATTAACGGGTGAATTTCTTTATTTATCCAATTAGTAATATTTCCGTTAATCTGTTTTAATTTTTCTTGCTGAGATGGGTTATCTTCTAATAAAGAAAAAAGATCATGGTAATGTTTTTCATAATCTTTTTCGGCAGAGTTAAGAGATTGCAGATAATTCGCGTTATTAGAAGTGATAAAGCCCTTCGCTTTATTTTCAATTGTTAGCAATTCTTTCTCCACTTGATTCGTTAAATTAAGAACTTTAAAATCGTGATCAATAATAAAATTACGAGATTTTTGTAAATTGGAAATCTCATTGTTTAGCATAATGAAAGAAATAAGTAAGAACAAAATGATAACTAAATAACCAGCCATAATTTTGTAGCGAATACTAAATTTTGTTTCCGATTTCATTAAAAATTCCTACCTTCAAGGTTATTAAAAGTTTTCTATTTTAAAGAATGAAAAACGTAATATATATTATATCAGTTTTCATAGGGCCAAACTAGAAATCCCCCTATTGTATTAGGGGGTCTCGTTTTGAATAGAAGAAATCATTTTGAAGTATAAAACGATATATGAAAAGTAACAATTGAGGGAATAGGGGGATAACAAAACTTTTAAGAAGGAAAGAGTGTTCTTAAAGCTTTTTTTGCATCTATTCCTTCAAAGATAAATAATACAAGCTCTCTCTTTTTTACAGTAAGGAAAAATGATACTAATGTGCTTAAATTTTTAATAGCAGTAAGTGTTCCGTGTTTACTTATAAATACATTCGTTTGAAATGTTGTCATTACAGCATAAAAATGATGAATCTGCGTTATTGTAGGTGTTTCATTATAAAGAATAGTAGTAGAGTGAATGGCATTCATCGTAATATTCCTTTCCATATAATAAGCATAACAATATAAACATACCCGTTTAAAAAAATGTTAAACCTATAAAATTTAAAAAATATAATTATAGTTTTTTACGTTTAGAAAGAGTTATGGAGGGTATACATATACTACAAAGAGATTGACCGAAGATGAATTGTAAGGTTTTATACTTTTACTTTAAATAAAAAGGAGACTGTTACATATGGATAAAATGATAACGGATATTACATTTGATTTCATTTACTTGTTAAGTAGTTCTCTTGTAATCCTTTTATTATTGGCGTTTTTTGTGAATGGATATGTGAATAAAAAAATTAGTGTATATAAAAACGAAGAGTAATAAAGATATATTATATAAAACTTTAGGAGGTTAATAGTTATGAATGTGGATAGAAAAATAGTAGGTGTTTTTCAAACAATTGATGATGCGGCACTCGTTATTAATGAATTAAAGGAAAAAGGATACTCGGCAGATAACATTTCAGCTATTGCGAAAGATCAAAAGGAAATTGAACATCTGGAAGAAAAATCAGGTGAGAAAGTGAATCATGAAACTGCACATAAAGCAGATATCTTTTCAGCGACAGGGCTTGTAGCAGGAGGAGTAGCAGGAGGACTCGGAGGTTTATTAACAGGTCTTGGTGTACTTGCCGTATCTGGACTGGGCCCAATTGTAGCAGCGGGACCTATCGCAGCAGCTATTGGAGGAGCCGGTATTGGCGGAGGAGCTGGAAGTTTAATAGGCGCATTTATCGGCTTAGGAATCCCTGAAGACCATGCTAAAAAGTATGAAGAATACATTTACGATGGCAATATATTAATTTTAGTAGATGCAAAATTAGATGATAAGTTAGAAATCTATAAAATATTTGATAAGCACAATGCGTATAACTCTGATTTCTTTAAATAAGCAAAGTGAATATCGTTTTTTGATCTTACAACTTTGGCGCGACCGAGGAGTCGTATGACTATAAGAGAGGAAGGGCTTATAGTAAAAGATCAAGTTTAAGAGAGAAGGGGTGTCTTGTCGTGATTGTAAAAATATTAAAGGATAGTAGTAATAGCTTCCTTTGTACAGTACAAAATAAAAATGGAGAGAAGTATGTGAAGAAATGGTTTCGTAAACAGGGAAACAAGGGAGAATTAGGACGACCGACTTTTAAAGAAGTAGAACGCGACTGGAAAGAAAATAGGGAATCGTTTATGTATCCTAATGTTAAAGCGCTTTATTAAACAAAATAGTCGCTGTATTCTTACAAAACTGTCACATTCCTGTAAGGTAATTCAATAGATTCATTGTTTGTTCCATGTCATAATAAAGACATAAGAAAGCTTATTCAAACTACAAATTATTAGGAGCGTGTCAGTCATGATTGTAACAACAACGTCTGGAATTCAAGGTAAAGAAATTATTGAGTATATCGATATTGTAAATGGTGAAGCTATTATGGGTGCAAATATTGTCCGCGATTTATTCGCTTCTGTTCGTGATGTTGTCGGTGGTCGTGCTGGTTCTTACGAAAGCAAACTAAAAGAAGCTCGTGATATCGCAATGGATGAAATGAAAGAACTTGCAAAACAAAAAGGCGCGAACGCTATCGTTGGTATTGACGTAGATTACGAAGTAGTTCGTGATGGAATGTTAATGGTCGCTGTAAGTGGTACAGCTGTACGTATATAAGTAAATAAAAAAACAGGCTCACCCCTTAAAGCTTATGCTTTAAGGGGATTTTTTTGTTCATAACTAAAGGTAAGAGGGAGAAGAGCCAATATACTAGCCTGCTTATTTCAAATGTAGTATATTACTTTCAAAGGGAAAAGTAATAATATGGAAAAATATTAACTTTATGACAAATAATAAAATTGTCATTTGAGGTAAGAAGAGAAATAATGGTATGAATAGCCTTAGAGAGTGTATAGTTTATAGAAATAAACGATTAAGCATGTAAAGAGTTATAGTACATAAAATTTATCCCGCGCTAACGGACAGTAAAACTCCCACCTCAAAATTTCAATTGGAGCAAAGAAGTTAGGTGGGAGATCAACTGTCCGTAAACGTCCGATTGGTGAGAGCTGATTAAAGTTTTACTTTATAAAGGATTGGAGGCAATTACATTATGTTTTGGTTAGGGTGTTTTTTAGGCTACATTGTAGGTTCAGTTATTACATGTGCTTTACTTTACTATGGATATAGATCTAGTGAAAATAAAAAAGCGGATATACGAAAGAGGGAGGAGAGGAAAATCAATCAAAAAGGTGTATAGGATGTGGAACGTAAGGTGATTACGTTGATGCCAAAATAAAGGACAGTACATATTGGATATGACGACTATGTACTGTCCTATTTATTCTTTTTGAATTAGGAAAAGTTATTTCCTGTCTTACTATAAATTTCATAGGCGAAATAACCAAATAAATAGCCTATTCCGGCCCCTAAACTAACTGAAAGCAGGGAGAAGTCCGGGAAAAACATGCCGAAAATCAAGCCAATCATACAACCAATAAACATTCCTATTGGTATTAAACTGTCTAATAAAATTTGAGCCTCATTTGATTTTTTCTTACCCAATTTGCCGTGCTTATATTTATGTTCCAATCTTTTTATTACAAATACTACAATTCCCCCGACTATTAGAACAGGCGCGATTGCCGAAGTGAACCACATGTTAGAAGCTCCTTTCACCTTTTAATAGAATTATACCATATATTTACAAATTTTCATTCCTAAATGTATTATCTAGTCTATTTAAAAGGTAAATGCAAAAGACTTCTTCTTTTGCATTTAATAACTCGTCAAAAACACTTTCCGATACGATAAACTTAACTAAATCTATACAATTCAATCAAATTTACACAAGTT